>NZ_JBQFPS010000004.1:0-387227 GCF_056536485.1 Ruegeria sp. CL5
AGGCTCATAACCTGAAGGTCGCAGGTTCAAATCCTGCTCCCGCAACCAACGTCAGAAAATATCAGTATAGCCCGTTCAGACTACAATTGATCACACGGTTCAATTGCTTAAAGCACTCCAAGCTATAAGTCTGGTGCGGTTAACGAATAGCTATGCAACTGAGCCGCTGTCTCTGACCTCAACTATTCTGGTAATAAAACGACAGCCTGCGGCTTGATCCGCTTGGTGGGCGAGGAAATGGGGCGGCGCGGATGACTTGATCTCTGGCCGCGCGTTCGATCTCGGGTGAGCCTGAGCTGTCGACGATATCGACCCAAGCCAGTGATCCATCAGTATTAATTTCGAAGAATACCTGCGCAAATCCTCGGACCGGGACATAGACGACGGGTGTTTGATTTAGATGGACCAGAACCTGTCCGGCATAGTTCGTAGTGTCGGAGTTTCCTGCGCCGCGGCCTGAGGATTGATTTCTGCCACTGCTGGTTCGGAACGGGTCAGCCCCTTTCTTTTGATACAGGCTTAAGGGCGACTCTACTGTCCGCGAAGGGTTGCGCAAATTGTCGAAGTTACTGAACCCATCGAGCGATTTTGGTGTTTCCGTTGCGGGCCTTCTGTCCGGAAGGCGGGGACGCTTGGAGACAGATACAGCCTGATCGGAAGCCCCGGTTTGTTCTTCCGGCAGTTCTGTTGTTGGCTCATCGACGAAACTTGGGATTTCCGGTTCGACCACAGCACTCTCCAGCGGAGGGACCGGAGCAGTTGGGGCGTCTGTGGGTGGTAGCGCTGCCAAGCGCTCGGGCGCCGGGGGTGTTGCGATAGTCACCGCGTCTGCGGCTGGTTCGGCGCTGGACGGGGCGACCGGTTCGGTCGGCACCCCTTCCTGCAATTCTGATTGTGGGGCGACGGGCGCTCCGACATCGGGTGAAGATACCTGCTGAGGATCGGGGGAGGCGACGAGTGTTTCGCTGATCGGGATGTCGGCAGTATCGGGCCTAATAGTGTCTTCAACCGGAGGCACGGGTGTTTCAGCAGATTCCGGTTGCACCGGGTTAGTCGTGTCTTCGGTGAATTCTTCGAATGTGTTGCCAAGCTCGATCAAGCTGACCGATTCCCCCTTGGATCGCAATTGTGGCAGACTGGGTCCGTAGAAACTGATCCCAAGGATGTGCAGGACAAGCGAAAGCGCACCCGCCAACGCAGCGACGGCTGCTGACTTCCGGATCATTTTGACGCCTGCTGGGTCACGAGGAACACAGACGGCGCGCCATACCGTCGAAGGGCACCGGTTACCTCCATCAACCGTTGGCCTGAAACATTGCGGTCGGGGACAATCCTGACCGGTCCGTCATCATGGCTGGACATGAAAGCCTCAGGGTCGGTTTGCACTCCGCGAAAGCTGAGGATGCCATCAGCGTTCAGGACAAGCGCATCGGGAGGGTCGCGGCCTTCCAGTTCCGATGTGTCGACAAGCTGAAGCTCGGGATCAAGCGGTGGTGCCAGGGTGCCTGCAATCAGAAAGAAGATCAGCATCAGAAAGACGACGTTGATCAGAGGGATGGTCGAGTCTCGTTTTCGGCTTGGGCGACCAAAGCAGATCATCGGTCTACTCCAACACCGTGACGGTCAAGCCATCGCGGCCACGCAAAATAACCAGCAAATCTACAAGTCGTTGGGCGGACGTATCCGCATCAAGGCTTACCAGAGCCTGACCGGCCCCAATCCGCGTAGACAGTTCATCCAGCGTCAGTGTTTCGCCATTCAAAGTCACCCGCTCGGTACCGATCTGGATGAAAATTCGCTCGACGGGCTCAGCCGATTCTGATGCGCCTGAGGTTGCGCTGCTGATTTCGATCTCCGCGAATTTTGAGAAGGTTGAAGACAACATGAAGAACAGCAACAGCAAGAAGATGACATCGATGAGCGGCGTCATCGACATCGGTCGTCTGACAAAGGGTGCCGTGTTACGCATGTTCAGCGTTCAGAATCTCGGTCGCGCCGGTGGCGGGCTGGTTCGAATGGTTTGGGACCAGAACCGTGCGTAGTGCTTTGTCCGCAAATACGCGTTCCCGGGCAGTTCGGCTTTCAAACCAGGACAAGACCATCGAGGTTGGCATCGCCACCGCAAGGCCAACAGCTGTGGTTACCAGGGCAACCCAGATGCCGCCTGCCAGCAATGAAGGATCGACAGAAGACCCGGCCGACTGAAGGCTTTGGAACGCATTGATCATTCCCAAAACTGTCCCGAACAACCCAAGCAGCGGGGCAAGCTGGGCAACCGTGTCTAAAAGTCGAAACCCCCGCTCAAGCCCGGCAAGTGCCAACCCGGCTTCGGCATCCAGCCGGGCGTCCAGATCGGGAGTGTCCGGCGCGTCCATTGCGGCTTCGACAAGCGGTGCAAGATAGCTGCTGCTCTGTGCGAGGCGTGCGCGCGCAGTGGCCCGATCCCCAGCATCCCAGGCTTGTAGTGCTTGGGACAGCACCTTGTGCCGTCCCACGCCACAGGCTGCAAACTGCCACAGCTTGTATATACTGACCGCGACGGTCAGGACCGACATGACAATAAGGATAGCCACTACGGGCCCGCCAAGGGCTAGGATTTCCCGAAGAGAAGAGAGAATATTCATCCAAGTAACTCCACTTCAACTCGGCTGCTGAGCGTTAGAGTCGATTGACAGACGTCGCTCTGAGATCCGTTTATCACGCATGAACTCGCGCCATTGATCAATGCTCGCCCAACAGACGTGCAAGACATCCCTGGCAGGTCAAACTGACGGACACGCGGGCGATCCAAGGGTAAGTCTCGAAAATCAAAAAGTGAAAGGGTCACGACACTCCCTTCATTGTCGAATATCACCGTCTCGAATATTGCCTCATCGATGCTGGTTCCGGATTGGTTGGTCACCAGGAAAGTTAATCTACAGGCACCACCGACGTCTCCCAAGGCATTGAGCTCCAGAGAAATCTCAGCGGCAGGTGCCTCAGCGGATTGCGCCAGAGCTCCGCATGAGAGCAGGCATGCGAAACAGGTAAGCAGGACACGGAGAGATCTCATTGAAGGGCACCTATATGCTTGGGCGAACCGCGTTTGTCTGCGTTGTGTAGCCGACAATGGTCCTCTCATACCTGATAGCACTCTCACTTCAAAGGATCGCTGAAACGATTGTGAATTCGACAATATTTGAGTGCGAGTTTTAAGATGTAGTCCAGCAAATTGACATAACATATGACGATATGACGGATATCTGCCTCATTTCGTCAAGACATGATCTGCATTCCGAACAATTCGCCCCTCATAATCGAAAGAAATACAGTATGGAGGCGCGTTTTGAGCTGGAATATTTGCGTAGTCGGGGCGGGGAAGATCGGTCAGATGATCGCGACCTTGTTGAAATCCTCGGCGCATTACTCGGTAACTGTTGCCGATCATGATCTCTCGGCATTGTCTGTGTTCAACAAGCGCGGGATTTCAACGCGGCAGATCGATGCCCGTGACAGTGCAAGCCTCGAACGGGGGCTCAGGGGGTTTGATGCTGTTATTTCGGCAGCTCCATTTTTCCTGACGCCAGCAATTGCCGGTGCAGCAAAAGCAGTCGGAGCCCATTACTTTGATCTGACAGAAGATGTTGAAGCGACCAATGCGGTACGCCAACTTTCGCAGAACAGTGACACAGCATTCATGCCGCAATGCGGATTGGCACCCGGATTTGTCGGTATCGCTGGCGCCGCGCTGGCTTCGGAATTCGATGAGTTGGAAAGCTTACATATGCGGGTTGGGGCACTGCCGCTGTTTCCGACCAATGCATTGAAATATAACCTGACGTGGTCCACTGACGGATTGATAAATGAGTACTGTAACCCTTGCGATGCCATTGTGAACGGCGAGCGGGTTAAGACAGCGCCACTCGAAGATTATGAACTGATTGGCCATGATGGTGTGGAGTATGAATGCTTCAACACGTCCGGTGGGCTGGGCACGCTGCCCGAAACGCTTGAAGGTAAAGCGCGGGCTGTGTCCTATCGGTCGATCCGATATCCGGGACATCGGGATATTCTTCGATTGTTGCTAAGTGATTTGGGATTAGAGCGTCGGCGCGATCTGTTGAAAGAGATCTTTGAAACCGCTCTGCCGCGCACCGATCAGGATGTAGTGCTGGTCTATTGCACTGCCAAGGGAATGATTGATGGTTCCCTGCGCGAGAAGTCCCTGATCAACAAATCCTTTGCCCGCACCATTGATGGGCAAATCTGGAGTGCGATCCAGATCACCACCGCAGCAGGTGTGCTGGGTGTCGTCGATCTGATGCGGACGGGTGCTTTGCCGTCCAAGGGTTTTGTCCGGCAGGAGCAGGTAAAGCTTGCTGATTTCCTGAACACAGAATTTGGTCGGCTCTACCGCGCCGGCGATGTCACCGAACAGAACAAGGCGGCCTGAGATATGAAAGATGTTGTAATGACTGCTGAAGCTACTCTTGCGAAACTGGACCTGACGGCGGCAGAGCTGACTGGTGGATCGCTGCGCGTGACTTCTCCAATTGATGGAAGTGTGCTGGCTGAAGTGCACGAAACGCCTCTGTCCGAGATGAACTGCATATTTGCGCGCTCGAAGGAAGCGTTCAAAGCATGGCGGGTTGTGCCTGCCCCGCGCCGCGGAGAACTGATCCGCCTTCTGGGCGAAGAGTTGCGTGCGGCCAAAGATGATCTGGGCGCGCTGGTCAGTTGGGAAGCTGGCAAGATCACCTCGGAAGGGCTGGGCGAAGTGCAGGAGATGATCGATATCTGCGACTTTGCCGTGGGCCTGTCACGTCAACTATATGGTCTGACCATTGCATCGGAACGACCCGGCCATCGGATGATGGAAACTTGGCATCCTGCAGGACCAGTGGGTGTGATCTCGGCCTTTAACTTTCCGGTTGCGGTCTGGTCATGGAACGCGGCGTTGGCGTTGGTGTGTGGCGATCCCGTGATCTGGAAGCCTTCGGAGAAAACGCCTCTGACCGCGATGGCCTGTCAGAAAATCTTCGAGCGCGCATTGGCCCGCTTCGGGGATGCGCCTGACGGCCTGCTGCAGACCCTGATCGGCGGTGTCGCGCTGGGTGAAGCTCTGGTCGCGAGCGAGGATGTGCCGGTAATCTCGGCCACCGGCTCCACCCGGATGGGCCGTGCGGTTGCTCCGATCGTGGCGCAGCGCTTTGGTAAATGCATTCTGGAGCTCGGTGGCAACAATGCGATGATCGTCGGTCCCTCGGCCGATCTGGAAATGGCGGTCCGGGCGATCGTGTTTTCAGCCGTCGGGACGGCGGGTCAACGCTGCACCACGCTACGCCGTCTGATCGTGCACAACTCGATCCGTGAAGAGCTTGTTGCCCGCCTCAAGAAAGCTTACTCGGGCCTTCCAATTGGCGACCCGCTGGCGGAAGGGACATTGATAGGTCCGCTTGTCGATGAAGCCTCCGGCGACGCAATGACCGGAGCGCTTAGGAGGGCGGAAGCCGAGGGTGGAACGGTCTTTGGTGGCAAGCGAGTAACCGAGGGAATGCCTGGTGGCGTCTACATGGAACCCGCCATTGTTGAAATGCCCAGCCAGACGGCAACTGTGAAGACAGAAACCTTCGCTCCGATCCTGTATGTCATCGGTTATGATGATTTCGCCGAGGCGATCGAGATCCAAAACGATGTGCCCCAAGGCCTGTCATCCTGTGTTTTCACGTTGAACATGCGTGAGGCGGAACAGTTCCTGACCGCAGCTGGCTCGGATTGTGGCATTGCAAACGTCAATATCGGCCCGTCCGGTGCCGAGATCGGAGGCGCGTTTGGCGGTGAAAAGGAAACTGGTGGTGGGCGCGAAAGTGGTTCGGACGCCTGGAAAGCCTATATGCGCCGTCAGACCAACACGGTGAACTACTCAGCCGAGTTGCCGTTGGCACAGGGAGTCAAATTCGACATCTGACTGGCGGGTCTCGATCATTAGCATATCCGTCGGAGTTTATGTGCGCCGCCGGATATCAATCCGCGAAAAGGTAATCCAAATGCATAATCGATTTGGCCTGGGCCTCCGTTAGGTTCAGAAACTCGGCTATTGCCTCTTCGTTGACCAAGCGATCAGCAGTTTCGCGCAAATGAAACAAACCATCGTTCTTGGAATATCGGATCTGCTCAGATTCATAGGCAAGTGCGTTCCGCAAAGTAGGAAGCAATCGGGCCATTGACTCGGCCGAGCTGTTCTGACCAGCCAACCCGACACGCAAGGCGTGACCAGCAAGGTATTCGTCGGAATAATCGCATTCGATTTCCAGTACACGCGTCTGGGCTTGATCCCCGCCAAAGTCCTGAATGACGTCTAAGTTCGCAGGATCAACGCATAAGATCAGTTTGTCGCTGTCGAAATGTTCGAACAGCAATTTCGCGACTACGCGACGATGTCGGGAGCGTTTGGTTAATGTCGTCTCAATGCCACCCAGATCGGGAAGCGGAGTGTCTTGCTCATCGTATATGTATTCAATACAGGGAATGCTGGTTTCCGAGGCAATCTGATCAACCAATCGTTTGGCAACGTGCCATTTTTTGCAGACAATCAAGTATATTTCGCGATCGGTTCCCAGGGTGTTTCCCGCTTCCCAGAACCGTTGTGTGTACCGTCGTCCGACGCGTCCACGGCTGGTCAAGAAATGATACAGTTTGCGCCCTTCCCCAGAAATACCAAACGCGACCCCTTCGCTGGCATATAACTGCCCTAACCGTTCCTTGAGTTCATGGGCTTCGGGGCTGATCTTGCGTGCGAAGAGGTAATCCTGACCCAGCAGCATGCCATAGTGATCGTTGTAGAAACTAACGGGCATGCCGTAATCGGAGAACATCAGAAATGTCAGCGTTCGGTTCTCGATCTCGTGCTTTGGTATCAGATGGCGAACGAGAGTTTGAAAGAACGTCTCATCCGGAATCCACGTTGTCTTGAAGAACCGAAGCACGTCCGGGCGTTGTTGCAGGAATTCGAGAATCATCTCGACAGTACGACGGCGAAGACACCACCATTGGCTGCCAATCATGATCTGAAGGTCTGACGGTATGTCGCGAGTGAGGCCAAACCGTTTTTGCATCTCGTAAGCGGTGTAGAAGAGGCGCGGTTGATTACGTTCGTTAAAGTAATGGCGATAGATCAGCCGGTCTTCTTTCATCCCGGTTTTGATCCAGTTGCTTGCGAAAAAATCGTGGCTCTCGATGAAATCCACATCGCGATCATCAAGGAAACCGTGCACATATTCAGCGGTCTTGATGGCCATGCAATCGCCAGACAGCATATAGAAATGGGTGGCCCTGGGGAACTGCTCTACAGCCGACTGAAGCGCATGCAGCGTAGCCTGTACCAGGGACCATTCACCCCATCCGCATTTAATGCGCTTCTTCGAAAAGGTGACATTAGGGTTGTCGCTTAGGGCCTCGCGAATTCGCGCATAATCTGTGTCGCTGGCACGGGCATCAAAATGGATCGCCATGCAATCACCGGCAGCCGTCAGCTGACCGGCCTGCGCGATGATCGCGTCCGGATCTTTGTGACACAGCAAGATAAAGGCAATCTTTGCCATTCTATATTTGTATTTCCCCGTTTCTGCCGTTTGCAACCGTGATACTGAGGATGAGCGATTGAATAAACAGAATATTTTTGGTTCTTTGAGCCAATATGCCGGAGTATCAATACGATAACTGGCTAAGGAGGCACAGCAGATGGGTTTTCCCGGTACATGGATGACCGAAAGTCAGAGCATGGTCTATCGTGTCGTGCCAAAATGTGCTTGCTCGACCATTGGGCAGATCATGTACTTCTCGGATCATGGCCGGTTTTTTGATGGTGATATTCACGACGCCAATGATGGGATGCATAAGTGGGCTTTTAATGCCAGTCAGGACCCAATAGCGCGGAATGTTCAGTCGCATGGGTCATACACTTTTACCTGTGTGCGCAATCCATATACGCGCATCCTAAGTTCGTTTTTCGACAAGATTTGCGGTATTCAGCGGAACGGTAAACGCTATCGCGGAAATCTGGTGCCGACGTTGATTTACAACTACGGGATTGAGGTTGGCGGTGAGGATGGCAAAGCTGAGTTTGACCAAATCGCCAGTTTCCGCAGGTTTCTACTGTTTGCGCGCGATACGATCCGCTGGCGACGCCCGATGGATCCAGACATTCATTGGTCCGCCATGTCCGGTCATGTCTCAACGTTGATCGCTAATGGTGGCCGATATGATCGCATTTTCTGGACCGAGAAGTTCAATGATGGAATGCAGGATGTTCTGGATCACCTGGACACAGCGCATACGGTGACTCTGTCCGAAATTCCACGCTTCAATGAATCTGAAGGCCACGGGCCAAAGCGTGCGCATCCGGTCGAGGACTATTTTGACGACCTGTCCATGCACTTGGTCTATGAAATCTACAAGCAGGATTTCGAGCTGTTCAAATATGATTTCGAGAATCCCGCGAACAAGATGCCAATCGGTGAAATCGATTTGGACGAGATTCACGCAAAACTGGGTGACTGAGCTAAATCAGAAGGCTCCCGCCCGTCGTCAACGTCTCTGACAAGACGTCTCCTCTGGTTGGGCCCGGCGCCGCGCATGGCGCGGCGCCGGGCCCAAGTCCGCAAGGGCTATCGGTGCAGCCGATGCTCCGCTGCGGGCGCGGAAGCACTTACGTTTGAAATAGGTCAAACCTGGCGTACTGCGCCTTTTGCGGCACTGGTTGCCAGTTTTGCATAGGCTTTGAGGGCGGTTGAGACCTTGCGTTTGCGTGGGTTGGCGGGGTGCCAGCCTTTTTCGTCCTGTACCTCGCGCCGGGCCGCAAGCTCCTCGTCAGAGACTGCCAAATGAATTGTGCGGTTGGGGATGTCTATTTCGATCTTGTCGCCGGTATGTACCAGACCGATTTCGCCACCTTCAGCGGCTTCTGGCGAGACATGGCCGATCGACAGCCCCGAGGTTCCACCCGAGAAACGCCCATCGGTAAGCAAGGCACAGGCTTTACCCAGACCTTTGGATTTCAGGTACGAAGTCGGATACAGCATTTCTTGCATGCCCGGACCTCCGCGTGGGCCTTCGTAACGGATAACCACCACGTCCCCCTCTTTGACCTTACCGGTCAGAATATCGTTCACCGCCTGATCCTGACTTTCGCAAACATAAGCAGAGCCGGTGAATTTCAGGATATTCTCATCAACACCTGCCGTTTTCACGATGCAGCCGTCGCGCGCGATGTTCCCGAACAACACAGCCAGACCGCCATCCTGACTGAACGCGTGTTCTTTCGAGCGGATAACGCCGCCTTCACGATCGGTATCAAGCTCTTTGAACCGGTTTGATTGGCTGAAGGCCTGCGTGGTGCGCACGCCTCCGGGCGCGGCCTTGAACAGATCCTGCGCCTTCGGGTTGTTGGCGATCTTGATATCCCAGTTGGCAATCGCTTCACCCATCGTACCCGAATGCACTGTATGGCAGTGCTCGTGCAACAGACCCGCGCGGCTGAGTTCGCCGAGGATAGAGAAGATACCACCGGCACGGTGGACGTCTTCCATATGCACATTTTCGATATTTGGCGCGACCTTGCACAGACAGGGCACTTGGCGGCTGAGCCGATCCATGTCGGACATGGTGAAGTGAACTTCACCCTCATGCGCGATGGCCAGCAGGTGCAGCACGGTATTGGTCGAGCCACCCATTGCGATGTCGAGGCTCATGGCATTTTCAAAGGCATCAAACGTCGCAATCTCGCGCGGCAAGAAGCCTTTTTCGTCCAAATCATAGTGTCGTTTGGTGATCTCGACGATCCGGCGACCAGCCTCGAGAAACAGCTCTTTGCGGTCCGCGTGCGTAGCAAGCGTCGAGCCGTTGCCCGGCAGGGCCAGCCCCAGCGCTTCGGCCAGACAGTTCATCGAGTTTGCGGTGAACATACCCGAGCACGAACCGCAGGTCGGGCAGGCGTTCTCTTCGATATGCTGGACCTGTTCGTCAGTGAACTTGTCGTCAGCAGCAGCGACCATCGCATCCACAAGGTCGATCTTCTTGGCGTCTAGGTCGGCGATGTCGATTTTGCCGGCTTCCATCGGACCACCAGAGACGAAGATTGCCGGGATGTTCAGACGCATGGCAGCCATCAGCATACCGGGTGTGATCTTGTCGCAGTTCGAGATGCAGACCATCGCATCAGCGCAATGGGCGTTAACCATGTATTCGACCGAATCCGCGATCACCTCGCGCGAGGGCAGGGAATACAGCATCCCGTCATGTCCCATGGCGATCCCGTCATCCACCGCGATGGTGTTGAACTCTTTAGCCACGCCGCCTGCGGCCTCAACCTCGCGCGCGACCATCTGGCCCAAATCTTTCAGGTGCACGTGGCCAGGTACAAATTGAGTGAACGAGTTGACGATCGCTATGATTGGCTTGCCAAAATCGTCGTCGCCCATTCCGGTGGCGCGCCATAGGCCACGGGCGCCGGCCATGTTGCGGCCATGGGTGGAGGTTCTGGATCGGTACATTGGCATGATGCTGTTTCCCTATTGCCCAAGCTGCGATATTGGGTGTGTACGTTATAGCGCACGTATCATATGTACGTTATAACGCACAAGGCAAATCGCAAGGCTTGGGTATGGAATCAGATGAGTTAACGCTGAAACTAAGGGATGTTCGCGCTGCATCGGGTTTAAGCCTGTCTAAAGTGGCCGAACTGACCGGGGTTAGTAAAGCCATGTTGGGTCAGATCGAGCGCGGCGAATCAAGCCCGACCATCGCGACCTTGTGGAAGATCGCGAAAGGCTTCCAATTGCCGCTGAGCGCTTTGATTGGCACCGCCGCAATGCGCGACACGGCAGATACCGATGTGTTCAGTACCGTGACATTCCCGGGAAGTATCGAGGTCAAGATTGTCTTTCCCTTTGATCCGGCATTGGGAGCCGAGACATTTCATGTTGAGCTGTCCCCGAACCAAAGCCATGAGTCGCCAGCCCATGCGGCGGGGGTGACCGAAGAGGTCTTTGTGCTCAGCGGAGTTTTGGAAATTCTGCGCGCGGACAAATGGATTCCGCTGCAAGCCGGGCAGGGATTGCGCTTCGCTGCTGATTTGCCGCATGGATACCGCGCTGGTGATCAGGGGGCGGCGTTCCTGAACATGCACCACTATTCCCAATTGGTCGAAAATCTAGAGTAGGATCGAACCACCGTGACTGCATTCTTTGACAGCCTGACATTCGTCGATGCGATCGGCTCCTTCGGGGCATTGATCGTGGTTGTAGCTTATTTTGCCACCCAGATGCGCATGATGAATTCAGACGATCTGGGCTTTCCGGTGGTGAACCTGATCGGTTCGGTTCTGATCGTGTTTTCGCTGATGCAGAACTTCAATCTGGCATCGATGCTGATCGAAGGCTTCTGGATCATCATCAGCGTGATCGGGATTATTCAGCACTTTCGCCTGCGCCGGGCGGGTTAAATCCAATGCTACCGAAGCGCTAGCGCTATCCAGCCTTGAACCCGCATCGCGCCGAGTATAGGGAAAACCCAAGCTCGCTTAGGGGAGGCTTTGATGCAGGACGATCCAAAAACCCTCGTTACTACCGAATGGCTTGCCGCTCATATCAAGGATCCGGATCTACGGATACTGGATGGGTCGTGGTACCTGCCGCAGCAAGCCCGCGACGCCAAGGCAGAGTATGACGCGGGCCACATTCCTGGTGCACGTTTTTTCGATATTGATGAGATTTCCGATCATCGTTCGGATCTGCCGCACATGGCACCTCCGGTCGAGAAGTTCATGTCGCGCTTGCGGGCGATGGGAGTGGGTGATGGCCATCAGGTAGTGGTTTATGATGGCGCTGGTCTGATGTCGGCAGCACGGGTCTGGTGGATGTTCCGTCTGATGGGGCAGGAAAACATCGCCGTTCTGGATGGTGGGTTGCCCAAATGGCAGGCCGAAGGTCGAGAGATTGAGGACCTGCCTCCGGTCATTCGCGACCGTCACATGACTGTGCGGGTGCAGAACCATCTGATCCGCGATGTCACGCAGGTTTCTGCGGCTGCCAAACTGCATGATCACGAGATAATCGATGCCCGTTCGGCATCACGTTTCGCTGGTGCCGAGGCTGAGCCACGCGAAGGGTTGCGTTCGGGCCATATCCCCGGTTCTCGCAATGTGCCATTTGGAATGCTGCTGAACAAAAACGGCACGATGAAGTCACCCGAAGACTGTCGTGCAATATTCGAAGCTGCAGGTGTGGACCTGTCGAAACCCGCGATCACATCCTGTGGGTCGGGCGTGACCGCAGCGATCCTCAGCCTTGCGCTTGAGCGCATGGGTAAGAAAGACCACTCGCTTTATGATGGCTCCTGGGCTGAATGGGGTGCCTTCCCGACCCTGCCCGTCGCAACCGGAGAGAACTGATGTTCGAGAACCTCAAACCGCAACCCGCTGACAAGATTCTGGCGCTGATGCAGATGTACCGCGAGGACCCACGTGATCAAAAGATCGATCTGGGTGTCGGTGTGTACAAGAACGCCGAAGGTGTCACACCGGTGATGCGTGCAGTGAAGGCTGCCGAAAAGCGAATTCTCGAAGAGCAAGAAAGCAAGGCCTATACCGGGTTGGCGGGCGATCCGGCTTATGCAGACGCGATGATCGGGCTGATCCTTGGGGACGCCGTGCCACGTGGCAATATTGCTGCCGTGGCGACCCCCGGCGGAACCGGGGCTTGTCGTCAGGCGTTTGAACTGATCCGCATGGCTAATCCGTCGGCCCGTGTCTTCCTGTCGAACCCCACATGGCCGAACCATCCGTCGATCCTGCGTTATCTGGGGATTGAAACCGCCGAGTACCGCTATTTTGACAGCGAAACCCGTGGTGTTGATTTCGATGGCATGATCGAAGATCTGAAAACCGCCAATGCAGGCGACGTGGTTCTGTTGCACGGCTGTTGCCACAACCCAACGGGTGCCAACCTGAACATGGTGCAGTGGCAGGAAGTCGTGAACCTGATCAACGAACGCGGTCTCGTGGCCATGATCGACATCGCCTATCAAGGCTTTGGTGATGGTCTTGAGGAAGATGCGCAGGCGACGCGTCTTGTGGCTTCTTCCGTGAAACGCTGCCTCATCGCGGCGTCCTGCTCGAAGAACTTTGGCGTCTATCGCGAACGTACTGGTCTGCTGATGGCGATCAGTGATGATCCAGCTCAGACGGCGTTGAACCAATCCTCTCTGGCGTTTCTGAATCGCCAAAATTACTCTTTCCCACCCGATCATGGCGCGCGCGTTGTGACCACGATCCTGAATGATGAGGCTCTGCGCGCCGATTGGGCCGCCGAGCTGGAAGAAGTTCGCTTGTCGATGCTGGGCCTGCGTCAACAACTGGCGGACGAGTTGCAGCGCCTCAGCGGATCGGATCGGTTCGGGTTTATCGCGCAACACCGAGGAATGTTTTCGCGGCTGGGCGCTGCCCCGGAGCTGGTCGAGAAGCTGCGTGCGGATCATGGTATCTACATGGTTGGTGATAGCCGTCTGAATATTGCGGGATTGAATGCGACGACCGTGCCGATTCTGGCTCAGGCGATCATTGATGTTGGTGTCTGAAGCGCGTCTTTGAAAAATGGAAAACCCGGGCGTGAAGCCCGGGTTTTTGTTTGTATATGGTTGGCTATTAACCTTTGGAGAACTCCGGATAGGCCTCCATACCAAGCTCAGCCATGTCGAGACCGTTGATCTCATCTTCTTCGCTGACGCGGATACCGACAGTGGCTTTCAGTAAGGTCCACAGGATCAGAGCGGCGACAAAGGTGAATACACCGTACGCGATGATGCCGGTCAGCTGCGTGATCAGGCTGGCTTCGCCATAGAAGATCACGGCAATCGTGCCCCAGATACCGGCGAACAGGTGAACCGGGATAGCGCCCACGACGTCGTCGATCTTGAACTTGTCCAGCATCGGAACCGCGAAGACCACGATGATGCCACCTACGGCACCGATCCACAGGGCGCCGAACAGGGACGGGGCCAGCGGCTCAGCAGTGATCGACACCAGTCCCGCCAGCGCGCCGTTCAGCACCATGGTCAGGTCGGGCTTTTTGTACAGCAGCTGTGTCATGATAAGGGCGGCAACGGCACCGGATGCAGCAGCCATGTTGGTGTTGGCAAAGATGCGCGATACGTCTGAGACATCTCCTACAGTGCCCATCGCCAGCTGCGAACCACCGTTGAAGCCGAACCAACCCAGCCACAGGATAAAGGTACCCAAGGTGGCCAGAGCTAGGTTCGAACCAGGCATCGGGTGCACTTTACCGTCCTTGTACTTACCGATGCGCGGCCCAAGGATGAGGGCACCTGCCAGAGCCGCCCAGCCACCAACCGAGTGCACGATGGTCGATCCAGCGAAGTCTGAGAAGCCTGCTTCGGACAGCCAACCACCACCCCACTGCCACGAGCCCGAGATCGGGTACATGATGCCGGTTAGGACAACAACGAAGGCAAGGAAAGGCCACAATTTGATCCGTTCAGCCACCGCACCAGACACGATCGAGGCGGTCGCTGCGACAAAGACCAGTTGGAAGAAGAAATCCGAACCGATCGAGGCGTAGTCAAGCGCCGCTACATCTGCACCGACGCCCACCGGGTCAAGCACGGTGGTCGAGAAGAACGGACCCAGCCAGCCTGAAATAGTCCAGCCATCGCCGGGGTACATCAGGTTGAAGCCGATCAGCCAGTACATGATCGCGGCGATTGAAAACAGCGCGATGTTTTTGGTCATCTGCATCGCGACGTTCTTTGAGCGCACCAGCCCACCTTCGAGCATGGCAAAGCCTGCTGCCATGAAGAACACCAGAAAGCCGCCCATCAGGAACAGCAGCGTGGTGAATATGTATTGGGTGTGTTGCGCGGGCTCGCCGGTAGCGGCCTCTTGCGCAAGACCCATCTGCGGCAGTGCGACGATCGCAGCGGCAGGGATGAGAGATTTCATCAGGTTCATTGTCAGTCCTCGAGTGATTGTGAATGAGCGCGCTTAAAGCGCCTCTTCGTTGGTTTCCCCGGTCCGCACGCGCAGGGCTTGCTCGACATCGAGGACGAAAATCTTGCCGTCACCGATCTTGCCGGTTTTGGCGGTGGTGGTGATGGTCTCAACGATCTGGTCGGCCATGGTGGCGGGCACCACGATTTCCAACTTGATCTTGGGCACGAAATTCACAGCGTATTCGGCACCGCGATAAATCTCGGTGTGGCCCGATTGCGAGCCGAACCCTTTGATCTCGGTCACCATCATGCCGCGCACGCCCGCGTTGGTCAGCGCCTCGCGCACCTCCTCAAGCTTGAACGGTTTGATTGTCGCAATGATCAGTTTCACGTCTTTCCCCTCTGCTACTCCGGGCGGCCCGGTATTTTGCACCTGCAGAAAAATGCGCGACGGAGGTTCAGATGGAACGTTTTCGGGGGGTGAGCGGGGGTGAAAAACCAGCAATCATGCACAATTTTTGCACAAAATATGTTGTTTGGTGAAAATATAGGCAAACCTGTAAGGGGAAATACCGGAATTTCACACCTCTACATGACCGGCCCAGCGGGGTATGGTGCCCCAAAAGCATAACCGGGCAGAGTTTGAGCATGACTGAGTCCAACCGCCGCAAACCGCGCCTTGTCGCGGACAAAAGGTACCCGTCCAAAGGTCGAAAACCTGCGGCGACCAAGCGGTCTGCAAAACCTGCGGGCAAGAAATCAATCGCCCGCAAATCGGCGCCGCGCAAGACGGCCCGCAAGAAGACGCGCCGCAGTTCTGGCGGCAAGGGCGGTGGCTTCTTCCGCCGTCTGTTCCGGTGGCTCTGGCGCCTGTTCTGGGGCGTCACGTGGCGGATTGGTGCGGTGGCGGGGCTGTTGTTGGCGCTGGCCGTCGGTGTCGTTTACACATCGCTACCGGATGTGGATGCCTTGTTGGATGGGCGGGCCAAGGGTTCGGTGACGTTGCTGGATCGCGATGGCAAGGTCTTCGCCTGGCGCGGCGATCAGTTCGGTGGCGTGATCACCGCGGATACAGTTTCGCCACATCTCAAGAACGCTGTGATCGCAACCGAGGATAAGCGGTTCTACCGCCATTTCGGTGTCAGCCCGCGCGGTGTCGCGAGCGCGGTGCGCATCAACCTGAGCGAAGGGCGCGGGCCGTTGTCGGGCCATGGCGGCTCGACCATTACACAACAGACAGCAAAGCTGCTGTGTCTCGGAGTGCCTTATGATCCCAGCGCGTGGGAATCCGAGGCCGCTTATGAAGCCGATTGCCGTCAGGGCTCGCTTTGGCGCAAGGCGAAAGAGGCAGTTTACGCAATCGCGATGGAGGTCAAATACTCCAAGGATGAAATTCTGACGATCTATCTGAACCGCGCCTTCCTTGGTGCAGGTGCACGTGGGTTCGAAGCCGCCAGCCAGCGCTATTTCGGGATTTCGGCTGCCGAAGTGTCTCCGGCCGAGGCCGCGATGTTGGCGGGGCTGCTGGTGGCACCTTCTCGCTATGCGCCCACGAATAACCTGCAACGTTCGCAAGATCGGGCGCGGTTGGTGGTTGGGCTAATGGAAGCTCAGGGCTATCTGAGCAGCGCGCAGGCGAGCGAGGCGCGCAGTCGCCCGGCGCAGTTGTCCGAAGCCGCCGCCGCCCGGGCCGGTGGCTATTTTGCCGATTGGGTCATGGCCAGTGGGCCTGAGTTTTTCACACGTAACACAACTGAGGACGTGGTGATCCGGACAACGCTGGATCAGCGCATTCAAACCTCGGCGGAAGAGGCACTGAAGTTCATCTTCCAGGAGAAAGTGCGCGAAGGCTCCAAAGCGCAGGCCGCTATTGTGGTGATGTCCGCCGATGGCGCTGTGCGCGGTATGGTCGGTGGCCGAAAGACCCGTGTATCAGGCGCGTTCAACCGGGCCACGCAGGCTCTGCGTCAGACCGGGTCGTCTTTCAAACCGTTTGTCTATGCGACAGCGTTGGAGCTGGGGTATTCGCCGTTGGATACGGTTATGGACGAACCGACCTGCTGGGATATCGCAGGCTCGGGCCAGTGGTGCCCGAAGAACTACACCCACAAGTTCTATGGTAGGGTGACACTGGCGGATGCGCTGAAGAATTCATTGAACATCCCGGCGGTCAAAGTGGCAGATATTTCTGGGCTTGATAATGTCCGCACCGTTGCCAGCGGTTTCGGCCTTTCAAGTGATTTGGCTGAAGGGCTCGCGCTGGCGCTGGGCGCATCGGAAAGCACTCTGATCGAGATGACCGGCGCGTATGCCGGTATCCTGAACGGCGGCTCAGCGGTGGAGCCGTATGGACTGACTGAACTGAAGCTGCTGGGTGAGTCTGATCCCGTTATGGTCACGACAACCGGCATCGGTGAACGTGTCATCAACGACAAGGCCGCCAAGCAACTAACCTGGATGATGGAGCGCGTGGTCTCGGAAGGCACTGGTGGGCGCGCAAAACTGCCGGGCTGGCAGGTGGCGGGCAAAACGGGAACGACTCAGGCCGCGCGGGATGCGTGGTTCATCGGGTTCACAGCCGATTACGTTGCGGGTGTTTGGATGGGGTATGATGACAATACGCCTTTGTCGGGTGTGACGGGCGGCGGTCTACCGGCGGAAATTTGGAAAGAGACGATGTTGCGCGTCACGGAAGGAATGACGCCAACGCCATTGCCGATGCTGGAGCCGGACCCACCGGTCAGAACTGCACAGCCTCAGCAGCAGCGCCGTAAGAAACAGACCGGCTTGGATAAGGCGATCAACAATCTGCTGAACAACATTTTCGGAAATTGAAATACAAAAAAGGCGGTGCGCTGGGCACCGCCTTTGATGTCTGAATGATCGTAAGATCAGACGCTTTCGTCGAGTGCCGCCAAAATTGCATCACCCATTTCGCTGGTCGATACCGGCTGAACACCTTCTTCTGCCAGCAGATCTGCCGTGCGAACTCCATCGGCCAGAACCTTTTCAATCGCGGCTTCCAGGCGACCTGCTTCGTCGCCCTGATCGAAGCTGTAGCGCAGCGCCATGGCGAAGCTGAGGATACACGCGATCGGATTGGCTTTGCCCTGACCCGTGATATCGGGGGCGGATCCATGTACCGGTTCGTACATCGCCTTGGGGCGACCATTGGCCATCGGTGCGCCAAGTGAGGCGGACGGCAGCATGCCCAAAGACCCGGTCAGCATCGCGGCGCAATCGGACAGCACATCGCCGAACAGGTTGTCGGTGACGATCACGTCAAACTGCTTGGGCGCACGCACCAGCTGCATCGCACCGTTGTCGGCATACATATGCGACAGCTCGACCTCGGGGTATTCTTGGCCCACGCGGGTTACGACTTCGCGCCAAAGGATGCCCGACTCCATTACATTGGCTTTTTCCATCGAGCACAGTTTCTTGTTCCGGCGCATCGCCAGCTCAAACGCGGAACGCGCAGCACGTTCGATCTCGGATTCGGTGTAACGCTGGGTGTTGATACCAACGCGTTCATTGCCTTCCTCGAAAATGCCGCGCGGCTCGCCGAAATAAACGCCCGAGGTCAGCTCGCGCACGATCATGATGTCGAGGCCTGCTACCACATCCTTCTTCAGCGACGAGAAATCCGCCAGCGCGTCAAAGCATTGAGCGGGGCGCAGGTTGGAATACAGGTCCATTTCCTTGCGCAAACGCAGCAGGCCGCGTTCGGGCTTCAGGCTGAAGTCCAGATCGTCATACTTAGGGCCACCAACAGCACCCAGCAGAACGGCATCGACCTCTTGCGCCTTGGCCATGGTCGCATCCGACAGGGGCTTGCCATGCGCGTCATAGGCAGCACCGCCGACCAGATCCTCGCTCACGTCAAATTGAAGACCGCGATTGGCACCGAACCAATCGATGATTTTGCGCACTTCGGCCATAACTTCCGGGCCAATTCCGTCTCCGGGCAGGATGAGGAGCGAGGGGTTGGACATCGACAGTCTCCTTGCGTTTTGTCGCACAGGCCCTAGCGTTTGCGGCGCATCGGGTCAATGAGACGAACCCGTCAAATCACGAGGAAACCACATGCTGACACCCGGAAATCCGGCCCCATCGCTAAAAATCGAAACCGTAGGCCATGGCACCTTTGATCTTGAGCGTGACGCGGGCGAAAACGGAACGCTGGTGATTCAGTATCGCGGCCTGCATTGCCCGATCTGCATTCGCCAGATGGGTGAGATCGAAGCGGCGCTGGGTGATTTCGCCGAACTGGGGGTCGAGGTGATCATGATCACCACGGATACCGGCGAACGAGCGGCGGAAACGGTGGAGAAAGCCGGGGTCTCAAAAGTGCGTGTTGGGCACAGCCTGTCCATGGCGGACGCGCGGGATGTCTGGGGTCTGAACATCTCCGTGGCTCGTGAAGGTAGTGCCGAGCCAGCGTTATTCGCCGAACCGGGGCATTTCTATATCAAGCCTGATCAGACCCTCTATTACGTCTGGCAGCAGACAACGCCTTTTGCGCGACCGCCAATATCCGACATCGTCGGCGGTTTGAAATTCACCTTGGCCAATAACTATCCCACGCGTGGCACCTATACCGGCGCGCTGTAGGCGGTTTTACAGCCGCGCCTTCAACCCTTCGGCCAACAGATCCCAGACCCTGCGGATGCGCGGGGTCTGTCGCATCGCCTGAGGGGCGGCCAGCCAGACCGGCAGCACCGGTATCTCGACATCAATGTCCAACACCTCGACCTCTGGGTCAGCCTGCACAATGCTGAGTTGGCTGAACCCCACCCCACATCCTGCGCGGATCAGTTCCCAATATGCCGTCTGGTTGTCGCAGCGCGTGGCAAAGCTGTCCCGGCTGGCGGGCCAGCCCTTGTTCCGCATGGCGGTGATGATGTCTTCGTTGGTGTCAAACCCCACAAGGTCGTGCTGCATCAACTCTGTCGGTGTTGCTGGCCGTCCTGCGCGGTCCAGATAGGACCGTGAGGCGCAGAAACATAACGGCACCTCGCCGATATGTTTTGCCACGATGTCGACTTGTTCGGGGCGGTACATGCGCACGGCGATGTCGGCTTCGCGAAACAGTAGATTCTCGCTGGCATCCGAGGCGACCAGATCAAGCTGAATAGCCGGTTCAGCCTGACGAATCGCGGCGATTATCGGTGGCAGTAAATGGTGCGATACAAAGACCGAGGCGGTAATCCTGACCGAGCCCTCCAGCTGCTGGGCCTGCCCGGCCGCCGTCAAACCAAGCGCATTGACCGCGCTGTACATCTGCTGTGCCATCGGCAGCACCTGCTGCCCCACCTCGCTGAGCGTCAACCCACGCGCGTGGCGGTCAAACAGCGACACGCCCAGTTCTTCTTCCAGCGCATGCACCTGACGCCCCAGCGTTGGCTGGCTGCGCCCAAGTTGCTTCGCGGCCGCGGATAATGAGCCCGTTTCCGCAACAGCGAGAAAACTTTGGATCAAGGACCAGTCAGAAAGTCGAAGAGAATTTGCCATTCAAAAACGAATACATAATCTGCGGTTTTTGGCAATTTCCAAATACTGATGAATGAATAGATTGGTGTTGAATGGAGGGACCGATGTCACAAACAGCACTTATTCTCGGGTCCAGTGGCCGCTTTGGTCGCAATGCTGCACAGGCTTTTTCCAACGCGGGTTGGGGCGTGCGCCGGTTTGATCGACGCAGCGACAATCTACACTCGGCGGCACGCGGGGCAGACGTTATCGTGAACGCATGGAACCCGCTGTATCCCGATTGGGCGAAGCAAGTCCCTGAATTGCATCGACGGGTCATAGATGTGGCATCTGAACATGATTTGACAGTGATTGTGCCCGGCAACGTTTATGTCTTCGGCGCGGATACGCCTGGACCTTGGTCAAGTGAAACACCCCATCTTGCACGCAATCCGCTGGGGCGCATCCGCATCGAAATGGAAGAGGCATATCGCGCTTCATCCGTGCGGACAATTATGTTGCGCGCAGGTGACTTCATCGACACCACGGCCTCGGGCAACTGGTTCGATCAGATCATGATCAAACACTTGCAGCGCGGTCGCTTTGTGTACCCGGGCAATCCCGACATCCAGCATTCTTGGGCCTACTTGCCCGATCTGACCCGATCCGCCGTGGCCCTGGCAGACATACGTGGCGAGCTGCCGCGATTCTGTGATGTTCCCTTTGCAGGTTACACTCTGACCGGCAATGAAATGGCACAGATGTTGTCACAGATGACTGGGCAAGACATTGCGCTTAAGCAGATGGCGTGGTGGCCGTTGCAGTTGGCCCGCCCCTTCTGGCGTCTAGCCCCACATCTGCTTGAAATGCGCTACCTATGGGATACACCGCATCGTCTGGATGGAAGTTTCTTTAACGAATTGCTGCCGGGATTTTCGCTGACTGAACCGAACGAGGCACTTAGAAATGCGATCCCAAAACCCAAAGTCTTTGATGTGCCGCAACGAACCGGTGCAGCTTTACGATCATGACCGCAGGCGCCTATTGGTTGATGAGATCGACCCAGACAAGCCGGTGACGACTTGCTGCTTCTGCCGAAGCTCGGGCTTCGGTCTCAGGCCAGTAGATACCTGCATCGTGCACGCGCCAATCGGATGAGGGCAATACGTAATCCACTCTCATTTCGCCTACCCCTTTCCACAGAACTGTTGCGGCCGATCCGGCAGGGTCCAATGGCACAGGGTCTTGGATCAGAGGGTCGGTAAGAAGATTGTTGATTGCAGCCTTGTGCCCTTCGCCGTTGTGCGGGTCCAGATTGGCATCGCCTGCGATGACGAACCGATCTGAAGGAGTAGGCCCCAATTTACCATCCAGCAGTTGCGACCAGAATCGAACTTCGTCCCTGTTGCGTAACCCGTTGCGATCTTCGGGACCATCAAAGACAGGGGGGCTAGCGTGAAACGTCATCAAATTGATACGACCGACAGGGGTGTCGATCGGGACGACCCAATGTGATGTGGATGACAGCCTCTGAATCGCTTGTGCCTGAGGTGAGGGAAATGGATTTCCGTTTATTTTTGGTAACAGGGCACCAGGAAGTTCGTTCCAAAGCATCTCGGTATAGGACTGGACCTCTCTGGCTGCGATGGGATAGCGGGATAAGACTGCCAGGCCGCTTTGGCCCGTAAAGCGCCCCCATCCCTGTGCGTCGCCAGGACCACCAGTTTTTCCGTCCCCATCTAAGTCTTCAACGGTTTCGAGCCCCGAATTGGGTTGCTCGGAATAGCTGTAGGGATAATTCAAGCCATGGCCTTCAAGCGCATCAACGAGAGCGTCGAGCGCAAGCCCGTCCAGATCCCAATCGAGCCCTTGCAGTGCAACGATGTCTGGGCGGGTTGTTACCAACACCTCAATAACCGCCGTAACCTGCGGATCTTCCCGCCAGATGTCGTGCAGTAACAGGCCAGGTCCCTTGCGACTAAGTTCAGTATTGTAACTTGCGACGCGCAATGTCTCTGCCTGCGCCACGTAGGGCAGCATTAACAGGACCAGCAGTCGGATCATGCGATCTGAGTAGACTCGGATGTTGAATAGGCGCGGCGTTTTTCGACGATCAGGTTGGCAATGCGCAGTGTCGCCATACCGCGCATGATCATGCTGGCAGGCAGGAACGCCCAGGCGCAAAGCGTCCAGATCAGAGTCTGGGGATTGCCGAGCGTGATCGGCGTGATAAATTCGGCTGTCAATTTGATTACAGCAGGGATCAGGAAGGGCAGCAACGCCCCAATTGCGATGTTCAGCCGCCCATCACGCTGCAATCGGGCAACAACATCTCCACCCTTGGTCGGGTCAAACAAAGGCAGATTGGTCCAAACGTTGAACGCGCCATTTCCTGTTGGCCATCCTCTGAGTTTTACGGCGTAGGCAAAGCTCGCGATGGTGACCAAAGCCGCGACATAGGCGATGCTGGCTGATATACTGACGAGCTCAATAAGTGGTGCGCTGGCGTTTCCGGGAAGCACCAGAACCACGAGCCGAACAGGCGAATAGGGAAAGTCCACCACATTCGCGACCATCAAGCCAATAGAATAGAATACGCCCGTAAGATCCGTGGGGGCATACGCATTCTTACAGATCAGCGTCAGAAAGGTGACCATCGACATCAGGCCAACAAAACGCAACCTGTTTACCGGCGGGGCGTCACGGAACTCGATAAAGCTTGGGAAGGCCGAATTATATTCCGAGAATGTTAGAATAAACGCAAGGATCGCCAGAAAGACGATAATCTCAGTCCCGTTAGACGTCGATGTGGGCAGGTATAACGCGGGGGTTAGCACCATCAGTGCCACCAATAATCCACGTATCGCCGCGCCCGTCGTGCGTGCAATCACAATCCGAACCCTTTCCAAACCGGAGCTGTCGATTCTAAGTCGACTTGTCGTCCAACTTGCGCGCGCCACTCGTTCACTGGCGGCTACCTGTTAGGTGCCACCTTGGCTGATAAGCGGTAATTCGCTCAAGTCAGAGTGCAGAAAACACTGAGTTTCGGGCAAAATGATGGCGCAACTGGTGCGGGATTGCATCAATTTCGACGCAAATCCGACGTGTATATCAAAATGATACCTAGATGTAGTAGATTGGGGCAATTTAACCCCAAGAATGCGAACGGGGCCGCGCTTGTGACCCCGTTAGGTTGAGTATCAACAGATGCGCCCCCAGAATCATACCCAGGGACGGGCTTGGCTTGCGTGATCCTCGAACTTGTCGATGTGATGGTCTTTTTCCATCGTCAGACCAATATCGTCCAGACCGTTCAGCAGGCAGTGTTTGCGGTGTGGGTCGATGTCGAATTCGATGACCACGCCATCCGATGTGGTGATCTGCTGATCTTCCAGATGCACGGTCATACGAGCATTCTCGCCCTTATGCGCGTCATCCATCAGAATCGCGTGATGCTCTTCCTCAACCACGATGGGCAGGATGCCGTTCTTGAAGCAGTTGTTGAAGAAGATGTCGGCGAAACTGGTCGAGATCACGACCTTGATGCCGAAATCCTTGATCGCCCAAGGGGCGTGTTCACGTGATGAGCCGCAGCCGAAATTGTCGCCCGCCACCAAAATCTCGGTTTGGCGATAGGCGGGTTTGTTCAGCACGAACTCTTCGTTCTCGCCCCCGTGGTCGTGATAACGCATCTCGTCAAACAGCACGACGCCAAGGCCGGACCGCTTGATCGTTTTCAGGTGCACTTTGGGAATGATCATATCGGTGTCGATATTGATCAATGGCATTGGGGCGGCCACCCCGTGGACTTTTTCGAACTTTTCCATTTCTACACTCCTGCGGGAGAGGGCCGCGCCCATGCCCCGCGTTTAAGCTTCTTTCGCTTCCGTTGTTTCGTCCTTGGGTGCGTTCTTGACGAAGAACGCCATGAAGACCAATCCGAACCCGTTGAACAGCATCTCAATGCCCAGGAAGATCCCCAGTATGCTCAGCAATGCCTGCGGCTCTTGCCCCACATAGCTCCAGATGATGCCTGCGAGGATGATCGACAAGATGCCCGAGATCATCGTGGGCCAGAAAAACTGTGTTCCCTTCATTTGGAACGACAGGATGATCCGCGCGATGCCGCCTGCCATGAACAGGATCAGCACCACAGTCGCGAGCGTCAGCGTGCCCTGCAGCGGGTGATCCAGAAAGGACCAGCCCAGGAACAGCATGACCGCACCCATGATGAGTGACAGGATTTTGTTGCCAGTGCCTTCAACCGTGAAGCCGCCAACGATCTGCAATCCGCCCGCGATCAGCAGCAACACACCGGTTACTACTGTTACGGCAACGGACGCCACGACCGGCGCGCCCAATACGAACACACCGAATGCTATGGACAAAAGTCCCAGCAGTAGCCATTTGACCCAATCACTCATGTTAGTCTCTCCATCAAATATCTAGATATGAGAGAGTCTTACATCATTTCGCGGACGTCTGTCAGCCGTCCAGTGATAGCCGCTGCGGCAGCCATTGCGGGGCTGAGCAGATGGGTGCGCCCACCGCGGCCCTGACGACCTTCGAAGTTGCGGTTCGAAGTCGCTGCACAGCGCTCACCCGGCTGCAGTTGGTCGGGGTTCATCGCCAGACACATCGAGCATCCTGCCAGACGCCATTCGAATCCGGCATCTTTGAAGATTTCGGCCAATCCTTCTTCTTCGGCCTGTGCACGCACCAAACCCGAGCCTGGTACGACCATTGCGCGCATGCCGTCCTTGATCTTCTTGCCTTTGAGGATCTCCGCCGCAGCACGCAGGTCTTCGATGCGACCGTTGGTGCACGAACCGATGAAAACAGTGTCGATCTCAACGTCGCTCAGCTTTTGACCGGCTTCCAGACCCATATACTCGATCGAACGGCGGGCCGCGTCGACTTTGCCGCCTTCGAAATCTTCGGGATGCGGTACGGATGCGGTGATCGGCAGCACATCCTCGGGGCTGGTGCCCCAAGTGACGACCGGTGCGATATCTTCACCACGCAGCGTGATGACTTTGTCGAAATGCGCATCTTCGTCGGTGAAAAGTGTCTTCCACCAGTCCATCGCGGCTTCCCACTGTGCACCTTTGGGGGCATGCGGGCGGCCTTTGACATATTCAAAGGTGGTCTCATCCGGCGCGATCAGGCCGGCGCGCGCACCGCCTTCGATCGCCATGTTGCAGACGGTCATGCGCCCTTCCATCGACAGATCGCGGATCGCCTCGCCACAGTATTCGATGACGTAGCCAGTGCCGCCAGCGGTACCAGTCTCACCAATTACGGCCAGGGTGATGTCTTTGGCGGTCACGCCTGGCTGCAGTTTGCCAGTGATTTCCACCTTCATATTCTTGGACTTCTTCTGGATCAGGGTCTGCGTGGCCAGAACGTGCTCAACCTCAGACGTGCCGATACCGTGCGCCAGAGCGCCGAAAGCACCATGGGTCGCTGTGTGGCTGTCGCCGCAGACAACGGTCATGCCGGGCAGGGTCCAGCCCTGCTCGGGGCCAACGATGTGGACGATGCCCTGACGGACATCGTGCACTGGGTAATAGTGAATGCCAAAATCCTTGGCGTTTTTGTCCAGTGCTTCGACCTGAATGCGCGATTCCGGGTTTTCGATCCCGTTCACGCGGTCCGGGGTGGTCGGAACGTTGTGGTCCGGTACAGCGATCGTCTTTTCTGGCGCGCGCACCTTGCGGCCCGCCATGCGCAGGCCTTCAAACGCCTGTGGGCTGGTCACTTCGTGAACCAGATGGCGGTCGATATAAAGCAGGCAGGTGCCATCATCGGCTTCGTGCGCGACATGGGCATCCCAGATCTTGTCATAGAGTGTTTTGGGGGACATCGGTCCTCTCCCGTATGTGATGAGAAATGGCTGGCGAGGTGGCTTAGGCGACGGGTAGGCGTGCCAGAACCGTGCGGGCGGCACCAAAGAACCGTTCACGCAACCGCGCGCGATCTTCCAGATTCTGTTCTTGGGCCACATTGAGTCTCATGCGCTCCAGATATAACGGGGTTTGCCGTCAATCAAGGTTCAATCCGGGTACGGGCTTGCATCCCCTCACATGGATGGCCAAGCTGGCAGGCATGAACCAGGATCTGTTACCAGAAACGCTGTCCGAGCTTTACGGCAATATGACGGCGGCCTTTTCAGAACAGATTGAAAATTTGATCGAGCTGATCGTCACGCCCGGTTGGCGGCAGTATCAATTGGTTATCATCCTGTTCCTATGGGCGTTGGCGTTTCTTCTGAAACTACTGACGCAAAAAAGATGGGATATATGGGCGCGCGCGCGTACCGGCTGGCCGAAATGGCGGCTGCGCATTCTGATCCAACTGATGCGGCGTTTGACGCTGGTCTATTTCGTCTTGCTGACTTGGGGTCTCTACTGGGTCATGCAGCAAACAACGTGGCCTTCGCGCAGCTATATCATAGGTGTATTTGCGACCCTGGCAGCGGCTTGGTTGGCCATTGCGTTGGTATCGCGCTTGGTGCGCAACCGGACACTGCGGCAGATTTTCAAATGGTCAATGTGGGTCTATGCAACGCTAATCGCGCTGAATCTGACTGATGATGTCGCCGGTTTTCTGGACGGTGTGGCGCTCTCGATAGGTGATCTCCATATCTCGGCGCTGGGGATCATCAAAGCCGTCCTGCTGATCGGCATTCTACTAACGCTCGCAAGGATCGGGACCCGCGCGGCTGAACGCGGGCTTAAGAGTAATGATGACATCACGCCATCGATGCAGGTGTTACTCGCCAAGGGAATTCAGGTGCTGCTCTATGGTGCGGTGTTCATGGCTGCGATCCGTACGCTTGGCTTTGATCTGACCGGGATTGCGCTGTTGTCCGGCGCGATTGGTGTAGGGATCGGGTTCGGGCTGCAAAAAGTGGTCTCGAACCTGATTTCGGGCATCATCATTCTAATGGACCGATCGATCAAGCCGGGCGATGTGATCTCGCTGGGCGATACGTTCGGTTGGATCAATGCGCTGGGCGCGCGCTATGTCTCGGTTGTCACGCGCGATGGGCGGGAATACCTGATCCCAAACGAGGATTTGATCACCAATCAGGTGGTGAACTGGTCGCATTCGGACAAGTTTGTTCGGCTGGATCTGGAATTCGGAACCAGCTATGGCGACGACCCTCACAAAGTGAGGGCAACGGCGATACGAGCCGTCAAATCGGTTGGTCGAGTACTGAGTGGAGGATCCCATGAACCCGTCTGCCACATCACCGGTTTTGGCGACAGCAGCGTGGACTATGTGCTGCGGTTCTGGATTAGTGATCCGACCAAAGGGCTGACGAACATCCGGGGCAATGTTTATCTGGCGTTGTGGGACGCATTCCAGGCTGAAGACATCTCGCTACCCTTCCCACAACGTGAAGTTCGTCTGCTGCCGGACGACGCAGAGGCGCAACAACTCGCCAAAGAGTGAGCCGATGTCACTGCGTGAAGCAGCCCGTTCATTGAAATGTTGCAATCCCCTTGTTACCTTATTAGTACCCCAGCGCCGGGGATTTGGCGGCGCGTTGCAAAGGAGGACTATGTCCTGTCTCTACATACACAGGCGGGTTTGCCCGCCGATGATGGGGCCAAAGTAATGGCCCACTCTCAGTCAATCAGCGATAAGCTGCTTGAACGTATCCTTTCCTCACTTTCCGATGACAAGGCCGAAGACGTCGTGCAGATCAACCTGCAAGGTAAGTCTTCTGTCGCGGATCACATGGTGATTGCCTCGGGTCGGTCGACCCGTCAGGTCTCGGCCATGGCGGAAAAGCTGACGGATCGCATCAAGCAGGAATTCGGCTTCACCTCGAAGGTCGAAGGCAAGGATGCCGGCGACTGGGTGTTGATCGATACGGGCGACGTGGTCGTTCATATCTTCCGCCCCGAAGTGCGTGAATTCTACCAGCTGGAAAAGATGTGGCTGCCTCAGGGCGGCAGCGCCTCGGCGAATTGAGGCGCGATCCCGGCCTGCATTAACAGGCCGGAGGCGAGAGAGACATGCGTATCAGCATTTGTGCGGTCGGGCGATTGCGTGCCGGACCGGAGAAGACCCTGCTTGATGATTACCTGACTCGTTTCGACCGAACCGGCCGTGCGCTGGGCCTTGGGCCTGCAAAGGTGATCGAAGTCGAAGACAAGAAAAACGCAGGCATGGGGGCCGAGGCCGCGTTGCTGCGGAAAGCTCTGCCCAAGGGCGCGGTTATCTGTACGCTGGATGAGCGCGGACGGGTGATGTCCTCACCCGATTTTGCAAAAAAGCTGGGTGGATGGCGTGATGAGGGCCGACAGGATCTGGCGCTGATCATCGGCGGAGCGGACGGAATAGACCCTAATCTGCGGGCCGAGGCCGATTTCTCCCTGTCCTTTGGGTCAATGGTCTGGCCTCATATGCTGGTCCGTGTGATGTTGGCCGAGCAACTGTACCGGGCCGCTACCATCCTGTCGGGCGGTCCTTATCACCGGGTCTGACATGGCGCAGCTTTTGATCGTCTACCATTCGCGCACCGGCGGTGCCCGGCAGATGGCCGAAGCCGCAGCAGATGCAGCGCGCGACGAGGCGAACACCATCCTGAAAACCGCCGATCAGGCCGGGCCGAAAGACCTGCTGGCCTCTGATGGCTATATCTTCTGCGCACCCGAGAACCTGGCCGCGATCTCTGGGCTGATGAAAGAGTTTTTCGATCGCTGTTATTATCCGGTACTGGGGAGGATCGAAGGTCGACCCTATGCGCAGATGGTCTGCGCCGGATCAGATGGTGAGAATGCCGCGCGACAGATGGCACGGATCGCAACGGGGTGGCGGTTGAAAGAGGTGCAACCGCCCCTGATCATCTGCACTCATGCGCAAACGCCCGAAGCAATCCTGGCTGAGAAGATCATTCCTCAGGAACAACTTGAAAACTGTCGCGATATTGGTGCGGCCTTAGCGGCAGGTCTCAGCCTCGGGGTGTTCTAAAGGTCAGTTCAGATCGACCACTGACGTGTCTTCGCTCCAACCACCGACATTGTCGCGCGCCTGAATTTGCACCTGCGTGGTCCCGTCCGGGATCATCACCCCGCCCAAAGACCGGGTAAAGGGTTGCTCGTCAACATGAGGGTGGTGCAGCACGCGCATCCCCAGTTCGTTTCCCTGCATATCCAGAACTCGCCAGCCGTCGGCATAATCATCCCATCCGGTATCGGGATGACGGATCGTGACATCGAATCGCCAGGTATCACCGTTCGAACGGGCCGAGACCTGTTCGATCGTCGGAGAGTCAGCGAAGGCGGGGCTGGCCAGTAAGGCGCTGAGAATCAGATATCGCATAGGGTCAAACTATGCGCTCGGGCGCGGCATTGCGATCACGACTCTGTGTTTGGTGGCGCTGTCATCATGACAGTTCGCGAATGCGAGGCGAATTCGCGACGATATAGGACGCCAAATGTAACGGCTGAGCTCAGTATTAATGCCATTGGTCCCAAAATCCAGGCAATGGATGCCAACGCAAAGTAGGTTGCCCGCAACGCACGATTGAAACTACGCGCCGCCGTGATGCAGATATCGCCTGCCTGAGCGGCACGGGCATAGGCCTGCGGATGATCGGGGTCGTTTGGAACCGCGGCCATCAAGATGGCGCAATATCCAAACAAACGATGCGACCAGACAAATTTCAGAAATGCGTTCGACAGAAAAAGAAGAATAATCAGTATTTTGACCTCCCACACCATTGCGGGCGCACGGCCAATGGCAAGGTCTTCGGCAACTCCGGCCAAGCGCTCGGTATTGCCAAGCAGCGCCAAGCCACCGCCAATTGCAATCATGATCGTTGACGCAAAGAACGTACTGCCCTGACGCATGGCCGAGATCACCTGAGCATCGAACACACGTGGCTGGCGCGTCACCATCTCTCGCATCCAGACCTTGCGGAAATCATCCATCATCAACGATACCGACGGTTTCTGAGAGGAAGGATTCTCGATCCTCCACCCAATTCCCAGCCAAGCTGCAAACAGAAGCAGTACGGCAACGTAGTCTAACGGAGAGAACAGCAATGCGCGGTCGATCCAGGTCATGCCGCGACACTATTGCTGGATTCAGAAACTTGCCAGCCGCTAAAATTGGTAATATAATTTTACCAAATGGAGGGTCAGCGATGGAAATGCCCAAGCCAAATCCGGATGTCATGGCGCGTAAGCAAGCTTTGGTTGCGCGTTTGCAGCAGGTCCTGCCGGGGGATGCCGTCATCCACGATGTGGCCGAAACACGTGCATATGAGTGTGATGCGTTGACCGCTTACAAATGTCCGCCCTTGTTGGCGGTACTGCCGTCGACAACACAGCAGGTTTCTGATGTTTTGCTCATTTGCCACGAACTGAGTGTGCCCGTGGTGCCGCGCGGTGCGGGGACCTCGTTGGCCGGCGGTGCTTTGCCGACAGCGGATTGCGTGATCCTAGGCGTTGCTCGGATGAATGAAGTGTTGGAGGTCGACTACGACAATCGGTTTATCAAGGTGCAGACCGGCCGAACCAATTTGAGTGTGACCGGAGCCGTTGAAGAAGAGGATTTCTTCTACGCCCCTGATCCTTCGTCCCAACTTGCCTGCGCCATCGCCGGGAATATCGCGATGAATTCGGGCGGAGCACATTGTCTGAAATATGGCGTGACGACCAACAACCTGATGGGCGTCACCATGGTGATGATGGATGGCAGTGTGGTCGAAATTGGAGGCGCGTATCTGGATGCTGGTGGGTTGGACCTGCTGGGTGTGATTTGCGGATCCGAAGGGCAGCTGGGCGTGGTGACTGAAGCAACGCTGCGGATCTTGCGCAAACCCGAAGGGGCGCGACCTGTTCTGATGGGGTTCGATGACAACGAAGTTGCGGGCCATTGTGTCTCTGACATTATCAAATCGGGCATTCTACCCGTCGCAATCGAGTTTATGGACCGCCTCTGTATCAGAGCCTGCGAGAATTTCGCCCATGCTGGATATCCCGATTGTGAGGCGTTGCTGATTGTCGAGGTTGAAGGGTCAGAGGCTGAGATCGACAGCCAGCTTTCGAAGATCATCGAGATTGCCAAACGCCACAATCCCGTTGAGCTGCGCGAAAGCCAATCCGCTGATGAAAGCGCGCGTATCTGGCTGGGGCGGAAATCGGCCTTTGGTGCGATGGGGCAGATCAACGATTATATGTGTCTTGATGGGACGATTCCGGTCTCATCGCTGCCCTTTGTGCTGCGCCGCATCGGAGAGTTGAGCAAGGACTACGGCCTACCTGTTGGCAACGTGTTTCATGCCGGTGACGGGAACATGCACCCCTTGATCCTCTTTGACGCCAATAAACCGGGTGATCTTGAGAAATGTGAGGAGTTCGGGGCGGACATCCTAAAGCTTTGCGTCGATGCGGGCGGCTGCCTGACGGGGGAGCATGGGGTTGGCATCGAAAAGCGAGATCTGATGACCCATCAATATGCGGCTCAGGATCTTGATGCACAGATGGCTGTGAAAGATGTGTTTGATCCCAACTGGCTGCTGAACCCAGCCAAAGTGTTCCCATTGGCGTCGTCAGCGGGGCGCAGGATGGCGGCGGAATAGGGGCTTTGCCCACAGCCTCAAGTAATTTGTGAAAAGATGAACGCAATGAGACCTGAAACCGAGGCTGAACTTGCAGAAACCGTTGCTGGGCTTAACGGACCCGTATGTATTGCGGGCGGTGGCACGCGCGGCGTTGTCGGTGCGGAACCGGAGCTGAGCACCGCTGGACTGAGCGGGATTACTCTCTATGAACCCGGAGCGCTGACTCTGGTCGCACGTGCGGGAACTCCTATTGCTGAAATTGAGGCGGCTCTGGATGGCGAGGGTCAGCAATTGGCATTCGAGCCAATGGATCACCGCGGTTTGTTGGGCACGACTGGTGAACCGACGATTGGTGGCGTTGTTGCAGCCAACATCTCGGGGTCTCGCAGAATTCAGGCCGGCGCCTGCCGGGATTTCCTGCTCGGCGTCCGTTATGTCGATGGCCTTGGGCAAGTCATCAAAAATGGTGGACGCGTGATGAAAAATGTCACCGGCTACGATTTGGTGAAACTGATGGCCGGGTCATGGGGCACATTAGGGGTTTTGTCAGAAGTCTCGTTGAAGGTTTTGCCCAAGCCAGAGACACAGGCCACATTGGCTGTCAGTGCCGATGATGTAGGAACCGCAGTTGATCTTATGTCGACTGCCCTGAGATCCCCATACGAAGTGAGCGGCGCGGCGTATGATCCGCAGGATAGACAGGCGTTTTTGAGGATCGAGGGATTTGCCGACTCGGTCGCTTATCGGGCTAATCGATTGAGCGAAACACTTGGCAACGAATGCAACGAGTTGGAGGAGTCGCGCAAGCGGTGGGCTGATCTGCGCGATGTGCGTGCGTTCCATGATCTGGAAGGCGATGTCTGGCGCTTGTCGGTGAAACCCGGTGATGCCCCGGTCATTGCGGATCGGATCGAAGCAGGGAGAACCTTGCTTGATTGGGGTGGTGGTTTGATATGGGCGCTGGTGCCAAAGGGCACGGATTTGCGTGCGCGCTTGGGGGCCTTCGAGGGCCATGCGAGCCTTGTACGTGCAGGTGCCGATACGATGGAAGAATTTCGTCGGTTTCAACCAGAGAACCAAAAAATTCAGGCTCTAACAAAGGCAATACGGCTGAAATTCGATCCGCGTAGCGTGTTCAATCCGGGTCTTATGGGGTAGACGATGCAGACGACATTTACCGAAAAGCAGCTGCAGGACCCCGCGATTGAGCGGTCCAATGAAATTCTGCGGAACTGCGTTCATTGTGGTTTCTGTACTGCAACGTGCCCCACTTATCAGGTTCTTGGTGATGAATTGGACAGTCCTCGCGGACGCATCTATCTGATCAAGGATATGTTGGAGAATGAACGTGTCCCGGACGAAAAGACCGTCAAGCATATCGACCGCTGCTTATCTTGCCTCGCCTGTATGACCACTTGTCCCTCGGGTGTGCACTATATGCATCTGGTCGATCACGCGCGGGAATACATTGAAGATAATTACAAACGCCCATTCTCGGATCAGGCACTGCGTTGGATACTGGCCAAAATCTTACCTTATCCTAGGCGCTTTCGATGGGCGCTGATTGGTGCAAAGCTGGGCCGCCCGTTCCGGTTTTTGATGCCGGATGCGCGCCTGAAAGCGATGCTGGATATGGCGCCCAAGCATATTCCACCGGTTAGTCGCAATGATGATCCCCAGAGTTTTGCACCAAAAGGTTCAAGAACCATGCGTGTGGCGTTGATGACAGGGTGCGCGCAAAAAGCGCTGAATACAGACATCAACGATGCCACGATTCGTCTGCTGACACGTTTGGGATGTGAGGTAGTGGTTGCTGTAGGGGCAGGGTGTTGTGGAGCCTTAACTCATCATATGGGTAAAACGGGCGAAAGCCACGCTTCTGCCGCCACCAACATCCGGGCCTGGACGCGCGAAATGGATGGCGATGGCTTAGATGCGATTGTCATTAATACATCGGGGTGTGGGACTACGGTGAAGGACTATGGCCACATGTTCCGCAACGACCCACTTGCTGCAGATGCCGCGCGGGTGTCGGCGTTGGCGCTGGATATCAGCGAACTGTTGGTTCAGTTGGATTTGCCATTCAGAGACAAAAAAGAACTGGTCGTTGCCTACCATGCAGCATGCTCTCTGCAGCATGGCCAAAAAGTTACTACTCACCCCAAAAGTCTGTTGAAATCTGCTGGATTCACTGTGTTAGAGCCTAATAATAGTCATTTATGCTGCGGCAGCGCCGGAACCTATAACCTTATGCAGCCTGAAATTTCCAGTCAGCTAAAACAGCGCAAGGTGCGCTCGCTTGAGGCCAGAAATCCCGATGTGATCGCAGCAGGAAACATAGGGTGCATGATGCAGATCGGGTCCGGAACCGACACGCCCGTTATCCATACCGTCGAACTGCTGGATTGGGCCACAGGTGGGCCCAAACCGCGCGCGCTGCACGGTGATACCAGCGGCATACCGCAATTACGTTAGCCAATTGCTGCAAGCGGGCATCAGATCACAGCGAATCCAGAACGGGCCGAATTTGCCCTATTTTCGCCGTACCCACAGCATACGATTGTTGATCGGACCACTTGACCGGAGACCTGTGTGCGCAACTGGATCACCGCTATTACGCTTAGCTTGCTGCCTTTGGCAGGGCAGGCGCAGGATTCAGGGCTTAAAAGCCTTGATACCACTGACGCTGGGCGAGAGTGGATGGCGGTTGGTCGGCTGGATATTGATGGAACCGGGTTCTGCACCGGATCGCTCATATCTCCAACGCTGGTTCTGACCGCAGCGCATTGCCTTTTCGATAAAGCGACGAAACAGCGGATTGATCCGGCGCGGATCGAGTTTCTGGCGGGTTGGCGTCTTGGGCATGCGTCGGCATATCGACCGGCACGGCGCACGGTGGTGCATCCGGAATATGAATATGTCGGTGATTTGTCGGCGACTCGCGTACGTCACGATATTGCATTGATCGAGCTCTGGCAGCCGATCCGAAACACATCGGTCATACCTTTTGAAACCGGACACCGCCTAACTCGCGGTGAAGAGGTCGGTGTTGTCTCTTACGCCCATGACCGGGCCGAAGCACCGTCTCTGCAAGAGGTCTGTTCAGTCATCGGCCGTCAGGCGGGCATCCTGATCATGTCTTGTGACGTGGATTTCGGAGCGTCCGGTGCGCCGATTTTTTCGTTTGAGGGTGAACGCCCTCGCATCGTTTCAGTCGTAGCCGCCAAAGCTGAAATGCAGGGTCAACGCGTTGCGCTGGGCACCGACTTGAACGAATCTCTCGAATTGTTGCAGGCCGAGCTTTCCCAAGGGCGAGGTATGAACGCGTCTCTGGACAACAACACCAAACACCTTGGAGCAAAATTCGTTAAGCCATGACCCGGTTATTATTCAAAATTATTTTATGTTTTTCTGTTATTGCAACCACATCGCAGGCCCAGACCGGAAACAAGCGCCGTCTGACGGACCGGGATGATCTGTACGGATGGGAAGCGGTTGGCCGACTGGATTTTGGCGATAAGGGTTTTTGCACGGGCACCTTGATTGCTCAGGATATCGTTTTGACGGCCGCCCACTGCGCGCTGGACAAGGTGACTGGTAAACCATACGCCCCCGGCGAAGTGACATTTCGCGCCGGGCTAAGCGATGGCGAAGCGCTGGCCGAGCGGAAGGTCATCCAGATCGCCGCGCACCCGGATTTTGTCGCGAACGCCCCTGTCTCGGCCCCTCGGGTTCGGGTTGATGTGGCTCTAATGCGGCTGGATGAGCCGATTCCCTACTCTATTGCTGATCCGTTTGCCCTGCACAGTGGCCGCGTAACCGACAATGAAATCAGCGTCGCATCTTATGGACTCGGCAGGGAAGACGCGATCCTGCGGCAGCGATCCTGTCACATTCTTCAGCGTGGACAGGGCCTGATCGTCTTTAACTGCGACGTCACATTTGGATCGTCTGGCTCGGCCATTCTGGCAAAGAAGGGGCCGCGCTGGCAGATATTGTCGGTTGCCTCGGCAATTTCAACGAATGGAGGTCAGAAAGTCGGTTACGGAATGGAGTTGTCGGGAATCGTTTCAGAATTGAAGGCGATCCTGCGCCGTGATGCACCCCGGCCAACGGCCACGATCCGCAGATTGCAGCCCGGATCAGACAAATCCAGTTCGGGTGCCAAATTCATCAGCGCCGGCGGGTCTTGAACCCGAACCAACCGCTTCCCATCTGAATTTTACCGGATCGCCACGATTGGGGTCCGGGAAACTCACCGCCCGTCCATACCGGAGGGCAAATTCGTAAATCGCTCAATGATGAGGATACGACATGCGTACATTTGACTTTGCACCGCTTCACCGCGCCACTATCGGTTTCGATCAGATCGCAGACATGATGGACCGAGTTCTGACCAACGATGTGGCTCAGCCCAGCTATCCCCCTTACAACATTGAAAAGACCGATGCTGACACCTATCGCATCTCGGTCGCTGTTGCCGGGTTCTCTGAGGCTGATCTGTCAGTTGAAGTAAAAGAAAATTCGTTGGTTGTCTCTGGCAAGAAATCCGCCGAAGACAAGGATCGCAGCTACCTGCATCGTGGCATCGCGACCCGCGCATTTGAGCGCCGCTTCGCCCTGGCCGACCACGTTCGCGTCACCGGTGCGAGCCATGAGAACGGCATGCTGAACATCGACCTGAAGCGCGAAGTGCCCGAAGCACTTAAGCCGCGCCGGATCGAGATCTCTTCAGCTAGTGCGATCGAAAAGGATGTGGTTGACGCAAAAGCCGTGAACTGACGCCTTTGATCACGTCGCGATAATCTTCTCCTCTCTGGGTTATCGCAACACACGCCCCGCGTTCCTCCAGACGCGGGGCGTTGTCGTTCTGGGGTACAATTGTTGCTTTTGTTCCCGTCTCAATCCTGATGCGTTGTACCAGAAGCGCGCCTTAGGCTTTCCGTTCGTCTTAGGGTTGTCCCGCCTATCTTTTCATGTCCGAGTTTGCGACACTCTGCGGGATTTTACCGCTTGTGGGGATGTAAATCTGTGTAACATCCCCTATCTTATTGGGTAGATAAGAAAAAAAGGAATAGGACAGATGTCGAACCAGCAGTTTGAAGCGTTGATTCAGGAAACTCAGGCCAAAGTGCGCGAAAGCCAGTCGCAGATCGAAGGGCTGACCTCGCGGATCGAAGCGGCACGCGCCAAGATCGGCACGTCAGAGGCGGATATCGACATCGAAAATGCAACGCTTGAAGATGTGCATGCCCATACTGAGGTGATGAACGCAAACATCGCCGAGCTGATCATGGGCTTGGATGACGTCACCAACGCGTTCTCCAAAGATTTCGACGAGATGCGGTCGAAAACCGGGTGGGAGTCGTTTGTCGGCATCTTCGCCAAAGCCAAATCCGAGTCGATGCGGCAGGAGCGTATGCGCACCGCCAATATCGACGACAAACTGCAGGACCTGATCGCCAAATCCGACGTGATCGTGAAGCTGCTGGAAGGGCAATTGTCGGTGCTGGAAGAGCAACGTGTGAAGGTCGAGGACAATCTGACCGTCACTTTGGATGACCGCGAGGCGACGGTGGCCGAACTGGAAGCGCTGCGCACTGAGATTCAGGGTATGGATCCGACGATCATAACGCTGGAAAACAAGATCAGCGTCGAACAGGACGCAGCCGCGCGGACTCAGTTAGAGACTGAATTGGCCGAGTTGAACAAGCAGTACAACGCCAAGGTTCAGGAAGAGCAAGTCAAGCTGGCCAAATCGCAGACACTTGAGCGCTATATCGAAAAGGGCAAGACGTGGGTCGATTCATTGCAAAACCAGGCGGCGACGCAGATGGTGTTGATCAACAAGCTACAGACAGACACCCGGCAGCGCGTCGTGCTGTATGACGCCCTGACCAAATCGCTAAAAACCGCGCAGCAGCAGGACGTGGCCCACCGCATCAACGAGATCGGCGTGCAAACGGATCAAGAGGCGCAAACCGCCATGGCCGCCATCGGTACCGCGACCAACCAGAAAATGGCCGACATGCTTGAGGCGCATGAGGATCACATGGTCTTTGCCCGCGACGTGCTGGAGAAAAAGGCCAGGGCGGATGAACGCTTTGCCCGCCGGTTCGCCTCGATCGTCGAGAAGCATGATAAGAATTTGTATGGCGGATGAAGCGCTTTAGCCGAAAAGACGTAAGGCTGCTAAGGATTGGCCTCCTTCTCGTAGTTTGGCCGATGCCGATTTATGGTCTGACTGCCCTTTTGCACAAATTTGGTGTTGAAGGCGGAGCGTACAAACTGCTCGGCTTCTTCACCCTTTACGTCGGGCCGGGCAGCATGATCTTCGGGCTTATCATTTTCGCGTTGTACCTGATCTCAGAAGTTCTTCTCCTGCCTTGGCGGCTCAATCAATGCTGTGGAACCGGTGATAGAAATTCCCCTAATGTCTGACCCCACCCAAGACCATGTCGGCCTGACCGACACCTTCGCCTCGCGCCGGTACTTCCGCAAATTTGAGGTGATCACTGTCCACCTCCTGCGCGTGGCCGCGACGATGGAGGCCGAAGGGGCGATCTCGAAACAAGAAGTGCGGATTGTGTCGCGCTACCTTTCGGGGCTGCTCTACACTTTCCGAGCGCTCAGCATGAAATACCTGCTGGTCGGGCGCGATACGGGGCGGTTCTTTGGCAGCCTTGCCATGGACAAACGTGACAGCGGGTTTCCGGTGGCGGCGGAGTTGTTGACCATGGCCAATGACGCGCAACAGGCGCAGGTGCATCTGGCGAATATGCCCTCGGAAGACGACCTGAAAACCGACATGGTGCGGACGATCATTGGCGATCAGGAAATCCCAACCAAACTGCAATTCGCGCTGTCCCAAAGACTCTATTACGAGGAATTGCTGAAAGGTCAGCTGTTCTGGGCCCGCAACGATCCCGAATGCCACTGGATTGGGAATGAGGGCGAACGGCGCTGGTTCATGATCCACTGGGCGGTCTATGACAGCCAGATCAACCTGCCGGTTATCTATCTGATGCAGTTGGAGGACAGCGGCAAAACTGCCCTGCCCAAGGATCAACGCCGCTGGCCCGAAGTGCAGGCACATCTGATGGCGCAATCGCTGGGCGGGCTGAAATTGGTGACCATCGCCAAGGGCTTCGATCAGGATTTCGACGACCTGCACCCCAAACACCTGCGCCGCATCCATGTGGGGCCGATGTATTCCTCGGCCTATACCGAGCAATCCGGCCCGCTGCGGCAGGTGCTGGAAGATGCGCAATCTCCGCAAGGTCAGGATTGGGCACTGGCCTGGACCACCGAGGAACTGGAAAGCGAAGACGTGATCGAGGAACGTGCCGGGTGGTTCTCGACCGTCGAGCGCGAGGTTTTTGCGCTGGACCCGTTCGGCGGGCAGGGGGCTGAGACCGGCGCCACTCGCACCCAGCGATCCATCATCCTGCCCCAGCGTCCGTTTCAGGTTCTCGCCGAACGCAACCCTCCGGGCTTTGCTGATGTGCGCAAGTTCGTGGTCAGCAAGGCCGGACAGGTTTTGAGGTATTGAGACAAGTGGCGGGATGAAGCCCGCCCTACAGAATTTGAGTAGGTCGGGTTTCAGCCCGGCATTGCGAGGAAAAAGATGAGTTTGACGTCAGATCAGATGGAATTGCGAGAAGACGATATTCGCAAGCATTACGCAGCAGCGACCGCATTGTTGAACGGGTTCGAGCATGCGCCGCGTATCGCCAAACCTGTTGAGGCTGCGGTGGAACGGTCTCCGGGTGTTTCGACGGGGCGTCGGTTTCGGTCTACGACACCGGGGCTGGTGACGCGCCGCGTTGCGCGCGCCGACGGGGTGCATCTGGTCGAACGGATTGAGGCCTCGGATGAGGGCGACACGCTGGTCTCGCCGCCTCAGGCCACAACGCAGCAGGCAATCCGCCGTGCAATAGCCATCGCTCTGGCTGTAGCCGAGGCGTATGCGGAGCAGACTCCGCTGGCCGACCTGAAGCGCGCCAACCTTGCCGGAGATCTGCCTGCCTCCCGCAAAACCGAATTCTCGGAATTACTGACCGCCGAGGCGCTGATCACGTCCCATGTTCTGGGCAATGCGCTGGCCTATCTGATGTCCTCTTATCTGGGCGAGACCACCGTCGACATCAGTGAGATCGAAGAGGTTCTGACCGACAACGGCCAACTCGCTCTGCATGGCGCTTTGTGGGAGCTGGACCAAACGCTGGCCAAACACGCGCCCGACGACGCCCTTCTGATCGCAGCCACCAGCGCTTATGCGGAACAGCTGATGGATAAGGTCGCCTTGCGCGCCCAATCCGCCGGCCATCTGACCCCGTTCCAGAACGCCGCTTGGCATATTGAAGCCGACGACCTGACCATCCGGGGGTTCGAACCGGCCTCGAAGGCGAAATCCACCACCCTGACCATGACGTTCAAGAAACCAAACGAGGTGGTCGGCAACCATATCGCAAAGTATCAGGCGATGAAGCTGGCCAAGATGGTGATGGCCTATGACTTCGACCGCCGCCTGAACCCGTTTGCCGAGCTTGGCGGGTTCATCTTCACCTTCATGGGCGACGGCAAACCGGGTACTGGCAAGACCACTCTGATTCAGATGATGGCCGGGCTGATCAACGACTACTGCCAAAACGCAGGCTATCCGTTCCGCTATCAGAACCTCAGCACCGATAATATCGACAGCTATCAGGGTAAATCCGGCCAGAACGCTAAGGCCTTCATCAATACGATTATCGACCCCTCGGTCATCGGTTTCGGCACAATCGACGATATCGACCAGCTTGCGGGTAAACGTGGAGACCGGCAATCCTCAGCCGGGCAGCTGGAAATCACCGCCGTGCTGATGGAAAGCTTTGCGGGCGCCAATACCGTTGTGCGTGGCAACTGCACCTTTGGCATGTTCTCGAACTACCCCGAGAATGTGGATGACGCCCTACGCCAGCGGGCGGGCGCGCGGTTCCTGGTGGACGGGCCGCAGACGCGCGAGGACTACATCGACATTCTGCACCTGCTGATGGGCCGCAACCACGACATCCCGCTGGGCGAGCATGAAGCCTATGCTGCGCAGGAAATTAAAAAGGCCGTCGCCGCCAGTTTCGAAAGCCACTCCCGCCCGCATGAGGATGCCTTGCTGCAGGTCTATGACCAGGTCTCCGGCGATATCGGCCAGATGGACACGATTGCCAAGTTGGGCACCTACCTCAAGGCGATCCAACAGGCGGATGAGCGTTTCACCGGCCGCGCGATCAAGAACATCACCGACGCAGTCAAGGTCCGCGCGATGGATTTCGAACTGCCTGACGAGTGGATGGAAAACCCTGACCTGTTCCTGTTCCGCGACTACGACACCAAGAAGGCTATGATCGAGGACCTGCGCCAGCCGATCACGGTGGAAATGGTGATGCAAGAGATCAACCGCTACGCCGACAGCGAGTTCCGCTATGCCGACAAGAGCGACGAGGTCGCCATCGAAAACGCCGTACGTGAGATGGGCCGGATGGAAGAGGCTAAGCGTCGGTATCTGGAGGGCAAGGGGAAGTGAACGAAGCGCATTGGGCAACCGGACCTGCCGAAATTCTACGTCATGGCTTTTCACTTTTGGTGAATGATACGGACACAAACCGTCGACTTGCCATGATCAATATCGACAACGCTGTGGAGCTTATGCTTCAGACTTTCATAACTTTGCCGAAGCGTATCTCTGGAATAGATATATCGAGGAAACAAAGAGACGAGTATTGCCAGAATTTTCCGGGGCTACTTGATGGTGTTGAGAACCATGCAGCCGAAAAAATTGTTGGAATAGATTTAGGGGTCATCGAGTGGTTTCACAGGCTCCGCAACGAACTATACCATCAAGGAAACGGCCTAACTGTCGAACGCTCAAAGGTAGAGGCTTACGCGGAACTCGCAGAGAAGTTGTTTGAAAGCCTGTTCGACTATTCACCGAAACTGCCCAGCTCCAAATCTACAGAGCGTCTTGGACGGTTTCTACAAGCGTGGATACAGATCGAACGCTCGGTTGTCGGGCAAAATGCGCTTCGTAATGGGAATATCCTCGGACACGCAAGAGATATGCTGGCGTCCGAACCAGATGGGTCTCAGCTATTTTTGGAGCTTATAGGTTTCCGTAAGCTAAGAAACATGTTGGTACATGGCGAAGAAGTTCAGGATACAGCGTTATCAGAGGAGAACTTGGCTAAAATCGAAGCGATTGCCGCGACATTAGCTAGGTTGCGGGCAAATGATGAATAACCTGCTGCGAAGCATTCGCGACCCTTCAATTGAGGCCCTGGGCAAAGGGAGCGACCAATGATCCGCCTCATCGAAAAAGGCCTGATGTTCGGCAATCTCGTTCACATCTCCAGCCCGGCTCTGGTCGAGCGGTATAACCGCGCGCTGCAGCATCTGGCGGGCAAGACCACGGCGCTGACGGATTTCCATGTCGATATCTCGGGCTATTCACCGGAAGTGGGGATTGAGCTGGAGGACGAGCTCTACCTCAACCCCAACGGGGTCAACCGGCAGTTCATCCTGCTGACGACTGAGCAGAAACGCGCGCCTTTGCTGAACGTCAAATTCTCGACCTCGCGCGATATCCTGCGCGACTTCATCGAGATGAACGAGGCGCAGTTGTTCGCCCTGACCGCCACCGATGCGGTGGCGGGAGAGCTTGTGAACTCTGTCATCAAACTCACTACCCCGCGCGACCTGTTGAACCTGAGCAAGATCGAGATTGAGGCTGATACCGCAGGCGGCACCCTGCGCAAGGCCCAGCAGCTTGCGGGCATGGTCGAACGGTTCAAAACCGAAGAGGATGCCTGGTTCGACGACGTTCTGATCGCCAAGATGATCGAAACGGCCAAAGAAACCGGCGACGTCACCCGCAACCCCGTTCACCTGCGCCACACCGCGTTTGAGCAGCGTAATTTCTGGACGGCACATTTCGGCGGGCTCTATCTATTCCCGGATATGGATCACCCGGCGGCGATTTGCATGGGCGAAAAGCCCAACGATATGCCGATCAAATACGTATTTGGCCCGTCGCAGCGGAACCAGATCGCCAAGTTTCTGGACTACAACGATCTGGTCGAACCGATTGTCAAAGCACGCGGCGTGGATGCTGCTGCGATCCTGCAGCAGAAGATGGACTTTCTGACCGTTGACGCGGCCGCGGATGCTGATCTCGATCTGACGGAACTGGATCGCAGCGATATGCGGCGCCTGGCCCGCAACCACTCTGACCGTTTACCCGAGGCCTATCACGGCCTCGCGCAATTGCTGCGCTGGGCCACCGATGGTGGGCCGTGGCCGCGCATCACGTCAGATCATCCGGCGTATTTCTATACGCTCCGCGCGGCAGACACGCCGAACCGCGATCTGGTGAACATGCTGCTGGCAGAGCTTGCACCGCTGGACCCGCGCCAGCTGTTCATCTGCCACAAGGAGCTGTTCTATAAGACCTACTCTAACTGGCCCGAGGCCAAGAAAGCCTATGTTGCCGATTTCCTTGCGCGCGAGTATCAGGTGGACAAGGCTGGTGCCCGTGCGGCCTTGTTTGGCCATGAGCCGGACATGAGCGGTAACGACCGGGGCAGCGAAACGGTCATCGCACGGGTTGGCCCCTGGGGCGCGGTTGGGAGGGATTGAGATGTTCGGAGCAATGCGCCTGTTCCTGATCCTGGTGGTTGTCCAGACGATCGCCTATTTCGCGCTGTCCTTTTATTCGCGCAGCGTCAGGCGGCAAAAGCTGGAAACCTGGTGGGACGAAAAGGGCAAAACCGGTAACAAAGAAGCGTTTGTTGCGCGTGGTTTGCACGTCTACGATAATTCGTTCCGGCGCAAATTGATTTTGGGTGTCTATATTGTGCCTTGGGTGGCGATTGGCGCGCTGATCTACATCGTGAATTACATGTGAGGGTTAAGGCATGGCCTATGTAAAATGGGCGTTCATTATCATCTTCTGGGGCACGATTGCCGTGATCCTGCAGTATTCTCTGCCGCAGCACGATGTTGTGCGGATCGTCAACACCTATGAGGAACGTCAGGACCTGACGGATTGGACCCGAATATTCTGGTCTGAACCCGAGGATCAATCCACGAGCCTGTCAAACCGCGATGTGCAGTTCATTCAGGCGGTGCGCGCCAACGGAAAGCCCATTGTCTATCGCAACGAAGACACCGGCTGGGGCTGGCCGCCCTATTTCAAGTTCGACACGGCGAACCTCTATACCGAGGCTAACGACGCGAAATCGACCAAGGAAAACCCCGATTGGGTGGTCGTAACGCATTACGGCTGGCGCAATGAGTTCATGTCGATCTTTCCTAACGCGATCTTCATTCGCCATGTCGATGGACCTGATGTGCGCATCATACCCTGGTTCAATATCATCTTCCTGACGATATTCGCGGCATTGGTATGGGCTATCTGGGTCCGGTGGCGCCGTTTCAGGCAAAAGAAGATCGATCCGGTTTTGGAAAACATGGAAGATGGTCTTTACGCCGCCGGTGATGCGATTGATGAAAAACGCAAAGGATTACGCCGCTGGCTGGATAGTTGGAAATCCAAGTAAGTCGAAATCAGAGAGGTTCTTTGTTGATAGCATTTGCGATACTGCTCATCTGACGATGAACTCAGCATGAAGCGCACCGGCAGCTTTTATGGTTTTCAAAATATCGATCATGTCGCGTGGCGATACGCCCAAGGCATTCAACCCGGCAACCACTTCGGAAAGAGTGGTTGCTTCGGGAATTTCCGCCAGTCCAGTTCCTTCTTCTTCCTCGATTCCGGCAAAAGTACGCGGAACGACGACTGTTTCGCCACGCGCAAAAGGATTGGGTTGAACGGCAATAGGGGCTTCCTCGACGGTGAGGGTCAAGTTGCCCTGCGACACCGCTACGCGCGAAATCCTGACATCTCGACCCATTACGATTGTACCCGATCTCTGATCGACGACAACACGGGCCTTGCTTTGGGGTTCAACCAAAATATTCTCGATCCGACCGATTGCGTGGGCGGTAGAAACTGCGCGCGTTGCATCGATGCTTAGCTCCACAGTGCCGGAGTCGCGCATGAGTGCAACGGCCCGGTTAAATTCGTTGTTTATCGCGGCTTCGATACGGCTAGCGGTCGTGAAATCCGGCTCCCTCAAAGCCAGCCTGAGTTGCGTTAGGTCGGAAAGGGTAAAGTCAATCTCACGCTCGACGCGCGCTCCGGAGGGTATGACTCCCGATGTGGGAACGCCGCTTACGACCGAAGCTGCGTCACCCTCAACCGCAGCACCACCAGCCAATACTGTTCCCTGGGCCACGGCATAGATCTGACCGTCTGCCGCGTTCAGGGGTGTCATGATCAGCGTACCTCCAAGAAGTCCTTTGGAATCTCCAATCGCAGAGACGGTTACATCAATCTGACCACCGACACGTGCGAAGGGCGGAAGTGTGGCTGTAACCAATACGGCGGCGACGTTCTTCGGGCGAAAATCCTCGCCATTCACGTTCACACCCAACCGTTCGAGAATGTTGGACATGATTTCTTCGGTAAACGGAGAGTTACGCAAGCCGTCTCCGGTACCGTTCAGACCGACAACAAGGCCATAACCCACCAGGTCGTTGCCGCGCACGCCGTCGAAATCAACCAGATCTTTCAGACGGATAGCACCGGCGTTTGCGATACAAGGCAAGATTATCAACAGGAATGCGAGAATTTTCATCTGAGGAAGTTCACCAGCGAAAGGTTGGCGTTGCGGACGGTCACGGAATAAAGACTTTCCAGCTGGAACTGCACAGTTTGCAGCCGTGCCGCGGTTTCGTAAGGATCTGCTGAGATCAATTCATTACGTGCGTACTCGGCGCTTGTTTTTGCAGCTGCGTTGCGAGTGCCGGCCTGCTCAATGCGTGCTTCGGCGGCGCCAACCTGGGCGCGCAGGTTTATAGTCGCGTCCTGAGTATTTGCCAGTTCAACGCCGAGCTCTGTGAATAGCGCGGTACGCAGACCCGGAGCCCATGCCAGCGCGTCATCTGTGGCCAGTGCTGCAACAGCGACGTCGCGTAGCGCAGACTTTAGCGCGGGATCGGTAGCGGTGATTGGAAGAGAGACCCTTTCGTTCTCGGATATTTGCATCGGATCTAGGGTGTCGGCGCCACCCTGATAAATAACCGCGTCAAACCCCGTTGGGTCGTTGAACCAGTCTTCGGCGGCTCGGCGGATGTCCGATGCGGTTGGGAGGCCTGACAACTCTGCTTGCAGTGCCCCCAGCAAAGTTTCAGCTGACAGTAACGGAGAGATATCGGTTGAGGTCCCGGAATACAGGCTGCGCCCACCGGCCCTTGTGTTCAGCGCTGAGATCATTGTGTCGAGTTCGTTGCGGGCCTGAACCGAGGCTTGCTCATGTGTCACGGTCTGATTTGCAGTACCAAATGACAGCAGCGATGCAGATATCTCGGCCACCGATCCGCTGAACGTTGTCAGGCTCAATTGCATTGCGTCCGTGAATAGTCGCGCCTCCGCCGTGGCGATTGAATATGCGTCCAACCGCTCGAGACTGCGATCCAGATCCAGCAGGTGCGCGTAGTCGCCGCCCAGGTGGCCTGAAATATCTTGCACCTTGCCTGTAGACATCTCATAGGACAGAGTTTCAATTTGCGATTTGATTTCGGTGCTGCGGGTCCTGAGGGTCAACCCCCGAGCCAGATCACCGATAGAGTTCAACGCCATGTTTATAGCCTCAACAAGGTATCCATCAATTCATCAACAACCGTAACAACGCGGGCGTTGGCGGCGTAGGTCTGCTCGATCTGCATCAAACGCTGCAGTTCGGCATCGCTGTCAACGCCTTGCTCTGCGACGATTTTCTGCATCTCTAATTGGGCGTTTGCTGCAAAGATGCTGCGTTGGTCCGCTGCATGTGCGTTTGTACCGGCTTTTGAGAGCAATGCTTCGGTAATTTCAGCAGCACGCATCGACCCAGTCCCGAAGCTGGCACTGGGAATCGGGCGTGCGTCTGACAAAATGACACCGAAGGCGTGCAACTGGCTTGCATCTCCAGGGGCACCGGGTGTCAAGGCACCCAATCCTGCGCGCAGTTTCCAGCTGTCGCCTCCGGCATCCGGATCGACGACGACATTTAAGGAGATGCGCGAAGCAAGCCCGGTTTCCCTAATTGCGTCAAAGCGATTGCCATCATCGGTGAATAGTCCGGGATCGGCGGCTGTTGCAGTTGGGTCAAGCCCGGCTGTTTCGAACCGCTCAATCAAGTCGCGGGCCACAGCGTCGAGGTCAGCTTGTGCTTCGACGGCAAGTTCATCCCTAACCGCGAACTGCGCCATCAGCGCGCCGCCCTTGATTTGCGCGAAATCGCCGCTGAGCCGAATGGGGCGCCCATTGACTTCGAGCCCGGACAGCAATCCGCTTGCTACGGTCATATGTGGCATCGTATCGCCGGTGGTCGTGAACGAGAGCTGGGCGGAGGTTTCTTCCAAAAGGATCAGCCCGCCCTCCGCGTAGAGTGAAACCTGATCATTCTCACGCGCGACCACATTGACTGGAACCAGTTCATTGACCTGATCGATCAAAATTTGACGTTGGTCGAGAAGGGCGCCGATGTCTCCGCCCGAGTTACGGATCGCAGGAATCCGAGCATTCAGTTTCTCGATGTCTTTCAGTGTCTGATTCAGAGTATCAACCTGCTTACCAATCGTGCGATCAGCATTTGATCGCATATGCTGCAATCCATCGGACGCTGAGTTGAGCGCAGAACTAAAATCGCGAGCAGCGCGCGCGGTTTGATCCAGGCGTTGCGCCGAGTCCGGCAAGCTGGCTGCGGTAATCAGGCTGCTTTCGAATTGTGCGAGCCGAGCTGCGATCGAAGCGGCGTCATCTGCGGACCCAACCAGATTTTCATAGTTTGAATGAAACTGAGATATGGTCTTGGCGGCTGCGAACTCCGCATCCGTCTCGCGCTGGTTAGCGATCAGAACCGGATCATGATGGCGCGTGATCCCGACCACACGAACGCCGTTTCCCGAAATTGGACTGGTCGCCAGTTCAAGGGATCTGCGTGCATAACCTGGCGTCAGCGCGTTTGCGATGTTACCAGAGACAACCGCCGCCCCTCGGCTTGCCGCGCTTAACCCTCCCAGAGCGTTGTTCAGTGCTGTCGACATGTTCATCGGGCGCGTCCTCTTTGTTTCTTAATAACTGGATCAGCGTTTGATATTGGTTGTTTCCTGCAGCATCTCATCCACGGTCTGGATGACCTTGGCGCTAGACGAATAGGCACGTTGGGTCTGGATCATCGACGTCAGTTCGGTGGCAACATCGGTTGTCGATTCCTCGCGCGCGAAGGACACAAGATCGCCCGTCGGACCTTCACCCGCGTTCCATAAGAAGAAGGTGCCACTGTCACGTGAGGGGGCGTAAGTCTGACTGTCCAAAGCGGTCAGCCCGTTTGGATTGGGCACATCTGCCAACGGAATCTGGAACATCCGGCGACTGACCCCGGTGTCATAGAATGCGTAGACATAGCCATTCTCGTCGACCTGTACGCTTGTCATTGTGCCCACAGCCGAGCCGTCGCGTGTGATCGAAACCGGTGCAAATGTGTCCGAGAGCTGCGTGATTCCGTCCGCATCTCCGATCTGGCCGATATTAATCTCCATTGGACCGCCAGCCACATTGACGACGACACTTCCGGTTGCCGGGTCATAAGCCCCACCAGACACTGCGGTGACGCTGGCCAACGTCCCTCCGGCTGTGCGGCTATCGGTAAAGGTCAGTGTATATTCTCCGATGACAGCGCCGCCCGAGGCTGAATCGCGCAATGTCATGGTCCATTCGTTGCTGCTGCCGGTTGCGGGAACGGTTGGCACCAACTCGATATCGACGCTTTCGGATTTGCCCAGATTGTCAAAATATTCGACTGACAGAGGTTGCGTATCCCCCGGAGCCCCGGCGTCGGTTGCGGTTGCAGGCAGGTTCATCCGTAGATTCATTGATGTTGTGGGGGCGCCGGACAGTTGATTGACGCTCAGCTGAATGGGTTCCAGCGCTGCGGGCGTATCCCTCGGGACGCTAGGGATCGAACCATCTGGATTGGCGCGCCAGCCCAGAAGGACAAGACCGGATTGTGTGACCAGATACCCTTCTTCATTGGTGCGGAACGAGCCCGTTGTGGTCAGCAGCATCTCATTCGAGCCCGCCGCGATTTGCGAGCTGGGTCGAACCGGTAGCATACCTCTGCCGCGCACGGCCAAATCGGTTGAGTTGTTGGTAGTAACCAACGATCCGCGCTGATCGATCAGACGCTGGCTTGTGGTTCGGACACCGCCTGCCGAATAGCTGCCACCTTGGCCCGAGGTGACCATGGAGTGAAAGTCGGTCTCAACCCTTTTGTAGCCAAATGTCGACGAGTTGGCGATGTTGTCAGAGATCGTGGCCAGCCTGTTTGCGTTGGCCTTCAACGCTGCCACACCGGCATTCAGCGAAGAGGAAATGGTCATCGGCACGCCCTTTTGTTGCGTCATTGGTTGATGCAACACGTACCCTACTGGCCCTTAACAGCGCGCTAACAGCTAAAATGCGGTCTATCCTCTACCTCTCAGGGATTGCGCAGAAATATGATCTCGACCCGATCATTGCGGACCGCCATTGGGTTATTGACCGACAGTTCCCGGTCGGCATGCCCGGTCACACGGTCGAGCCGCGTTGGTTGGACCCCCTTGTTTTGCAGCAATTGACGGGTGCTTTGTGCACGTTCGGTTGAAAGATCCCAGACCGGATTATGCGCCACTACGACCGGTGCAGACCGCACATGACCTTCGACCGCGATTGCGTTTGTCACCAGATCAGAAGACCGTGCCACCAGCAGTGCCAGCGCGCGCATCATTTGCGTCGGCTTACCCGTACCCGATTCGAATAACGGTTGTTCATCTGTTGCGAACAGCTCGACCACCAGCCCTTCGTCGGTAACACGGGTTACGATATGCTTGAGCATCTTGTCAGACACGAGACTTTCGCCAGCGCGCCCGAGCAGTTGAGCCTCAAGCGACGAAAAATCTTCGAACGCGCCCTCATCACCGCTTTGGACGTCTACACCGGTTGAGCCGCGCGCCTGTTTCGCTTCGGTGGGGTGCCGATTGCTCGCACCAGAGCCATCCATCACCATGGTTTTTTCTGAGAACATGTTATCGCCGCCAAATGCACCATCGCCTCCGCCAGAAACCGGATTGACCGGGATCGTGGGCGAGAAATAGTCTGCCAGCCCTTTGCGTTGTGTCTCGGTTGTTGCATTCAGCAGCCACATCAACATGAAGAACGCCATCATGGCCGTGACAAAGTCGGCATACGCAACTTTCCACGCACCACCGTGGTGGCCATCGCCACCCGATACACGTTTCCTCTTGATGATGATTGGCGCCGCATTGGATTGCGCACCCATCTCCACCACCTTCTATTCACCCGTCTACCGGGGTAGCAGCGCAGGTCTTAAGGTGGGCTTAACAGTTAAAACTGTTTGGAATTCTATCCTCGTTGAACTGGGTTCGCCACCGCGCGCCGCAAGATCAGGGACAGCCGATTAAAGCTGTTGTCGATCCCGTCTGGCTCAGCCTTGGCAAAGAAATCGTCCAACTCTTCGTGCATCCGAATCGCGCGGTCCAGAAATGGATCAGCTCCTTCGGCATAGAGGCCTGCTTTGATCATGACTTCGGACTGCTCATAGCTACCGACCAGTTTCCGGGTTTCCGCAATCATTTCGTTTTCTTCGGAAGTGGCAGCGCGGGGCAGGCTGCGCGAGACCGACCGGTTGAGGTCGATCGCAGGAAATCGCCCCCGCTCTGCGATCTCACGGTTCAGCACGATATGCCCGTCCAGCACGCCGCGCAGAATATCAGCGATGGGCTCGTCCATGTCCGATCCGGCCACCAGCACACTGAAGACAGCTGTGATATCTCCTTGTTCGGCAGTTCCAGGGCCTGCCCGTTCGCAAAGATTTGCGATCAGCGAAGTAACCGACGGCGGGAAGCCTCGTAACGATGGTGCCTCACCCATGGCGACGGCAATTTCTCGGTGTGCTTCGGCAAAGCGAGTGACCGAATCGGCCAGAAACAGGACGTTCATCCCCTGATCCCGCAGATGTTCCGCCACAGACATGGCCGACCACGCGCAGCGTCTGCGGGCAAGAGCGGATTGGTCCGAGGTGGCCGCCACAACAACCGATCGCTTCATGCCGTCCGCACCTAGGGCGGTCTCGACAAACTCGTTCACCTCGCGCCCGCGTTCCCCCACCAGAGCAACGACAACGGCATCAGCCTGCATCGAGCGGGCGAGGTAGGCCAGCAACGTAGATTTGCCAACACCTGACCCGGCGAACAGACCGATCCTCTGGCCTTGAACAATGGGCAGCATAGTATTCAGGATCGCCAACCCGGTTTCCATACGCGTGCCCAGAGGTTTGCGCGAAACGGCAGAGGGCGGGGCCTGCATCAGATCGCGCTCGTGCACGCCCGCCAGCAACGGTTTGCCGTCCAGGGGCTTGCCGAACGGATCAACTACACGTCCCAGCCAATGCTGTCCGGGGGCGAATGCGGGCATCTGCTCCAATAGCACCGGGTCACCCAGGCTCACCCCGTCAGGCGCGGCGCCAAGCAGCATCTGAATCTGATCTGATCCGACACGCAGAACCTCACCTTGCAGCTCTGAACCACTGCGCCTGCGCAGGATCAGGTGATCGCCGATTCGAGCCCGATTGGCCAAACCGCTGATTTCGATCACGCCGTGGGCAACATCAGCAACGCGCCCAACGTGCTGCACTGCTGACATTCTGTCGAATTGACATTTCAGGTGCATCGGATCGAGTTCGGACATCACGGGTCCTCCAATTTGCTTCTGAAAACGGTTTCTAAAGGAATCGGGGTTAAGCCTTGATTGAAATTGATCGAGGGAGAAGCCCCGATGTTCTCTGACCTGAACGTCTTTAAAACAGCGTACGCAATGGCAACCCATGCTGGGCAACGGCAAGCTGTCATCTCGCGCAACATGGCCAACGCCGATACGCCGGGATACAAACCCCGCGATATCGAGACCTTTCAGACAACATTTGAAAACACGGGCCGGGAGGTGGCGATGACGGCAACCCGTGCCGGCCATCTGCACGGAGATCCGCACCAACAGCCCTGGGCCGAATATACGGCCACCGAAACAGGCGACCCAAACGGCAACGGTGTTTCACTGGAAGAAGAAATGCTGAAAGCCGTCGAGGTCAAACGACAGCATGATCGTGCCTTGGCGATCTACAAATCTTCAATCGGCGTACTGCGCACCAGCTTGGGCCGGGCGTAAGGGTGATCAGGATGAGCGACTTTTCCCATTCCCTGAGTGCGTCGGCTAGTGCCCTGCGGGCGCAAGCTGCGCGGCTGCGTCACGTCTCTGAAAACATTTCGAACGCGGATACGCCGGGTTATCGGCGCAAAACAGTCCCGTTTGAGACGGTCGAGAGTAATGGCAAAGAAGTGGTGCGGACTGGGCGGGTCAAACTCGATCGCCGCGATCTAACCCGAATCTACGATCCCAGCCATCCGATGGCGGATGCAACCGGCTACTACCGCGGCTCCAACGTCGATTTGATGATCGAGATTGCCGACGCCCGCGAGGCGCAACGCAGCTACGAAGCCAATCTCAAGATGTTCGATCAGACCCGGCAGATGTCGTCGAGTTTGATGGACCTTCTCCGCAAATAAAGGAAACCCAGAATGGATATCCGCTCAGTTACAGCCGCGCAGAACTATGCTGGCGCCCGTCCCGCAACGCAGGCCGATCCCGATCATCAAGGAGCCGCACAAGGCTTGCGCGCCACGTTTCAGGATTTTGCCGCAACGCTGAAACACAGCGAGCAGGTGGCGCAATCTTCGATGGTAGGGCAGGCCGATCCGCACGCTTTGGTTCAGGCATTGGCACAAACCGAACTTGCGGTGGAAACGGCTGTGATCGTCCGAAACAAAGTCGTTGAGGCCTATCAGGAAATCCTGCGGATGCCGGTCTGAACTATGCTGAGCGAAGGTCTGTTCTACGATATTGTCCGTCAGGCGCTCTGGGTTGCGGTCATCACGTCGGTTCCGATTTTGGCCGTTGCGCTGATTTCGGGCCTCACCGTGGGTCTGTTCCAAGCGCTGACCTCAGTGCAGGAGATGACGCTGACCTTCGTGCCCAAACTGATCGCCATCGTCGTCGTTTTTTGGATGTCGATGGGGTTCATGACCCAGACCCTTGTCACCTTCTTCACCGGGACGCTGATCCCGCTTATCGCCGGAGGCCGCTGATGGACACCGCCTATGTCACACTATCCCGCCAATCTGGCCTAATGAACGAGATGAGGCTGGTCGCCAACAACATCGCCAATGCCAACACAACCGGTTATCGCCAGCAGGGATTGGTGTTTTCAGAGTTTGTTCGGGATTTGCCAGGCCATCCCTCGCTGTCGCTCAGCCGCGCCCAAGTGCGAAACACCTCGTTGCAACAAGGCGTTCTGACCGAAACGGGTGGCTCGTTTGATTTCGCCATCGAAGGCGAGGGGTTCTTCATGATCGAAACACCAGCGGGAAATCGTCTGACCCGAGCAGGCAGTTTCTCTCCAAGCGCCGAGGGCGACTTGCTAACAATGGATGGATATCGCGTTTTGGATAGCAATGGCGCGCCGGTCTTTGTTCCGCAGGATGCCGCAACGATCGATGTTGGCGGCGACGGTACCCTAAGTGTCAACGGACAACTACTGGGTCAGATCGGGATCTATAATGTTGCGAACCCAGAAAATCTGGTGCGCGAGGGCAAAACACATTTTCGACCCACTGGGCAGATTGATCCGGTCGATGAACCGATTGTGCTGCACCGTTTTCTCGAAGGCTCAAACGTCAATGCTATCGGTCAAGTGACACGAATGATCGAGGTTCAACGGGCGTATGAACTTGGGCAGAGCTTTCTTGAGGCCGAAGACGAACGCGTTCGCGGGGCGCTCAAAGCGCTGATGCGCTGATCACCTGAAGGAGAAATTCAAATGCGTGCTTTGAAAATAGCGGCAACAGGCATGACCGCGCAGCAAATGCGGGTCGAGACGATCTCGAACAACCTCGCGAACATGAATACAACGGGCTACAACACGCGCCGGGCCGAGTTTGCCGACTTACATTATCAACAGATGGCGCGTGCCGGTGCCGTGAATGCCTCTGACGGGACGGTTCTTCCGACGGGAATCCAACTGGGGTTGGGCGTACGGCCTGCCGCGGTCACGGTGCAGTTGGAACAAGGCGGGCTTTCGGCAACCGGCAGTGATCTGGATGTCGCAATCGAGGGGCGCGGTTATCTTGAGGTGACATTGCCCAATGGCCAGTCTGCCTTTACCCGTGACGGCAGTCTGAAACGATCAGCCGAGGGGCTGATTGTAACATCCGACGGGTTCGCAGTCGCCCCAGAAGTCACCATTCCAGACGATGCCAGATCGATCTCGATCAACGCCGCAGGCGAGGTCTATGCCTATTTTGACGATACCGCTGAGGGCCAGTTGTTGGGAGAATTTACACTGGCCAGCTTTTCGAACGCCAAAGGTCTTGAGGCCGTAGGCAGTAATCTTTTCAAGGAGACTGAAGCCTCGGGCGCTCCGGTTGTCGGGACGCCGGGCGAGGACGGGCTGGGAACCCTGCGGCAGGGCTATCTTGAGGACAGTTCGGTCGACGCGGTGCGTGAAGTCACGGAGCTGATCGAAGCACAGCGCGGTTACGAGATGAACGCCAAGGTTATTTCCGCCGTCGATCAGATGATGGGCGCAACCACGCAGGTGCGGTGATGCGGTTTCTGATCCTGATCCTGTGTCTGACGCCATTCGCAAGCATGGCCGAGATTGTCGTGCCGATCCGGACGATCCGCGCCAAAGAGGTGATAGTTGCATCTGATCTGGAGATCAAAGCTATCGAGGTCAAAGGAGCGGTTCGCAACACCGAGATGTTGGTCGGTCAGGAGGCACGTGTTGCGCTTTATCCCGGCCGGCCAATTCGCCCCGGTGATATCGGCCCGCCAGCCGTCGTGGACCGAAACGATCTGGTCACGCTGGTTTTCGATCACGTCGCGCTGTCAATCACCGCTGAAGGTCGCGCCTTGGGTCGGGGTGCAGTCGGAGAGCGCATTCGCGTTATGAACCTGGCGTCCCGCACTACTGTAGAGGGCGTTATCCGCCCGGATGGTCAAATCGAGGTCAATTAATGCCAAGCCTATCCAAATCCCTGTTATTTGTCGTCCTAAGTGTTTCGGCCTGCGGCCGTTTGGACCATCTGGGTAAACCGCCGAGCCTAACGCCAAACACTGAATCGCCCGAGCATGTCGCGATGCTGTGGCCGGGGCTTCCTTTGCATAGCCAGCCGCGGCGCACGGTCGACCAATCCTCGTTGTGGAGCGGCGGCCAGCATTCGCTGCTGGGGGATCAGCGGGCCATGAAAAAGGGTGACATTCTGACGGTCGTGATCGAATTGGATGAAAAGGCGGAGATATCCAACGATACCAACCGCTCACGCGCCGGATCGGAAAGCCTTGCCGTCCCGGATCTGTTTGGCCTGCCTCAGCGCGCGGGTGAACGGCTGCCAGAAGGGGCCTCACTTGATGAGGCTGTGTCGATAGACTCGGCTTCCGTCAGCAAAGGCAAGGGGTCGGTCAAACGCAAAGAAAAGCTGACCTTGCGGGTGGCGGCAACAGTTACCGACGTACTCCCCAACGGGGTGCTCTCGATCGCAGGCTCGCAGGAGCTGCGGGTGAATTTTGAACTTCGTGAACTGCTGGTGTCAGGCTATGTCCGCCCCGAAGACATCTCGCGCCAGAATGAAATCACTTATGACAAAATCGCTTCTGCGCGTGTCTCTTATGGTGGCCGGGGTCAGATTACGGATGTGCAGCAGCCACGCTATGGCCAGCAAATCCTGGACACTTTGTTGCCGTTCTGAGGGTTAGGTTTATGGGGAAACTGTTGCCAATTGTTTTTCTGGTGGTGGGCTTGGCCATGGGCATCGGGGCCAGGATGGCATTCGCGCCCGCAGAGAATATTACTGATAAAGCTGATGTTGAAAATAAACCGGCAAAGGGAAGGAATATGAAATCCGACCCCGGAAAAGATGATGCGCCAGCAACTCATGAGTATCTGAAACTCACCAAACAATTCGTGGTCCCTGTAGTTGCCGAGGACGAGATTTCAGCATTGGTCACCATGTCTCTTAGCCTTGAAGTGCGTCCCGGGATGGCCGAGGCGTTTTACGAGATCGAGCCCAAATTGAGAGACCGTTTCCTGCAGGTCCTTTTTGATCACGCCAATACTGGCGGCTTCGACGGGGCCTTTACACACTCTGACAACCTTGCTGCATTGCGTACGGCATTGTTGGAAGTGGCTAAAAAGGATCTGGGGCAGGATGTATCGCAGGTTCTGATTATGAGTGTCAGCCGTCAGGATACCTAAACAGCATTGCTTGGAGACTGTCCAAGCTCCCCCTTGCCGATACACTGTTTTGAGTTAGCGCGGCCTGTGCTCTTGCAGCCGATGTGTCAGCTCTGCGACGGCCTGCTTTCGCCCAAACGCGTCGCGTAAGCTGTCTATCGCAGCGAGTTTTTGCGAACGTAGTTTTGCTAACTCGATATTCAGATTTCGTCGTGTGGATTCTTCCCAACTGTGCCAAACGAGGTCCGCTCCAGTAATCTGATAGCCCTTGGTCAGTGAGTTCTCAGACTTCACTTCGATCGATTGAGCCTGGAGGAGGGACAATTGCCGAAGTATTTTGGCCTCATGTTGCAGCAGAGGGCTAAGCTTTTGGTGTTCTCGCTGAAATACCGCTTCGGCCACACTCGATAGACTTTCAATGTGATCTCGTTTCATCAGATCTGGCCCTTTGCCTTTTTGCGCATGGTTTCGGCAAACCGAATAGCTGCAGCGACCGGGCGATAATATTCTTCGGTAATCTCCTGCCCGATCTTGACCGTGGCGTGTAACGCCCTCGCAGTCGGCGGGTCAGAGTGAATAGGCACGCCTGCCGCACCGGCGGTTGAGCGAATGGTCGCGGCTATTTCGTCAACACCTTTTGCAACGCAGACCGGCGCGCTGCCGGTCGCGCGAGACCACTTCAAAGCAACGGCAAAGTGGGTCGGGTTGACGATCACAACATCGGCTTTGGGAACCTCTGCCATCATCTGATTGGTTGCAATGTCCTGCGCGCGCTGGCGCCGTTGTTGTTTGATATGCGGATCACCTTCGGAATCTTTGGTTTCGTCCTGGATTTCCTTGCGCGACATTCTGTTTTTGCGCAGGTGTTCTGCATGCTGCCACAGATAATCGACAACGCCGATCGCCAATGCAATCGTGATGACGATGAACAGAAAACGTGTGAGCAAACTCATCATCAATAGGATTGAGGATCGTGCGGGTGCAGCGCTCGCTGTTAGAATCTCAGGCAAATTGGCGCGCAAAAACAGTGCTAGGCAAGTGCCGTAAATCAACAATTTCACAAAGCTTTTGGCAAATTCGAAAAGGCCGCCCCGGCCAAATTTGTTCTTAGCATTTGAAATGATCGAGATCCGTGAGATGCGTGGTTTCAACTTGTCTGGGGCAAAAATCAGTGCGCGCTGTGCAATGAGGCTGAGCAATACTGCGGCAGCAGGTAAAACGAATAACACTGCGATCGGGGTCAGTGTCGATTTCAGAATACCAGCGACTGTGGAGGTGGCTGGACCGACGGTCACCAAACCTGCGAATTGGTCTGACTGTTCGATCAGCACCACAAACAGATTACCAAGTTGTTCAGCCATATACGGGCCTGCGACCAATAGTGCGGCGAGCAAACCAGCATATGCGGCGACCACCGACAGGTCATTGGATTTTGCGATTTCACCCTTTTTGCGGGCTTTTTCAAGCTTTTGTGGTGTGGCCTCAAATGACTTGTCGCTGTCGTCGTCCGATGCGCTCATCGCAGACCTCGCAGCGGGCTTTGAAGAAAGTCGAACAACGTGTCAGACCAGGTTGACAGGATAAATGGGACCCCTGCGAACAGTAGGAACAAGCCCGCGAATGTAATTGCCGGTGCACCAACAAACGCGACCATGAGTTGCGGCATTGCCCGGTTGATCACACCGAGGGCGAGGTTGTAGATCAGCGATGCAATGACAAATGGCATTGCCAACGCGAACGCCAACCCAAAGCTGCGCGCAATTTGTATGATGCCCCAAGGTGAAAAGTCGGGTGCCGCTGGCAGGACCCCCATGGGGAATAGCATGTAACTGTTAATCATGAATTGTGCGGCGCGTATATGCAGGCCCAGCAACATTGCCAGCGCCAACCCGGCCAATGTCAGCAGATAACCCATGGCCGGGACGGGCTCGGTAGCTGCGCCGCCCAGAATCTGCGACAGTGACGTAGCTTGCGCCGCAATCGACCCAGCTGTTTGCAGGGCAAGTACAAACAAGCGCAACCCGATGCCGAGCATAAGGCCAATCAGGATTTCAATGCCGATCAAACCTGCCATGTTGGGCGCATCCGGGACTATTTCCGCGGAAGGGATCGCGGGCACGATAATCAGCGTGAATGCGACCGCGACCCCAAGTTTTACCCGCGTCGGAATGCTGCGCTCACCGAATGCGGGTAACAGAGAAACCAAGGCAGATACGCGAAGAAACACGGCGAACAGATGCCACAGGTTTTGCCCAACAAGCGGCAAAAGCTCTGCCGGGGCTGAACTCACGCGGATACCGTTCCGACCAAGGCCGGCCTCGCCTCCAGCCCGATTTCTTCAAAAGACAGAACAGGGTTTGCAACGCCGCGTGCTTGCATGATGGTTCTAAGTAATCGGCGACGCCGGGTCGAGGTGACAACAGCTGGGAACAATCCGCGATCGGCAGATTGCGCAATGCTGTTTACGACCCCATCAGCGAGCTTGTTGAACAGATTTGGTGGCAGTGCCACATCCAACCCGGCATTCGGGGCGTCGATCTGGTAGGTGGCGAAAGTGTCCTCCCACTCGGGCGCTAGCTGGATCAATGGGATCGATCCGTCCTCGCGCTTCATGTCAGAGACCAACTGAAAACCCAACCGCTGTCTAACCAATTCGCAAATCCCTGCGGGCTGAGTTGTGGTCAGGCGCGCTTCGGCTACGCTTTCAAGAATCAGTGCCATGTTGCGGATCGAGACCCGCTCATCAAGCAACAGCCGCAGGACTGCATGCAGCGTGTCGATCGGTACTTTGTCGGGGATCAGTTCGTCCAGCAGCTTGCGGTTGGCCTCTGCCCGAGTCGGATCGCTGAGCCGCGTCATCTCGGACAATAGGCGGCGTAGGGATTTCAGAGTTAGCAAGCGTGAGAAATTCTGTTTGATGATCTCAAGCAGATGGGTCGCAAGGATTTCCGGGGGGGTGACGATTGTAGCCCCATTGAGTGCTGCGGCCTCCTGATCTTTGGGTAATATCCAGCGTGCAGGAGCGCCATAAACGGGTTCAGTCACGTCCGTGCCGTCGGGTAGAAAATCGTGCCCTTCTTGCACCAGAGCAAGCACAAGTTCAGAGTTTAGAACACCACGTGCCTGTTCAACCCCCTGCACTTTGATCACGTAGGTGCCCGTCGGCAGGTCCGCACGGTCGGTCAGACGTATCTCGGGCAGGATCAGGCCAAAGCTTGAAGCGACATAGGTCCGCATATTGGCGATCCGTGCATCTAGGCCGGTACCAGGATTCAATACCATGCTGACCAGGTCAGGTGCGAATTCAAGATGTACATCATCAAGGTCCAGGATGTCTCCGATGGCTTGCGAGACCGGTGTGTCAGCATCGACCACTTGCGGTTCGGTCTCGGCTTCTTCGCTTCGTTTCCGGATACCGGAGTATGCGGCATAGCCCAGAACCCCCGCCCCCAGAATAAAGGGCAGAAACGGCAAGCCGGGAACCAACGCAAACAGAGCCATCAGAACTGCAACTGTCCCCAACGCTGCCGGGTGGCGTCCCAGCTGCGAAAATATCGCGCTGTCAGTTGCGCCTTGCGTACCGCCGCGCGCCAGCAACAAAGCGGAGGCGATCGATATGATCACCGCTGGAATCTGCGAGACCAACCCATCGCCGACGGTCAGGATGGCATAGGTTTCAAAGGCCGATGTGACTGGCATCCCATGCACGATAACGCCCATGACCAGCCCCATCACAAGGTTGAGCAGCGTAATCAGCAGCCCGGCGATGGCGTCACCTTTGACGAATTTTGACGCCCCGTCGAGCGAGCCAAAAAAGGTGGTTTCCTGTTGTTCGCGTTCACGCCGTTCTTTGGCTTGCTGGTGGTCGATGGCTCCGGCAGACATGTCGCTGTCGATGGCAAGCTGTTTGCCGGGCATTCCGTCCAGTGCGAACCGAGCGCCGACTTCGGCCATGCGCGCCGCTCCTTTGGTAATGACCATGAAGTTCACGATCAGAAGCACGCCAAACACCACCAGCCCCAAAAATATGCTGCCGCTCATGACGAATTGAGCAAAGCCCTCGATCACGTCGCCAGCCGCATTGGTGCCAGTATGCCCCTGCCCAATAATCAGCTTGGTCGAGGACACGTTCAGCGACAAACGCAGCATCAGTGAGGCCAGTAGGATCGTCGGGAAGGATGAAAAATCCAAAGGCCGCTCAATGAACAGTGTCAGGGTGAAGATCAGGATCGCCAGTGCAAATGAGGCGGCCAAACCCACATCCAGCACCCAGGCGGGCATTGGCAGGATCATCATGACGATGACCGCCATCAACGCTAATGCCAGCAGAATGGTCGGAGAGAACAAGGTGCGGGGATCGATACGGGGCACGGCCTGCTCCTAGTTAAACGTAATGAAGGCGGTGGCGGTGGTGGTATCGGGCACCAGAGACCCCAGCGCTTTCTGTTCGGCCGGATGTGCGCTCAAGGGTATGAGCGGAGCTGCCGCAGCTGTGAATGGATCGCGTCGACTGACTAGGGGCGATCCGTTCAATTGCGCCAATACAGTCTGAAAGCGGTCTGAATACGCCGCTGCGTGCTGGTGGGTCCGCGAATGGTAGGCCCCGGCAGCGGCAGGCCATGATCCAAGCTCCGCATAGAGCTGGGACAGAAATCGAGCTGCGTAAGCGGCGTTTTCGTCCGGATCGAACATTGCATCGATCGAGCGAAAGGCCTTGCCGTGCCAGCGGTAATTAATCTGGAAGCATCCCACATCAAAATTGCGAGTGCCGGATTTGAAGATGTCGAACACGTAAGATTTTGCTTCGACCTCAGAGGCGAACCAATAGCCTTGCCCCTCGCGATTGACGGTCCAGGGCCAAGGTTCCAGTCTACCGTCCAGCGTACGGCCTGTTTCGACCCGAGCAATTGCCCTGAGGACGTCAAGAGGAACGCCCTCGGCCTGAGCTGCGCGGCGCGCGGCGTGATCGCACAGCGCGGCTGTCGATGTTGCATGTCCGGTGTGGGCTAGAAAGACATGCGCCAAAAGCGCAGCAATGAGAAGTTTATGAATTGGCATTCTGCCGGTCCGGGATTCTGGTCAGTCCCTCTCAAGCTAGCCAATTATCTGTTTACAGAGGGTTAGCGCATCTCAGTTTCGATCAATCTTGCGGCCGAAAACAACGCTGGTGTTAGTGCGCAAAACACCGGGGATGCGCGCGAGCTCGTCAACCAGAATATCAAGGTCCTCGATTCGTGGGGCTTCGGCTGACAGCAACAGGTCAAACTCACCATTGATCGACAAGCACAGCTTCACCTCGGGATAGGCTTCAAGCCGTTTGATGATGCGCGTGGTTTCCTTTTGCTGCACTTCTAGCAGCACAACGATCTGTACCTTCGGAGTGTCTTCGTTTTCTCGCAGTACGACGGAGTAACCAGCAATAACACCCCGCTCTTCCATGCGATTAATGCGTTCATGCACAGTTGTCCGGGCAACACCCAGCATTGCCGCGATGCGCGTAGTCGAGTCGCGCGCGTTGTGTTGGAGAGCGGCGATGATGCGTCGGTCAAGCTGGTCCATGCGGTCTCCGGGATGAGGCAGGTGTGCCCGGGTTTAAGGTAGATGCCGGGCAAAGCTCAAGGTTCATGAGGAATGCGAGGGTGCAACTCGTCAATGATGATCGGATGGGCATGCGGTTTGGGTCCTGCGAGATGCGGATGATCCGGCGACAGTTCCGGATGGTTGTGGACCACAGATTTTGCGTCGGTGCGAGGCCAAACCCTTATCACGAAGATAAGGCCCAAAACGGCAGCGGTGGCCATCCCGGCCATGGCGACCGTCGAACCAAACCAGGTCATCAGCGATCCGGCTAACGGATACAGCACCAACCAGCAGGCATGAGACAGGGTGAATTGGGCGGCGAAGACTGCCGGGCGATCTTCGGGATGTGCAGATCGGGTCAGCAGGCGACCCGATGGTGTCAGAGTGCTAGAATATCCAAAGCCAACCAGTATCCAGATCGCAGTCAGCACGCCTAGCGTCATCGGTATGGTTGCGGCCAGAATAGCGGCCACCGCCATTGTTCCGGTTGCCATTGTGGCACCACTCAGCATGACACGACGATCAGGGATCCGATCCAGCAGGCGTGGCAGCGCGAACGCAGCCAACATCGAACCACCACCAAAACCGGCCAATGCAATGGCAACAGCGCTTTCAGACAGGTCGAGATCACCACGCACGATCACAACGGTATTAACGATCACCATCGAACTAAGGGCCGCTGCGCTCCAGCTCAGAGCCAACAGGCCACGTAGGCGCGGGGTCTTGAGGTATATTCTGATACCACGGGTGGTTCGGTCATAGATGCCGCGTGGTTCTTTCGGTTTTGGGGAAGGCAGTGTTGCAGACACCACAAGCAGGGCGGAAGCGACAAAGCCAATACTGGTGCCCAGGAACAGACTGTCGAAACTGACGATCAATAAGAGTGCGGCGGCCAGTATCGGGCTTAGAAGACTTTCCAGATCGTATGCCAGACGCGACAGAGACAGGGCTTTGGTATAGTCCTGTTCGTCTGTCAGAACGTCAGGAATCGTCGCCTGAAAGGCCGGAGTGAACCCGGCAGAAGCCGATTGCAGGACAAAGATCAGCACATAGACCTGCCAAATTTCAGTGACGAATGGCAAACACAGAGCGACGATTGCACGCACAATGTCCAATGCCACAAGCATTCTACGCCGGTCCAAACGTTCGGCAAAGGCTGCGGCAAGAGGAGCCACAGTGACATAGGCTACCATCTTTATGGTTAGCGCGGTGCCTAGAACCAACCCTGCTGAATCTCCGGCCAGATCAAATGCTAAAAGCCCCAGCGCCACTGTCGCCAGACCGGTGCCTGTCAGGGCCACAATCTGGGCAGCCAGCAGATGCCGATAGGTGCGATTTGTCAGGACGCTGAGCATTGGTCAGAGGTACTTGGTTATTGTTTTGAAGTCTTCGATGGCAGTCTGATCCGCTTCACCAGACAGGCAGTGATCAACATGATCATGGATCAGCACGCGCTTGGCGTTTGTGATAGCTTTCTCCACCGCAAAAAGCTGCTGAGCGATGTCAGCGCAGGGGGCTTCAGCTTCGAGCATGGTGATCACCTTGGCCAAATGCCCGTGCGCGCGTTTCAGGCGCGCGGTGATCTGCGGGTGAGAATTATGGGTATGGGATGTCATGGCGTATCCTTATCCTCCCCATGGGGTTATTGTCAAGTTAGTCGCGATGCTATAACTACGCGCGCACCGAGGACGTTGAGTTTGGCTGCGAAACCTCCTATCTCGGGGTCGAGACCGCACAAAGGAAGTCGGCGTGGCGAATTACCTGTATAAAAACGATCTGCCCGAAGGGTTGGATATGGGCCCGGTCGTGGCCATCGATTGCGAAACCATGGGGCTGAACCCGCATCGGGACCGGCTGTGTGTCATCCAGATGTCGGGTGGGGATGGAAATTGTCACATCGTTCAGGTCGAAAAGGGTCAATCATCAGCTCCGAACCTCTGTGCAATGCTTGAGGACCCCAATGTGTTGAAGCTGTTCCATTTTGGCCGCTTCGATATTGCAGCCATGTATCACGCGTTCGGTGTGCTTGCAGCGCCGGTCTATTGCACCAAGATCGCCAGCCGGTTGGTGCGTACCTACACCGACCGCCATGGCCTGAAGAACCTGTGTCAGGAACTGCTGGGTGTCGATATTTCGAAACAGCAGCAAATGAGCGATTGGGGTGCGGAAACCCTGACGGATGCTCAGCTGGACTATGCTGCATCGGATGTATTGTATCTGCACCGTCTGCGCGACGCGCTGGACGGTCGGCTTGCCCGTGAAGACCGTACCGAGGTGGCACAGGCCTGTTTTGATTTCCTCCCCACGCGTGCGAAGCTTGACCTCGCAGGCTGGCCCGAAACTGATATTTTTGCGCACTCATGACAGATACTGAGTCCTTTTTGAAAACTGCACGCCAGGTCATCACCGATGAGGCCCGTGCCTTGGACGTCCTTGCCGAAGGCTTGGACGAGCATTTTGCCGAAGCTGTGCAGCTGATCCTGCAGGCCACAGGCCGCATCATCATTAGCGGTATCGGTAAGTCCGGGCATATCGGCCACAAGATCGCGGCGACCTTGGCTAGTACCGGTACGCCAGCCTATTTTGTCCACCCGGCCGAGGCCAGCCATGGTGATTTGGGCATGGTCTCGAAAGGGGATGTGGTTCTGGCTATATCGAACTCAGGTGAAGCGCCGGAACTTGCCAATCTGCTGGCCTTTACGCGGCGTTTTGGAATTCCGCTGATTGGTCTGTCCAGCAAGCCCGAAAGCACGTTGATGAAGCAGGCTGACGTGCACCTGCTTATTCCATCGATGGGAGAAGCCTGCGGATTTGGTATGGTTCCCTCGATCTCGACCACTCTGACGTTGGCGATGGGTGACGCTTTGGCAATCGCGTTGATGAAATACCGAGATTTCAGGCCCGAGGATTTTCGTGCCTACCACCCAGGAGGCAAACTGGGGGCGCAATTATCCACCGTGCGCGATTTGATGCACAAAGATATGCCTCTGGTAACTGCCGGTACTCCGATGAGCGAGGCACTGCTGGTTATGAGCCAGAAGAGCTTTGGGGTCGTTGGCGTTACTGATGAGGCCGGCTGTTTGCTGGGCATTATCACGGATGGTGACCTGCGTCGAAACATGGACGGGCTACTGAACAAAAACACCACCGAGGTAATGACCGAAAATCCTCTGACCATCGCGCCAAACGCAATGGCAGAAGAGGCGGTTTCGATCATGAATGATCGCAAGATCACTTCTCTTTTTGTGGTGGATCCCGAGACCAATGGTCCGACATCGGGGCTGTTGCATATCCACGACTGTCTGCGTGTAGGGCTGGGTTAAGGAAATGGCCGAGGTGGATCGCCATTCCCGTTGGGTGCAGTTTCTGAAAGTTCTGCTACCACTGGCGGCGATTCTTATATTGTCCTCTGTGTTTTTGCTGTCCCGCAGCATCGACACCAATGTATCGGTGCCCTTCAATGATCAGGATATTGGAGAGCGACTGACAGATCAGGTTGTTACCCGCCCCGACTACAAAGGCGTAACCCGCAAGGGCGAAGGGATTCGGGTCGAGGCTCGTCGTGCCAGCCAAAGTGGTGAACTAGAAACCCCAACGGCGTCTGAGGTTCAGGGGCGATTTGAGTTGAGCAGCGGTGGCGAGATTACACTAGAATCGAATACGGGCATGATCCGGCCAGACAAGGGCACCGCGACATTTGTGGGCGATGTAGTCATCACGACGGCGGATGGTATTCAGGTAACGACTGACCTTTTGAATACATCTTTGGATGAAATCCGCGGCGACAGCCCAGGTCAGATTGACGGAACGGGTCCGATTGGCGACTTTACCGCAGGGCGAATGATTTTTGGGACTGTAAAAAAGGACGGTCCGGTCCATATTCTTTTTACAGGCGGCGTGAAGCTGATATACGAGCCGCAAAAAGCAGAAAGATAACTTGTGTTCGATTTACGTGTCGCCGTTTTGTGTTGTGCCATCGCAGTTGGGGCCGCGCCTGCATTTGCGCAGGAGGCTCAGGTTGCATTTGGATCGGTGAACGCGGACCCGACCCTGCCGGTTGAAGTCACGTCCGAGACTCTGAACGTAAATCAGGAAGACGGCTCTGCCGAGTTTATCGGCAACGTGATCGTCATACAGGGTGAAATGCGCCTGACGGCAGATCGCGTTCTTGTCATCTATAACGAAGAACGTTCGGCCATTGATCGGATGGAGGCGACGGAAAATGTCGTTCTGGTCAGTCCACCTGACGCTGCCGAAGGTGATTGGGCGGAATACACCATCGATTCCGGTGTGATTGAAATGAAGGGCAATGTGCTGCTGACTCAGGGGCCCAGCATTATCAGCGGTGATCAGATGATCGCAAATCTGACGTCCGGAACCGCAACGATGTCAGGGCGCGTCAAGACGATCCTGCAGCAAGGTGGCAACTGATGAACCGTCCCGAATTGTCCATCGCTGAAGGCTCTTCCGGTCTGAAAATCGAGAAGCTGCGGAAGTCTTATCGCAAGAAGACCGTCATCCGTGACGTGTCTATGGAGCTGAACCGATCTGAGGTCGTGGCGCTGCTGGGGCCGAATGGATCGGGCAAGACCACCACGTTCTATTCCGTCGCAGGGCTGGTTTTTCCCGAGGCAGGTACCGTGACCATTGACGGGCAGAACGTCACGACTCTGCCAATGTATCGCCGTGCGCGGTTGGGTATCGGTTATCTGCCACAGGAAATGTCAATTTTCCGCGGTATGAGCGTCGAGGACAATATCGCCTCGGTTCTGGATATCACGGTCAAACACGCTCATCGCCGGAAAGAGCGGCTTGAAGAGCTGTTATCGGATTTCTCGATCGAACATTTGCGCCGCGCGCCAGCGCTTGCTCTCTCTGGTGGAGAGCGGCGCCGGGTTGAGATCGCGCGCTGTTTGGCCGCCGATCCGAATTATTTGCTGTTGGACGAGCCCTTTGCAGGGGTCGACCCGATCAGTGTCGGTGATATCCGGCATTTGGTGGCTGATCTGAAGAAACGGGGTATCGGGGTTTTGATCACGGATCACAACGTCCGGGAAACGCTGGAAATTGTGGATCGCGCCTACATTCTGCATGACGGTCAAGTTCTGATGTCCGGCACCCCAGACGAGGTGGTGGAAAACGAAAATGTGCGTCGGGTCTATCTGGGCGAAAACTTCCGTATTTCATAAGTTTACGCGGAAATGCGCCGGGCGCATGGCGGAAATCTCGCATAAACACATCTGTTTTGATTGACTCTCCCGTCGTCCCTTGCATCAATTGGGACATGGCATTGCTTCGGTTCCAGTCAGGATCTCGATGTCCCTTCTTGGAAGGGCAGGATCAGCGGCAACCGCAGAAAATGCCGATACCCCCCACCCGATAAAAACAAGTCAGTCGCGTTACGCGGCGTCAGAATGGGTGTGAATTGTGAAGGAGATCACATGCGTTACCAAATCAGCGGAAAACAGATCGACATCGGTGCGGCGCTGCAGACCCACGTGCAGACCGAACTGGGCGAGGTCGTGGGCAAGTACGCCCAGCGACCGACTGACGCCAACGTCGTCTTTTCCCGTTCGGCGCATGAATATGTATGCGAAACCACTGTGCATCTGTCGACTGGCCTGACCGCTCAGGCCAAGGCTCATGCGACCGAGATTTATGCGGCGTTTGAAGGCTGCTGTGACAAGATGGAGACACAACTACGGCGTTACAAACGGCGCCTCAAAGACCACCATAAGGATCGATCCGAGCCGGTTGAACTCTTTGGCGCGTCCTCTTATATCCTCGCCTCTGACGAATCGAACACGGCGGATGAACCCGAATCGCTGCAGCCAATGATTGTGGCTGAGATGGAGACCAAGATCCCATCGCTCAGTGTTGGGGAAGCTGTTATGCAAATGGAACTTGCCGGTGCCCCGGTGCTGGTGTTCCGGAATGAGAACAAGGACGGATTGAATGTCGTATATCGTCGTGAGGACGGCAATATTGGCTGGATTGATCCGTAACAGGCAAGAATAGTCGGAACGCCCCCTCGCAGAGGGGGCACGGCTTAGGAGCAGATTGATGGAGCTTTCGAGTATTCTAAAGCCCGAAGCGGTGCGTGTATTGTCCGCTGCGTCCAGTAAGAAGCGATTGTTTCAGGAAATTGGCGACGTAGGCGCTGCGACGCTTGGGCTGGATGCGCAGGCCATCGTTGAAAGCTTGCTCGAGCGGGAGAGCCTTGGCCCGACTGGCGTTGGCCATGGTGTTGCGCTTCCACACGCTCGGTTGTCGGAACTGGAATCGGTCTCGGGTGTGTTTGTCATGCTCGAGAAACCCATCGACTTTGGCTCGGTCGACCGTCAGCCCGTTGATCTGGCGTTTTCGCTGTTTGCCCCTGAAGAAGCCGGGGTTGAGCATCTGAAGGCGCTGGCGTTGGTCTCGCGCACATTGCGTGAGCAATCGGTCTGCGCGAAGTTGCGGGCAAATCCTGATCCGGTAAAGCTGTATGCTATTCTGACCGAAGCTCAGTCGATGCAAGCGGCGTAGGGTACTAAGAAACGAAGAATCCGTTGAACGACGGCAAGGTAGTCATCGTTGGCGCCGCCTTTTGCGGGCAATACAGGGCTGATCAGTCCAACTAAAGATGATCCCAAAGAAAACTGAATATGGCGGCTAGGTAGAGGCCGGCGATCACATAGATTTTGTGTCCTTCATCCACCCATTCCTGCATTGTTAATGTAAAGCACTTTAGGCGACATGCGTCGTGCGAACCTGTAAACTCGCCGCCGAGCATCAGGAATGTCGCGATTCCGCCGAACAAAATCAGCGATATCCATTTTCTGTTTTGTCTGGGTATCTTAATTCGCATTGGGATTGCTTAGAGGAACACGATGGATATCACCGTGAACTATGTCACGCTTTAGCAGATGCCGCGTAAGCAGCGTTAAAATCCAATGCAAGTTGCTATCCAACGCCACCACCTTTTTCGGATTGCCCTCTGTGCTCACTCATTATTTTGACCAAAATAGCGTCTCTGAAATGACAGCACCCTCGCAAAAGTCTGCGAGGGTGCTCGTTTCGCAAGGGTGATAGACAGTCAAAGGTTCGTTCGGCCTGCGACCGGAATACTCAGCCGCCGGTGCCCATCTCCAATGTCCACCAGATTTTACCGCCTTTTTCCTGATGCCAGGCAAAGCCCATCTGTGTGGCTTTGGGGTCCATTATTACCGCACGCGGTCCGGGTTCCTGCATCCAAGCAGCCAGCGTTTCCGTCTCAGTCTCATAGGTCTCCGAGATCGCTTCGCCCAGGAAGGTGCCATAATACCCAACCCGCGAAGCCCGATCCAGGGGGGAAGACCCATCCGAACCAAAATGCCAAGGCCGATTTTGGCGGGCCATGTCCTTAGAGTGAGTCTCGGCGGCTGCGTTCAGTTTTGCATTCAACTGAACTTGCTGCAGACCTGAGGCTTGCCGCAGTGCGTTTACTGAATCCAGCATCCGGAACTGCAACTTCTCTGGGTTGCCGCGGATTTTATAGACGCTCGGCAATGGCCTGCCATCAGCACCAAGAGTTGTCGTACCCGAATCGGTACATGCGGCAAGTGCGACTAAACAAATCGCTAGAAGAGAAAGAATACGTGTCATGATCGGCCTGAATTTAGTGTCGACCAAGGAAATAGCCTGCCTGAGCGCCCAGAGCAAACGCACAAAGGCCCAACCTTGCGTGATTCTGCCGGTTTGATTTGCGATTGAGGCATTCTGGCCATAAAATATCACAGAAATTGCATGTGCTCATAACAAAGGACCGCTCAACATGGTCAAGAAAACTCTTTTGTCTCCGACGCGTCGCGGCTTTCTGGCGGCAGCCACTGCCAGTTTGGCTTCGCCTGCGCTGGCCCAATACATTCCGGGTGATCCGTTGCGCCCTGCGCCCGAACCTGAGCCTCAGGTACGACGCAATGTATCCGGATTCAGGGCGATGGATTGGCAGCCTTACTTTTCCAATACCAGAAACGGGGCCATTCTGGTCGATACGGTATCCCGAGCGCTGCATTATTGGTCAGATGATCAATCCGTATACAAACTGTACCCCTCGTCAGTGCCATTGACCGAAGAATTGACCCGTCGTGGGCGCACCAGTGTCATCCGCAAAGTCGAGGGTCCAAGTTGGTCACCGACGCCATCGATGAAAAAACGCAACCCCGAATGGCCTGATTATATCCCGCCGGGGCCTGATAACCCATTGGGTACGCACGCTTTATATCTGAGTTGGAAATATTATCGCATTCACGGCACCCATGATACACGCAAAATCGGCCGTCGGTCTTCGAACGGATGCATTGGTTTGTTCAACGAAGATATCGCTGAGTTGTTCTCAATGGCCAAGGTCGGTACGCAAGTGTTGCTAATTTGACGACATTTTCGCGCACGAACCTGCCATTTACGTAAGTTGCAATTGCAATCCATGGGGATAGCTGATTAGAAAAACTCACGAGGTAAGTCTTAGATGTGCGGTTTCGCTATTGGGAATCGCGCAAATTCTGGAGGTTAATATGAAGAAACTCGTTCTCGCTGCTGCTCTGACTGCTGCTGCTTCGACCGCATATGCTGGCAACCTGGAAGAGCCGGTTGTTGAAGCACCTGTAGTTGTCGAAGAAACCCAAGGTTCGTCGCAGGGCATCATCCTGCCGCTGATCCTGCTGGTTGTAGTTGCCGCAGCTGTTGCAGCAAGCTAAGTCGACGAGACTTTATCAATTTAAAAAGGCGGTGGTGCAAACCACCGCCTTTTTTTGTGCTTGGTTAAGTGGCCGTCATTCCAACCAGCCGCGCAAATTGTCTTGGATCACCTTGCTCAGTGCCGCGATATGCGAATCATCATCGTTGAGGCACGGGATATAGGTGAACGATTCGCCACCCGCATGTTCGAAGCTTTCCTTGATCTCTTCGTTGATCTCTTCCAGCGTTTCGATGCAGTCGGCAGAGAATGCAGGCGCGATAACGGCGATATTTTTCTTACCTGCCCGAGCAAGATCGGCCACATGATCGACGGTGTAGGGTTTCAGCCACTCTTCCGGCCCAAATCGCGATTGGAAGGTTGAGACAAGCTGGTCATCTGACCAACCCAAACGCTCTTTCAGAAGTCTTGAGGTTTTGACGCACTGGCAATGGTAGGGATCACCTTGCTGTAGATAGCGTTCCGGCATACCGTGATACGAGCACACGAGGACATCCGGTTTGGTCTCCATCACTGCATAGGCACGCTCGACCGAACTTGCCAGTGCGTCGATATAACAGGGTTCATCGAAATAGGCCGGCACAGTTCGGCTGGCCGGCTGCCAGGTTTCTTTCATCAAAGCACGGAAGAATTGATCATTCGCTGTGGCGGTCGTAGCCCCGGCATATTGCGGGTAGAGCGGGAAGAAAAGGATGCGATCACAGCCTTCTTCCACCATCTGGCGCACCTTTGAAGGGGTCGAAGGATTACCGTAGCGCATGCAGAATTCGACCATGACCTGATCGCCATACTGTTCGTGCATCGCCTCGCGTATCTTGGCAGTCTGGTCCTTGGTGATCGTCATCAAAGGGCTTTCACCCTTGTCGTGATTCCAGATCGACTTGTACGCTTCGCCCGAACTGAAAGGGCGTTTGGTCAGGATGATGCTTTGCAGAATGGGCTGCCATTTCCAGGCCGGGTAGTCGATCACGCGCTTGTCTGACAAAAATTCGTTCAGATAACGCCGCATGGGCCAATAGCTATAATCATCAGGTGTGCCCAAGTTGGCCAGCAGGACACCGACACGTCCCGTTTTAACCTTGGGATGCTCTGCGGGCGCGTGGGTAGGACGAGTGGCATCAAACATGTGAAGCTTCCTGAATTTATGTGTCTGGCCTGAGATAACGGGAAAAGGCCGGTCGTCAATCGGGCAGTTTGCCCTCATCCGTGCCCAACGCATCAGCAAGGCGCATTTGGGCCGATCCCGGACGCAAAGGTTTGGGCTGACTGTCATCAGGTGACCAGCCTGTCAGGCAGACCAGTTCGTAAGTTCCCCTCAAACGGCCTTGGGAGGTTGCGAAATGAGCGGCATAGATTTCCTGCGCTTTCTCGAAAACAGCCCGCCGGGTCGGTTGCTTCAGACGATCTTGCAGCGCATTGGTTTCTCCCATCGCGCGCAAATCATGCATCAGATGGTTAAGGTCGCGATATTCGGCAGATAACGTTGCCTTGTCTGCAACGGGCAAAGCCAAACCAGCCCGTTGCAGCAACGCGCCCAGATCACGTAATTCTGCCATCGGCGCAATACGCGGGCTTAGACCGCCCGTAATCTCAATCTCCGCTTGACCCAGTGCTGAACGCAACTCCTGAAGGGTTTCGCCGCCCAAGCACACGACCAAGAGCAAACCATCAGGTTTCAGAGCACGATGGCATTGGATTAATTGGCCAACCGGGTCGTTTGCCCAATGCAGCGCCATCGCGTGTATAACCAGGTCATGCGCGCTTGGCGTCAGGTCCAGAACCTCATCATCCGGGATGAACCGGGCCTCGGTCCATAATCCTTCCCAGATGTGTGGGAACGGGGTCACGATGACAGGCGCCTTAAAGGTTTTATTAACCATCGATAGACGATCCTGAACCTCGTCAACAGCGGCGCGGTGCAGAAACAGCGCCTCATCCTGCGCGCGGCTGCGGTGGAGCGCGAGGGCAGCGCGGTCAAACAGAGAGGGTGCAGTGTCGGACGGCAGTTTCATAAGCCGCAAGTATCGCATTCGTCGGGGGATTCAAACCGTTGTCGAGATGATCTATCCCCCGCGTTGCCTTTCATGCGGTGCGCTGACTGAATCCGACTTTGGCCTCTGCGGTCCATGCTGGCGAGACACACCATTTATCGGCGGCGCAGTTTGCGAAAGTTGCGGCGTGCCGGTCCCCGGCGCACGGGATGGGCATAGAATCGAATGCGACGACTGCCTCACAAAACCACACGCTTGGCAGGACGGTCGGGCAGCTCTGATGTATCAAGGGGGTGCCAAATCGCTGATACTGGCGTTGAAACATGGGGATCGTACGGAATTGGCGCGCCCGGCTGCGCGCTGGATGGCACGAGCCGGATCCGAGGTGTTTCGCCCCAACATGTTGATCGCGCCAGTCCCGCTGCATTGGTCCCGAATGATCCGCAGGCGATATAACCAATCCGCATTGCTTGCGCATCATCTGGGCCAGGAAACGGGTCTGGCCGTATGCCCTGATCTCTTGGTTCGAACCAGACGCACGCCTGTCCTGGATGGCAAAACAGCGGTTGAACGCGCGGCAGCACTCGCCGATGCCATAGCTGTACATCCGAAACGGGAACGTATGACACAGGGCCGCGATATTCTTCTGGTCGATGACGTTATGACCTCGGGTGCGACACTGGAGGCCTGCGCGCGTGTCTGCCGTGCTTCAGGAGCAAATCATATTTTCGTGTTGGTACTGGCGCGCGTTGCCAAGGATGCCTAATTCGCCCAAGAATGTGCGAAACCCAAAGGGACGGAATATGAAGCCGGTAGAAATCTACACCTCGCCGCTGTGCGGCTTTTGCCACGCTGCCAAACGGTTGTTGAAGCAGAAAGGCGTCAAGTTTTCGGAAGTCGACGTGCTGATGCATCCCAAACGCAAACCCGAGATGATCCAGCGGGCGGGTGGGAAACGCACTGTCCCGCAGATTTTCATCGGCCAAACTCATGTTGGCGGTTGCGATGACCTCTACGAGCTTGAACGTCAGGGCAAGCTGGATCGCCTGCTCGCGGCCTGATGCAGACCGCTCTGCTGCAAATCACCTCGTCGGACGACCCGGTCCAGAATCTGGACATGGTGCGCGCCATGATGGCCGAGGCTGCAGAGCAAGGCGCGGGCTTTATACTGACCCCCGAGGTGACGAACTGCGTCTCGACCAGCACTACGCGGCAGCACGAAGTTCTGCAGCATGAAGAGGATGACATCACTCTGGCTGGCCTGCGCAAGCACGCCGCTGATTTGGGTGTTTGGCTGCTGATCGGCTCTTTGGGGATCAAGACCCACGATGCCGATGGCCGCTTTGCCAACCGTAGCTTCATGATCAATCGGCAGGGGCAGATCGTGGCGCGATACGACAAGATCCACATGTTTGACGTGCAGGTCAGTGAGACCGAGACGTTCCGCGAATCGAAGAACTATCGCCCCGGCGAGTATGCCGTGATCGCAGATACAGATTTCGGGAAAGTTGGTATGACGATCTGCTATGATATCCGCTTTCCGCATCTTTATGCAGCGCTGGCGCAGGCTGGAGCACAGATTCTAACCGTCCCGGCAGCGTTTTCGCCGGTCACAGGTGCTGCACATTGGGAATCCCTGCTGCGCGCGCGGGCGATTGAAACAGGTTGCTGGGTGCTTGCCCCGGCGCAGACTGGCGCGCATCCAAAGACGCGCGGCAAGACCCGATATACCCATGGCCACAGCATCGTCGTGGCCCCTTGGGGAGAGGTCGTCATCGACGCAGGCACCGATCCGGGCATTCACTTTTTCGAATTGCATGATAGTTCTGTGTCCGAGGCGCGCCGACGCGTGCCCTCATTGACCCATGTACGGCCTTTCACAGGTCCCTGATCCAGAACCGGGCTTATGACGGACGAGAAAAATGCCCTGGCGGTCACGCTTTTCAGCGAAATACTGACCGCAGACCAGCTATTGCGCAACCGGCTGAGCCGGGTGCTGCCCAAGGGCATGGAAATCTCACATTTCTCAGTTCTGAACCATCTGGTCTTTGTCGGAGATGAACGCAGCCCGGCGCAGCTGGCCAACACGTTCCACGTCACGCGCGGAGCGATGACCAACACCTTGGCCAAGCTGGAATGGGCTGGATACATTCACATACGCCCCGACTGGGACGACGCCCGCCGCAAAATGGTCGCCATCAGCCCCGCCGGCCGCCGCGCGCGCGATCAGGCGATTTCCTCGATTGCCCCGCTGATCAACCGCGTCGTCGGAGAGCTGGGGCTGGAGCGCGTCCGCAGCACGCTGCCGGTGCTGCGAGATTTGCGGTTGCAGTTGGAGGGGGAGTGAAGAGCGCAACTATTTGGTTTTCGAGACAACCGACTCTCAAAGATCTACAGCGCCCATATCTTCAAAGGTGTTCATACGATCAATGAGCCTTGTACCCAACTCTGTGGGGCTGCGTGTGAATATTGAAGGGCACGTTTGAAAGCTGCTCTCGCCTGTAAATCGCTCCCCGATTGATAAAGAGCGATGCCGCGCTCAAGTTCCATCTAAATAGCTTTTGAAGAGTTAATTTTTGTCAGTATTTGGATGGTGTTTACACCCATCCTATCCTGCCTTCACACTCGCCGTCACATAATTCACGCTCAAATCCCGGTCCGAGATCGACCAGCTCCACAAGATCGGGTTGAAGACAAAGCCCTTGCGGTCCACCGGCTCCAGTCCGGCCTGACGCAGCAGGTCGAACAGCTCATCCGGCGTGATGAACTTGTTCCACTCATGCGTGCCGCGCGGCAGCCAGCGCATGACGACCTCGGCCCCGAAAATCGCCATAGCATAGGATTTCGGGTTGCGGTTGATGGTCGAGCAGATCAGCAGCCCGCCCGGTTTCAACAACTGCTGCGAGGCGGTCAGGAAACCCAGCGGATCGGCCACATGTTCGACCACTTCCATGTTCAGCACCACGTCAAACTGCTCACCTGCGGCTGCCATGTCCTCGGCGGTGGTGTGGCGATAATCGATTTGCAACCCCGATTGCTCGGCATGGATGCGGGCGACGGGCAGGTTGCCTTCAGCGGCGTCGGCGCCCACGACCGTCGCGCCCAATCGCGCCATCGGTTCGCTCAGCAGCCCGCCGCCGCAGCCGATATCCAGCAGGCGCAGCCCCTCAAAGGGATGTGAAGTCTTGAGATCGCGGTCGAACTCACCCGCGATCTGCTGTGTGATATAATCCAGACGGCACGGATTCAGCATGTGCAAAGGTTTGAATTTCCCATGTGGGTCCCACCATTCGGCGGCCATCGCCTCGAATTTTGCGATCTCGGACGGGTCGACCGTGTTCGGATGCGCTTGCATTCCTGTCTCCGTGTGCTCTTTTACGCTTAAGGACTATATAGGGCCGTAATGGATAAGTACCCGGACCAAAAGCGCGCAGTTCAATATCTTTACCCGCCGATCGATCCGTTCGATCAGCGCGTCGTTGATATGGGCGATGGGCACCGCATTTATGTGGAACAATGCGGTAATCCCAATGGGATACCGGTCGTGGTGCTGCATGGTGGGCCGGGTGGCGGTTGCAGCCCCGCGATGCGGCGCTATTTCGACCCGGATGTCTACCGGGTGATTCTCTTTGATCAGCGCGGTTGTGGCCGTTCAAGGCCCACGGCCTCGGTCGAAGACAATACGACCTGGCATCTGGTCGCGGATATCGAACGGTTGCGAACGCTGTTTGGTATCGAGGACTGGATTGTCTTTGGCGGCAGCTGGGGTGCAACACTGGCTTTGATTTACGCGCAGACACACCCGGATCGGGTCAACCGTTTGGTGTTGCGCGGCGTGTTTCTGGCGACACAGGCCGAGCTCGATTGGTTTTATGGTGGCGGTGCGGGCAAGTTTTGGCCGGAACAGTGGGCCAAGTTTGCATCCCTGTTGCCCGAGGCCGAACAGTCTGACGCGATCAATGCCTATCACAAGCGTCTCTTTTCGGGCGATCGTGCGACCGAGATCCTCTTTGCGCGCGCTTGGTCTCATTGGGAGAACGCTCTGGCCTCAATCCACACCAACGGATCGGTTGGGGAAAGCCCCGGGGAATACGCCCGTACCTTTGCACGTCTGGAAAATCACTATTTCAGGAACGGTGCGTTTCTCGAGTATGACGGCCAGATTCTGGACCAGATGGACCGCATCGCGCATATTCCCGGCCATATCGTGCAGGGAAGGTATGATATGATCTGTCCACCGCAAGCGGCCTGGAACCTGGCGCAGCGATGGCCTGGCGTTGACTTGAAAATGGTGCGCCAGGCAGGGCACGCCTTGTCAGAACCGGGTATAAGCGTTGAGCTGGTCCGGATTATGGACCGCGTGGCGGAGGGTACGGCATGACCAGGATCGACCGTCGTGCATTGTTTGCCTCGGGTGCTGCCGCCGCCTTGCTGGCGGCGACGGGCGGGTCGCTGGCGGATACACCAAAGACAGGTGGCAAGCTGCGGCTTGCGGTTCCGCGCGATGAGAGTTTGGAAATATTAGCGCGCGGGGCCGTGTTCGACACCCTGACCGAAGTCGCATCAGATGGGACCTTGCGCGGCGAACTGGCAAAAGCTTGGCAGGCAGAAGAACACGCGCGTGTATGGAGCTTTGATCTACGCGACGACGCGATGTTCCATGATGGATCCGCCATGCATGCAGACGATGTAGCGGCGGTATTTTCAGACATCGGACGCGCGGAGGCCCTAGCCCCTGATCGCGTTAGGTTGGAACTGGCCGCGCCCAATCCTGGTTTGCCCTTCTTGCTTGCCGACAGTCGGTTTGTCGTGACACGTGACGGGCAGGGAGTTACCCCATTGAACACGGCAACGGGCACGGGGTGCTATCGTGTAGAACGGGCCGAGGATTCTCGCCATTTCCTTGGGCGCAAGGTGGCGGGCCACTACAAAAATGGCCACGCGGGTTGGGCTGATGCGTTGGAAATCATTGTGATCCCTGATGCGCGTGTGCGGGCCGAGGCTTTGCGGGATGGCTATGTGGACATTGCTGCCCTGCCCGAAGGTGATGAGCTTAAGGTTCAACGCGGTCTCAGATACCATCCAAGTAAGACCGACATGGCGCTGGCGGTGGCCGCGCATGTTGGCATGCCGCGTCAGATTGGCAGGGGGTCGCTGGACGATGGGCGCATCGCCGAGCGGTGGTGGCTGGCCTAAATCCGATCACGATTTTCGCCGGGGGTTGCAGACTCGGAAAAGCCTGCGTATATGCAGTTGCAACAGCGGCGCGTTGGACTTCTGGTCCGGGGCTCCACCGGAAATCTCGACGGGCCGCGCGCCCGTTTTTTTGTGCCCGATGACAGGGTAGAGAACCTGAATGACAAACGACTTGATAGCCAAAGCAGCCATTGACCGGCGACTGGCCGAGATCATCACACCCGTGATCGAGGATCTGGGATATGAGCTGGTGCGCATCCGCCTGATGAGCGGCAAGACCACCACGATGCAGATCATGGCCGACAAGCCCGATGGCGGCATCGAAGTGGACGATTGCGCCGAGATTTCAAACGCCGTCAGCGCCACGTTGGACGTCGAAGACCCGATCCTTGACGCCTATACGCTTGAGGTCTCCAGCCCCGGTATCGACCGGCCTTTGACCCGTCTCAAAGACTTTGAGACGTTCGAGGGTTATGAGGCCAAGATCGAAACCGCCGAACTGATCGACGGTCGCCGCCGCTTCAAAGGTGAACTGGCCGGGATCGAAGGGGATGAGGTTCTGATCAACATCCCCGAGGGGGACGAGACGATCACCATCGGTCTGCAATTCGACTGGCTGAGCGACGCCAAGCTGGTCCTGACCGATGACCTGATCAAGGAAATGCTGCGCCAGCGCAAAGACGCCGGTGCCCTGAACGAAAACGCTTTCGACGAGATAGAGACCGAAGGGTCCGAAGAGGAGACGAACTGATGGCAATCACCTCAGCCAACCAGCTGGAGCTGCTGCAGACCGCCGAGGCCGTGGCCCGCGAAAAGATGATCGACCCCGGTCTGGTTGTCGAAGCGATGGAGGAATCGCTCGCCCGTGCCGCCAAGAGCCGCTACGGCGCGGAAATGGATATCCGCGTGTCGATTGACCGCAAAACCGGCAAGGCGACCTTTACCCGCGTCCGTACCGTGGTTGAAGATGAAGAACTTGAGAACTATCAGGCTGAGTTCACCGTTGAGCAGGCCAAACAATATATGGAAAACCCTGAGGTCGGTGATGTCTTCGTTGAAGAGGTTCCGCCGGTTGAGATGGGCCGTATCGCGGCACAATCCGCCAAGCAGGTGATCTTGCAGAAGGTTCGCGAAGCTGAGCGTGACCGTCAATACGAAGAATTCAAGGATCGCGCGGGCACCATTATCAACGGTGCCGTCAAGCGCGAGGAATTCGGCAACGTCATCGTCGATCTGGGCGGTGCCGAAGCCGTTCTGCGTCGCAATGACAAGATCGGCCGCGAAAGCTATCGCCCGAATGACCGTGTGCGCGCCTATATCAAGGAAGTCCGCCGTGAGGTGCGTGGTCACCAGATCTTCCTGTCGCGCACCGCGCCGGAATTCATGGCTGAGCTGTTCAAGATGGAAGTGCCCGAAATCTATGATGGCATCATTGAGGTCAAGGCCGTGGCTCGTGACCCCGGCTCGCGCGCCAAGATCGCTGTGATCTCGTATGACGGCTCGATTGATCCCGTGGGTGCCTGCGTTGGTATGCGCGGCAGCCGCGTGCAGGCCGTTGTGAACGAGCTGCAGGGTGAAAAGATCGACATCATCCCGTGGAACGAAGATCAGCCGACCTTCTTGGTGAACGCACTGCAGCCTGCAGAGGTTTCCAAGGTCGTTCTGGACGAAGAAGCCGGTAAGATCGAAGTGGTTGTACCCGAAGAGCAACTTTCGCTGGCCATCGGTCGCCGCGGTCAGAACGTGCGCCTGGCCAGCCAGCTGACCAATCTGGACATCGACATCATGACTGAAGCCGAAGAATCGGCCCGTCGTCAGAAAGAGTTCGAAGCCCGTACACAGCTGTTCATGGAAACACTGGATTTGGACGAGTTCTTCGCGCAACTGCTGGTTTCGGAAGGATTCACCAACCTCGAAGAAGTGGCCTATGTCGAAATTGAGGAACTGCTGGTCATTGACGGCGTTGACGAAGGCACCGCGCAAGAACTGCAGACGCGCGCTCGTGAATTCCTTGAAGCGCAAGCCAAGGCAGCGTTGGATGCGGCCCGTGCGCTGGGCGCCGAGGACAGCCTCATTGAATTCGAAGGCCTGACACCCCAAATGGTAGAAGCGTTGGCCAAGGATGACGTGAAGACGCTGGAAGACTTCGCAACTTGCGCCGACTGGGAGCTGGCCGGTGGCTGGACCACAGTTGATGGTGAGCGCATCAAGGATGATGGTGTTCTGGAACCTTTCGGCGTGACGCTGGAAGAGGCTCAGGACTTGGTCATGACGGCGCGCATCATGTTGGGCTGGGTTGATCCGGCTGAATTGGAGCAGGCCGAAGAAGACGGCGAAGCAACCGATGAGGGGGTCGAGGCCTGATCTCAGGCCTCGGGTGGCTGACATGGGTCGCGGTGGCGTCCAAAAGGATCGGTCGGAAGGCCCTGAACGCAAGTGCATCGCCACTGGCGAGATTCAGCCTAAATATGGCTTGATCCGCTTTGTGGCAGGGCCGGACGGTCAGGTCTTTCCCGATGTTGCGGCTAAATTGCCGGGGCGCGGGGTCTATGTGGCGGCGGATCGCGCCGCGCTGGACAAAGCGGTGAGTAAGAAACTGTTCTCGCGTGGGTTCAAGGCTCAGGTGAGTGCGGCCAAGGATCTAACAGATGAGGTCGAAAAACAGGTGGCGCGCCGGGTGATCGAGCTGATCAGTTTGGCGCGCAAGTCCGGAGATGCGGTCGCCGGGTATGAAAAGGTCAAGTCGTGGCTGGACCGGGAAGAGGCCCAGGTGTTGATTCAAGCCTCGGACGGATCGGGGCGCGGTAAGTCGAAACTCAGCACGCCGCACTTTGGAAAATACATCGGCTGGCTGACTGCGGATGAGCTTGGGGCGGCATTTGGGCGCCAAACCGTGATTCATGCGGCCATGGCCTCTGGCGGACTCGCCAAACGTGTTGTAGAGGAAGCGCAGCGCCTGCGTGGCTTGCGCGAAAAGGATGACGGCGGCAAGGGCCGCTCGGAAGGGTAAGAAGCTTAATGAGCGATAGTGACGGCAAAAAGACATTGGGTCTTCGTGGCGGGGCACGCCCCGGAAATGTGAAACAGAGTTTCAGCCACGGACGTACCAAGAATGTCGTGGTGGAGACCAAACGCAAACGCGTGGTCGTACCCAAGCCGGGCGCGACCAAACCAAGTGGTGGTGCGGCACCTTCGGGTGATCCTTCGCGTCGTCCGGCGGGTATTTCCGATGCGGAAATGGCGCGTCGAATGAAGGCGTTGCAAGCTGCCAAAGCGCGCGAGGCTGAAGAGGCCGCTGCCCGCGAGGCACAAGAGAAGGCGCGTGAAGAAGAACGTGCGCGCCGCCGGGCCGAACAGGAAGCCAAGGAACGCGAACAGCGTGAGGCTGAAGAGCGTGCTCGTGCCAAGGCCGAGGAAGAAGAACGTAAGCGCAAAGAGGCGGAAGAAGCCGCCAAGCGTGCTGCTGCGGCACCCGCGCCCGAAGAACAACCGCGTACGGCACGCGGTCCGGCCAACAAACCGGCGCCAGCGGCTACACCCCGCAAGCAAGACCGCGAGCGCGAGCAGCGTGGCCGCGGCAAAGGCCGTGACGACAACCGCCGTTCGGGCAAGCTGACACTGGGTCAGGCCACCGGTGGTGAAGGTAATCGTCAGCGTTCAATGGCTGCGATGAAGCGCAAGCAGGAGCGTGCGCGCCAGAAAGCCATGGGCGGCCCGGTCGAGCGGGAAAAGGTGATCCGCGACGTTCAGTTGCCCGAGGCGATCATGGTCTCGGAACTGGCCAACCGTATGGCTGAGCGCGTGGCTGACGTTGTCAAATCGCTGATGCAGATGGGCATGATGGTCACGCAGAACCAGACCATCGACGCTGATACCGCTGAGCTGATCATCGAAGAGTTTGGGCACAAGGTGACCCGCGTCTCTGATTCGGATGTTGAAGACGTCATCAAAGAAGTCGAAGACAGCGATGACGATCTGCAGCCGCGTCCGCCGGTCATCACCATCATGGGCCACGTTGACCATGGTAAGACATCATTGCTGGACGCGATTCGTGACGCGCGCGTTGTGGCGGGCGAAGCCGGTGGCATTACCCAGCATATCGGCGCCTATCAGGTGAAAACCGATGGTGGCACCACGCTGACCTTCCTTGATACGCCGGGCCACGCAGCCTTTACTTCAATGCGGTCGCGCGGTGCTCAGGTCACTGATATCGTGGTTCTGGTTGTGGCTGCCGATGATGCGGTGATGCCGCAGACGATCGAGGCGATCAACCACGCCAAGGCGGCCGAAGTGCCGATGATCGTGGCGATCAACAAGGTCGATAAGCCGGATGCGAACCCGGACAAGGTGCGGACCGATCTGCTGCAGCACGAAGTCATCGTCGAAAAGATGTCAGGTGAGGTTCAGGACGTCGAAGTGTCCGCCATCACCGGTCAAGGTCTCGATGAACTGCTGGAAGCCATCGCGCTGCAGGCCGAGATTCTGGAACTGAAAGCCAACCCCGACCGCGCCGCCCAAGGTGCCGTGATCGAGGCGCAGCTTGATGTGGGCCGTGGTCCCGTTGCCACCGTTCTGGTTCAGAACGGCACTCTGCGTCAGGGTGATATCTTCGTCGTGGGTGAGCAGTATGGTAAGGTCCGTGCGTTGATCAACGACAAAGGCGACCGCGTCAAAGAAGCCGGCCCGTCGGTACCCGTTGAGGTTCTTGGTCTGAACGGTACGCCTGAAGCGGGCGACGTTCTGAACGTGACCGAGACCGAAGCGCAGGCCCGTGAGATTGCTGCCTATCGTGAGCAAGCAGCCAAGGACAAGCGCGCCGCAGCTGGTGCCGCGACCACCCTTGAGCAGCTGATGCAGAAGGCCAAAGAAGACGAGAACGTCACCGAGCTGCCGATCTTGATGAAAGCTGACGTGCAGGGTTCTGCCGAAGCCATCGTTCAGGCGATGGAGAAGATCGGCAATGAGGAAGTGCGCGTACGCGTTCTGCACTCGGGTGTTGGCGCGATTACCGAAACGGATGTCGGCCTGGCCGAAGCCTCGGGCGCTCCGATCTTTGGCTTCAACGTTCGTGCAAATGCGTCAGCGCGAAACACTGCGAACCAGAAAGGCGTCGAGATCCGGTATTATTCGGTGATCTATGACCTCGTGGACGACGTGAAAGCAGCCGCATCCGGCCTGCTGAGCGCTGAAATCCGCGAGAAGTTCATCGGCTACGCCGAGATCCGCGAAGTCTTCAAGGTTACCGGCGTTGGCAAAGTTGCCGGCTGTCTGGTCACCGAAGGCGTGGCGCGTCGTTCCGCTGGTGTTCGTCTGCTGCGCGACAACGTGGTGATTCACGAAGGCACGCTGAAGACGCTGAAGCGTTTCAAGGACGAAGTGACCGAAGTTCAGTCGGGTCAGGAATGCGGTATGGCGTTCGAAAACTACGACGACATCCGCGCAGGCGACGTGATCGAGATCTTCGAACGCGAAGAAGTGACCCGGACGCTCGACTGATCTGGCTTACCTCGAGAGATTTAAGACAGCGGCTCAATTGGGCCGCTGTTTTCTATTTGGGGTTATTCGCTGCGCGACGACAAAAACGAGCCCGAGGGCATGATGATGTCGAAGTGATGTTTACCCTGTTGAAGGTCGAAACTGACCGAATGTCCTGCTTTTCGTAGCAAGTCCGCATAGTCACGGCTTTGTCGAACAAATTCTGGTGTATCTCTTTCAGCAACCGTTACCCTGTAGCGCGGCCCCGGCGCGGGCAGATTGAGGCAAGGGGAAAGATCGTGAATCTCGACCTTAGTCAGTTGCAAGGGATCATTTACCGAAGTCAGGCTAATCGGCTCCAAATCGTAAACGCCACTGATCAGAATTACGTTACGCACTCTTAGACCCGCCTGCGCCAACGCGCTGGATGAGGTCGCCATGACCATCGCTACCAGATGCGCACCTGCGCTATGACCTGACAGGGTGATGTTTGATGGATCGAAGCCCAATAACTCGGCCTGTGATGCAAGCCACAGCAAGGCATCGCGACATTCTTCGACCATCTGCCCCAACCTAGCTTCAGGGGCGAGTGTGTAATTCAGGGTCGCAAAGGCCTGCCCGTTTTCGTGTAGAACCGGTGCCATCGGGGCGGATTCGCGCTGGCTGAGCGCCTGCCAATACCCTCCGTGAATGAACACATGCAAAGGTGCGTTTGCGTCTGAGGAGGGGAAGAAATCCAGAACCTGCGCCGGACTGTCGCCATAAGCAAGGTTTTCGCGCACATCCATCCGTGTCCGGGCCTGAGCGCTGAGCGCAACATAACTGTCCAGATATGGCGTCAGATCGCCACCAATCATCGAGCTGGGGGAGTATTCCTGTTCAAGTTGATCTTGGGTGAACCCGCGATAAAGCATGCCTCAGTCTCCCGCATACATCAGCTCGGTGCGCATATCGTAGAGGTCGTGGAAGAAGCGCAATTCCAGCGCCTTGCGCAGAAAGGCCACGCCGCTCGAGCCACCTGTACCGGGTTGCATCCCGATGACCCGTTCGACTGCCGTAGCGTGGTCGAAACGCCAGCGCTGGAACAGCGATTCGACGTCCATCAGCTTTTCAGCCAGAGCATAGAGGTCCCAATACTTGCCGGTATCCTGGAAAATCTCGCACCAGATTTTCACGACGCGCGGGTCGCCGGAATAGGATTGTGAATAGTCACGTTCGATCAGGTCTTGCGGTACATCGAACCCCTGCCGTGCCAGCATGTGCAGCACTTCGTCATAAAGGGACGGTTTGGTTAGCGCTGCGCTCAGCATCTCCATGACCTCCGGATCGTGTTCATGAACCTTGAGGGTCGAAGCATCCTTGTTGCCCAATATGAACTCGATCTGGCGATAACCGTAACTCTGAAAGCCTGACGAACTACCTAACGCATCGCGAAACGTCATGTAGTCCGCGGGCGTCATGGTCAGCAGCGTTTCCCAAGCGGTGATCAACTGCCGCTGGATCGCCTTGATCCGGTCGAGATTTTTCATCGCCGGGCCGAAATCGTCTTGCTGCAGGAAGCGCCGCACTTCGACCAGCTGGTGATGCATCAACTTCAGCCATAGCTCGCTGACCTGATGGATGATGATGAATAACATCTCATCGGGCTGAGCAGGATCCTGAAAGGTCTTTTGCAGATTCAACAGGGTTTTGAGTTGCAGAAAGTCGCCATAGCTTTTGCGATGCGTCTCAGCGAAATCGGTGACCAGAGAATCCTCGATTCCGCGTTCCAGCAGTCGGTCATCTTTCGTGCTGCCCATCTTGCTCCTCCGGTTGGTTGCGCGATCCCTGTGTATGGGCCAGTTTTGCAACTATCCAGAGGGTCAGGTCCAGTCCAGAACAACTTTGCCGGACAGGCCCGACTTCATTGCTGCGAAACCTTCGGCAAAATCGTCAACACCAAACTGATGGGTGATCACGCGGCTTACGTCCAAACCGTTCTGCAGCATAGCAATCATCTTGTACCATGTCTCAAACATCTCACGGCCGTAGACGCCCTTGATGGTGATGGCTTTAAAGACAATGCGGCTCCAGTCGACCGGAGATTGGCCCGGCGGGATGCCCAGCAGGGCGATCTTTCCGCCCATGACCAGCGCTTCGACCATCTGATCCAAAGCTGCCTGCGAGCCCGACATCTCCAATCCCACGTCAAAGCCTTCTTTCATCCCCAGTTCGGTGATGACATCGGACAACTTTTCTATGGTTACATCGACCGTACGTATCGACGGCACCACATGTTCCGCCAGTTTCAGCCGATCTGCATTGATATCGGTGATTACGACGTTTCGCGCACCTGCATGGCGTGCGACAGCTGCTGCCATTATGCCGATAGGGCCTGCGCCTGTTATCAGAACATCCTCACCCAGCAGATCGAAGCTCAGCGCGGTATGAACCGCATTGCCCAGCGGGTCGAGGATGGCGCCAATCTCATCCGGCACATCATCTGGCAAAGGAATCACGTTGAAGGCGGGCAGTTTCAAAAATTGCGCAAAGGCACCTTGTTCGTTTACGCCGATGCCTCGCGTTCCGGGGTCCAGATGGAACTTGCCAGCGCGACTCTGGCGACTTTCGGTTCCGATCAGGTGCCCTTCGCCCGAGCAGCGCTGGCCGATCTCAAGCCCGGTAACGTTGCGACCAATCTCAACGATTTCGCCTGCGAATTCGTGGCCGGTGATCATCGGCACTGGTACTGTGGCTGCGGCCCAGTCATCCCAGTTCCAGATATGGATATCTGTGCCGCAGATGCCGGTTTTGTTTATGCGGATCAGTACCTCGTCCGGTCCAATCTCGGGCACTGGGGCCTGAACCATCCAAAGACCTTCCTCGGGCTTGGATTTTTCCAGTGCTTTCATCGTGTTGGGTCGCATCAAATCACCCCCAACTCTTTGCCGACTTTGCCAAAGGCCGCGAGCGCGCGATCCAATTCATCCTTTGTTAGAGCCGCATTCATCTGAGTTCTGATCCGCGCTTGACCACGCGGGACGACCGGGAAGAAGAAACCCGAAACATAGACGCCTTCATCAAACAACCGCGACGCCATGTCTTGCGCAAGCGTTGCGTCCCCCAGCATCACCGGGATGATTGGGTGCTCACCGGGCAACAGATCAAAGCCCAGCTTCTCCAAACCGGCGCGCCAGTATTTGGCGTTGCCGAACAGTTGGGCACGCAGCATGTCGCCCTCTTCAACCAGACGGATTGCTTCCAGACCGGCAGCGACGATGGACGGCGGCAGCGAGTTTGAGAACAGATAGGGCCGCGCCCGCTGCCGCAGCAGGTCGATCACTGGCTGCGGCCCGGCGATGTAGCCGCCGATTGCCCCCCCAAGTGCCTTGCCCAGAGTTCCCGTCAGAATATCCACGTCAACGCCGAAGTGATCCGGCGTGCCCGCACCGTTTGGCCCCATGAACCCCGTGGCGTGGCAATCATCGACCATGACGATGGCGTCGTATTTGTCGGCCAGCTCGCGTATTTTCGGCAGATTGGCCAGATAGCCATCCATCGAAAAAACGCCGTCGGTGGCGATCATGATATGCCGCGCCCCGTCCTCGCGTGCCTGTTTCAACCAAGCCTCGAGGTCATTCATGTCATTGTTTAGATAGCGATAGCGTTTGGCCTTGCAGAGCCTTACGCCATCGATGATTGACGCGTGGTTCAGACTATCCGAGATGATTGCGTCTTCAGGCCCTAACAAAGGCTCAAATAGCCCGCCATTGGCATCGAAACAGGCAGCGAACAGAATTGAATCATCTTTGTTCAGGAACTTGGCCAGCCGTTGCTCAAGCTCGCGGTGAATATCCTGCGTGCCGCAGATAAAGCGGACCGAGGCCATGCCGAACCCTTTTGGTTCCATGGCGTTCTTGGCGGCGTCGATCAGGGCGGGGTGATCGGCCAGGCCCAGATAGTTGTTGGCGCACAGGTTGATGACCTGCTTTCCGCCCACAGTAATCTCACCGCCCTGAGGCGAGGTGATCATTCGTTCACGCTTGTACAGACCTTCGGATTCGATCTGCTTAAGGGTGTCCGTGATGTGGGACAGGAATGCATCTGCCATGGCGACCTCCGTTCAACTGAGTCGCGCTTCTAACATAACGGACGAATATCCCAAATAGGGGATTTACGAAATTACGGAAAAATATCCGTGAAGGCGGATTATCGCTGAGTCAGGCGTTCTTTACAATTAGGAAAACACGCGCAGGGCTGTCGGCAGAAATGGAATGCGCAACGTCAGCGGCATATCGGGCTGTATCACCCTGCCTGAGTTCGCTCACTGCCGCGCCTGAAGTAACTCGAACTGACCCTTCCAACACGGTCAATTGTTCCCGTGCACCGCGCGCATGGGGTTGGCTATTCAGGGCGCCGTTTTTGTCGAGCTGAATGTCATAGACCTCGTGACCGCCGGCCTCTTCTGGCGGTGAGAGGATCCGGATGCGGCAGTTCTCTCCCATGTTATCGATGCTGGGCACTTCGGAGTTTTTGAGAATCTCGATCTGGTCGGTTGTCTTCGTGTCTTCCAGCAACCCGGCAAAATCCACCTGCAGAGCTCGGGTCAGGTTCCACAATGTCGAAATTGTGGGGCTGCTTTCTCCCCTCTCGATCTGGCTGACCATGGATCGCGATACGCCGCTGAGATTCGCGACCGCTTCGAGGGAAAGGCCCTGGGCCCGGCGCGCCTCTTTAAGGCGAGTCGGAAGGCGTGTCAGGATATCGTCTGTCTTGTCCGTCATGACGGAATTTCATGCGCCTTGAATCGATAGATGTCAATTCCGTCTGTGACGGGACGTCTCAGGCGACAGAGGGTTTCTGCGGGTGCATACTACGGCCAAACTCAGGAGGAGTGATCCATGACCGATATTGTTATTCTGGATGGCGCACGTACTGCCATCGGCACTTTTGGCGGTGCGTTGGCTTCGACCGCGCCGATTGATCTGGCGACCGTGGCGACCGAAGCCGCGCTTGAACGGTCGGGTGTCGAAGGTGGGCAAATCGGGCATGTGGTTTTCGGTCATGTGATCAACACTGAACCCCGCGATATGTACCTGTCGCGCGTAGCAGCGATGCAGGCGGGCATTCCGAATGGGACTCCGGCGATGAACGTAAATCGTTTGTGTGGCTCCGGCGCGCAGGCGATTGTGTCAGCGGTACAGTCTCTGATACTGGGCGATGCTGATTTCGCTGTGGCTGGTGGAGCGGAGAGCATGTCACGCAGCCCCTACATCGTACCTCAGGCCAGATGGGGCGCCAAGATGGGCGACGTCACCTCACTGGACATGATGTTGGGCGCGCTGAACTGTCCTTTCGGAACCGGTCATATGGGTGTGACGGCTGAGAATGTGGCCGACGAACATCAGATCAGTCGTGAACAGATGGATGCGTTTGCCTTAACCAGCCAGAGCCGAGCGGCAACAGCGATCGACGCTGGATATTTCGAAAGCCAGATCACGCCTGTGCAGGTGAAAGTCAAACGCGAGATGGTTGACTTTAAGGTGGATGAGCATCCCAAGGCCACCACAGCTGAGGCTCTGGCGGGCCTTCGTCCGGTATTTAAGAAAGAAGGACGCGTCACGGCGGGGAATGCATCGGGTATCAACGATGGGGCTGCAGCAATGATTCTGGCGACGGCAGATGCTGCTGAAAAGGCCGGATTGAAACCAAAGGCACGGATATTGGGATATGCGCATGCCGGAGTGCGGCCCGAAGTAATGGGAATTGGGCCGGTTCCTGCAGTGCAGAACTTGTTCAAGAAGACAGGGCTGTCGGCGGGTGATTTCGATGTGGTCGAGAGTAACGAAGCTTTTGCCGCACAAGCCCTGGCCGTCAATCAAGAGCTTGGATTGGATGCCGCTAAGGTCAATCCGAATGGCGGTGCGATTGCGTTGGGGCACCCTGTGGGGGCAACTGGGGCGATTATCACCCTGAAAGCGCTGTATGAGTTGGAGCGTGTTGGCGGTTCCAAGGCGCTTATCACCATGTGTATTGGCGGTGGGCAGGGGATTGCCATTGCCATCGAGCGGCTCTGATTGAGGTCGAGCGGAGGGGGCTGTCTGCCCCCCATCGCGCCGGTGGCGCGATTCCCCCCGAAGATATTTGTGGCCAGATGAAGCAGGCGGGTTGTTGTTAGCCGAATGTCATCACGACAAGTGTGGCTGCGATTCCAACGGCTGCGCCAATGGCGGCAGGTATAAGCAACGTTGTCTTGCCGGAAGTTTGCTGGTCATCTTTCGTGGTTTGCGCAATCAGGGCGTTTTCAACCAGCGCAGGCAAGCGTGGGCCGAATCGGGCCAGCACCATTGCGGTCTTTCCAAAATCTCTCAGGGCGGCCCGGGGGCCGATGGAGCTTTTGATATAATCCTCGACGACCGGGCGCGCGACTTCCCAGATATTCATATGATCGTCGAGTGATCGGGCAACGCCTTCGACCACGACCATGGTGCGCTGCAGAAGAATCAGTTCAGTTCGTGTTTCCATGCCGAAGCGCTCGGTGACCTCAAACAAATAGCTGAGCAGTCGGCCCATTGAGATATGGGTCGCGTCCATGCCGAAGATGGGTTCTCCGACTGCGCGCAGGGCGCGGGCGAATTCGTCGACATCCTGGTTGGCAGGGACATAGCCGGCCTCGAAATGGACCTCGGCTACACGTTTGTAGTCGCGGCGGATGAAGCCGAAGAGGATTTCGGCATAGACCCGACGGGTGTATTCGTCGATATGCCCCATGATGCCGTAGTCATAGGCAATAATGTCTCCATTCGCGGCGACCTTCAGGTTCCCTTGGTGCATATCCGCATGGAAATAGCCATCGCGAAGGGCGTGAAGCAGGAAAAGGCGCAACACACGTTCTGCCAGATCGCTGCGATTGTGGCCTGCAGCGTCCAGCGCATCATTGTCGCCCAGCGGGATTCCATCGGCCCAGCTGAGTGTCATCACCCGGCGTGCGGACAAGGACCAGACGACCGGAGGCAGCCAGAACCCGGAATCATCCTTGGTGTTGGCGGCGTACTCCGAAGCAGCAGCGCTTTCCAGGCGCAGGTCCAACTCGCCGCGGACAACTCCGTCAAAATGCTCGATCACCTCCATAGGGCGCAAGCGACGAGCACCGGGGGCAAACAGGTCGACAATTCGGGCGGCGAAATAAAAGGCGTCTACATCTTTACGGAAGGCGCGTTCAATTCCGGGGCGCAGGACTTTGACGGCAACATCTTCACCCGTGCTGGCCAGCTTAGCTTTGTGGACCTGAGCGATTGAGGCTGCGGCGATAGGCTCACTGAAATCGCTGAACATTTCTGAAAGGGGTTGGCCCAGCTCTTTCTCGACCTCGGCCATGGCTTCGGCCTTGGAGAATGGCGGAAGCTTATCCTGCAAGACACGCAGTTGTTCAGCCAGTTCATTTCCAACCACGTCGGGGCGGGTCGAAAGGACTTGTCCGAACTTGATATAGGCGGGTCCAAGAGCAGTTAGGGCGCGGGTTGCGGGCGGCATCTGGGGATCCCCTTTGTACCCCAGCCACTGAAATGGTTTGCCCAGAACATGTGCGAGAATGCGGATAGCCCGAGGAGCTTCGAACGCGTCTAATACCACGTTCATGGCACCCGTGCGCTCGAGCGTTGCGCCTGTGCGGATCAGGCGGATAATGTTGTGTGGGCCGCGCATCTAGATCTTCCAGCCGGAATGCAGTGCCGCGATACCCATGCTGAGATTGCGGTACTTGGCGTTTTCGAACCCGGCGGCGCGGACCATGCTCAGGAATGTCTCCTGATCCGGGAACTTGCGGATCGATTCCACCAGGTATTGATAGCTGTCGTAGTCATTGGCGATTAGTTTGCCCATGCGTGGAATGACGTTGAAGCTGTAGAGGTCATAAAGCTTTTGCAGTCCGTCATTGGGCAGTTGGCTGAATTCAAGCACCATCAGGCGGCCACCGGGTTTCAGCACGCGATAGGCCTCGTTCAATGCCTCTTGCGGGCGGGTAACATTCCGGATGCCGAAGGAAATTGTATAGACGTCGAACGTATTGTCCTCGAACGGCAGGGACATCGCATCGCCCACCACCCAGTTCAGGCTGTCGGACATCTGGTCGGCCTCGGCGCGCTGGCGGCCTTCGACCAGCATAGGCTCTGTCAGGTCCAGAACCGTGGCATGGCCGTGGCCCGCGCGTCTCAGGAAGCGAAAAGAGATATCTCCGGTCCCACCTGCAACGTCCAGCAACCGTTGACCGGGGCGCGGGGCAAGCCAATCCATCATTGCGTCTTTCCAGACCCGGTGAATGCCCATCGACATGACATCATTCATCACATCGTATTTCGAGGCGACCGAGTTGAACACGCCCTGTACGCGCCCGGCCTTTTCAGCCTCGCGCACGGTTTCGAACCCGAAATGAGTGGTCTTGTCGCTGTTGTCGGACATTTGCCTTGCCGTTCGTCGAATTTCGTCTCTGTTATAGGGCGATGAGAGGCGGGCACAATGCGGCCCTTTGGAATAGGAGCCATCTAATGCCCGAATTGCCCGAGGTCGAGACAGTAAGACGCGGTCTATCCCCGGCGATGGAAGGCGTCGTAATCCAAAGGGCGGACGTAAACCGCCCCGATTTGCGCTGGCCTTTCCCCGAGCGGATGGCTGAACGATTGACTGGGCAGCGCGTCGACCGATTGCGTAGACGATCGAAATACATTCTGGCCGATCTGAACAGTGGAGAAACACTGCTGATCCATCTTGGCATGTCAGGGCGTATGACCGTATCTGGTGATCCTCTAGGGCAATTTGCCCACAAACACCCGATGCCGGAAAAGCATGATCACGTAGTCTTTCATATGGCCAACGGCGCCCGTATCACTTTTAACGATCCGCGCCGGTTCGGAGCCATGGACCTGCTGCCGACGGTCACGGCAGAGGATCACAAGCTGCTGTCAGTTCTGGGACCTGAACCATTGGGTAACGATTTCCACGAAAAGCACCTCATTGAGGCGTTCAAAGGTAAGAATAGCCCGGTCAAATCCGCGTTGCTGGATCAGGGAATCGTTGCCGGATTGGGAAATATCTACGTCTGCGAAGCGCTTTATCGCGGCAAGGTGTCGCCACGTCGCAAAGCCGGACAAATTTCTGCGTCGCGTGTTGGAGCACTGGTTCCGATCATCCGCCAGGTGTTGCAGGACGCGATTGAAGCGGGTGGTTCATCCTTACGTGATTTCCGCCAAGCCGATGGAGAACTTGGATATTTTCAGCACAGCTTCGACGTCTATGGCCGCGAAGGCCAGCCCTGCCGAACCGAAGGTTGTGGCGCTGAAATCAAGAGAATCACTCAGTCCGGTCGCTCATCCTTCTACTGTGCGCAATGCCAAAGATAACTTGATCCAGCGAAATCGCGTGGTAAGGAATCGTACCTGAACGGAACAACCGGAAGCTTACACCTCATGGCTTTTGAGACGATCATCGTCGAAATCGAAGACCACGTCGCCCTAATCAAGCTCAACAGACCAGATGCGATGAATGCGCTGAACACCCAGTTACTGGGTGAGTTGTGTGATGCGCTGGAAGAAGCAGACAGCAACGACAAGGTGCGCTGCATCGTTATCACCGGCTCGGACAAAGCCTTTGCGGCTGGTGCGGACATCAAAGAGATGTCCGAGATGAGCTATGCCGATGTCTTCAACATCAACCTTTTTGCCGACGCGAATGACCGGGTTTCGGCGATCCGCAAACCGATCATTGCCGCTGTTGCGGGTTATGCGCTGGGCGGAGGTTGTGAGCTGGCAATGCTGTGTGATTTCATCATCGCGGCGGATACGGCCAAGTTCGGCCAACCCGAGATCAATCTGGGCGTCATCGCAGGACTCGGCGGCAGCCAGCGTTTGACACGGTTTGTAGGCAAGTCCAAATCGATGGATATGAACTTGACCGGTCGGTTCATGGACGCGGAAGAGGCCGAGCGTGCGGGGCTGGTCAGCCGTGTCGTGCCTGCCAAGAAGCTGATAGAAGAAGCAACCGGTGCGGCGCAGAAGATCGCTGAGAAGTCGCAGATCACGGCAATCGCGGCCAAGGAAGCCGTGAACCGCAGCTATGAGTTGCCGCTGAGCGAGGGCATGCTGTTTGAGCGCCGGGTGTTCCATTCGATGTTTGCAACTGAAGATCAGAAAGAGGGCATGGCCGCGTTTCTGGAAAAACGTGCGGCTCAGTTCCGCGACAAGTGACGATAACGGACATTCAGTGAATTCAGGCGGGCTTGGTCCCGCCTTTTTGCTACTGAAGCTCTTTTGAAGAATCAGCTTGGCAAAACCTTTAAACTTGGGTAGAGACCGCCGTCATACATGCGCGTGCGGCCCGCTTGGCCCGACTCACACTCGTGATTTCTGATCCGGTGCGGATATGTCCGTGGCGCGCAACCCTAGATAACCGTACCGAACAAAAGGTCAGAGACACATGGCAAATTCGCCCCAGGCAAAGAAACGCGCTCGTCAGAACGAAAAGCGTTTTGCTGTAAACAAAGCGCGCCGTTCGCGCATCCGCACACATCTGCGCAAAGTTGAAGAAGCAATCGCATCCGGTGACAAGGACGCGGCTACCGCTGCCCTGCGCGCCGCTCAGCCCGAGCTGATGCGCGGCGTCACCAAAGGCGTCTTCCACAAGAACACCGCAGCCCGCAAAATGTCGCGCCTGTCGGCACGCGTCAAAGCGCTGGGCTGATTCTTTGGGAAAACGCGTCAAGCGTTGATTTGCGAAAAAGGCGTCGCGCATAGCGGCGCCTTTTTCATTGTTGCCGGAAAGCCGCGTCTTCACGAAGTCGAGAGATTCTTTCGCCCTGAACCCCGAGTCAATATCAGAGTTTCGTTGCCCGGACCCATGGGCTCTTGCTACGACTGAGTCAGCGATTCACTCGCTTGGGGGGACAGGCTGTTCTGGGTATCTGACTGACGGGCATCAGTAGGAATCCGGAACGAATGTTCGAAAATCGGCTTCGGTCGATTGGACGATCTGCTCTGGGTCTCGGGTTTTCCGATGATCTCGGCCCTGTCGAAAAATTGGATTGTGACGCGCCACCCTGTTTTCGGGGTTGTACCGACCGTTGGACAATGCGGTATCGGATTGCGCTGAACGTCAAAATGACCCGCCAGACCTTGTGGCCTGGCGCGTGGGATCCTTGTGGGTGGACGCAATAAACCGGTATACCGGACTATTTTGATAAGGCTGACAGGCCAATAAAGAATGGGATGCGTGAGGCGCCGAATGACACAAGAGAAATGGGGACAGTTGCGGAACAAGTTGATGAAGGCTGTTGGTAAGAACAACTTCACGACCTGGATCGAACCTTTAGAGTTTCAGGGATTGCAAGATGGCGTCGCAGTATTTTCTGTGCCGACCAACTTCATGGGAAACTACGTAAGTCAAAATTTTGCGGATCTAATTCTCTATGAACTGAACACGGCGGGCGAGCCTGTTCAGCGCCTTGCCTTCCGCACCGCCGCCAATTCTCCGACCCGTCCGGCGCAGGCCGAGACCCCAAAACCCCAAGCCGTTCCGCAGCCCGCAGTTGTTGAGGCCTCGCATGATGCGCTTGAGGCGTTGCAGGCGGCACCGCTGGACGCGCGCTTTACCTTTGACAGTTTTGTTGTTGGTAAGCCGAATGAGCTGGCTCACGCCGCCGCGCGCCGCGTTTCCGAAGGCGGGCCCGTAACATTCAATCCGCTGGTGCTCTACGGGGGTGTCGGCCTTGGTAAGACGCACCTGATGCACGCCATTGCTTGGGAGCTGAAAACCAAGCATCCCGAACTAAACGTTCTGTACCTGTCGGCAGAACAGTTCATGTACCGTTTTGTGCAGGCCCTGCGTGAGCGCCGGATGATGGATTTCAAGCATCTGTTCCGCTCGGTTGACGTGCTTATGGTTGATGACGTGCAGTTCATCGCGGGTAAGGATTCGACGCAGGAAGAATTCTTTCATACCTTCAATGCGCTAGTGGACCAGAACAAGCAGATCATCATTTCGGCCGATCGCGCGCCGGGTGAGATCAAGGATCTTGAAGACCGGGTAAAGTCGCGCCTGCAATGCGGCCTTGTCGTCGATCTTCATCCCACAGACTACGAATTGCGTCTGGGAATCCTGCAGAACAAAGTGCAGCAATACAGCAGCACTTATCCCGATCTGACCATTGCTGATGGTGTATTGGAATTCCTTGCACACCGCATCTCGACCAATGTGCGCGTGCTGGAAGGGGCGCTGACCCGGCTCTTCGCCTTTGCCTCGCTGGTTGGGCGTGAGATCGATATGGAGTTGACGCAGGATTGTCTGGCCGATGTGCTACGCGCATCCGAGCGCAAGATCACTGTCGAAGAGATTCAACGCAAAGTCTCGGACTATTACAACATTCGCCTCAGCGACATCATTGGCCCCAAGCGTCTCCGGTCTTATGCTCGCCCGCGTCAGGTGGCGATGTATCTGTGTAAGCAACTGACCAGCCGGTCTTTGCCGGAAATCGGCCGTCGTTTCGGTGGGCGCGACCACACCACAGTCATGCACGGCGTCAAGCGCATCGAAGAGCTGAAGCTGACCGATGGCCAGATCGCCGAAGACGTCGAGATGCTGCGCCGGGCTTTGGAAGCCTAATCTGCGACCGTACTGGAAATGCCCCGCGCCCGTCTGGCCGGGGTATTTTCATGTGCGCAATAATCCACGATTGCGCGCGAACTGGCGGTGGGATGGCCGGTTGGCCTTGACGGTTTGATCATTCCAACCCAGAAATTCACAAAAAATCCTTGTGCCTCAGGGCGGAACCGGTAACTTGCCAGTCCCGCCCATGTACGCACTCAAGTCAGAGGAACTGAGGGTATGAAGATCAGCATCGAACGCGGCACCCTTCTCAAGGCCGTTTCGCAGGCCCAATCTGTTGTTGAACGTCGCAACACCATTCCGATCCTGGCCAATGTGCTGATCGAAGCCGAAGGGGATCAGGCGCTGTTCCGTGCGACCGATCTGGATATCGAGGTTGTCGACAAGGCACCTGCGCAGGTTGAGAAAGCTGGAGCAACAACTGTTGCCGCCACAACGCTGCATGAGATTGTACGCAAGCTGCCCGATGGGGCGCTGGTGACTTTAACCGCCGACAGTGCTGCTGGCCGATTGACGGTTGAGGCCGGTCGGTCGAACTTCTCGCTGGCGACGCTGCCGAAAGAGGATTTCCCGGTCATGGCGTCCTCGGAATACCAATCGAACTTTACGGCGTCGGCTGCGCTGCTGCGGCGGCTGTTCGACAAATCGAAGTTCGCCATTTCTACCGAAGAGACCCGTTATTATCTGAACGGTGTCTACATGCATGTCGCTGATGGTTCTGAGGGCGGCAAGGTGCTGCGCTGCGTGGCAACCGATGGCCACCGTCTGGCGCGCATTGATGCGGATTTGCCGGACGGTGCGACGGATATGCCGGGTGTAATTGTTCCCCGCAAGACCGTGGGCGAGCTGCGCAAGCTGCTGGATGATGATGAAATGGACATCGCCGTCTCGGTCAGCGAAACCAAGGTGCGGTTTGCGACGCCAGACATCACGCTCACCTCGAAAGTGATTGATGGGACTTTCCCTGACTACACTCGCGTCATCCCTCAGGGAAATACGCGCAAGCTAGAGGTTGACGCTGCCGAATTTGCGCAGGCCGTGGATCGTGTGGCGACCGTTTCGTCCGAACGGTCACGAGCTGTAAAACTGCAACTGGATGCGGACAAGCTGGTTCTGTCAGTGAATGCACCCGACAGTGGTGCGGCTGAGGAAGAGTTGGCTGTCGCCTATGGGGATGAACGTCTCGAAATTGGTTTTAACGCGAAATACCTGCTCGAGATCGCTTCTCAAGTGGACCGTGAGAACGCTGTCTTCATGTTCAATTCCGCTGGTGATCCGACGCTGATGCGCGAGGGCAACGACCAAAGCGCTGTTTACGTCGTAATGCCGATGCGCGTCTGATTGCCCCGATCGGGTGATCTCTAACGAAAGGGAGGGGTCATGGGATTGGCCCTGACCGAACTTACGGTTTCGCATTTTCGGTCTCATAAGCTGGCGCGGTTGTCCTTGGACGGGCGACCAGTGGCGATCCACGGGCCGAACGGGGCCGGCAAGACCAACATTCTGGAAGCAGTCTCGTTATTTTCACCCGGGCGCGGGATGCGACGGGCAAGTGCCGCCGAGATGACGCGGCGGCCCGAGGCATTGGGGTGGAAACTGTCCGGTTTGCTGGAAGCTCAGGGCCAGCGGTATGAAATTGAAACGTGGTCCGAAGGTGGCGCAGCACGTCAGGTTCGGATTGATAACAAGGCGGCCAGTCAGATTGATCTGGGCAAGTTGGCGCGCGTTGTTTGGTTGATCCCCTCGATGGATCGCTTGTGGATTGAGGGTGCCGAGGGTCGGCGGCGGTTTTTGGACCGGATTGCGCTGAGTTTTGATCCGTCTCATGCCGAAGCCTCACTGACCTATGAAAAGGCGATGCGCGAGCGGAACCGATTGCTGAAAGAGCACGTTCGAGACGCCCATTGGTATGCGGCGCTGGAAGGACAGATGGCAGAGACGGGGCACCGTATCCACGCGGCACGAAGGGCGGCTCTGGAGCATTTGCGCGCGGCTCAGGATCAAGCGGAAACGGCGTTTCCTTCGGCAGAGTTGGAACTTGTCCAGACCGAAGGAGCGATGCCTGAAACTACGGAAGATTTGCGCGAAGCGTTGAATGAAAGCCGGTTTCGGGATTTGGCGGCGGGCCGCACGTTAGTTGGGCCGCATCGTTCGGATCTTTTTGGAGTGTTTGCGGCCAAGGGTGTGCGCGCCAAAGACTGTTCCACCGGAGAGCAAAAAGCGCTGTTGGTTTCGCTGATCCTATCGAATGCGCGGGCTTTGGCGGGCATGGTCGGGGCGCCACCGATTGTGCTGTTGGATGAGGTCGCTGCTCATCTGGACGCGGACCGTCGCGCCGCGCTTTACGATGAGATTTGTGCGCTGGGCGCTCAGGCCTGGATGACGGGCACCGGGCCTGAGCTATTTGCGGAATTGGGCGACCGGGCCCAAACATTGATTGTAACCGAGGGCGACGAAGGCTCGGTTGTAACTGCTTAGGCAGGCTCGCTGACTTTGCGCTCCCACAGGAAGCCGCGCATAACCTGGTCGACCGGTGTTTTGGCCATGTGGTTGACGTAGTTCGACATGGTTTTCTGCGCCAGTCCCAGAACCACGTCCAAAACCGCGCGGTGGGAATAGCCTGCTTCGAAGAACGCCTGCAGTTGTTCTTCGGTCGGGTTGCCACGAGTTTCCATCACCTGCAGGGTGAAAGTGCGCAGTGCCTCAAGCTTTTCCGAGGGAAGCGGAGTTTCGTTGCGCAGTGCCTCTGTGATCTCGTCCGAGACTTTCATCATCTTAGCGATTCCAGTGTGGGCCGGCACGCAGTAATGGCATTCGTTTTCTACGTTGATTGTCTGCCAGACAACGGTCTTTTCGTCATTGTCGAAGTTGGTCTGCAGGAACAGACCGTGCAGAACCTGATAGCCTTCTAGGTGTTGTGGGCTTTCGGCCATTACTTTGTGCAGACCGGGCAGGCGCCCGAATGCAGCCTGAGATTTCTCAAGCAGCGGCTTGGATCCTTCTGGGGCGGATTCGAGGTCGTGGGACGGGAAATTGGCCATGTCAAACTCCTGTTTCTGGCGAGATGGGTCGTATTTAGGGTTTCTTGAGCGATCACTCAAGTATATATTTGAGCGAACGTTCAAGTATTGGTGAGACCATGCCCCGCAAGCCCTCATACGACCGAGACGCACTAATCGCGCAGGCTCGTGATGTTTTTTGGCGTCACGGCTGGGCAGGAACGTCGCTGAAAGACCTTGAGCGCGAGCTGAAGCTGAAACCGGGCAGCTTCTACGCGGCGTTCGGGTCGAAAGATACGCTCTACGCCCTAGCGTTAGAGCGGTATGCGCAGGATGGGGTTGCCAGCATGAGGACCTTGGCCGAGGAACTGGGGCCGCTCGGCGCGCTCAAGGCGCAGCCACGTCGCGTAATCGAGGCATCAGAGCTGCCGACCAAAGCCTGCATGTTGGCGAAAACTTTTGCCGAGTTGCAGGCCAAGGATCACGATCTAGCCGCTCAGGCACGTACTCATATGGTTTCGATGAAGACTTGTTTTGCAGACCTGTTTCGCCGCGCGCAGGATGCCGGAGAAATCGCCCCTGATCATGACCCTGACCGCCTTGCCTCGCGCTATCAATCTGATCTTTTAGGGCTGCGATTATCGGCCGAACGCGACGATGTGAACGCAGCAGAGATCGCCGAAGATATTGCAGCAGACCTCGATCGGCTTTGATCTGCAAATAAAGCGGATCAGAACCACAAAATGTTGGGGGATCGCGTGACATTCCCCACCAGAAAACGTATAAGTTACCAAAATAATATAGGTACTAACGGCATGTCCGAAGACGCACAGGCACCCCAGGAATACGGCGCAGATTCCATCAAAGTTCTCAAAGGCTTAGAGGCGGTTCGCAAGCGCCCAGGCATGTATATCGGGGACACGGATGATGGCTCGGGTCTGCACCACATGGTATACGAGGTCGTGGACAACGGAATTGACGAGGCGTTGGCCGGTCATGCCGACCATGTGACCGTGAAAATCCACGCCGATTCCAGCGTTTCAGTCAGCGACAACGGTCGCGGTATTCCGGTCGATATTCACCCCGAAGAAGGCGTTTCGGCTGCCGAGGTCATCATGACCCAGCTGCACGCGGGCGGTAAGTTCGACAGCAACTCGTACAAAGTGTCGGGTGGTCTGCACGGTGTGGGTGTATCGGTGGTGAACGCACTATCCGATTGGCTGGAACTGCGCATCTGGCGCGCTGGCAAGGAGCATGTGGCGCGGTTTGAAGGTGGTGAGACTGCAGAACATTTGAAAGTTGTGGATGAGTGCGGCGATCGCACTGGAACCGAGGTGCGCTTTCTGGCCTCGACCAATACGTTTTCGAATCTCGAGTATTCATTCGAGACGCTGGAAAAACGTCTTCGCGAACTGGCGTTCCTGAATTCGGGCGTGCGGATCATCCTGATCGACGAGCGCCCGGCAGAGCGGTTGGAAACCGAGCTGTTCTATGAAGGCGGTGTCAAAGAGTTCGTTAAGTACCTTGACCGGTCGAAAACTCCGGCCATGCCCGAGCCGATTTACATCAAAGGCGAGCGCGACGATATTGGCGTCGAAATCGCGATGTGGTGGAATGACAGCTATCACGAGACGGTTCTGCCCTTCACCAACAACATCCCGCAGCGTGATGGCGGCACCCATGTGGCGGGCTTCCGGGGCGCGCTAACTCGGACCATCAACAACTATGCCCAGTCCAGCGGCATCGCGAAGAAGGAAAAGGTCAGCTTTACCGGCGATGATGCGCGTGAAGGCCTGACCTGTGTGCTGTCGGTGAAAGTACCTGACCCCAAATTCTCATCCCAGACCAAAGATAAGCTGGTGTCGTCCGAAGTGCGCCCAGCGGTCGAGGGCCTGATGAACGAAAAGCTGTCCGAGTGGTTCGAAGAAAACCCGAACGAGGCAAAGGGCATCGTCGGCAAGATCATCGAGGCCGCTTTAGCCCGTGAGGCCGCCCGTAAGGCGCGCGAACTGACCCGCCGCAAAACGGCGATGGATGTGAATTATCTGGCCGGAAAGTTGAAAGACTGTTCCGAGAAAGACCCATCCAAGACCGAAGTTTTTCTGGTAGAGGGAGACTCGGCTGGTGGTTCTGCTCAGACGGGTAGGGATCGCCTGACGCAGGCGGTGCTGCCCCTGCGCGGTAAAATCCTGAACGTCGAGCGCGCACGATTTGATCGGATGCTGTCGTCCCAGGAGATCGGTAACCTTGTGATGGCGCTAGGCACCGGCATTGGTCGCGATGAGTTCAACATCGAAAAGCTGCGCTACCACAAAATTGTCATTATGACCGATGCGGATGTCGATGGTGCGCACATCCGGACCCTGCTGCTGACGTTCTTCTATCGGCAGATGCCGGAATTGATCGAAGGGGGGTATCTCTACATCGCGCAACCGCCACTCTATAAAGTTTCTCGAGGTAAATCTGAGGTTTACCTGAAGGACCAGGCTGCGCTTGATGAATATCTGGTTAATCAAGGCGTCGAAGGTGCGGTTCTAAAGCTTGGTTCCGGTGAAGAATTAGTTGGCCAGGACCTGACCCGCGTCGTCGATGAAGCGCGTCAACTGAAACGTGTGCTGGATGCGTTCCCAACCCATTACCCACGTCATATCCTTGAGCAAGCCGCCGTCGCCGGTGCTTTTGTGCCAGGTGCGGTGGATGCTGACCTGCAAGGCGTGGCCGACAAGGTTGCGGCCCGTTTGGATCTGATCGCACTGGAATACGAACGCGGCTGGCAAGGCAGGATCACACAAGATCACGGCATCCGCCTGGCCCGTATCCTGCGCGGTGTGGAAGAGGTTCGCACCCTGGACGGCCCCATGCTCCGCTCGGGCGAGGCGCGCAAGACCGGCAGCTTCACCCAAAGCCTGCAAGAGGTTTATAATACTCCGGCGACCCTGATCCGCCGCGATCGGTCCCAAATCATCCACGGCCCGCTGGATTTGCTGCGCGCGATTCTGGAAGAGGGCGAAAAGGGCCTGTCACTGCAACGCTACAAGGGTCTGGGTGAGATGAATCCGGACCAATTGTGGGAAACCACACTCGATCCAGATGCCCGGACACTATTGCAGGTTCGAGTTGACGATATGGTTGAGGCCGATGACCTGTTCACCAAGCTTATGGGCGACGTTGTGGAACCACGCCGAGAATTCATTCAGAAGAATGCGCTAAGCGTCGAGAATCTGGATTTCTGATCTAGTTGTAGGTTTGCCCATAACACTTCGCGCACCCCATAAATTTGCGTAGTTCGCCCATAGTTTTGCGCTGCGCGTTTGTCCGCATTAGCGACGAATTAAATCAGTTTATGGCTTAGTCGTCGCGGTTATGGCCCTTTGCTTTGCTCAATCCCGCAATGGGCCTCCCTAAGGAACCTTGGATTCTCGCGAAGGTCTGCGATGCGCAGAAAGCGGGCTTTGCAAATCTGCAAAGCCCATCCTCAATCGACAGACGGCGTGGTCCGGCTCAATCACCGATTTTATCAACGCCGTGTGATTTCAAAGCGGAATTATATGAATTGATTTTGACGCTCGTTTCTAGGCAATAGGCGCGATACGTTTCGTCAGTATCTACTCAGCGTCTCCAGTATTATGTTCCGCGTATTGACGTCGTTGTGGAAAATCCTGCCGGTGAGAAACTCGGACGGAAACTCAGGCCATGTCCTGCGCATTTCAGCGACGAGCCGTCGTGCTTCTTCTGAATTTCCCAACTGATCATACGCAACGGCTTGGAATAAGAGCGAAGGCGCACTGACTGGCGCTCCGGCAGCTGGCGCTCCCTGAAAGGCTTCAACAACACTTTCGTAGTTCCCGAGCATTAGTTGTGAAACGCCCCAGATGTTTCTCGCACCAAACCTACCAGATCCTGATTTGGGTCTCTCCGGGTTGCTAACCTCGGCAGCAAGTTCCGGGGCGTTAGCCAAGATGGCGGTCATACCTGCAACGTCGAGAATATGGCCATCCTTCGGCGCCAGTTCGACGGACATTCTAGCGTATTTCAATGCCTCGTTTGGCTGGTTTTTGACAGCCAGCACCCAACCATTTGCGCCGTTTGCCCACGCATCAGAGGGGGACAATTCAAGCGCTTTTCCAGACATTTCCGAGGCTTGATTGAAGAGATCATCCCTTTGTGCTTCATCCGGCGACAACACTGCCAGGATAGCCAAGACCTGCGCTGATCCGGCATAGCCGTCGGACAGAGCCGGGTCGAGTTCCCTAGCGTGCTGGAACATTCCCAGCGCTATTTGCTGACGCTTGACATCAAAAACGGGGAAAAACATGCCGCGGGCTTGATCCGCAAGGTTGACCGCCTGGAGTCGTGTCAATGATTGTTCACCAAGCGCCACACGTTCTGCTTGTTCGATGGATCGAGTTGTTGGCACAACCTCCCTGCTATCCTGGCTCATCCAGATGCCAAGCACAGCGACCAATGCAAGAACACCCAGTCCTGCATGCAGCAGTTGCCGCGAACGCCAACGGCCAACTGGATTGTCGCTCTTCAGTTCACTTGATGTGCGGTCTTCGATTGCAGGTTCGAATGAAAACCGCGGCTTGTATCCGCCGGGGTCAACAAAAATGCGAACTCCATTGCCGTCCCAGTGATCTTCGTAGAACTGATGCAAAAGACGACGCAGCCGCCTTGCCTCAACGCGAACCAGGTTTTGACCACCAGTACCATCTATGCGCCGCCCATAGACCTCAACAGCGATAGCTTTGCCTCTAATCTGAGTGCTTCGACCAGATAGAGATTCCTCGACTATATAGGTGAGAAATTGCGTGAGTCGTGGTGAAGCTTGAAACCCGTCGCTTGATACGATTCGACTCAGAGCTTCCCGGATGAGTTCCGGAGAAGGCTGTCCAACATGTTGATTTATTGTTAAATCGTTGGATTTGTTCAATGTCAACTCACCCCCAACTCACGGTGACTCACTTGGCCTTTGCGGTCAACCGCACTCATCTTGATTTGAGAATAGATAGTGGGTGTCGGGACTTTTCCAGTGACGGTCGACCTGATTGAAGAAATTCCAGAACTTTCTGATGTGCTTTCGGGGCGTATCGGAACGGATGCGCTACTCGGCGAAGTCATCGAAGACCTGAAGAAAGCATCTGCGTTTTCGAAAGACGCATCGATCTCGGCCTCAGAGCGCGCCGAATGGGCCCACATCAAATCTGAACTCATCAACGAGCTTCGCCGGATGTTGAAGCGCAACCTTTGAGATACTTCCAACTGAGGACCAATCCATGACCAAGGAAGACAATAGAAAAGACCAGGACGACAAACAGGTTCGGGCATCAGATCAAATTGAAGACCCGTCGCGGCGGAGTGTTCTTAAGGGCTTGGCAACTGGAGCGGCTGCGACAGGGGCAGCTGGGTTTGCGGCTGGAAGTGCCGAGGCCCACGAAGGAGACGGTCCACTTGGAGAAACACTCAAGAACCCATATGGTGGTCGACCCGCAGGCGGCATCTCTTTGCCAGAGTACTTCCGTCCTACGAAGTACATGACTGGTTCAAATGCGAACTATTTTCCGCTTAGTGAGGAGTTGGGGCCAGATGAGATGCGCATCTCATTCTGCGGCTCAACACCATATCCGCCGCGCGAAGATCAGGCGGGTACTTGTATCATGGTGGAGTTGGGGAATGGAAAACGGTTCTTCTTCGACTTTGGGTCCGGTTGTGTCCGCAACATCATTGCGATGCAAGTGCCTGGGCAGTTGATCAACGACATCTTCATCTCTCACCTGCATGTCGACCACTATGCCGACATTCCGTATATTTACCCCTTCCGTGCCTGGTCGGGTGGCTACACGCCACTACGCATCCATGGGCCGTCAGGTCGAACACCCGAGCTTGGCACAGCCGGTATGGTCAAAGGCATGCAACAGATGCTCAAATGGCATCTGGAGGCCTTTGATGTGTTCCCGATTGGGGACGGCTATGAGATCGAGGTCAACGAGTTCGATTTCCGCCAAGAAGGTGGCATCGTTTATGACCAAGAAGGTGTGACTGTTCGGTCCTGGCCGCGCAGTCATGCCAAGGACGGCGCAGTTGGTTATCGGCTCGATTGGAACGGTCTGAGCTTTGTATGGACTGGCGATGGACGCCCGGATGAGCTTTCACGGAAATACGGCGAAGGCGTTGATGTCTTTGTAACCGAAATGTCGGGACAGGATATTGGTCAGTTGATGACTTACAAATACGGTATCCCACAGGATCTCTTTAATTACACTATCGATACGCATCACACCTCCCACTATGCCGTGGGTAAGCTCTTTGCTGACACAAGGCCGCGTTTGGGAATGGTGACACACTATACCCAGGACGAAGACATTGACGCTGAAATGCTGGCTGGTATTCGCGCCCACTACGACGGTCTGTTCCAATGGGGTCTCGATGTAGCCGTTGTGAACGTGACCAAGGATGCAATCTGGTACAGGAAAGCTGCATTGCCCGGAAAATCCGGTACTGTGCCACCATTTCGTGAACTGGCTGCGGCAGCCGAGGCCGGGCGTATTGAGCTTCCGGATGAAATCACATTACCGAATCCGAGGCTCACCCGAGCAGATCAGCAAGACCAGAAGTACCGTGATATGGAGATCGATCCACGCGAATACTACCCAACTGACGTTTTCCGAGCACCCGGCGGGGACTGGCCGCAGGACTTTACCATCAAAGTTTCGGATGTAATCGGCTCGCGTGATGAAGACTGAGAGGAGATCGAACAATGATTGAATTTGGTTCGACTTCTGCGATCCCCGTAACGATCCTTACCGGCTTTCTTGGAGCCGGTAAGACTACACTTTTGAACCGGATCCTAACAGGCAATCACGGGTTGCGGGTTGCGGTTCTTGTAAATGACTTTGGATCCATAAACGTCGATGCAGACTTGGTGGTCGGCCTCGAAGATGACGTCATGAGCCTCGCGAATGGGTGCGTTTGCTGCTCGATACGAGATGACTTGATCGAAACGGTGGAAGCCGTTCTCGCCCGGCCCGAGAAACCGGAATACATCGTCCTTGAAGCAAGTGGAGTGTCGGATCCGTCATCAATTGCGATGACATTTACCGATCAGAAGTTTCGGGACATGATCCGCTTGGACAGCCTTATGTGTCTGGTCGATGCGGAACAGCTTTTTGCTGCGCCGGAACAAATGGAACTGAAGCTGCGTCAAATCGCGTTCTCAGATATGGTTATTTTGAACAAAGTCGATCTTGTCGACAGGGCCGCTGTTCAAAGGGTGCACGATTGGCTCGGGTCTCGCTTCCGTCGCTATCGTTTGGTCGAAGCTGTCAATGCGGACGTCCCACTGGATATACTTCTTTCAGTCGGTCGCTTTGCCGCCGAACAGCTACACACAGAAATACCCGATCATCATGAACATGGCCCCGACTGCGGTTGCCTCCACGCTGATCATTCAGACAGCTTTTCAACAACTATGATGAAAGCTGAACACCCCATAAGCCTATCCTCTCTCCGCAGCGCTATTCGGAAGCTTCCCGGTGATGTCTATCGTCTCAAGGGTTTTGTCTTCAGTGAGGAGGATCCGGATCATCGCATTCTTGTTCAGGTCGTTGGAAAACGTATGGACATCGCACGGGATGGAACATGGGGTGACCGCAAACCCGAAACAAGGCTTGTCGCCATAGGCGCACCGGGGGCCCTCTCCGAGGATGTGCTTTCGGATACGCTTATGGAGACAGTCTGAAAGCCATGTTCGATCAAGTATTTTGGCTATAAGTCAACCGTGCTGGATAATGTCATCCAGTTCGGCGGCGGCGGACTGTGAGTGGGCCATTGACGTCATTGCCAACCTGGCGATCTCAAGTGCAAGCCACCCATGAGAAAACGGCCAGCTAAGAGGAGACCGCCTATGAACCTCAGGTTGCTACGCTGCTCCATACTTGCCGGGATTGGTGCCCTTTCTGGTACTGCGTGGGCAGAGTCCCGGGAAGAAGAACTAGCAAAGCAACTTGCTAACCCCGTGGCCGCTCTCATTAGTGTACCATTCCAGCTGAATTATGATCAGAATTTGGGTGCCGACAGAAATGGTTCGCATTGGATATTAAACGTACAACCGGTTGTTCCCTTTGATCTTACGGATGATTGGAACCTCATATCCCGAACAATTCTTCCAATTGCCTCCATAGATGGTGGCTTGCCGGGTTCTGGATCCGAGACTGGGCTAGGAGATACTGTTCAAAGCTTTTTCCTTTCGCCCAAAAAACCAAGTGCGGGCGGTTGGATCTGGGGGGCTGGCCCCGTTTTTCTGCTGCCAACGTCGACAGATAACAGCTTAGGTCTCGGAGAGTGGGGTGCTGGAGTTACCGGCGTGGCACTCAAACAGCAGGGTCAGTGGACATATGGTGGCTTGACAAATCACATCTGGGACATTGATGGTGATACCGACATCAACCAGACGTTCTTACAGCCGTTTATTTCCTACACAAATTCGAACGCGTGGACGTTCACATTAAACACTGAGTCCACCTACAACTGGGAAACCGATCAATGGTCTGTGCCAATCAACGGTGTTGTCACCAAAGTTACCCAACTCGGGGATCAACTTGTCAGCGTAGGCGGGGGAGTACGCTACTGGGCCGACGGCCCAGATAGTGGACCTGACGGTTGGGGCGTAAGACTTGTAGCTACCTTGCTATTTCCCAAATAGTTGAGCCCTTCCTGAGAGAATACCGCTTACCGGATGCAGGCATTGCGCTGATGAAAGCGAACGGCAGTTTGCTCCGCATCTCGGAGGATGTAGAGCTCGTAATGAAGGTCCGGTTTGAGCTGCGAGCAGTAATTGAAACCCATAGCAGGCATCGCCTAGCCAGTCCCCATGGGTAATGCAGCGTGTCTTTCATCAACCTTATCTACCTGGTCGGATCATCCTGGTAACGCCTAGGAGCTGATATTGCCGTCTAAGCCGGGCGCGCCATGGATTTGCTGCGAGCCCCGAAGTATCTATGTTCAATGGAAAGCTCTCAGCCTGGGCTTTGGGGCAATTTAGGTTGACAATTTATCTGTGAAATCGCCGGATTTCTTGGGTAACAATTTTGGAGGTGGTGAACGCTTGCCGCTCCGGTCTGCGGCTGACACCAAATTAGGAGATACGCAATTTCTATCGACAGTTTTGCGGAAACCGAGATTGGAAAACACCTTGCCGACGCTGCACGTCGTTGCCGCATGGTTTTCTTCACTGGATTACCAGCGTCTGGAAAGTCATTTCTGTTGCGCCAGCATATATCCATTTCGGTCTCGTTGGGACGACGCGTACATATCATGCGGTGGGATACAGGACTCGCGGCGTTTCAGACCGAAAACATACTCGCAAAGTATCCAGATGTTTCAGATGGAACTCATCCGTTGATCCGAAAGGCAGCCGGATTGTGGGGCCGGAGAGCCCTGGCGCGATGGCTCGCAGAGACCACCGATCCCACAGACATGATTGTCGGTGAAGTCCCTATCATCGGAAACAGGTTTTCCGAGTTCATCCAGGCGCAGCCGGATCAGGTTGAACCAGCCTTAGCATCCGAGGAAACCACATTCATCTATCCTGTTCCTACAATGAGCTTGCGTGCCAATCTCGAAGCCATCCGAAGGTCTACGTTTGCGAACCCAAAACACCCTGATGAGGCCAGAGATGCGCCTCCATCGACAATGGAGCTGGCTTGGCGTTTGACGTGTACCAAGGCCGCAGAATTGGGTTTGATCTCAGAAGCGGACAGTCATTCTCCGTACGAGGAGATGATTTATGTGCGGTTTTTTGAGCACCTACTGCAACATCGAAACGCCATCAGAATTGGGGTCGATACGATTTTTTCAAATGCCGGGTCAGCCCATGATCTGGGGGCGAGTATTTTAGAACTCAATGCAAGCTCGGATGAAGTACGGTGTGTAGTCGCAGAGGTAGAGGCTACTTTTACAGTCGAGGAAGCTACCCGAGACGTTGAAAACTGGTATCGGGTGTAGCCTCTTGCAAAAGTTCGCTCTTTGGCGTCTTGGAAACTGCAAGGTCTAAATGTGAATGTCCGATTTGGGCTGCTACTCGACAGACGAATATCTGGCCAATCCGGGCTGGCCATATCCCGAGCCTGACAGAAGGAAAGGAAAGACTTCTTCGGTTGAGAACAGATGGGCCAAGTCCGGAGGCTTACGACTTTGCAACTGGCAAAGATATGGTTGTTAAATAAGCAGCCCAGCGACCACAAATCTGGATCGACTATCCTTGACCCGTTACTTACTCCTGAACCACCAAGTCTTCAAAACGCTTGGCTCCAGCTTCTGGTAATGTTGCGAAACGAATTCCATCAAGGCCAATTTCATCTCGGAGCTTTGCCAGATGTTTTAGGTCATAACCAGAGTCTTGAGGTACGATTAAGAGCGCCTCTGGTACAAGTCTCCTAAGGAGCCAAAGATAGCCAAGTGTGTTTATTGCGAACTGTCTTTCTACTCTCGTCCTGTGCGCGTTTATTTCGACCGCTACTTTGGGCTTCCCATCAACTTCGATGACGTAGTCAGGATACAATGAACCTAGGCTCCTTCCGTCTTTGAGCACCGCGTTATCGGATTCGAACATCTTGGGGCCATATACCCTGAGAAAAGAGAAAACAGTTTGATCAAAAATTTGCGCGCGTTGAGGAGAGGATAGTTTTGAAAGATTTGTATCTGAGTGCTTTTCTGCTCGCTCCTGTCGGAGTCGGTCGAACTCGGCCTTTAGCTCGACTTGTCTCATTTGTCCGCCGAAGACCTGGGGCGCTAGTCTTTCAGCAGTGGTCGGATCCAGTTCTTCTATTTTCATCAAAAACATGACCAGGGTCATACCCAACCAAGCTGGTCTATCTTTTTCTACGTCAGGAAATCTCTTTTTTAACCACTTGTATGCTTCGAGCGGGTTTCTCAGGGTATGAGCACGCTTCCCTCTTAGTTCCGCCACCATATTCAGAACTTCCGAAGATGTGCGAAGGTCATATTTTATTGGGTTTTCGACCGCTTCTGCTAGGGCCTCACCAAAATCTATCCAATTATCTTTTTTTGCCACGTCTTCGAGGCCGTTGCTTTTTCGCATCGGTTAGTTCACCATTATTGTACAACGTCAACAATTAATTGTAAAAGACGACGCTGATATTGTAGGGAATACCCTATGAAAATCGACAGTAGAGCAGAAATCCCTGCGCGCCAAGCTTGGCGAAGAGGGCAAAAAAAGAAGTCCCATTTCTTGTCCGCAAGAAAAGCACAGGGCGTGATCCAGACTGAAAGTGGATTGGAGGCAAGTTTTGCCTTTGGTTGCGACCTGCATCCGAAGGTTAAAGCCGTCAGGCCGCAACCCTGCACTTTCGATCTGAAATCAGGTCGTGTTTATCCAACAAAAGCGGAGCTCATCACCAAGTTCAAAGGAACGGGATACAAGCCAAAACCCTACACTCCTGATTTTGAAGTCATTTGTTTTGATGGTCGGAGGCTCTTCGTGGAAGTGCGGCACTCTAGATTGTTGAAGCACAATGAGAGCACATTGCTACTGCCAAATATCTTTAGAAGCCTCGGTTTAGAGCTTTTGATCCTCACCGATCAATTACTTGCCAGAGATTTGGTGCACAATAGCCAGGCGGGGTGCCTGAGAAACATCATGTAATCTGATTTGGATAGCATGGTGTAACTTGCATCCCAGAATTGATGAAACCAGTGGAAGACCATCATGGTCAGCTATTGAGAGTAACTTTTCTTTGGTGCAGTCGGCGTCACCACTCTACCAAAGCCTCATGTAAATCGTACTGATAGCTCGGTGTCCATCACGCCACCAAAACCAGCTGACCATTCTTCACCCGGAGACACTGGCCATGCGTCTGTCAAAGTACCGGTTGTAACCAGCTCGCCTCCTTGAAGCTGGTCGGCTTCGGAGAGCAGAGACACAAGATGAGCCAGGACTTCAATTGGGCCTCCAAGCGCGTTTTCCCCCTTGCCGGACTCGATAGCCTCGGTGCCCTTGAACAATGTTAGTGGCACTTCGGCCAAGCCGATCAAAACATCATGCGTCGCCGCGATTTTGTCGCCAAGAACAAGGCAGCCGTGCAGTCCTTGTGCTGCGATTGAGTCTTCGAACGAGAATTTCCATTTGGGATAAATCGATTGAACAATTTCAAATCCCGGAGCGACCCACTCCACGCAACCTGCCAACTGCTCATTGTTCATTTCAGCCGTCGGGACATAGCCAAGGCCTAGTACGATTTCTGGTTCAATCCTCGGTTCTGAATACCTTGCCAAGTTTACCGGCTGATCAGTCGAAAACAGCCCATCTGCGTGGACCTCTCCCCAAATGGGTTGATCCACACCATAAACAGGCCAAATCGTGCGGTTCGTGAAGCCGACTTTTCGGCCGACTCTCTTTTTGCCCTGAAGCTCTCGGACGCGACTTGCAATCGAATATGCGTCATCCAGCGTTAGCCGTTCTGCCTCTGAAGACAGTTTAGATATCTGCTGGGCAGAGCTCAGGGCATCAGCGATTTTCTGAGCGTTAGCTTCAATATCTCTTGTCATATTCGCATTATACCTGCCGAAGGCTGGATTGCGATGCAAGCGAGGTCCATCAGGATTGGCTCAAGATTGGACCACTGGTCGCAGGGGTCGACGTAACCGATTTACTTCTGCGGATCACCTGTTCGGCTCTGGTCATGCACGCTAATCGAGACAGGATGCACAGTGTAGAACAAGGTAGGATATTCGCCTCCGGCATCGAGAATGCGCGCTTTATTGGCCTTGAGACAGCAAACAATACGATGCCAGAGTATGATCCTGCCTGGCCTAAAGCCCTAGTGGAAATAGAGCATTTTTTGAATTCAATTTGAGCAGTGTACCCAGCCCAGAATGGGCAGCTAAATACGGAATATAGCAATTCAGAAAAATTGTGACTTCCAACCAGCGGCTACTCAATTGCAGTGCGAAATGTTGAGGTAAGTCGTTTGTTCAAACCGTGATGAGGCTCGGCAGAGGAACCGTAGTGCAACTCCGCCAAGGCAGCGATGTCATTGAAAATGACTACGGAGCCGCCCTCTTCATTCGCATAAACCAGTAGTTTTTGGCAAAAGGCATCCAAACCAATTGCCGGAAAGCCCGCCATTGCCACGCCACCGGGTGCTGGTCCGCCGAACAGCAAGAGAACCGTATCCGGCAGCGCCACCTCCTGTTGGGAAGCTTCGGTCGCAAAATCGATTTCCCCAAACCAGACAGTATCGTCCTGCCCCATTACGGCTGTCCTGAGACGTTCGACTGCCTCTGGTACGCTGAGCTGAGATCGCAGTTCGATGACCCCATAGTCGGCAAACAATTCGCTGGTTGGCGCTGGTGCTGCATCCAAGCCGTTCAGAACTTCGAGCAGCTTGCTCTCAAACGTATTTAACGCTTGGGTGTCATTCAGACCATGCCGCACTTTGAGAAACTGAGAGTCTGTATAGGCGATCTGCGGGCGATCATTCTGATCGAATGAGAGAACGCGAAAAGGAAGGTCCAGACCTGCTCGTACGTTCTCTTCCAGAATGGGCGTGTTTATCTCTGGATCAGAGAAAATGAGTACACGTGATGCTGGCATTTCTACGCCTTCAGCTTTGGCCAAACGCGCGTGATCTATCGATGCGATTGGAGTAGTTCCGGCTTCGACAACGGCAGTCTCAAGCTCTAAAAAGTTTTTGTCCACCGCAGTCTGAACAGATGACGATTGTGCCAGACCGGAGGTCGAAACCGACGCGGTTGTAATCATCGAGAGAACAAAGAAAAACCTCAGCACTTTAACACTTCCTGTTTCATTGTACTTTTCTCAGGGAAACCGCCGCCAGAGCTGCAAAAGCTATCTCGGCCGCAAGAAAAAATAGAAGTACCCCGTTTGGAACTCCATCGATAAGAATGCTTAGCATGCGTCCAACTGCCAGTCCCGACATAAACAAAAAAAGAACCCAAAGCGCCGGTTGTTGTAAATCTGGTTTCGCCACAGCCGCTAACCAAAACAAAGCGTTTGCCAGATAAAGACCCATAATCGCTCGGAACACGTGGGTTTGGTTCGTCCCTTCCACAGGAAATCCCAGCAAAACTGGGATCGAACTGCCGGGCATCAGACCGTATGATAACGCAATTGGCACGAGGCCGACGGCAGCAAGCAAAAGTACCAATCTAGCACTCATGGAGGACTCCTTCTCGTAGAGGTTTCGCTCTTTTGCGAATTTCCCAATCGGTTTTTTGAGGCAACCGATGATCCGAGCCGGATGCCCAAACAGCAATCAGAAAGGCATATTGTATGCCTCATTAACCTTCTGAGAGATGACACCTTCGGTTGATGTCTATTCTTCAACTTAACCTTGGTTGGAAACCAGCTTCCCACTCGGAAGAATTCCTCTAAGGTTTCTAGATGTACCTTTACCAGACTGGCGCTACTGCCGCTTTCGTTTAACCGAAATAATGCATCCAGAGTGTTTTGGATGACGAGCAGGTACATCCCGGGCCATTGCGTCCACGTTTCCGAGGTGCCGCAACGCTCCGTTGTTCAGCAACACGCCTCGCCCAGCATCATACCGGCGCTGTCCAAATCCGCTGGCAACGCATTCCCAGTCTTCCTTGGCCGCCGCGTTGCGGAATCTCGGTAAATCGTGCGGGTCATGTCGTCCAGGTGTTGCTGCGACGTGATCGTGTTTCTTCGCATTTCTTTGGTGGGTTAAATGGTGGGTCACTTGTGTTGTGCCAGGTTGCTGGACAGTACCGGTTGTCGGCCTCGGCTTAGGACGCATGATTGTCACGACGCCTTGTGGATTCGGATGTCCTGGGACTGCCACGTGAGTTGCCGTAGGTTTCGGTGTCAACTGTGGAACCTGACCAGGAACCGCCGTGGGAACCTGATTGGGGGTTGCGGTTGGGACAAGCGGTGGTGTCGCTGTAGTGCCGCTGGGTTGCGGAACGCGGCCGGGCACTGCGACCGGAATCTGGTTTGGTGTTGCAGTCGGGACGAGCGGTGGCACAGCGGTTTGACCCGTGGGTTGAGGTGGGACCTGACCAGGAACTGCGACTGGTATTTGATTTGGTGTTGCGGTGGGCACAAGTGGCGGCACCGCTGTTGGGCCGGTAGGTTGAGGCGGAACCTGGCCAGGGATAGCTATCGGAACTTGACTAGGAGTCGCAGTCGGAACTTGCGGCGGCACCGCGGTGGGACCAGTGGCCAATGGCGGAACCTGATTTGGAACAGCTGTCGGAACCCGGTTTGGTGTCGCGTTTGGTGCCAGAGGCGGAGTTAGGGTCGGCGCTACTACCGGCGTGGGAACCTGACCAGGAACCGCTATCGGTGTCGCAATAGGAACCTGACCGGGAATTGCGTTCGGGACCGCGCCCGGCGCAAGGACTGGAACAGCAACGGACGTGGGCGTTTGCTGCGTTCCCTTAGGCGGCAACTGATTTGCCACCGGCTGAGTTGGGCCAGTAACTTGATTACCTGCCCCTTGCCCACCAGCCTGCCCGCACCCTTGGCTCGACTGGTGTGGGTTCCCTACGCCTCGGCACCACCCGAAATGATTTCCCTGCGCGACGACCTGCGTAGCGGCCAGTTCTGCAAACAAACAAGCTGCTGCAAGCAAAGCAATGCGGTTCCGTTTCATAACATCCTCACCAACTTGTTGTCAGAGCAAGATACGCGCCAGGATCGCCAGATTCGGTCAAAGGGCCGTCTCTCAAAGGGACACCGACATATCCGGACAGGAATAGGTTTCGCTTAAACTCAATGTCCAAACCCAGACCTGTTGAGGCTAGTGTAGCATTATCAACTTCAAAACTCGCAGGGTCGTTGTTCGAGATGTAACCCACGTCGAAAAAGACAAATGGCGTTAAGCGATGAATGCTTTGCGAGCTCGGAAAGTAGGAGTGAGACACTTCGAAAGTCGCGGAAATCCCGGAATCACCGTCCACTTCGTCAAACCGATATCCGCGCAAAGCATAACGATCACCAAGGAAATACTCTTCGACAGATGGCAATCTGTCCGTCGTGTACTGCCCCCATATTTCTGTCCGCCACGCAGTGTTGGGCGATAAGGCTGTTAATGGGCTTTCGTATCCGACGCCGCCTCGAAGATGCCAGAACGAAGAGTCCCCGTCGTCAAAGCTTGCGTCTGTGGTGTCGTTTTCATTATCGCCAAAAGACAGCGTTAACCCTGCTTCCAGAGCTTGTCCTTTTGGATAGTTTTGCCCGTAAAGATATGTAAGGCCAACGACACTCGCGTCACTAGACAATGGAACGCCGCCACTGACTGAGTCCGCTTCGGAAAGGCGATAATCCAGCAGCAGATAGCCATAGCGGGCCACATCTCGGATCACGGGGTAACCCAACGCGACGGTGAAGTTCTCGCCATCAATATCTGTTCTTGCAAAATCACCCGAGAGGTCACGTTTTGCATTTATGTTCCCGTAGAAGATCTCACCATACAGACCATTGCTGTGCAGCGGTGTGCGATAGGTAACAGCGCCCCATAAAGAGTGTTCGTCGTCTTTGTCCCAATTGTAGTTACCTGACCCCTCAAATCGCAGCAAATCCCCGACGGTCAGCATCGAATAAAACTCTTGTACGACATAGAAGCTGAGCGCTTCTCCAAGCTCACGCGGAGGGTTGTCGAGTGTCGCGCTGCCGGCTTGTTTGCGCAGTGGTTCTCCCAACACTCTCAGCCGCGCACCAGCCTGATCCGGGTAGTCAAGTTCGGTCGACAATTCCAAGTCAGGTATGTCCTCGGCCAGCATCACCGCCCGCTCAAATCGTTTTAGCGTCATGGGATATGCGGTTGTGAGAGGGCGAAAAATCCTTTCTAGGGTTTGGAACGTGCGCGTATCTACACCTTCAATTTCGATGGTTTGAATGCGCCCTTCATCAACAATTATGCTCTGCCCATCAGGACCGGGCCAGGCCTCAGCCAAGAAATAACCGTCTTCTCGGTAGATCTGAGTGATCGTTGATGCGACCTCCACCGCTGTGATGCGCCCTGCCCGATTAAAGGCCAACTGACCGGCAAACGTTAACAGCTCATCAGTATCATACACCGTTACGCCGCTGACAGAGTGGTGTGATGCTATGTCCCAAGTTTGTGCAATGCTGTATTTTGGCACTGAAACAATGGCCACAAAAGTGCAAATGATCGCAATTACAACCGAGTTGGTTACGGGCATTTTCTACAACCTTAGCGTGATTGAGCATGTTGAAGCCCGATGTTATTACGTGGTTCGCATATGTGAACCTGACGCTATTCGAATACATTGATGGGTGATGTTTTTAAGAAACATATCGAACAGAGCGCAGAATTACTTAGTACGCCGCACATACGGCGGCGCTCAATTACACAACCCCGCTTCTCAACCAGTTAGAGTAGAGAACTAGTAGGACAGTCCTCACAACTCCGGTTGCTCAAAAACATAAAGCCGCGATTTCTTGGCATCGTCCGTCAGGATATAGAGAAGCCCTCTGGTCTCATCGAGAGCGATCCCTTCGGGATGTTTAACCTCTTTTTGTTTTCCATCTTCTGTGAACGTCAAACTGATAGACTTTACTGATTTGGATTTTGGATTGTAGACGAAGATCTGACGGCTTTTGTCACTCACAATCCAAAGAGAACGCGAGGACCGGGACCATGCCAGGCCACTCAAATCCAGTTCATCATCATCTACACGCTCGGAGATAAAACCTGCATTGCGGGCTAGAGGAATGATCTCAATAATTTCGTCTAGCTCTGGCGATAACACCATTAACAACCTTGGTTGTCCCTCAATGCCAACGAAGACCCGCCCAGATTCCGGGTCAACGGCGATGCCTTCGGGGCCCTTGTTCAAAGGGTTGTCGATGAGTAATGCAGCGGCGGTCGGGTAACCTTTAAGAGATGCGAGAGGTATTGTAGTCAGTTGAATGGGGTCAGTTGGGTGAACGACTAGGATTGATCGGTCAGTTTCTTGAAGCACCAAAACAGACCCATCTTTTCGAGGTGCAACACCCTCCAAATCTGATCCTGCCAATGCTGGCAACTTGAAAGAGTTTCCTAATACCCCGTCGACACCGAGTAGGTGCAGTTTAGGTTCGGCATCACTTACAGACCACAAGAAGCCTCCAGCGTTAGACATTGCTAAACCGGAAGGCTCTGAAAATCCCTCTGATTTGTCTGCCACCTTGAATTTATCGACCAGAACCAATTCAGCACTTTCGGCGCAGGCAAAATCGGTCCAAGGCAAGAAGGCTGCCGCAACCAAGCTGGCCGCAACAGCGAGTCGTCTAAGTTTGCAGAAACACCGTGAAATTTCAGCTTTTGACGAAAACAATCTGTTTTCTGTCATTGGATTCTCTCGCGCTTGGACCACATTCCTGTATCAGCGTTCGTATCACAGTCCGGATACGATGTCCGAAGAATGCACTGTAATCTCTTTACCTGATCCCGCCTGTTGCGATTGAATTGAATAGGGCACGATGTGCCTTTGGTGAAGCGTAAGCCTTTGGCGTGAGCAGGAAGGAAGACAAGTTGAATACGACCCTCACATTTGTGACCGTGTTGTTGATGCTGCTGTTGCCAGGTGCTGCGGTGTCACAAGTCGACCCTGCGACGATGCTGGCCGGGGCTTCGGGGTCGGAAATCGTTATCGAACGCCGGTGGACGCAGTTTCGTGGCAAACAGGAACTGTATTTCTTCACTCTCGATGTGATCGTCACGATCCTTCTGGCTGGTTTGATCGTCTATCATCCGGTGAGACGTAAAGCCCGTAGAAGCGTCCGCGACATAGTTATGCCAAGGCTTTTCTTTCTATATGCGCTTATCGGCATGGCGGTTGGTTTTCTGGTAGTTCAGCACGGTTCAATGATCGGTTTCGTTATCTTTGGCATCGGCGCGTTGCTCAGGTTCCGCTCCAATCTCGATGATCCGGTGGACACTGTCGAAATGATAATCGTGACTGTTCTTGGTCTTGCGGTCGGTCTGGGCTTGCCGTTGATGGCCACTTTGGTGGCGATTGTGTGTTGGTGCTTCATTTGGCTGGGAGGGCGAAACAAGGGCGTGGAAGTTTCGCTCAAAGCTTCAGACGAAGAGCACTCGTTGAATGTCAGCGGCGCCATTGAAGCTATGGCGGCAGACGCTGGCTGGAAGCTGGTCAGAAAACACCACGTTCCTGGAAAATCTCGCGTTTCATTGCTTTTCATTACTTCGGGTGGACTTTCAGAAGCCCGGATAGAAGAGATGATAAACGATCTGGTTCCTGAAAAAGTTGAACTGAAACTCAACCTCTAGTCATTTCACAAGGTCTAAGCGTTTCAACACCGCATTCGGGGATCTGATCTCTTGCGGGAGCGACTTGAAGTTTACCGACCTTTCGAAATCAGGTCCTCGGTATACTGCTATCCCAAACTCTCCGTCTGGCTGGAATGTAACATGAGTGAAGCTGTGAGGCGATCTGGCGTTATCGCCAATTAGCCGTCGTGGGCCACCTCCCAAACAAGCTTGAGAGACGTAAGCTACACCGTCTTTCCAACCGGGATAGAAGGCATGATGGTGGCCTGACAGATGCAGAACGACACCGCTTTCCAAATAGATTTTTTCAAGTGTTGGGTCACCGATGATTTCGCGTTCGCGCTGGATCGCGAAGGGCCAAAGTGGGAGGTGACTGAAAGTGACAACCGGATTTCCATTTGCACCCAGTTCCACAAGTCGGTCCTGTTGATCACCGGATAGCGGCCCTAAGGTCGTAGCATCCAAAGATGCAAACGTTACGCCCTGCATCTCAAACGCGTAGAAGAACGGGTAGTCATCCGAAACCAAGAAGTCGACGTCTGGTTTTCTTGGTGCCCATTCCTCTGCGTATATTTTTCTTTCACGCTCGAAACCACGGTAGGCGGAGGCATCGTGGTTTCCAGGCGTGACCGCAAATGGAATGCCGGCAGCCTCTAAAGGATCTGATACGGCCTCGTGAAACGCCTTCCACATCTCCCTGACCTGTTTGTCGGACAAGTTGGGAATGCGCTGTCCCGCAACCATATCTCCGGTCGAAATAACCAAATCGGGATCAATCTCGATTATGCGCTCAATCGCTTTGTCGACGCGGGCATCGTATCTTACCGAACCATAGCTTCCATTCAGATCCGATATGACGATGACATCCAATGCCGCCGCTTTGCTGGCGAGCAGAGCGGTCCAAATGAACGCCGCAAAAAGGGTGGAAAGCTTACGGGGCATTACAGTCCACAGCCTCTACCTCGGTGTCGTTTCTCAAAAAGAATGCGACAGGATCCAAGTCGAACATCAAATCACCATTAGAACAATTGTCCCAGAGAATGGACGTTGCCAGCTCGGTGTTTTTCACAACTTGGGCAATCTGCCTATCTGACAACCCAAGGCTCCGCGACAACCAGCCGTAGACGAGACCTTGAGATTGAAGATCACTATTCAAAGCAACCAAGCGCCGATACGTGCTTGGAGAGAAGTGGCGAATTTTCTCCAGCATTTGGGTAGATTTCGCGAAGTTGGCATACTCGACACGCCCACCAGCATCGTTGTCGTTTAGATTGCTGCGACGGATCAATAACGCGTCGGCGGGAACGTCTCCATCGTTTGGCTCATGGTGCTTGGCTTTCTTATGCTTCAGCTTTCCGTCTTCGACCCAATACCAATAGGGTGTAAAGTCTATGTTTCCTACGCGGTCCTGCTGGCTAAAGATGAAATCGAGGAGAACAATCTCGGTAAGTTCTTGCATCCAAAATGCCATCTGTTGGTCGCTGACATCGGGGCCGAGATCCTTGTTGATCATCCGGTCTTTTCTGCCTTCTCTGACGCCCTCTGCAATGGCCTCTGACAAGGGTTTCGAAGAACGCAAAGCCAAGAAAGCGGGGGTTTCCTGAAAGTCACGGTTTTGGCCTTTCCCCCAACCAGACTTGCGAGTGCCGTTGATTTCCGAACCGTATCGATGCCCAGGACTATCAAGCAGTACGCCGTAAATCTGCGTTCGATCTGCGGTGAATAGATCATCGGTCGGTTGGTATGAGTTCGGATCGGCGTCCGCAGCTGCAAAGACCCGCCAGCCTTCATGGTTCATGCGCCCGCCATGAGAGCCACCAGAAATCGCAAGGCCAGGCTCTGCAACCTCGGAAAAATGCGCCTGGGCGTCCATGCTTCGCCAAACGGCGACTGGAACTTTTACAGTCGTGTCGAAATATCTGGAGAAATGATAGTAAAGCAGCGAAGAGGTGGAAAAGGTTCCACTGGTGCCCTTTTGGTTCATGGTGGATTTGAATTTAGCCACCCTGTCCTTGGCCAGATCTTTTGCTGCCTTCCCCTCTTTGCAGGCGTTTCTCTCGAATTCAGAACGGTTCCCCACGTAAGGTCCTTCCGAGATATCGTAGACGGCCATTCCTGGGCTGGTGCTCCAGGTTTTTGGGCAAATAGCAATTTCGGAGGCATAGAAATCGATCTCGCAATAGGCAGTTTCTTCCTCAAGATCGCTGTTCTTGTACACGCCCGTTGGAACTTTTTCGATCCGAATACAGCGTTCAGTAACGCCGTTGGGACTATCAAATGTCGTGGCTTCACCGAGAACATCGTCGTTCGCCCACAAGACAGTGGGTGCAATGAGAGCAAGTGACCCCAGAAGATTGAACTTCATTTGGATAGTCCTCCCGGTATCATTTAGGGCAAATCGCTGCCTGTTGTTCGGTGGAGATTTTCAACTTTGGGTCGACACTGAAGTTGGAGAATTTTGTGTCAATCCACTGGTCGCATCCGCCTGAACAAGGCGCCCCGTTTCGGGCATCATTCCAATATTCCTTGGCCCTTTCCTCCGTCCAACCGCAAAACTGAACGAGCGCCATTGCCGACAATGCACCCGAGGAATGAACGCCCCACATGCAGTGCACCAGGACAGGGCCTTTTCCAGGGTTTTCAATCACCTCGTGTATGGAAGCCATGACGGCACCGGGTCGGGAGGATCTGGCACTTTGATAGTCAAAGGATTCGTTTCCACAACTGGTGCGACCGTACTCAGTGTTTTTGCCAAAGTCGGCGTAAAACCCGGTGGAAAACCCTTCACTGCACAAAGTTTCGCGTTGTCCTTCACTCAGGCCCGTTCGGTCCTTGTCGCCGCCTTTGAAACCAGAGCGATACAATACTCCGCTTAAGACTGGGCGAAAAAAAGCGACACCATCAACTCCTCCGTCGCCACCCTTTGAAAGCATTTGACTGTTGCTTGGGCCACCGTTTCGACTGGTCACATCAGAATTCGCTGCGGTTGCAAGAACACCAATGAATATGAGGGACGTCAAAAACCGCATGCGTATTCCTTTCTGTTTTCAGCCAGCGATGCTCACGCTTTTCTTGCCGGGTGTCCCGCGGAGAGGCTCGTTCACGGTAACCATGTAAGGTGGGCGGTTGGCTTTTCGTCCTGAAGTTTCAAATTGGCCACACCAGATTGATGAGAAAGACGGCTACGAAGTAGGCCAGAACAACTTTCCAGTTCCATTGGTGTTTGTTTTCTTCGTTGATCACCCCGGCAGATTTCAATGCCAGGTTTGTGACTATCAAAGCTGCAACAGTCACCACAGCGTGTGCAAGATCGAAGTGCATTTCTCAGCCTCCTTCACTTTTATAAACTAATCCGGACAAAATTCAGCAGTCGGAGGAAGGAAGCATGGTGACATCTGAATACCGACCCTCAGATGTAGTAATGCGCGCGCAAGCGCCTGTATTCCGGTTGAACCAGTACGAGGTGAGACCTTCGCTGCGGATGAGCTCAAAGCCAAGATTCTGAATCCCCATTTCAGCCTGACCGGCGCGCGCACCTTCAAAAGACGAAAGGTTGCTTGAACTGCCGACGGTTGGCGACCCAGTATCCACTGATCCCCCGTTATCGTCACATGCCGCCAAAGCAAGGGCACAAACTGCGCCTCCAAGCAGCGATAGATTGGTTCTCATTTCTTCTCTCCTTTTCTGGTCTCCAGCAATCCAAAAATCCAGTGCAACTCACGCGTGGTCTTACTCGATTCCAAATATGACGTTGTAGTCAACTTGCGCATTTCCCCGGTTAATAACTTCAACGACATGGTCACCAGTTTGCCAAAGCTGTCCTCGATACTCCTTGTCCGCCGACATCAATCCTAACAGTTCAGAACCATCGGGGTTACGAATAACGTAGTCCAAAGAGCCATTTCGCGGAGCAACGCGGACGTAAAGGAACTGTTCGTTTTTGGCACCGAGAATATATTGCTGCGACGCTCCGGGCGCGAGTTCACCAACGAGTTCAGCGCCGGTAGAGCCAGCATCGAATTTGACACGTTGGCTACCGGTAGAACTGGAGGCGCCTGCCGCTGCTCCACCGCCATCATCCATCGCTTCGACAACCGACATCTCGCCGATGCTTCCATCCTTGTACGCGATGCAGCGCCAAAGTGTTCCACCTGCATCTCGCAGCATGACCAGCGTACCGGCTTCCGAGAACTGTGAACTTTCAATCGTACCTGATTGACCGTCTGGTCCTCCCACCTGCCGCAAATGGTCAATACACGCATCGTCGGCTTCTGACATTGCAAAAGCAGCAGTGCCCGCGATTGCGAACATGGGTGTGAAGAGTTTGATTAAAAAGGGTTTCATCAGATGGTTCTCCGTTGGCTTGTACTTACAGTCTTGTTCCGTACAAAGCGGAACGTCACTTCGCTTCTTGTAACTTTGACAGAAATTCATCGCATGCCTGTGCACTGCCGACGATCTCATCTGTCGTTTCAATTCCTTGCAGTGACGCCATCTCGGAATTAACGCGGTTGAGAATCTGGTCCGCTTGGTCAGCGGTGATCAGGTTCTCGGCCTGTGCTCCTTTCAATGTGGAGCAGACACCGGCGGACAAGCCTGTTGCAACGCCGACACCCATCGCGGCCCCACCACCCAAGGTCATCGCCCCAACCACGCCGAGGACGAGCCCGATCACAATTCCCAAGATCACTTTTCCCATGTGTTCCTCCCTTTTGGTGAGACAGAGCTCCGCCTTCATTTCTGGTGTAAACTGCGAGCCCATCTGCAAATGAAAACCAGCGCCAAAATGTTGAGCATCGGCGCAATCGCTGCAAACCACGGCTTGGCGGACTCCGAAATTAAGTCCGCTACAAGTATCCAAGGTAGTCCCAACGGTAGTAGGAACACTCCGGACAAAGGGTCTCGTTCCTGTCCCAACCAGCCAAATGTGCCCGTCAAGAATGCAACCAACGCCAACTGGTACAGGACCGCGAATACGATGATGGTGGTTCTACAAACCAAGTCGAGCCTCAGCAGATCAAGCCAGTGCTGCGCAGCCGTTTTCAGCTACGCAGCAGACAGGTCACAATGCGCCTTCGTCGCCCAGGAACTCGATACCAGCTGTCGCGCCATCACTGTAAGCAATGCAATTCCAAGGAGCACGATCCTCGCCAACGCCTACGGTGACCTGTGTTCCCGCCTCGCTAAACGCGGATGAGAGCACCACGACTTGCGAATTGTTTGTCGTATTGGCTACATCTCGCAAACACGCCTGCTGAGCCGGCGTGAGCTCGGCGGACGCGCTTGATGTACTCGTATCGTCGCAGGCCGCAAGCAGTGTGAAACAAGTTGCGCCCGCAATCATCACCATCTTGTTAGACATTTTCTTCTCCCTCTGGTTCCCTTGAAATTAGTGAAATTGGATGCGCTTGTTTGAAGCTCTCGCGCCTGTGCAGCCAATTGATCATACCTTGATCCTGTGACTACCTTTCCCAAAACTTGCCGTGGGGGGCTTGGTCGGCGGGACGATATTTTGTTGACTATCGGGGCCGCCAATAACGTGCGAAGGCTGAATGACGCCACTAGCAAATGCTAGAGCAAACTCTGGAGAGAGGGCGAGTTCGTTAAGTCTAAGCATCGCGTCCTCCCAGCGCTCAATCATTATAAAGTGCCTTCCGACCGCTAGCACTCACTCCAGCAGTCGGAAGGGCTCGGCACAGCGAGCAGCAACGACAACAACGGAGGTAAAATAAAGCTGTGTCGAATTCGCATGTTTGAATCTAATTTTTAATAAATCAATATTTTTTCCGCGCGTAAATTTCTCTACGCTCTCGTACGATAGGCCTCTGCGTTCAAACAAAAAAGTAAGTGGGAGCTGCGAGTGTGTTCCCCTGAGCGGCGAAGCGATTTGAGGCCGCACAGAAACAATGAAGGGATTGAAAGATGGGATTTGGTGAAGCCGTTAAGACGTGTTTCTCGAAATACTTCCAGTTCTCCGGTCGGGCTATACGCTCAGAATACTGGTGGTTCTTCTTGTTTGTGGTTCTCGTGAGTGCTGGTTTAGCTGTGCTGGATACGATCATATTCGGGACCAACCCAGAAACTGGGCAAGGATCTCGGGTCCTGTCCTCTGTTTTCCAGCTGGCTGTTCTCATACCTATGCTGGCCGCCGGTTGGCGAAGGCTGCATGATACAGGACGACCTGGCTGGTATTTGCTGCTGCCGATGGCGCTCAGCATTACAACGCTATTTGTTATGCTGGGTGGGGTGGCGTTCTTTTCGGTATTGGAGCAGGGGACCGAAAACCCCGATGCATTGCGAGGACCCGCGGCCGTCCTGGGCGTGACCGGTATTGTTGTTGTCTCAATTCTTCAATTGGTTCTGTCTATCCTGATGATCTGGTGGCTGACACGACCTTCCCAAGAAGGCGCAAACGAATACGGCGAACCTGTTTCCTGATCTGGCTGTCCGGGCAATTGGATGGAACTTCTGCTGAACGACAGTGCGAACCGTAACTCAATGGAGAGAAAAAAATGAGCTGCAAAACCATTTCCATTGGAATGCTACTGATGGCAGTGGCGACCACAGCATCAGCGGAGTGGTCTTTCAGCTCCGGGCCCAACCCCAATGCGTTTATTCAGACAGGAAACATGACGCTGGAACTTCAGTGTGACCGTATTCGCTTTGCTCCGGCTGGATTCGAGGACAGCCAGGACATTGCGGACAAGCAGGGGCTTTCCATTCGTTTCTTGAAGAACGGCACCACCGAAGTTGGGGCATTTCAGGTTGGCGCAGAAAACGCTGCTGTGCAGATCGTCGACAACTATCCCGTCGAGGTCAGTTTCAACAGTCAGCAGGATTATGATTTTGTACTGGACCAGCTTGAAGCAAATGCATCGGTCAATCTGTCCATGATTGATCAAGATGTCAGCTATGGAATCTTTGACTTAAAAGGTTCCGGCGCGGCAATTCGATCCCTTCGTTCTGCGTGCAACTCGGATGTTAGCCAAGAGGCCTCATACGAAGCACCCGAAGGCATCGTCTATTGTGGTGGCGGAGCGATAAAACGCGTAATCGAACCCGCAATTTTAGACAACCCGGACGGAGAGTGGGACGCGCGAGTAACGGTTAACGGCGAGCCGATCAGAGCCATGACGGCCTACAGTTACTTCGGAAACTCTGAGCCGCCCGCCGGATTTGTCGTCGCCCTCCTTGGGGAGGACAGGTCCGAGTTTCTGATTTTTAGCGAAGGCTCGGCAAACTGGCTGGAATACGGGGACTACAGGTATGATCAGTGCAATTGATGCCACCTTCCAAACGGCTTCCCAAGTAGTGCGTCAATTGAAAGGGTTGGTTTCCAGGATTGTGCTGGTCTCTGGCCTAGTATGGAACTCACCAGCTGTCGCGGCTGATGTTTCGCAACTTCCCATCGGTTTGCGGACAAAGGTTGATCTGGCGACACAGGCCTGCGCGTCGTTCAACGACGGTCAGTTTGACTTAGATTGGGGCGCGGTTGAAAGGGTCGATCTAGACGGAGATTTGCAACGCGACTGGGTTCTGAATGAGTCTGGTTTTGCGTGTTCGAGCGCCGCATCTCTTTACTGCGGAACTGGCGGATGCATGTCGCACTTTTGGGTTAGCGAAGAGGTGCACTCCTTGCTCAACCAAGGCTGGACGGTCGTTGATTTTGGGCGTCGACGCGTTGTCGTAGCGGATATTCATGGATCCAATTGCGACGGAATAAACCCAACGCCATGCGTCAGCGCCAGTGTTTGGGATGGCGAAGCCGACACTTGGCGCTCATCTGCTGGCGATTGGGAGTAAGCTGCATTTGGGCACCGCAGATAAGCCTGACGGCCTGTTTATTCGATGAGTTCTCTTTAGCATGCAATGAGGTCATTGGCCATGGATCTACCGAACCAATCTCTGGTTTGTGAGTGATCAACATCAACGCATTGGACAAGACGAATACGGCGGTCCTGTCGAGAATAGAGCACGGTTCCTGAAAGAGGTCATGGACGTGTTTGTCGATGTCTGGGGCGCCGACCGCGTTGGTGTCCGCCTCAGCCCATTCTCGGACACTAACAACATCTCCGACAGCGACCCACAGGCGACATTCACCCAACCTGTCCTTCGACCAAGAGTTTTAGTCGCAAGCTTCGAAGCCGAGAACGATCTTTCGCGGATATCGACCTCAGGCCGATATTCGTTGGCAGTGGATGCGTGTATACGTCATGAGCCGAAGCTGAACCGGATCGTATCGCCATGTCAAGACGGAGTGTGCTGCACTTCGAATTTCACCGCGTAGTTCCGGGAACCTTCTAACTAAACGTGTGCCGAAATGACGGAAGCAACTTATTTGGAGGGTTGGTCAGCATGCTGTAGGTCTCACATAGTGAGGCGATTCGACACTCGATGTTCAAGGTTAGAACGGTACAGCCACGCTTGTTCAGAATCTCCGGTGGTTCGCGCCTAGATATGCCTAGCCGATACCGCAAATGCAGAAAGCGTCCGAACGGACAAGTAAACACCTCAGTTTTGCAGAAGATCTGATCATTGTTATTGTGGATGCGGAGTAATGCCGGTGTTCGAGGGGTGCAAAATGGCGCGGAGACTTCCAGGCGAGGGTGACAAGAAATTTTTGGTTTATGCAGGTACAGGTACGGACCTGATTTTTAATCACGGTATCGAGCTTCCGGGTTTTGCGTCGTTTCCCTTGCTGGAGAAGCCTGACACCCGGGCTGTTCTGGCCGGACAAATGCAAGCGCTCGTGCAATTGGCCGGCGATATGGGTGTTGGGTGCATTCTCGACGCACCGACATGGATGGCCAATGCCGACCGTGCTGCACCTTTGGGCTACGAAGCTGAACGTCTTCGTGAGGTAAACAAGGATGGTGTCGCACTGATGGAGGAGGTGCGCAATGCTTCTGGCCGGGATGACGTTTTGGTTTCCGCCTGCGTTGGCCCAAGATACGATCCTTACGCTGACATCCCACCCATGACAGTTGAACAGGCGCGCAGTTACCACAGTGTGCAACTCGCTGTTCTGAAAGAAACCAGTGTTGATCTGGTGACCGCGTACACGTTCAACCGCCTAAGCGAGGCTGCTGGCTGTGTTCTGGCTGCAAGAGATATTGGTTTACCCATCATTTTGTCATTGGTCGTCGAAACCGATGGCTGTTTGGCTGACGGCACAAAACTTGTTGATGCCATAGACCAGATCGAAGCAGAAACAGACGGCGCAGCTCTGTTCCACATGGTCAACTGCGCACACCCGACGCACTTTGCCGACGCGCTCAACGCGCATCCAAGGCTCAAAGGTGTTGTTGCCAATGCATCAAGTTGCTCGCACGCAGAACTGGATGAGGCCGATACCTTGGATGAAGGAGATCCCGCGCAGCTCGGCCAAGAAATTGCGGATGTCCTGCGGGAAAACCCGTCTATCAGGGTGTTTGGCGGTTGCTGCGGTACGGATATGCGACACCTGAGGGAAATGGCTTTGGAGGTAGGCCGCAGATAGCGCTGCTATTTTACTTACGGCGGCGTATCACCGTAGGCGTGAAGCTTGATGATAGGCTTTAACGGGAAAATCAGTGATCAGAGAAGTAATTCCGATAAAATGCAGGCGAAGCGTCAAGACAGGTGCTTGATTTTGCTTTGATAGACCGTGGACCAAACGTGTTCTACAGTCTCGATCACGCAACTCAATTTGAGAAGCTCAACTGATACCTTCAGGATGGAGACTGACGATGTTTGCCTCGAGGATGAAAAGCTTTCGCACTCATATGCAAGAAGCCGGTATCGACGTTGCTCTCATAACCGATGATGACAACGTTTATTATCTGACAGGCTATTATGACTACCTCCATATGGAGTTCGGACGCCCAACCATTCTGGTTGTGCACAGGTCTGGCGAAAGCCTGCTGATCACGCCGACAATAGACCTGAATACGGCACTTTCAGCGGCACACGTTGATCGTATCGCGGCCTGGAATGACGGTATGGGTGAAGAGTGGCGGCTGGAGTTACCCAAAGCAGTCAAGACTGCAAAGCGCGTCGGGATTGAGCCTGATCATATACCGCCTGTTGTGCGGACATATCTGGATACGTTGGTCCCGGGGGAAAATCTGGTCAGCGCCACACCGATATTGGCTGAAATGCGAATGATAAAATCCGCCCAGGAACTTCAATTGGCCCGGCATGCCGGGCAAGTTGCAAGCGCTATGATGGACGCCGGACGCAACGCCATTGCAGACGGAGTGCCGGAGTTCGAAGTTGCGCTTGCCACGTCCCGGGCCGGAACACGAAAGGCCGCGGAGCTTTTAGTGGCGCATTACGATGACGCGGATATGTCGCCCAACACTCATTTTCTTCAAATAATGGCGTCGGGCGATACCATCACCAAAACCCATCATCGCGCCTCAACCCGGATTATGAAACGGGGCGAACCGGTGTTTTTGTGCTTTTGCGGTATGACCAATTTTCACCGCTTCAAACTTGGCTTTGACCGCACCTTTTGGATCGGTGAGATGGCGGATAAACAACAAGAGCATATCTATGAGGTTGCTGTAGCAAGTCAGGCCGCCGCTCTGGCTGAGCTGCGCCCAGGTGTGACCGCCGAAAGTGTCCATGCGGCCTATGCCGAGGTGATACAGGGGGCGGGGTTTGAATACCCGTTCCGGTGTGGCCGCGCGACTGGCTATAGCTTTTTGGAACAGCCACAGTTGGTCACCGGCGACACGACAGTATTGCAGCCAGGGATGGTTTTCGCTGTTGATGGTTCAGTATCAGTCGATACATTTCGTGCGCAGGTCGGCGACAGTTTCATAATCACCGAAGATGGCTGGGAAGCAATAACAGAACATCCAAAGTCCTTGGATGCAGTTATCCTTTGACTTTCCAACTAGCGCCGTCTTTTGAATGCACTTACACAGCGAATGGTCGATATGGCGAGACGGGCCTCAACATTTTGAAAATTTTACTCCACGATCTCGCGATTACGTTGCATCTTTAGACATCCGCAACGCGAATGGGTGTGCGAAGTTGGAAGGACAATCGGCACCTTCGAAAGTGCAGTTTCAGAGGGAATTAAGCTACTTTGGGACCCGGCGATTGGAATGTATAACTGACAGGGCATTGGAGAAGAAGGCGTAGCGGAAAACTAACGTTAACAGCCATTGCTCGATTGGGGGGTAGAGGGAAAATGAGTGGCGATTCTGAAACCTACCGAGGAATCTGTTATTGCGGCGCATGTAGTGTTTCTACTGCCGGTGAGCCGATGGTCATGGCTTATTGTCATTGCCTCTCTTGCAGAAAATGGCATTCGGCGCCGGTCAATGCCTGGTGTCTCTGGTCGGCAGACAATGTCTCGTTGTCAGGGCCGACGGTTCAATCGGGCAAGAATGATGAAAGCCATCGTGTTTCCTGTGGTAAATGCGGGGGGGCGTTGGTAAATATCAAACCCGGAAAGGACATCGTCGCGGTCTACGCAATGTCGCTGGATGAATCTGGGTTGAGCTTCGAGCCGACTTTTCACATCTTCTACGGCGAGCGTGTTTTTGACATGGCCGATGGCCTGCCAAAGTGGAAGACGGTTCCGACATCGTTCGGAGGGGATGGTGTCGCTATGCCCGAACCAGACAAAACCGGTTGGATTTCCTTGAACACGCGAGCCCAAGGGTGAAGCGCAAACTTACCTCGATCTTGGCTGCCGACATTGTCGGCTTCTCGCGGCTTGTGGAAGCTTCCGAGGAAGCCACGCTGGCGCGTCAGAAAGAACTGCGCCTGTCCGTGTTCGACCCCGGCATCAAGCAGGCTGGGGGTAAGATCATCAAGTCGACAGGCGATGGATTTCTGGCTGAATTTTCAAGCGTTGTGGAAGCGGTGCGGTTCGCGATAGCGGCGCAAGAAGCGGTTCGCGCAGAGGAAGAGTCCGTGCCTCAAGATCGGCAGATCAGTTACCGCATGGGCCTTCACATAGGCGATGTGGTTGTTGATGACGGCGATATCTATGGTGACGGTGTGAATCTCGCAGCTCGCTTAGAGGGCGCAGCCCCGACGGGCGGGATTTGCATCTCCGCTGCCGTTCGTGACCAGATCGTTGGCGTAATGGACGTGCTATTTGCGGATGTTGGTGAATTGACATTAAAAAACATCTCGCGCCCGATCCGCGCCTTTGTTTGGTCCCCCGACCAAGATGGTGCGCAGAACGGTGTCAGCACACCACCCATCGTTGGGACATCCAGGAAACCGACCATAGCCCTCGCGGCATTCGAAGCCCTTGGCAGCAATGATGATGCCAAGATGCTGGCAGAGGCCTGCAATCACACGGTAGAGGCGGCGCTTGCCAATCTGACCGGATTGGATCTGATCGCTCTCGATGCGGGCCCGGATCATATTGCAACCGCAGTGTTTCAGGCGTCCGGCAACCAGGTCCGTACCACCCTAAAGCTACGCGAGACGAGCACGTCAGCAACCTATCTGACCCAGCGGATGAACGGTGATCTTTCCGACCCCTTCTTGGCGGAAGATCTGTTGTCAGGTGAAATCGCAACAACGATCCGATACGGAATTCTGCAACGAATTGCTGAGCACGCGGCTGAGACAGAGACAAACGATCCCGAGGCAATGCTGAACCTCGCAGGGCATTACATGATGGGATCGCAGCCCGAAGAATGGGACGCGGCGGGCCGTCTGCTGGACAGGATCCTGACGGTCCAGCCACGCAATTTTATGGCCGTTGGGATGAAGGCGAACACGTTGATCGGCGAATTGGTTTGGGGTTACCGTCCGATAAGCACGGAGGATATCGAAGCGGCCGACGCCGGGTTGAGCAAGGCGGTATCGTTGAATGACCAAAGCGACTACTTGCACCTGATCCGGGGGATTTTTCACTACGGTATTACCGGCGATTTGGAAGCGGCGGTGCGGTGTGTTGAACGCGGGTTCGAAATCAGTCCGCAGTTCGCCCAGGGGCATATGGTACTGGGCTGGATTCAGAACCTGATGGGCCAACCAGAGTTAGCGCTGAAGTCCATCAAAAAGGGCTCGTTTTCTCTTGCCAAGAACCGGATATATCACCGTGTCCCACAAGCGTTGGCCCAGACTTATCTGGTTATGGGCGACTTCGAGAATGCCATCGCCAACGCCAACCGAGCGCTACAAAATTCGCCGGGGCTGCCGGTCGCACAAATGTACCTTGCCAGCGCAGCCGGTCAGGCTGGTCTACCTGATGAAGGAGAAAGGGCGCGGGATGCCCTAATTGCGTCAGATCCGGACTTCCGAGTTAGCGGCGTGCGCAGGTTCAATTTTCAGGACCCAACACGTTGGGACGCAATCCTGGATGGACTTCGTTTGGTGGGGCTGCCCGAGTAAGCTCTCTCGGGAAATTCTGTGTTGTAGTGTGCTAACATCAATCCCCGAGGGGGACATTATGCACAACAAAGTATTGGCCGTTTTAGTTTTACTCGTGAGTTCAGGGCAGGCAATCGCCCTCGATTGTGGTGACAAAACAAACTCGTGCAAGATTGAAACCGGAGAATATCATATCGTTCTTCCGAACGATTGGCAGGGTGGACCTGCTGTGATGCACCTGCACGGTTATGGCGGTACAGGTGAGAAGATTGTAGGGAACTCGGCGTTCGTTGAAGAATTCACCAAGCGGGGATACGCATTTATCGCGCCAACCGCGCTCCCATGGTTGGATGGTAAACCCACCGACTGGTCTGTTCGAGACGGTTGGAACACCTACCCTCGCTCAGACGTAAGATTTCTCCGTGAGGTTTTGGCTGACGCTGCCTTTCGTGCAAACGTGAATGTGGACCGGGTGTTGCTGACAGGGTTTTCCAGAGGCGGATCAATGGCCTGGGAAGTTGCTTGTCATGCACCGGATTTGGCTCTTGGTTACGCGCCGGCGTCCGGTGGTTTCTGGCTCCCGGCGACCGAAGATTGTCTAAAGCCGGTACACTTGCTCCATACCCACGGGTTTGCCGACAAAGTTGTTCCGCTTGAAGGTCGCGCAATACACAGCGAGGAGTTTGACGTTACCATCACGCAAGCAGATATCTGGCAAGGCCTGTCGATGTGGCGGCAAGAAAACAAATGCCCACCCAATGCTGCACATCACGAAATGACCGAGGGTCTGTGGCGCAAACGCTGGAACTGTGAATACGGTAGTCTCGAAATCATTCTGCACGATGGAGGGCACGGTTACCCAAAAGGATGGAGCTCCATAGCGCTTGATTGGTTTGAAAGTCTGGAAAACTGACGCACCATCAATTCCAATAAAATTTGGTTTTGCCACGGTGAGACTTAGAAGAGCTTGTGGGTCGCTCGGCTGGCCAAAAGGCACGTCTTCTAGATTTTAGTTAGAAATGCAGAGCGGATAGCTGTTTTCATGGCATCCAATGGCCCGGTTTCCTGTGAACCGGATGCCGCCATCACTAGCTTCGAGGCGGGCGTTCTGCTGAAGCCAAGCGTCTCGCCCACTATCGACAGATTGGCATGAAGTGAAGAACGCCCCAGCAGACCAGCCGCGATCCCAGCTTCTACTGCCGCGATTACGCCAGAAACACTTTGGCTTGAATAGATGACGCGATATGGTTTCGAACGGCGCTCCAGAGAAGCGATTGCCGCATCGCGCCACCAGCAGGCGTGATCGAACAAGGCAACGGGCAGAACTTTTTCTACGCGGAAATCCCGATGCGCGGATGAGACCCAGCATGTTGGATCTTCGTACAACAGTTCCTCATGTTTCCCTAGGCGTTCCACCTCATAGATTGCGAGGTCCAGAGATCCTTTGTCGAGCGCTTCGGGAAACCTCGCACTGATAGCGCAGGTTACCTCCAGTTCGACTTGTGGATGGTGACGCGTAAACGCGGCGATAATCTGCGCCAGCTTAGCTCGGCCATGATCATCGGGAATGCCCACGCGCAGCTTTCCGGTCACGGCAGTTTGGGAAATGTCCCGCAATGCCACGTCGAGGCGGTTGGTCACGTCCTGAGCAACAGGCAATAGCCGATGACCCGCATCACTTAGGGTAACTCCGCGCCCGTGCCGCTCAAATACGGGTTGGCCGAGGATGGATTCGAGGCGTTTGATTTGAAGGCTCGTGGCGGATTGGGACCTATAGATGCGTGCGGCGCCATCCGTGACGCTGCCTGCTTCGGCAACAGCAACAAAGGTGCGCAACAAATCGCTATCCAGATTTTCCATTCGAAACACCAATATCAGTGATTGAAACTATTCGTTTCACACATGTCTTTTCATCTCCTATTTTTCAAGATCAAAGGAGTATCCTATGACCGATCAGACAATTGTCCGCCGGCAATCAGGTAAGGCCTACATGGTCTGGGGCGTGTGCCTATTGCTGCTGATCAGCATCAGTTTCGTCTGGCCGGAACACATTGCGGACGCCACCAGATTTGTTCTCTGGGGCCTCGTTGTCGTTGCCCCGATAGTTATCCCGGGCATCGTTCTGGCGGCCTGGATTATCGCCAGTGGAGCAGACACCCGCATTGCAGGCGTGTTCGAAGGCAAGACTCTTCGGACGGTTGTGGCCGCATCTTTGATCGGGGCCATTACGCCAGTTTGTGGTGTCACCGTACTGCCATTGATGGCAGGGTTGTTGGCTGCTGGCGTGCCGCTTGCCCCGATCATGGCGTTTTGGCTGTCATCCCCGATCACAGACCCTGCAATGCTCGCAACGACGGCTGCCACTTTGGGATTGAGCTTTGCAATTGGCAAAACGTTCGCAGCATTCGGATTGGGTGTGTTCGGAGGGGCGGTTACTAGCTTGTTTGCCAAAGCACCTTGGGCATTGAATGCGCTTCGCAACAATGGTCTGGCACGCCAATTGGGCGCTGCGCGATGTGGCAATGACCAAACCTTCGATCCATGGGTTTGGAGAACTCAAGCGCGTCGGCATTCATTCAGCAAACAATTCTGGGCGACGGCACGACTTATCTCAATCTGCCTGATCCCTGCCTTTGCGGCCGAATACGCGTTGAATGCTGCTCTGACCCCAGGAATGCTTGCGGCTTACGTAGGCGAGGATCAATGGTGGTCCATACCCGCTGCGGTATTTGTTGGCGCCCCAGCCTATATCGATGGCTACGCCGCACTCCCTCTAACGCGCGGACTGATTGACAACGGCATGTCTGAAGGTGCCGCCATGGCCTTTTTGGTTTCAGGTGGTGTGGTCAGTATCTGGGGCGCAATGGCCATCGCCCCGGTTCTCAAACTGAAGCCATTCTTGCTCTATCTTTTGCTTGCCATTTTGGGATCTCTCGCCGCGGGATACGCTTTTGAGTGGATCGCCTGACCGCGCACGAGAACTTGAGCAGTCATAGGCAAAGCACTATTCAAATCCGTAATTCGGCCATAGGACCGTTGCCGAGGAAAACGAAGGCTTTTGGCTCGTTCGGCTAAATCGAATAGAATGCACGTCACGGCCTTCCGCAGAATTTGGGCTTCAGAAACTGGATTCCAGTTCCGCAATTTACCACAAGCGCTGACGAGCATCGTCCTTCAGATAAGGGTTGAATTTTGCCGCCCAGAATGCGCCTATGATTGAGAGATAGCCCTTTAAAGCTGAAGAAGGAGCGCGACAGCTGCCATCAATTGAGAGCGTTTTTCGAACCGCGCAAATTTATGGGCAAATCGTGCAAGCTTATGCGCAAATACCGCGCAGAATTATGGGCGAACACAGCCGAATTTCCTGAATGTCTTCAATGAAGACAATGCAGCGTTATGAGAACACCTACATCTAGTGTCGGCTTTGATGAAGCCGTCTTTTACCGCACCGTTCTGATTTTTGTCCTGGAGGGAGCAGCCTGGAAGATCATCAATCGCCACGCTTCAGTGCCAACTCCAAATATTGAACTCGTGGGTGAAGAGCAGCTGGCCATCCAAAAACTGGTTGATGCTGCGCGCGAAGATGGACCCGAGCTGATCCAAACCGAAGGTTTGGCTTCAGTACTTTTCACTGATGTGGAGGGCAGCACAACGTTGGCGGAGGCGTTGGGCGATCAGCGTTGGTCGGTGCTGATCGAAAACCACTTCCAAGTCTTGGCGGCGATCATTGAAAAGTATCATGGCCAGTTCGTGAAATCCCTTGGAGACGGAACGTTGTCCGTCTTTCTGTCCGCGAAGGAAGCGCTAACGGCTGCTGTCAAGATTCAGAAGGCTATTGCATCGGCTTCCGAGGAGCCGTCTTTCGGTGTCCGGATTGGAATTCACACTGGTGATGTCGTGCAATCTCGTGGAGTTTTTTTTGGTACTGTGGTCAACAAAGCTTCACGCATAACCACGGTTGGTGCGGCGGGCGAGATACTCGTTTCAGATGCGACTCGCGCCATGGTCGGAGGACGAACTGATTTCTCGTTTTTTGAAATAGAACCCAGACTCCTGAAAGGTCTACGCGGTCACCACGTCTTGTATCGGTTGGATTGGCAAGATTAAGTGTTGGGGGCGCCGTAACTCCGGCAAATCGCCTAGTCTCCTAGGGGAGCAGCACCGCCAGTTGTTTTGAGGTTCGCAGCACACCTTACATCGCCAGTAATTCCCGATGAATTGCGACCATCGCCCAGGTGTCGCGCGTGCAATACGCCACAAGATCAGCATATACCTTAGGGCTGCAAGTGCAGTGGGAGAATTGAAATTGATGTGTCCTTGAAGTGAATTAGACTACGAGCCAACTGTTCAGATAGCTCATTAAGAGGACATCATGGCAGCTCCTTTAGTCCAAAACTGGGAACTGACCGCCGCCATCCAGGACATAGCAGATTGGCTGGTTCAACAGGGCTTAGAGAATGCGCCTGTGGAGCTCTGGCTCGAAGCATTCTGCAACCGTCTTGTTTCGGCAAGAATTCCGCTTCAAAGAGCAAACATCACTGTTCGCGCTCATCATCCCGAGATTGGGACTGTCGCTTTTCGCTGGCACAGGGATGGCGGTCGTGAGCGAGAGAACTTTGTCCGAAGAACGGATGCGCCTGAGGAATACGTTCTAAGCCCAATTTATTATCTTTTGGCAAACAACGTTGAAGAGATCAGACAAGATCTGACAGTCGAAGAACCCGCACTCAACTTTCCGATCTTCGACGAACTTCGCGCGCGCGGCGCAACTGACTACTTCGCGGTTAAACGGTTTTTCCTTATTCAGGACAATACTACGCCAGTCGATCCAATGCAGGCCTATGAAGGTGCTATAATCTCGTTGACAACCGACGCGAGTGGGGGCTTCACAAGCGAGCAAATTGATGGTTTGCGTCAACTGATATCTCCACTTTGCCTGACGCTGAAATGTGGGGCGAACCGATTGATGGCTGCAGATATTACAGCCGCATATCTGGGCAAAGACGCCAGTAGGCGCGTTCTTTCCGGGGACATCACCCGAGGTTCATCCGAAACCATTTCAGCCGTGATTTGGTACTTTGATCTACAAGGATTTACCAAATTATCAGAGGCGCTTCCGGGGGACTCAATCATAGAATTGCTGAACGACTACTTCGCGGAAGCTGTTGACGTAGTCGAACGCAATGACGGTAACGTTCTGAAATTCATGGGAGATGGAATGCTTGCCATCTTCGATATCAATCAAGTTCCGGACGCTCGCCGCGTCGCAATTCACGCGGCCGCGGAGTTGCGAAAAACCTTTGAGGAGCTCAACCAACGACGGCAAGCTGATGGTTTGCCAACGACCGGCTTCACTCTCTCGTTGCACGCAGGCGATGTTCTTTACGGTAATATTGGCGGTAGGTCTCGCTTGGATTTCACAGTGGTCGGCCCAGCGGTAAATACAACTTCGCGCATTTTAGGCATGTGCAGCGCGCTTGATCAGAACATTGTGGTTTCCGATAAGGTGGCGGGCGACTTGGTGGGCTCCATTCCAAGTCTTGTTTCCCTGGGGCAATACAGATTGCGCGGTGTTGCTGAAAGACAGGAGCTGTTCACGATAGACTAACTGCCGCTATTTGGAAGCTGCCGCAATGGGGTGTTGACCTGCGTCAAAGCAAAGGTAGCCGGATTGCTACTAGGTTGGTTTGCACATGGAACAGAACTGTTGGATCAAGCACCCGCGAAGAGCGGCATTCTTGGTCATAGTGATTGCATTGTCAGGGTGCACGGGCAGGCACCACCAAGGCAATTGGCATGGCCACGGCTTAGAAGGTTGCTATGGACCTCACCACGACGTTGATCGCGAGGTCCATTGCCGAACGCTCGAGTGAACTTGAGCCATACGCGATGCAACTCACAAAACGTTTGGCAACCAGTGTTATTTGGATTGAGATTCAGATCTTGTATCGAAACTGCCCGTTTGATGCTCAGTCCGGTAACATTGAAAAGTTTGGCCTTGGCACAATATCTTTGTACTCCCATGAGGAAGCGGAGAAGAGACCAATGAAACGACGCGAATTTCTATTAGCGGGTACAGCAGCAGTGTTGGCTACTCCTTCCGTCGGACAAGAAGCCCCACTCATCAAAGTCTACAAGACTCCAACCTGCGGCTGTTGTGCCGCGTGGGTAGATCACCTGATTTCCGCAGGATTTCGTACCGATACGCTAGACATAGGGCAGGAGCAGCTGTGGTCGCTTAAAGAACAAATGAAAATCTCAGATGAGCTTTCCAGTTGCCACACTGCAATTGTTGGGGACTATTTTGTCGAAGGTCATGTCCCGGCAGAAGATATCTATCGACTTTTGTCCGAACATCCTGAAGGCCTCGGCCTAACAGTTCCAGGCATGCCAATGGGTTCACCCGGCATGGATTTTTCAGACGAGCGAGAGCCCTATGAAACCTTGCTTGTTGGTCTGGATGGGACGACGAGTGTGTTTGCTCGACACAGCTGAGCGATTGGATGAAGGACAATCAGACTTTCTAGATCCGTGCCCAGCATTTGTTTGCTCTGATCTCAAAAGGATTCAGTTGCAACCGTTGTGTTTTTTCCACATGGCTGGGTCGTGGCCTTCAGGCACTGTGGAGCACGGGTCGTTCGCATACCCTCTTAGAATGCTGTACTGTTGGATTTGATCTGCGCTCAACAGTGGTGTTGTTTGCAGGTGCCGGGACAGAGGAACCATTCGCAATTTGGCCCTGACAGCTTCGGTCGCTTCAACAAGTTTGTATAGCTCGGCTAAGTCTAGCTGGTCACCGGCTAACGCTTCACTTAACGCCGCTTCGGCCTCAATAAACCGTTCGCCTGCGACGATTGCCTGTTCGCGCATTTCAGAATGGATCGTCTCAATTGTTTTCACCTGATCTTTCGAGAGTCCAAGTTCGTCTTTCAATTCGAGCAAGTGTGCTGGGCCTGGTTTGCCATTCAGCTCCGCTGGTAAAGCAAAACCCCAACCTCCGCCGCGCCGCAGCTCTTCTAAATCGGTGTCAGATAAGCTTTTGATGGTCCTGGATTGCAGTCCGGCGTATGGCGTGACTTCAGCGTCGTGAGTGTGACTTTGCGCGAGTGCTACTTGAGAGTATTGGATCGTACAGAGCGCCGTTACAATCAGAAACTTAGGCATAAACTTGATCATGAAGTCTCCTTTCTGGCTCACCAAAATGCCTTCTTCCATACAGTACTTCTGCCCGGTGCAGCGACATTCCTGCTCCTTTTTGACCGGTACGTCGTTCCGGATTCACGTGTATTCTAGGCCGTTGAGACAATAACCTCAGCTTCGATTTCAATTGGGAAGTTGATTGGTAGGCCTGCCACCCCGACCGCCGTACGTGAATGGCGGCCAATCTCTTCTCCAAAGACGTCAATGATCAAATCCGTGAAACCGTTGAGAACCGCAGGCGTATCGCTGAAGCCAGATTTGCAATTTATCATCCCATGAACTCGGCACCACCCCGTTATTCGGTTCAGACTGCCAAGTTCGCGCTTTAGACTGCCGAGAATAGAAAGCCCGACTTTGCGTGCTGAGGCGTAGCCCTCTTCCACAGACACATTTTCTCCGACTGCTCCAAATGGCGCGGCCGGAGTACCGTCTATTTCTTGTGGTCCATGACCAGATACGAACGCCCGGTCGCCCCGAACGTTAATCCACGGAAATGGCAACACCATACCAACAGGCAATTTTAGCGGCGCAGGTAAAATGATGTTGTGGTCTACCAATCGCTGTTCAGCGTCGATCATGGTACTCTCCCTCGCAGCACTTGCATGGATCTTACCATAAACCATGCCCAAAGTCGGTCTCGACCACCAAACTTTGCAAGGTCCGCTTCGTCCACATTTGAGTCATCTGGCGAAACCGCGGCGAACAGCTGTTGTTGGTTAGGGCAAACCCTGGCCGCGTTTTCGGGCATGAATGACCGCTCATCGTGGTTACGGGTCATCCGGCAAAAGGTCTCAGATGGCCGAGACGGTCCCGAAGCGGCAATCTTTACTAAGAAAGCGAGGTCCTAAGCAGGAAGCTCTCCGCCAGACTGAAGCCATTGCGCGTCGGCTTCCGGAAGCAACTCTGCAAGACGTTTGTGAAACGCAAGAAGGTCTTCGTCTGAAAGCTTGCCCTCCCACTTGCGACTGCTTGCGCTATCGAAGAAGGCTGACGGGTCTTTAAAGGTTGTGGACCGTTGTGTTTCTTCCTTAGCACTCGCGCGTGCATTGGCTTGCATGTTCTCGAACTGCATACTTTCCGCAATTGCGGCCAGCATTTCATCGCCAATTTTCAAACCAAGTACGGAAGCGAGCTTTCTAGTATGACAGAGCAAATCGCGCCGCATATCGGCGTAATGGAAAATGTGTATGTTGGGATGTTGGATGTTTGACTTGAAGGACTTGAAGTGATGAACGATGGCCTCAAGGGTGATCCCATCGGCCATCTCCTCTCGAACGGTCTCACCAAGAAAAAGGGCGAATGAAGCTGTCGGCTCATCCGGGAACCTGTCTTGGATCAGGTCTTCCTTCAGGTTTGCCACATGTCGGCGCATCGAAAAATGTGCGTCGATTGGGTGTCTGAACACCGCGATGTAGGTGCAATCTGGATCGAAAGGAATGCCGTCAAAAGGCGTATGGGTCTTGATGCATCTTCTGTGGCTTTGAGCTTCGAACATTCGAGCTATGGGGAGTTGATCTCGAAACGCAGGGTCGAGCCAAACCGACAGGTCATCCATGACCTTGTCCATACCTGGCTTTTCAAACAAGAGCGACAGCACAAGGGCTTGCGTCCATGTTGTTCCGCACTTTGGCGGTGTTGCAACAATCACATCTCCTTGGCGCAGCGCGAACATGTCCCAAATCCGATTGTCGGTGAGACGTGTTCTGTACTCGAATGCCTTCCTTGAAGACGCCCGTGTCGTCATTCTGATTTCCGCCAATGGACCCTTAATGAAACGATAGCAAGCATGCGGCGCTGAACCTAGAATTTTGATGGCACCCGAGTAGGAAGGCCTTTCAAAGTGCCAAGCCAAAACCTTGCATTCGCGGCTAGAAGCTCGTTTTGCCCTCAAGGCAGTCATACGCGGCACCTTGCTCCAGTGTCTGTGCTGCGGTGCAAAGTCGAAATTACAAAGTTCGGTTTTCGAGGTCCGCTTCTGCCTAATTTACCCAAAAGCAAAAAGCTTGCGTGTCGTTATTCGGTCACGGATGTTCATTGAATAATGATCGCGATTTATGCGCGAAACCCCTAATATCCCTTTGACACTCCTTCACAATGGATACGCGGGAGGATTTTGTTTGGAGCGGTACTTGGCTGCCATTCTCGTGGCTGATGTTGTTGGCTATAGCGCGCTTGTCAGTGCTAACGAGGAAGCCGCACTGCACACATATAGGGGCCACTTTAGGGCACTGGAGCCGCATGTCGGCCTGAATGGCGGACGCCTATTCAAAAGAACAGGTGACGGTTTTCTTGCAGAGTTTTCCTCGGTTGTAGATGCGCTGGCATGTGCGGAAACGATGCAACGTCAGATGGCTGAGCGGAACGGGGCGCGCGGGCAAAGTCCAGAAATGCAATTCCGTATGGGAATTCACGCGGGCGATGTTTTTGATGACGACGGTGATGTTCTTGGTGACGGCGTCAACATCGCGGCCCGGCTGGAAGGTCTTGCTCCTCCCGGAGGGATCATCGTTTCAGGTCGGGTTTACGAAGACCTTGTGGGTAAGGTGGATGTATCGTTCACCGAATTGGGGCCGCAATATCTGAAGAACATCACACGCCCTGTAACTGCTTACTTGGTACAAACAGCATTTGCTACTGAATCCCCGTTAACTCAATCCCGTCCTGACAGGCCCTCAGTGGCGGTGTTGGCTTTTGACAATCTGTCGCCTGACGCTGAACAGGATTACTTTGCGGAAGGTATTACCGAAGACATCATCACCAGCTTATCCAGAGTGCCCTGGATATTCGTGGTCGCCCGAAACTCTTCTTTTTCTTACAAAGGGCTTTCGGTTGATGTGCGTCGTATCGGCAGAGAGCTTGGTGTCCGCTATATATTGGAAGGGTCCGTTCGCGGCGCTGGTGACCGGTTGCGTGTCACGGGCCAGCTAATTGATGCGGAAACCGGGTCTCATGTTTGGGCGGATCGATACGATGGCAAGCTCGATGATGTTTTTGAGCTTCAGGACCAGATTACCGAGGCTGTCGTTGCTTCGATTGCGCCAGGTATCCGACAAGCTGAAATAGACCGTGCTGCTCACAAGCGCCCTGACACCCTTGGAGCCTATGATCACTTCCTACGTGCGCAGTCCTTGATCTACAGGTTCAATTTCACTGAAGCAGACGACCATTTGTCAAAAGCTCTTTCACTCTCAAGTGAGTACCCATTGGCAAGCGCTCTTCGAGGCTGGATCCGCACTTTGCTATGGAACCCGGATACGCGTCCAAACGAGGCCCGATTTGATTACGCAATTCAGCTGGCACATGAGGCTCTGGCGGCATCACATCTTGACCTAGAGGCGCAAGCATATGCCGGTTACGTACTCGCGTTTCTGTCGGAGGATACAGAGTACGGTTTGTCACTTGTGGATCAAGTCGTCGAGAGAAGCCCAAATTGCGTTTCAGCCTGGGGATCCAGTTGCGTACTGCATGGCCTGATGGGCCAAGCACAAACGGCACAGGCACACGCCAGGGAGGCGCTCCGACTTAACCCGAATGACCCACTAAACTACCGTGTCCACATGGGTATCAGCCTGTCGCAAATCGCGGAAGGGAACTGGCGCGATCTAAGAGAAACCGCCCAAAAAATGCGTGCATTTCATAATACTGTGACTGTTTTTCGCCTGAACGAACTTGTGGCGGAAATGGCTCTCGGCAATGAGAGCCGAGCTAGAGAACTCGCACGTATTCACATGTCGCGGGAACCCGATTTTAGCGTTTCAATGTTCCGGCATATGCGCGCTCGTATATCTATCGCAAAACCAGAAATCTATGACGCCTACTATAAAATGCTAGCAGCCGCATGCATTCCTGATTGACGACACCAGTTGTAGACCAGCGGCCAGTCATAGCAAGCATGCAACATGTGGAAACGTATTTTTTGCCGCTGGAAGAATGCACAATGTTGTCTGCGAACAGTCGTAGAAGTGAATAGCGGCGAACGGCAATCGAACCTTCGCGGCGCTCGGCTTGAACGATTGCTCTGCGTACATAGCTACCATTACCTTCAAGGAAAGTTTCGAGATGGAGGTGCTCTCGCATGTTAGAAATGTTGAACGCTGCGACATGGCTTCAATGGAAATCGAACCGATCAGTAGATCGTGAGCCGGGGACACTGGAAGTCTGGGGAAAACGACCGACCGATCTGGTCTCCGAGCGTTCAGTCTTTGTGCAGCCGCACTGCCGTCGGATGGGCGCCCGCATTGGGCTCGATGTTGTCATTTTTCAAACGCTAGGAGTGTTCTCTTTGCGGATAAAGCAGAAATCGCTCGATCACTAAAAAACCTCAGGCGGCTTAGCCAAAGGTCCCCAAGTTTCAGGGTCTGGTAGACCGACACTTGACCATGCTTCTTGCAAAACTTTAGAGTCCGAAGACCTTGTGCGAGGTAAGTCATCCAAAATATCAAACCATGGCATTTTGCTTTCTATTCCAGAGTGGACCGAAGGAGAAAAGTTTTCTGGTTGGTCGAGGCTCGATGTATGCAGGACCAGATAGGCCGTTTCTCTTGGCTTAACGAGCTTATAAGTTAGGCTTGCGCCGCATTTGGCACAAAAGCCACGATTTGCTATTGGCGTAGTTGCGAAGTATCGAGGTTCCTCGGTGAGAAATCGAACAGCAGAAGCGGGAAAGGCCGCCCATGCATTAACTGCTGAACCAGAAAATTTTCTGCAACAACTACAATGGCAATACCCTGTGCTTATGGCGGGTGCGTTTATTTCATACCGGACCAACCCACAGATGCAGCCACCTGTCACTAAGGTTTTGGCCAATTCATCTTCATCAAAATCCAGAAAACCCCCTTCTTCGCCGGGTTCTGAAACGGTCATGTAGACATGTATTGGAGTATCAGTGCTCTTGAGTCTTTTGTGACCGCAATCCGCCAGCGGAAGATCTATCTTGCCCGCTATTTGCGCCATTACTTCTCCTGAAACCGCGATTCCACCTGGTTCCGCTATTGCCTCAAGCCGTGCGGCAGTATTTACGCCGTCTCCGAGAATATCGTCGCCGTGTACAACGACATCACCGAGCGAAACTCCGACGCGTAAAATGAGTGGGTCGTCACTGTTCGATTGGCGTGCTTCGCGCGCGCACGCTCGTTGAATGTTGATTGCACAATTGACCGCCTCAAAGACACTCGAGAACTCAGCCAAAAACCCATCGCCAGTAGACTTAAAAACACGACCCCGGTTTGCTTCCACCTGCATGCCGATGATTTCACGTTCTAGTCGAACCAACTTAGCTAATGTTCCGCTTTCATCGCGTGATACCAATCCTGCGAAACCGACTATATCGGTGGCCAGAATGGCCGCTAATTTGCGTTCCATCTCCGTTGCTCCGAGCTAAAAATCTCCAATTGGTGCCTGCTTACTTTAGCATAAAATCGGTCGGAGCGAGCCACGGTGGCTGAGGTGTTAATTTCCAACTTTGAAAGACCGTTCGGGGCTGCGAGCGGTCAATCATGCTCATCGCAGAAAATGGCAGCGCTGAGCCCAAAGCCGAAAGAATCCTATTCTTGCCGAGCTCGTGCCTCGGCCGCCCGTCGAACTGCGAGTACCGCTGTGGCGTAATCTCCCAAAGAAATCCCTCTGAAAGCGAATGCAGCCGGTTTCTCGCTTAAAGTGGTATCGACTGCTCCCGAGACAATTTCCGTCAAATCTCCAGTTACTCGCTGATATGGCAGCATTGGTTTGTCGCTTTCAGATTCCTGTTTTCGGTCGTCAACAATAACGGTTTTGAAAGCGGTCATACCCTTTGGAAGCCACGGAATGCAGGCATCTGTAATGGCGGCGAAGGCAGTCGGCTTTAGCCATCGGGCATCCAGAAAAGGTTCGATGGAATAGTCCAAAGTTATTGATGTCACTACCAGATCGGCATCCCGCAAGGCGTCCTTGGCACTGGTGGCTGTTTGGGCCTCGAGGCCCATATCCCGAGCCCGGCGACAAAGCTTGTCGACATTCGCTTTGCCACGTCCGAACACACGAATGCTTTTCAATGGGAAAACCTCGGAAAACGCAACTAAATGGGAGTGAGCTTGCACGCCGGCCCCAACAAAAGCCACTGTCTCAGCATTTGGATCAGCAAGTCGACGCGCGGCGACGACTGACAGCGCCGCTGTTCTAACAGCCGTTACCCAATTTGCCCCTAAGACTGCCCGGAGAACCCCGGTTTGCCCGTCCATTACCATGATAGCGCCGTTAATTGCAGGGAGCCCCTTTGCCGGATTGTTCGGACACACCGTTACCTGTTTGGTCACGATGAACCCATCATCTCCTACTGCCAAGGTCGACATTGCGTACCGTCCATCCCCGGGCAAAATGGCTGTCTTGGGGGACGTATGAAGCTGCTTACTTGCCTTGGCTATCAGCGCAGATTCAATCGCGTCAGCAACTTCCGAAGGTTGGATACCTAAACCTTCCAAGTCTTTGTCAGAAAGATAAGTAATTTTGCTTTCAGAAGTCATGTTGGCGCCGCTCCATTTTACAACCCGGCTTCCCGATTAGGCTATCAAATTGCGTGTTAACATAAGCTTTGGGTGTCTAGATTGGGACTTCACTCGAGTACATTATTCGTTGCACTGGGATTTCTGTTTTCATGCTTACGGTCTCAAGTTGTCTCAAGCCAGTTGAGTTTGAAAATTGTATGCTCTCCTTCGAGACCTTTAAGCGGAACAGTCATTTGCTCGGCAAACTGAAACTCCTGTGATCCGCCCACCATGATCCGTGTGGCATCCGAGACGCGGATGTCACTTGGTGCTGCCAGGGCGGCTATACGTGCTGCTTTGTTGACAACAGTCCCGAAGTGATCAGCATCAGAAGTTATCACTTCGCCGGTATGCAAGCCGATGCGAACCCGCAACTTTGGCTCGTTTGTTTCCGCCGCGTTCGCCTGTTGAATATTTTGAGCTGCCAGCAATGCTGCCCTTGCAGAAGCAAAAGACGACATCACCCCGTCTCCCAGTGATTTCACCGTACGTCCACCACTCCCGACGATCTGCGTTTCGACAAGTCGCAGATGTCTTCCAAGGGCGTCGCTCCAAAGCGTATCGCCTATAGCCTCAGCGATTTTTGTGCTGTCCGCGATATCGGTGAACATGATGGTCGCTATACCACTTTGGCCGAGTTCGTGGGGTGTAGAGAGGGCGGCATCAAGCAGTTCCTCAAAGCCTCTGGCCTCATACCCAAATCCCTCTACGTTGTTGACCGGTAGGGAATTGTGAACGTGCACAATCTTCCAGGACCCTTTGTCGAGTTTCAGAATGACCGTAGAACGCAGGTGCGCGATCTGTCCTGTTTCAATACCCTCAATGCTTGCTTCCCATTCGACCCAACCGAGTGATCCGCATTCAAATCCTCTCAGGTCTTTTGGGTGCCACTTGAACCGTGGAACCTCACCGATGTATTGCTCCATACCGCGACGCAGCGCATCGCCTTTCCAAGCCTCGCCGTGTGCTGAGCCAAAGTATGACAGGGCAGCGTCGTCAGAAAATAGATGTGCCACCGTCTCCCCATCGCCCCGACCGTAGGCGTTGATCCATCGTGCCACTATAGCGGCGAGTTCCGAAGAGGGGCTGATCGTATCTCTCATGCCAAAACCGTCGCGTCGATAGCCAGAAAACTGCCTCGAAAAACATGACCTTCGCACGTCCAGTTTCTATAGAAGCGTATCATGGCAGAACCTTTCTCGAAATCTCGATTTCTGAGGTCCTGTCAGTGTAGGCCAAGCCGGGGCGGCCATAAAGACAACCCGTTTCAATACCAAACTGATAACAAAAGCGCTTCACGTCTACTTCTTCCAACCCACCGCGAAAGAGCCTGCAACACCCAAACCAGTGTTCATACAAACAATTGCTTGGAACTGAGGTGCCCGGATCGGTTTTGATCCAAAACAAGGCTTTGAGTCTTTTGAGACACTAAACTCTGCGCCAGAAACCCTGTTTCAGGTGAAACGCTATGACCAAAAACCTATCGGTTTTTCTTATTTTGGCTGGTTTAGTAATTGCTGGTGCGTTGCTGTATGTCGTTGTTGCCGAGGATGGCAATGAATTACCGGTCGGATTTGTGAAAGGGAACGGGCGGGTTGAAGCGGAACAAGTCGAAATAGCACCAACTAATGCAGGTCGGGTTGCGACGGTAACGGCAACAGAGGGCAGTATGGTTGCAGCCGGTCAAATCCTGGCTGAAATGGACATAGACGAGCTATCTGCGGCCCTGGACCGGGCTAAAGCCGAAGTAGCCTTGGCAAATCAGACAAGGGCCGAAGCAGAAGCGCTCGTTGTGCAACGCGAAAGCGAACAGCGCAGGGCCGAGCAAGAGCTTGATCGTGCCACGGCGTTGCTGGCAGGTCAAAATATCTCTAAAACTATTTTTGAAGATCGCGATACCACTCATAAGGTTGCTACAGCAGTATTGGGCGCCGCCAAAGCCCGAGTTGCAACCGCAGAAAGCCGTATTGCTGCCGCTGAGGCGGAAGTACGCAGGATCGAAGCACAGATTGAAGACAGCGCTTTAGTGGCACCTTTGCCCGGCCGCGTGCTTTACCGGCTTGCAGAACCCGGAGAGGTCGTTGGCGCAGGCGAACCAATCCTGACTATTCTTGGCCTTGAGAATGTTTACATGGAAGTTTTTCTTCCGGCGCGTGAAGCCGGACTTTTGCCCATTGGAGCTGAGGCTCGCATCGTGCTCGACGCATTGCCGGAATATGCGATACCTGCATACGTGAGCTTTGTTTCTCCCGAGGCACAATTCACCCCCAAACAGGTCGAGACCCTGGATGAGCGAGAGCAACTGGTTTTTCGCGTTCGCGTCCGTATCCCAATAGACTTGGTTGAAAGTCGGCTTGAGCACGTCAAAACCGGTCTGCGCGGTATCGCGGTGATCCGGCTGAACCCAGCCGCTGCTTGGCCTGAGGCGCTTGAACAACGCATCCCAGAAGAGCTGTTCGAATGAGAGTAGAGGATGACGCTTGCGATATTCACATTTCAGGTGTTACGCACCGTTATCGCAAGCATGTCGCATTGGATTCTGTTTCGTTAGAACTGCCAGGCGGCCAGCTTGTTGGCTTTATCGGGCCGGATGGGGTGGGAAAGTCTACACTGCTTGGTTTGATCACCGGCGCAAAGAAACTGCAATCCGGCAATATCGACGTTTTAGGCGGCCCGATTGGCGATTCTGGTCATCGACACAGCATTTGCCCAGCCATCGCGTTCATGCCGCAAGGGCTGGGTCGAAACCTGTATCCGGAGCTGTCTGTACGCGAGAACCTTGAGTTCTTCTCAGGTCTCTTTGCTCAAGGGCATTCAGAGCGGGATGACCGTATCGCAGCGCTATTGGCTGCGACAGGGCTTGCGCAGTTTGAAGGCCGTCTGATGGGCAAGCTCTCGGGTGGGATGAAGCAAAAACTAGGTCTTTGCTGTGCGTTAATCCATGACCCCAAACTTTTGGTTTTGGACGAGCCAACGACCGGGGTCGACCCGTTGTCGCGTCGGCAGTTCTGGGCTTTGATTGATGCAATCCGAGCAAAAAGCCCCGAACTGTCGGTATTGGTTTCAACGGCGTACATGGAAGAAGCCGACGGTTTTGACCGGATTGTCGCGATGGACGCGGGTCAAGTCATCTTTCATGGGAAGCCCGCCGAATTGAAAGGGAGTGATGACGACCTCGAAATTGCATATCGGCGTCTGAGAGCACGGGAGTTGCCTGTCGAACCGGCGGGGAAAAACAAAACGAATGGGAAGATCGAAGCAAGCCCAGTGATAGTTGCGCGTGGACTGACACGACGCTTTGGTGATTTCACGGCCGTAGACAACGTCGACTTCACAATCAATCGCGGAGAGATATTCGGGTTTCTAGGATCAAACGGTTGCGGCAAGTCCACGACAATGAAGATGTTGACTGGCTTGTTACCATCCAGCTCAGGTGAAGCACTGCTGTTTGGCAACCCTGTCGATGCATATGACCGAAAAATGAGGCGTGAAATAGGCTACATGAGTCAGGCCTTTTCCTTGTATGGCGAGTTGTCGGTCCACCAGAACCTACAATTGCATGCGCGGATATTTGCAATTGCCGACCGAGAACAACGTGTTTCGGAACTCACTGAGCGCTTTGGGCTCGAAGAGCACCGGCATACGTTGGCGACGGCACTGCCTCTAGGGATCAAACAGCGACTGTCGCTAGCCGTAGCAGTGATCCACCGTCCGCGGGTGCTAATACTCGACGAACCAACATCCGGTGTGGATCCAGAGGCGCGCGATTCCTTCTGGGACTTGTTGATTGAGCTGTCGCGAAATGAGTCGGTAACGATCTTTGTGTCCACTCATTTCATGGGTGAGGCGGAACGCTGTGATCGCGTTTCGTTTATGCATGCTGGTAGAGTTCTAGCGGAAGGTACTCCGGCTGAACTGATCGCCGTTGAAGGGGCGGAAAACCTTGAAGACGCCTTCATTTCGATATTGGAAGCAGCAGAAAAACCAGTCTCTGTTGTCGCGCCAGAGGTCGGTTTCAGGGCCAGATCCCACGCCGGGGGAGGAGCGTTTTCTCGTGTATTGGCTTATGCGCGGCGCGAGACCGTTGAAGTAGCTCGTGACCCGGTGCGTCTGGCTTTCGCGTTTCTGGGTTCTGCTATTCTAATGTTGGTTTTTTGCTTTGGAATTACGCTGGATATCGATGAGCTTGAATTCGCGGTACTTGACCTTTCTCAGGGGCCGGAGAGTCGTGCTTATGCGGCTGAATTCGCCGGATCGTCCTACTTTAAAGCCACATCGCCGCTGCAAAGCGCCAGCGAAGGGCGCGACCGTTTAGTGTCAGGTGAGGTCTCTCTGGTTGTTGAGTTACCACCTGACTTTGACCGAAAGATGAGTACGGGTGAACCAACCCAGATACTTGCAACTGTAGACGGTGCTATCCCATTTAAGGGTGAGACGGTTGAAGGTTATGTTTCCGGATTGCACCAATCATTTTTCGCGGAATATGCCCTTAACAATGGCAAAAGCCAGATAGATATCGCCAGGATCGAACCTCGGTTTCGCTACAATCAGAGCTTTGAAAGTATCGCCGCGATGGCTCCGGCAATGCCTGCTATCTTACTGATTATGTTGCCAGCTGTTTTGACTGCCGTAAGCGTAGCAAGGGAACGAGAACTGGGGTCAGTTGTCAATTTCTACGTGACACCAACCACGCGGCTTGAATTTCTAGTCGGCAAACAAATTCCGTGCATTTTGATCGCCTACGCAAATTTTCTGCTTTTGGCCGGAATGACCGTTTTTCTTTTCGGGGTGCCGCTAAAAGGAAATCCTTTCCCTTTGGCTGTTGGTGCCCTTCTTTACGTTTGGGCAACGACATCCTACGGGCTGTTGATCGCTACAATGACATCCAGTCAGGTGGCCGCGACATTTGCAACTGCCATCGCCTCAGTTGTCCCAACAATCCAGTTCTCAGGCCTGTTGCAACCTGTTTCAACGCTTGAAGGAGGCGCACAAGTGGTGGGCTCACTTTGGCCTTCCTCATATTTCCTACACCTAAACGTCGGTGCCTTCACTAAAGGTTTGGGTTGGGAGGCCCTTGCGCCAGACATTCTGGCTCTCGCCTGCTTCGGACCAGTTCTGACACTGATCGCAGCCCTATGTCTTCGAGCGCAGGAGAAGTGAATGCAACGCTTCTACTGCATATTCTGGCTAGGCTTGAAGGAAGTGATGAGCCTGCGCCGTGATTGGGTGATGATGGCATTGTTGGTTTGGTCTTTCACGCTGGCCCCGATCATGGAAGCAACGGGAGTGGCAAGTTCTGTAAACAATGCCTCGATAGCGTTTGCGGATGAAGACGACTCGCCACTTTCTCGAGCACTTGCCACAGCGTTTTTCCCACCAGAGTTCCAACCGGTCGTCCAAATCGAACCCGGAAAAGGAGCTGCCTACATGGACGCTGGGCGCTTTATTTTCGTTGTGGCTGTGCCCCCCGGATTCGAGAAGGACCTGCGCGCAGGGCGCAGTCCGGAGATTCAAGTTCTTATTGACGCAACCGCTATGGAACAGGCCGGTATTGGTGCAAACTACATCACCAGTATCTTGAGCGCTGAAATACATCGCTATGCAATTGGTATCGATCTAGTAGATGCTCCCTCAATCAGTGTCATTCTAAGAAGCGCCTTCAACCCAAATAGAGATACTGTACGTTTTGCTGGTATCGTTGCTCTGATTGGCCAGATCATGTGGCTCACAACTATTTTGACCGGAGCGGCAATGATTAGAGAACGAGAGCACGGGACTATTGAACATCTCCTTGCCATGCCTCTTGCTCCATTTGACATTGCCTTTGCCAAAATTTGGGCGAATGCAGCAGTGGTTTTGGTCGCGGCTGGTCTTTCACTAACCTTTGTGATGCAGGGTTCTCTGGGTATTAGTATCGCTGGATCCAAGATGTTGTTTTTGGTTGGCACGGCGTTGTTTCTTTTTACTGCGACGGCGCTTGGGGTGTTTCTGGCAACCATTGCACGCTCAATGGCGCAGTTCGCGCTTCTGGTCATGTTGATTGTGCTGCCAATGCTAATGCTTTCAGGTGGAGAGACCCCAATTGAAGGGCAACCGGCGTGGTTGCAGGCGGGTACTTTGGTTCTGCCGTCACGCCATTACATGTCAGCAAGTCAGGCTATTGTTTTCAAAGGCGCTGGTATTGAGACTGTCTGGCCGGAATTCGTTTGGATGACGTTGTTAGGAGTCGCTTTGTTACTAATGAGCCTACGGCTTTTTCGGCGTTCTCTTGCGCAGATCAGCTAGCTCTTTAATCCGTTGGCAGTAACAGATTGGAGCGATAGCTGATCTGCCTCTGAAGTCAGTTTGGAAATCTGCTGGGCAGAAGTCAGGGCATCAGCGTCTGTCTGAGCGTTAGCTTCAATATCTCTAGTCCTGTTCGCATTATTCGCGCTGACGGCTGGATTGCGATGCAATAGAGGTTTTCAAGGGCTTTAGTCGCAAACTCAAAGGTTTGTATTGAAAGTGTCGATACCTTCTGCATCAAATGGGCAAGTCCAAGGCGTTCAAGCGACAAAAACCTCTGCCCGTTTTCGCACCCAAAAAACTGTGCACCCCAACGGGCACAAACGTTTCGATTGCAACTTAGAGCGACGTAATCGCACTGATTACTACTTCTCGGCTCTGAACAGCGCCAGTTTGTAGATATTCCATTGCTTTGAGAGCAGCTTCATGGGCTTGGACAGATGACCCGCCAACGCAGTCCTCTACAACGCGGCAGAAGTAGTCTGATTGGTGGCCATCGACAAATGTGCAGTGCACACAAACATCCGTCAAACCGCCGCACAATAAAAGTGTGTCTACTTTTAAACCGCGCAGCAGGATTTCGAAATCGGTGCCAAAAAATGCAGAATACCGTCGCTTCGGTACGATGTAGTCACCTTCGCGATATCCCATCTCATCTTTTGCAACTTCCGTTCTTGGATCACCTTCGAGACAGTGTATGTCTTCGTCACCATCCAGTTCACGGCCGAAGTCTATCCTATCGGGACGATGGACTTCTTGGATGAAAATGACTGGAACATTGTAATCATGTGCGGCATCAACCAAATCACGCGCAGCGATCATGCGTTCTTTGTAGCCCGGCATGTTGTCGATGGAGCGTACTTCGCTGTCATCAATAAACGTGCTCTTTTGAATGTCGATTACGATTAGGGCAGGTCTACCCTCGATCAGTTTCCTGGCTTGTTTGGTTTTAGTTGTCATGTTCGACCTCTAATTTGCCAGGTCGTCCTGAAAAAACGCCCTTGCTTGGCCGGGTCGTCCCAGCGGGCAGATCAAACTTGACTAAATGTGCAAGTGATTACGGTCAAGGGTGCGCGGCGTCGTTGTGTAATGAAAAGCATGTGTTCGCGCCTAGGGCAACATTGTCCGCAATGCTGCCGCGAGGGGTATGTGCAGAGAAAGTCTGCGCCGAGCGCAGATTGAACAATGGTGCGAGCAAAACCGACGGCGGCTATACAACTTGACCTATCGTTCATAGTGTAAATGCATGAGCCGAATTCGAAACGCCCAACCCTCTGATGCAATTCGATGCTTTGAGATCGAGACTGATGCCTATGAAGGCGACGAAGCGGCTACCCTCGAAAAGATAGCAAAGAGAATCGAGGTCTATTCCGATGGTTTCCTTGTTTTTGAGGTCGAAGGCGAGATCGTCGGCTTTGTGAATTGCGGATGTGCATACAACGTCGAAATGTCTGACGAGGAATTCAAAGAACTTGCTGGGCATGACCCCGACGCGCCAAATGTCGTTATTATGTCTGTCGTCGTGGATCCGGAGCATCAAGGAAAAGGCCTATCGCGGGCATTGATGACTGAATTCGTCGGCCGCATGAGGAAAATGGGTAAATCCGCGATCTACCTTATGTGCAAAGAGCATCACGTCCCGCTTTATCAGAGATTTGGGTACAACTATCTTCGTCCATCAACCTCTGATCATGGAGGAATGACCTGGCACGAAATGTCTATGCAACTTTGAACCGTTGTTTGGTTGAGCCACGGTGAGTGTACATGCAAGGCCGACCGAGCCACGCTACATTGAACGGGATCTGCCGCGACCTCGCAATTGAGTTGTGTTGTTCGGTTTTGGGTTGAATTATACCATTCAGAATGCACGTTTGATTGAGTTTTGATGCGTTAAAGTTGATCGAATTGCGCTACGACAATCGAAGTTTGAGCGCGTATAGTGAACCGTGCAAACTTATGGGCAAATGCTGCGCAAAATTATGGGCGAAGGCCCCCAGATTTTCTGAATAAAATCAGTGTTAGGTATGCAGCGTTATGCGCGCACCTACAATCAGTTAGTTGCGGATTTCATAAAACCTTCCCGACTCGGCAAGCAAAACTGACTGAATATGAATGAAGACGACACGGCAAACTAATATGTTTATAATCTTGCAATACTGAAAGTTCGTTTCGGATTGCGGTGTCTAAGTGAAGCCTATGGGTTTGTCATCAGCGTCTCTTTGAGTTGGCTGATTCCAGAATTCAGCAGATACCATATACAAGAAACCGAGCCGCTTGAGGCGGTCTGATGGATTTTGGCCTTATCTGCCGCGCAGAGTTGGTCCTTCGTATTTGCAGGTTGTCAGGTAACGTCAGGTTGGGAGCGCGATATGGAATTACCAGCACTGACGTACGAAATGATAGCCGTATTGAGTCTATTGTCTTTTACGGTCTTACTTTTTGTTACCGAGATTATACGGATCGATGTCGCAGCAATTCTTGTAATGGTGCTGCTTGGCGCACTGAGCTATCTACCGGGGCTAGGTAATCTTGCCGATGTCTCCAGGCTCTTTGAAGGTTTTTCCTCGAACGCTGTGATGTCCATCATCGCAGTTATGGTAATTGGGGCTGGGCTTGATAAGACCGGACTTATGTCAAAGGTTGCGGCCTTGATCCTCAAGAATGGTGGCACGACTGAGGCCCGGATTATCCCAATCATTTCAACAACGGTTGGCGTCATCAGCTCCTTCATGCAGAACGTCGGAGCTGCTGCGCTTTTTCTGCCTGTTGTCAGCCGCATCTCAGCACGTACAGAAATCCCGATGAGTAGATTGCTGATGCCTATGGGGTTTTGCGCGATACTGGGTGGTACGATTACATTGGTCGGGTCATCGCCCCTGATCCTGTTGAATGACCTGATTGTTTCAGCAAACTCATCCCTTCCGGCTGACCAACAAATGGAGACATTTGGGTTGTTTTCAGTCACGCCTATCGGTGTGATGCTCGTGCTGACAGGGGTGCTTTACTTTGTGCTCTTTGGTCGTTGGGTCCTTCCGGCGCAGCGGGAGCGTGGAGAAGACGCAAGCTCGGCTCGGTCCATGCAGGCCTATGTCGAAAACACATACGGACTTAGGGCCGATATGTTCGAGATACGTGTTCCTGAAGGCTCGATCATCATAGGGCAAACGCTTGCAGATCTAATGGTCGCCCATAACATGTACATTCTTGGCACATCCTATCGCGGCCACAAGGTCATCGCGCCGATGGCTGATACCAAGATCGAAGCCCCGGCGCGGCTCGCAGTGCTTGGCCTGCGTCGGGTGGTTGAGCATCAATTCGCTGAGCCCTACGGCTTGGAGATCCTGCCCCAACTAGATGTCTTTGCGGATGATTTCGCTGCGACGCAATCGGGAGTGGCCGAGGTTGTTATTCCTCCCGGTTCTTCAATGATCGGCCAGACTCCGATTGATTTGCGTCTTCGTCAAACGCATGGTTTGTCTTTGTTGGCCATTCAGCGTGGCGAAGAAACACTAAGCCACGTTGAGACCGAGGATCATTCAGCCACGCATATCGGGCAAGTCCCTTTGCAGGCCGGTGATACGTGTGTGGTTCATGTGCAGTGGAACCGTCTGACACGACTGAAGTCGGACAGGGATTTTGTCGTCGTAACTTCAGATTTTCCCCAGGAAGAGTTACGGCCACACAAGGTCGGATGGGCGCTCGCCTTCTTCCTAATAGCGTTGAGCTTAATTCTATTCTCTGATCTGCGCTTGTCATTGTGCCTGTTGATCGGCGCTATTGGGATGGTGTTGAGCCGTGTGCTCTCGATTGACGAAGCCTACGAGTCGATAAGTTGGAGTACTGTTTTTCTACTCGCTTCACTGATCCCGCTAGGTCAGGCGGTTCAGAACACCGGCACTGCGGATTGGATTGCAGCGCATGTGTTGGCCCTTCTGAAGGGGTGGCCGATCTGGTCTTTGCAAGCAGGGATCGCCGTTTTGGCAACGGCGTTCACGCTGGTCATGTCCAATGTAGGCGCAACTGTCCTGCTGGTGCCACTAGCAGTTTCTATTGCCGTATCCGCGGGTGGCAATCCGGCTGTGTTTGCTCTCACGGTGGCAATATCAACGTCCAACTCATTTTTGATCCCAACACACCAAGTGAACGCGTTGATCATGGGCCCGGCAGGCTACCGGGTGGCCGATTTCGTTCGCTCAGGTGGAATCATGACTCTACTTTTCTTGGTTGTCTCAATGAGCGGACTTGCGCTCTTCTTCTGATGCGCTTCTTGGCGATCCGCATTGATGAACTCTGCTTCAGCTCAGGAGAACTGGCAAGATGAGGTCTTTGAGACCAATCCTTTTGTTGGAGCAGAAGATCCGAGATCTATACAAATAGACCTTCGCTGCGAGCAACAGAAGAAGGGCGGCGAACAAATGCAAACCTGACGTCGACATACGCTGGTACTGGACCGTCTTTGTTTTATCGATCACTGTTGCTTGGCCAATACCTTCGGCATATTGGAGAGTTCACAATGAAGTTCCTTCGAACACCTGACCATCGGTTTGACGGGTTGCCAGATTTCGCATTCGGCCCGAATTATCTTGATGTGGATGATACCGAAGGCGGTCGTCTCCGAATGCACTATTTGGACGAGGGACCGGAACAGGCACCGCCCGTATTGTTGATGCATGGAGAGCCAACCTGGTGCTTCCTGTATCGGCACATGATTCCGTTATTCAAAGATGCGGGCCATCGAGTTCTGGCTCCTGATTTGATTGGGTTTGGACGGTCGGACAAGCCAACCGAGCGGTTCGATTACACCTACCAACGCCATGTAGACTGGATGTCCGAGTGGTTGCGGAAAGTTGACCTAACGGGCATCACATTGGTTTGCCAGGACTGGGGCGGTCTAATAGGCTTGCGGCTGGTCGCGAGTATGCCCGAGCGTTTCTCTCGTGTAGTTGTGGCGAACACGGCCTTGCCCACCGGTGACGTGCCTTTGGGGGAAGCATTTCTTTCATGGCGGGAATATTCACAATCCGTGCCTGAATTTAATTCGGGCCGTATTGTATTCGGCGGTACAACATCGAAGATTTCCGATGAAGAGGTCGCAGCCTATAACGCACCGTTTCCGGATGCGCGCTACCTGACAGGCGCTCGAGAGTTTCCAATGTTGGTGCCCGATACAGCTGATAATCCAGCTTCTGAAGCCAACCGAGCCGCATGGGAAACCCTCAAGACCCTAAACACCCCGTTTCTGACTGTTTTTGGAGAAGATGACAGGGTCATGGCGGGGGAAGACAAACTGTTCCAAAAGTCGATCCCTGGGGCAGTTGGTCAAAACCATGCCGTTGTGCCTAAAGCGGGGCATTTCATTCAAGAAGATACTGGCACAGAGCTGGCACAGGCGACTTTGAAATTCATTGAGCAAACACAGCTGCTGTCAGATTAGTGACTTCCCCTGCGGCTTTAACTCACACCAAATTTGCGACGCAAATGCTCAGCTAAGGCCGTTATGCGACGTGGTTGGGCTCGGCTCGGCGGAAACATCATTTGCAAAGGTTTCGGCGGTGGAAGGAAATCGCGCAAGACAGAAATAAGTCTGCCAGATCGAACATCGTCGCCGACATCCAGCTCGGACTTCAGTACGACCCCATGGCCTGCAATCGCCCAATCGCGGATGAGTGAACCATCATTGACTATTCGGTTTCCTTTTACCGATACCCGCTGGGCATTTGGTCCTGATCCAAACTCCCAAACGTTGTCGATCATGTCGCCAAACCTCATGACCAAGCAGTTGTGGTTTAACAGATCTTCTGGTTTTTCGGGCGTTCCGAATGAGGCCAGGTAACTTGGGGACGCACATACGAAGCGTAGGTAGCTTCCTAGATTTCGCAACCTGAGCGAGCTGTCCGTGATGTTGCCGAAGCGAACTGCGAGGTCAAAACCCTGGCCTACGAGGTCGACGTAGCCGTCTGAGAGGGACAGTTCGATTGAGACGGCTGGGTTCTCTTCGGTGAATTCGGCAATAACTTCGGAGACAAAGCTCCGCCCCAAATCGATAGGCGCGCTTATGCGAATTGGACCAGATAGAGTTTCGGCACCATGCCGAACAAGTGTGTCCAAGTCCGCAACCTCACCGAGTACGCTTTTTGCACCGTCGGCTAGTACCCGGCCTTCTTCAGTCAGGCTGATGGAACGGGTGGTTCGGTTGAATAAAACCACTCCGTAATGTGCCTCGAGAGACGCGAGCCGCTCGGACACTGTCGTGCTCGACATCCCTGTCTCCCGCGCCGCGGCCACAAGGCTTCCTTTCTCGGCTATAGTGAGAAACAAGCGAAGATTGTCTAAAAGCATTAAACGGAATTTCCGGATTATATGTTCGATCTCGCCCTGTTTATCCCGAAAGGACTGCGGCGTAAACCTGGCACATCGCTCTAGAACACAAGGGACCTATTCCAATGGCCAAGCTGACAATCGTCGCCAACATCAAAGCCAACCCCGACAAGATTGACCTCGTAAAGGCCGAGCTGACCAAGCTCATCGACATAACCCGATCCGAAGAGGGTTGCATTAACTACGACCTGCACCAGGACAACGACAACCCGGCTCATTTCGTGTTCTACGAAAACTGGGAAAGCCGAGAGCTTTGGCAAACCCACATGGGTGCTCAGCACCTTGCGGCTTATCTGGAAGCAACAGAGGGCGCCGTTGCAGAATTCACGTTGAATGAGATGACAGTCATCGGTTGATAGAGAACCGGACAAAGGAGCACGTTATGAAAGCCGTGGGATACCCTGAGACAGGGTCGATTGATCGGGCGGACGCCTTAATCGACTTCGAGGCCGACAAACCTACGCCGAAAGGGCACGACTTGTTGGTGAAGGTGCAGGCCGTGTCAGTGAACCCAGTCGATACGAAAATTCGTCAAAAACGTGCTCCTGTAGGTCCAGCACCTGATATTCTGGGGTGGGACGCAGTAGGGATCGTCGAAGCAGTTGGCGAAACGGTTGAGACTTTCAGTCCGGGAGATACAGTTTGGTATGCCGGGGCAATAAACCGACCGGGAACCAATGCCGAGTTTCATCTGGTAGATGAACGTATCGTAGGGTCAGCGCCAAAATCCATACCTGCAAAAGCAGCCGCGGCGATGCCGCTAACGACACTTACTGCCTTTGAGATGCTGTTCGACCGCTTGCGAGTTCAAGATGCCGTTTCCGGCGGGACCAATACGTTGCTGGTTATTGGTGGCGCAGGCGGTGTCGGGTCAATCACCATTCAATTGGCGCGGGCTCTTACTGACTTGACGGTGATTGCCACTGCGTCCCGACCCGAGACACAAGACTGGGTTCGAGAGCTTGGCGCACACCATGTCATCAACCATGCGGAACCTTTTGGCTCACAACTCGAGGCTCTCGGTATCGACAGCGTGGATTTCATTTATTCGACAAACCATTCCCAGCTTTATGCTTCCCAAGCTGGAGAGGTGATGACACCTCAAGGTCGCTTTGGGTTGATCGATGACCCTGAGACCTTCGACATCGCGCCGTTCAAACCCAAATCGATCTCATTGCATTGGGAGTTCATGTACACTCGGTCGCTTTTTGGGACTGGAGATATGAACCGTCAAAGCGAAATCCTGAATCAGGTCGCCGGGTTGATAGATGACGGAAAGATCAGATCCACAGCAACCGATACACTTGGTACAATCAATGCTGCAAACTTAATGAAAGCGCATGCTATCCTCGAAAGCGGCAAGGCCAAAGGAAAGCTCGTGCTTGAGGGGTTTTAGATGAGAATTGAGCGGCTGGATCATGTGAACATCGTGACGACCAGGTTGCCTGAGATGGTTGCTTGGTATGAAGAGGTCCTGGGTTTGATACCTGGGCCCCGCCCTGATTTTCCGTTCCCCGGAGCTTGGTTATACGCGGGTGATGACGCCGTGGTCCACCTTGTGGGTCATGAGGGAACGCCAAATGTCGGCTCCGAAGTGAAGCTCAAGCTCGAGCATTTTTCGCTCTCAGCCACGGGCTTGAGCGCATTCGAAGAAAAACTGAGCTCGAGTCAGATCAAGTACCGCAAAACTGACGTCCCGGGCGCTCGAATGGTCCAAATCCATGTTGCCGATCCTGATGGAAATCATATTCATATAGACTTCGAAGAAGTCGAGTAAGGGACAAACCCTCGAAATAGTCGGAACGCAAAATCACGCGCGTAACCTCTTGCCGATTAGTGATTGAGATCTTTGCCAGGTTGCTTCCAAGAATTACGCGGACCAACGTTTTTGGGCGGCACAAACGTCGATTAGGAGATCAGCATGCCGGACCTCGGAACAAACAAGAAAAACGTCATAGCTTTCTACGAAATGATGTTCAACGAGTGTCGACCTGCCGAGGCCATAGCAACCTTTGTTGGTGATACCTATACGCAGCACAACCCGCATGTTGGCGACGGCAAGCAAGCCTTTGTCGAGTACTTCGAGCGCATGGCCGCCGAATACCCGGGAAAGCGTGTGGACATCAAACGTGCCTTTGCTGAAGACGATCACGTTATTCTGCATTGCCATCAAATCTGGCCCGATGGTCTAGAGTACGCAGGGATCGATATTTTTCGCCTAGATGTCGACGGGAAGGTTGTCGAACACTGGGACGTTCTTCAGGAAGTTCCAGCAAACAGCGAGAATGGCAATGGCATGTTTTGACTTCGCCGTTCTGACTGCGGAGTCATTGAACTTCGAAAGCTCCTGTCTGCTAAACCACTATAGTCAAAGTGTATTAGTCTGATCCAAGAAACCCGCCGACGCGTATTTATCAAGAACCGTTTAGTTAGGAGATAAATATGTTCTCGAAGAGTATTCTTGCGGCAACCCTTGGATTATTTGCAGCTACTTCGCTTCAAGCTGGTGTACAAATTCGCTTTATAGAAGGCGCACCCAAGGACCGTTTTGTTTTGACAAATGTCGGAGCTTGCGAAGTACAAGCCTCGACTCTCAAAATTGACTTGTCGCAATCTGCCGGGCGTCTGATTTTCGACGTTACCGAAAAAGGCGCGGGTGTAGAGGTCTTCCAACCTCTCGAATTTGTTGAGGGTGCGGATGCTCTGCGTCAAATTCCAGCGGTCGTGGATGGGCAAGATACAATTGAACTTGAAATCGCCTCCCTCGCAGCCGGGGACAGGTTAGCTTTTACCATCGATGTAGACGACACCATTGGGCAACGCGAAATCACTGTAACGGGGTCGGAGATCGAAGGTGCCACGGTGTCATATACCGATGCCGATGAGATCAGTACTGCGACCTTCTCTTCCGAAGCGCTTGTCAACGTGACGACCAAGGATTGCTGAAAGCTATCCCACAATGTCGAATTGGATGGTCCGCATAGCATTTCTTGCGCTCGTGTTGGGAGGCGGCATCCTGATTGGGATATTGACCGCGCCCGGGGATTGGTATGCGCAGCTTTCTAAACCTGCTTTCAATCCACCAAATTGGATTTTTGGGCCGGTTTGGACGGTGCTTTATGTCTTGATCGCTATGGCGGGTTGGCGCCAGTTAGAAACAGACCGAAGTGCGACCGCCATGAAGCTGTGGTGGGCACAGATGGGGCTGAACCTTTTGTGGTCCCCGACCTTTTTCGTACTGCAACTGCCGTGGGTTGCCCTTTTGGTCATTGTCGCGTTGTTGGCTGTCATCGTGATGTTCATCACTCAGGTTAGGAATTCAGACCCCGTCTCCGCACTTTCTTTCCTGCTGTACTGTGTATGGGTTGCATTTGCCACGGCGCTGAACCTTTCCATTGCGATACTGAACTGAGAAGGAACAATATGGGTGCCAACTTCATTGGGCTTGTTTCTGGTCTTGTTATCATCGGATGCACAATGGCTCAGGCTGATGAAAAATTAACCGAAGACTTCTCCAAGTCTCCAGAGACGCGTTGGGACTACGTTGCCGACACCGTCATGGGAGGAGTTTCCTCAGGACAAGTGCAGTTTCGTTCGGAAGGTGATGTTGCATTCGCGCGGCTGACCGGAACCGTCAGTACGGAAAACAACGGCGGCTTCATCCAGTTCCGGCGCAAGTTGTCTGATCGACCAGATGAGGGTGTATCAGGCGTCAGGCTATTGGTACGGGGGAACGGTGAGCAGTATTTCGTTCACCTCAGAACACGCGGCACGGTGCTTCCGTGGCAATACTATCAGGCCGCTTTCGCAACTTCTGACGAATGGACCGAAGTTCACTTGCCTTTGTCAGGTTTCAAGGCTTCTGGTGCCATATTGCGCGCTATTCCCGTTGCTGACGAAATTACCTCAGTTGGAGTTGTAGCCTTCGGGCGCGATCATGAGGCCAGCGTAGATGTCAGCGAGATTGGTTTCTACTGAAGGTCGCCTGGGCGCAGCGCTCCAATCTTCTTTGAACCAGCCAGATCAGGCGACTCAAAAGAAGCAAGCGACGTTGCCAATCCAATAGTCTTTGCTCATCGTTTTCATGCGACTAACTTGGGTCCATGGAAGAAGTCACTCGACTAACCGAATGGATGATCACAGAAGGTCGTCGCTCTGGCGATCCTGTAAAAGTGGTGTCACAGTTTTGTTCCTCCTTGGTCGAAGCCGGAGTTCCGCTTTGGCGAGTAAACATTGGCCAACGCTTTGCCAATCCATTGCTTATTGCTTGGGGTGTGGTTTGGACTCCCAACGGCACCGACAGCTACGATGTCACCCATGAGACGACATTGACCGATGGTTATGTTGGGAGCTCATTTGAGTATATTCTGGCGAATAGAAAGCCGCTTCACAAAAGTCTCCAGCAACTGGACTCAGAAACAGAGCATTCATCCTATTTGGAGTTTGCAGAGCAAGGCGGCACCGACTACTACGCTACATTGCTTTATTACGGTGATGGATCGCTGCATGGTTGTACGTTCGTTACACAGGCGCCGGATGGATTCTCGCCGGAACATTTAAGGCTGATTGAAGCGGTCTTACCGGCCCTTTCTTCCGCTTTGGAACCTGTGACGATGCGAAAATCGTCTAAAGGTCTACTTCGAACCTATTTAGGAGATGGCCCTTCTGAGGCAGTCTGGAGCGGCAACATAAAGCGCGGTGAGCGAACAACTCTGGATGCCGTGGTTATGTTCTCTGATCTGCGAGGCTTTACGGCACTTTCCGAAACCTCTACGGAAGAAGAAGTCTTCGACACGCTCAGCGACTATTTTGATCTGTTGGTCAACGCCGTGGAAGACAACGGTGGAGACGTCCTCAAGTTCATGGGTGATGGCATTCTGTCGATCTTCACTATTGAAGCTCAAAAAAACCATGCCGACCGTTGCAGAATGGCGGCTCTTGCAGCGCAGAGTGTGCTGAGTGGTTTGAAAGCTCTCAACACTAGACGAGACGAGTTCCAAAAACCGCCCTTGGATATTGGAATTGGGATCAACGTTGGGCAGGTCAGCTACGGTAACATCGGCAGCCCCGGCAGGCTTGATTTTACAGTTCTGGGCGGTGCGGTGAACGTCGCAAGCCGAGTTGAAAGCTTAACAAAATCAATTGGTCAGAGAGTGTTGGCGACGTCAGCCGTTGCAAGTGCTGCACCGAACATGTTCTTTAGCTGTGGGGATCACGAAATACGTGGCCTTGCTCAACCCATTGAGCTGTTCTTTCTCACTGAAGGGGCGCAATAATCTAGGTATAGTTTTTTAAAACAACATACCTTTCCGGGAACATCCGGAGTGTTTGCAAGAACCATAGCCTTACTGATCTGCGCTGGGGCTTCTCCGGCCACGGCATTGGAGCTTCGCGAAACTGGGCGCTACGAGCTCAACCAACCCGCAAGCCTTGACTACGAACCAACGTTTTGTGGCTTGTGGATTGCCAACGAAGGGCCCGAAGCAATTCTCGTTACATTGCAAGGGGATGAGTTGCGCCGAATATCCAGCGATCTCTTTCGGATCAAAGCAATTGCTGTTGAAGGGGATCACTTGTTGCTGGGGGATGGTCTCCGCAGTCTTCAGCGTGTCACCAAGGATGGATCACCCCTGGGAGCGCCTTTCGAATTGGAAGGTGGGTTCGCGGATACGGAAGGAATTGCAATCAACGCCGCGGGACAGATCGTGACTGTCGAGGATGACCCTGAACGGTTGTCCTGGTTCACCACCGAGGGCACTCTGGCGGCGAGATTGGATACCATGAAGCTCTCTCCGCCCTTGAGCGAGGCGCAGGGCATCGCGATTGATCCGCGTACCGGCCACATGCTAATAGTTGACGACTGGGAAGGGTCAAACAGCCTGTATGAGTTCACGGCAGATGGCCAGTTTCTCGCCCAGCAAAGCTTGTTGGAGTTCGGAACCGACCCAGAAGGCATCGCCATTAGGCCGGGATCCAACCAACTGTTCGTGGCATTCGATGGCGGCGCGAAGATTGTGACATTTGACTACACGCCCACCTTGCCAGAAGGATCGCCGCCGCTGCCGCCGGGCGCGGATTGCGTGATGTTCTGAGAGCTTTTCTATTTGCTTGGGTCGACGCTGGCTTCCGCTAGTCGCGCTCACTGTCCAAAGTTTCGCGAATGAGCGCCAGATTAGGCAAAGACTCATGAAACGGACCTGACCCGAGTTCGGACAATACTGGAGCCAGGGCTTCCGACATCCGCTTCGTACAAGCTTTCAAAAACTCCGCGCCTTGCGGAGTGGACCTGGCGATTTTCGAACGCTTGTCATTGGGGTTGGCTTCAAGGGTAATCAGGGTAAGATTTTCAAGGCTCGCGAGCATGTGCGTCATCGACGTCTTGGGCACTTGAAATGCGTTCGATAGCTGTAGTGGCGTTTCTCCCTCGGGGCGCCGGACCAGGTGGCCTAAAATTCCAAATTGAGTTGCCGTCATTCGACCAGGTAAGAACGTTCCCAGCTTGGTCGAGATCAGTTGATTTATGATCCCGACCTCGGTGAAGAACCGGTAAACTTCGTTGGTCTCATCTTCAGGCTTCATTCAGAATTCGTGTCTCCAGCGGCCAGCGGGGTGTGGCAATTGGCTCAGGTCCATACCCCAAACGCAGCAACATTTGCACCGTGTGGCCCGGTGACGCAAGAAGCTCATGCGCAATAGCGTATTCATCGGCCATCTCGGGATATTCCTGAAGGGCCTGACTGACCGGATGCACGCCTAGCCCCATTTCGGTTGTCTTCAGATAGAAACGCATCAATTGACGTCCGGCTTCGAGTTGATCACTTCGCGTATTTGTAGCTGTCGTGAGGACTGCGTATTGAGGCGTCGCGTCTAGCATAGCGAAGTAGCCTCGCATGTGAGACTGAGTGCCTGGGTGGTCAACATTTATAAGGGTCTCATTGTCCAATAAGCCGGTAAGTCGCAGCGTTTCCAGCATGGGATCGCGTAACTCAATCCCATCCGGGTTGGCGTTGATTTCTGTTTTCCCGATCCGCATGAGGTCGACGGATTCTTTTAGGGTCTGGGGTGTTCGCATTTCGATTTCGAAAGCGCGTTTTGTGAGGTCTCGAACACGGCCCACTAGATCCTCATCAGCAATCAAAGATGCATAGTTGGCAAGCGTAGACACTTGGTCGGCTGAGAGGCGCTGTTCAGTGTACGGTTCCTTGTTGGAATGTCGGTTGAGGATTTGATCTGAGAGTGGATCGGGCGCTCCGCCAGGAACAAACACTGCTTCTGCGATAGGTCCGTCATCTCCATTTGGCAGTAGTTTGACCTCGGTATCAAATCCCTGTGCACCTGCCGCCAGGATCATAGTCTCAACAAATGCGCCGAGGCCAATAAAAAGCTGGCGGTGGTAAGGATCGGTTTCTGGAAGCTCGCGATCAGGATCACGATGGATGCGCACCTTGTCTTGCCCAACCAACTCAACGAGCCAAGGTTGCAAGTTGTGTGGATTGGGGGCGAGAATTGCGTAGGACAAAGCAGCTTTGCGTGGGTCGTCATACGGTTTTGGCGTCCACGGAGCCAGCGCGTCATGCGGCGTGCGTGTAGCGAGGAACGCAACCGCGCCCGTTGCCGTCAGAATTGTGCCTCCGCCTAGAATCTTGAGAAAACGTCTTCGATTTGGCATCTTGAGTCTCCAGTAGTACGATATCGTACTAAATTAATACGAAGTCGTACCATTTCAACCCCAATCGATGTAGTGATTGTTTGAGCGACTAAAAAAAGAAAATCAGCGCAGCCGGAGGCAACTGCGGGTTGCCGTGGTAGACAAGAACTCGGAGCGCCTTCAATGCCGAAAACAGGCAGTTACTCTAGTTGACTAACGACCGGATACGAGAAGATCAGAGGCTGTTGAGCCGATGCTTTTCGAGTATCCCGCAAAGCATAGCCTGTGCTTGCAGCCTGTGTTCTCGATGACGTTCACGGGCAACATCCGGTCGACCTTCACTAATCGCTTGGAAAACAACCCGATGATCTTCATTGGATTTGACGGGCACGGGCCTGATGAACAACGTCGTTGCGCGAGCGCGGCGCACCTGGTCGCTCATCATGGCGACAATCGCTTCGACTCGTTTGTTGCCGCCCAACCGAACGAGTTCCTGATGAAACCACTCGTCGGCCTCGGCCCAGGCTTCTAGGTCTTCGGCTTCGATGGCTTGGTCCATCTTTGCAATTGATCCAGCAAGGTCCGCCAGTTCATCTTCTGAATAACCCGCTTCGGCAGCGCGCTGTGCTGCGAGGCTCTCGAGTTCCGTCAATATGTCGTAGATTTCACGCATATCATCTGATGAAACAGGCAGTATCCGAACGCCCTTCCGGGGTCGCATTTCCAGCAACCCCTTACTTTCCAGCATCAGCGCGGCTTCCCGTATCGGGGTGCGGGACATACCAAGGGTTTCGGCGAGTTCCGATTCCAGATGGTCAGTTCCGGCCGCAAGTTCGCCGGACAGGATCATCCGCCGCAAATCTCTTACAGCGCGTTGTGTATTGGAAAGAGTTTTTGCGTCCTGATCCTTCACGGCGTCTCCAGGTTGATTTTTCGTCCTTCCGCAGCCGAGAGATAGATATTCTCTTCGATGCGGATCACATCCAAATAATCTCGGGCCGTGTTTTCTAACGGCGTGCCTCGTAGAAGGCCCGAAATGACGTGACTTTGCAAGGCGTGGACGCAGTCTCCTCCAAATCCATCATGATCGCTTGGAGGTAGAATCTGCTGTCGCTCCTGTTTTCCAAAACCGCGGAGTTCTACTGAGCCGTCGCCGTAAAGAACCAGTGATCCTTCTGTTCCTTCGATGAGAGCTTCGCCCATGGTTTGGCGCAGGTTTTCGGCACTGTGGTCAAGGCATCTGTTGCCATCGAACAGAGCTTTCAAACCGTTGGGGTGGTCAAACAGGATGTAACCTGCATCCTCGCCCGAGATAACGGGGTTAACTTGGCGCAAGTCCGCATAAACTGCACTGGGCGCATCGAACAAAAATCGGAATGTGTCTACCCAGTGAACCGCTGTTTCATGCACCAGAAAACGTGGCATGTCCTGAAAGTACGGCTGCCGGTCAAGGTAGGCGTGCGGTCCCTGTCCGTCGCCAGGCCGAAGCCGGAAAGTCGCTTGTAGAGGTGTTCCAATTCGACCCTCGGTCATCGCTACCTTGATCGCACGATACCAGGGCTGGAAGCGAAAATTCTCATGCACGACAATGGTTGCGCCTACTGCTTCAGCCTCGGAGACGATCTTCTTAGCTTCTTCTAATGACATGCAGAAAGGTTTTTGGCAGATCAGCCACTTTATTCCAGAGCGCAGTGCCGTTCGGATGGCATCGGCCTGCGCCACAGGTGGAAGGATGATGTCCAAGAGATCTGGTTTTTCCACTTCCAGCATTTTTGACAGATCATCGTAAGCGGCCAGTCCTGTTTCCTTCGCCTTGTTGATATCACGGTTGCAAGATGCAATCGGAACCGCTCCGGGCATTCGGGACCAGCTTTCGTAGTGGAACCTACTGAAATACCCCGCTCCCACACACGCGACCCTGATGGCTTGTTGTGTATTCATGCCTGCAATGCTTCCATTACTGATGAGGCTGCGGCCTGCGTTCCAGCGGTGCCACCAAGGTCACGCGTCAGGTTGTTGCCGCTTGTCGTCACCTTTTCCACGGCTTCGCGCAATCGTTCGCCGTCGTTGGACAGGTCTGGGTGATCATGGGTCAGCCCCAACCATTCAAGCATCATTGCTGCGGACAGGATCATCGCAAAAGGGTTGGCAATACCCTGTCCCGCAATGTCAGGAGCGGAACCATGGCAGGGTTGGAATACAGCGTGATTCAACCCGATATCCGCTGATGGCGCCAGTCCTAGACCACCCATGAGACCCGCGCCAAGGTCGGAGAGAATGTCTCCGAACATGTTCTCGGTCACCAAGACATCAAATTCCCAAGGCTTTTGAACCATCCAGAGGGCGGTAGCATCGACGTATGCATGGTCTGCCTGCAAATCCGGATGGTTGGCAGCTTCGGCGTCAAACATTGATCTGAAGAACGCAAAGGCCCTGAATACATTGGCTTTATCGACGCAAGTAACCCGTCCTGGCCCGCGTCCGGATGCTTTCCGGTTTTTGGCCAAATCAAACGCAAACCGGAATAGTTTTTCGGAGACATCGCGGGTGATCAGAAGAGTTTCGCGCGCCTCATCTTCTAAGACTTCTCCCGTTCCTTGCGTGAAAAACAATCCTTCGGTGCTTTCACGGATCAAGACAAAGTCGATCTCTTTTCCACTGGGGAGCGACAAAGGGGTCGTTTGCCCGTTGCTTACCTTTACTGGCCGCACCCCAGCGAAAAGTCCCAGTTGCTTTCGCAGATCGATCTGCGGTGAAATCTCGGTTCCATCAGGGTAGCGAACATCCGGCAAACCCATTGCAGATAGCAGAATCGCGTCAGCGTTGCGTGCAGTTTCGAGTGACCCAGCCGGAAACGATTCTCCAGTTTTGGCGTAGTGGCCTGCGCCCGCCGGAGCGTCTGTAAACACCAGTTTGTAGGAAGGACTGCCGTGCGAGAGCTGACGCAGGATTTCAAGCGTAGGGGCCATAATTTCAGGGCCGATTCCGTCCCCATGGAACACTGCCACATCATAACTTTTCTTCATCTTAGCCCGCTTCCTTCCCGTTTCGCATTCATAGCGCGATAGCAACTTTCACTACAGTCCGTTGACAACGCATTCTTTAATGTATACGTAAATAAATGCAATAATAAACGCAAAGATGTTTGGGAGGACTTGGAAATGAAACTGAAGCTAGGGCGGTTGGCGGCCGCGGTTGCTATGGCGACGGGGATTGCTGGGGCTGCTGCTGCGCAGGATTATCCCTATCGTGATATCACCACAGCTGTGGTCTGGGGGGCCGGTGGTGGCACGGACACGATCAACCGAATGATCATGGCCGAGATGGAAAAACACCTTCCGGTTTCTATCAATGTGATCAATCAAACAGGTGGGGTCGCAGGCTCTAACGGCATGGTCTACGTCATGAACCAACCAGACGATGGCTACACATTGGTTGGTCTGTCTGAATCGAACGTCACCGCTGCTGTGCAGGGTGGTTGGGATAAGAAATTCGACTTTTGGTATCCGTTTATTGTTGGCGGCTCACCCGATCTGATCTCGGTCCCAGCGGATAGCCCTTACAATACTCTGGAAGAACTGGTCGACGCTGCGAAAGCTGCTCCTGGCACTATTCCAGCGGCGGCTTCCGGCGCAGGTTCGATCCACCACTTGAACCTTCTGGCCATCGAAAAAGGGTCCGGTGCAGAGTTCAAGTTTGTTCCATACAAAGGTTCCGCGCCAGGGCAGGAAGCAGCGATAGCGGGTGAAGTTGCGTTGGTTGTGACTTCTCTAGCTGAACAGGCCCCGTTGATCGAAGGCGGTCAATTGAAGCCTCTCGCGATGCTGACGCCCGAAGAAGCGCAGATTGCAGGGGCAACGGTGCCTTCCGCCTTTGGGATTTATGACGGTCTCGATCAGTATTTACCGCTCAAACAGGCCATCGGGTTTGCAGTTCACAGTTCAGCCGGGGACGACGTAAAGGCCGCACTTGGTGATGCCTTCGAGCAAGCGATTGCCTCCGACACCGTCGCTGAATGGGCCGTGGCAAACAATTACGATGTCGGTGGTCAACACGGCGAAGAAGCTCAAGAGCTGTTTGCGAACCTTGAGGCGACATTTGCCTACACCTTGCAAGATCTGGGCGCAGCGACCGTCGATCCGGCGTCGCTGGGTATCGAGAAGCCATAATCCGATCACTTTTGAAAGGGCGCGCCTGATCGCGCCCTTTCCGACAAGAGGCAGGCAATGGACAAACCTGACGATACACTGATCATGCGGACGCGCGATTTCTGGGCATCGATTGGTCTGATAGCAATTTCCACATTTTTCCTTTGGAAGACGTTGGACATCCCTCTTTGGGGCGAAAACCGCGCAGGTGTAAGTGGATCGGATTGGTACAACTCGGCTGCAATTGTGCCGTTGTTCATCTTCGGTGGACTACTTGTTTTGTCTTTCGTTTTGTTGGCTATTTCGATTCGTGCCGGTGCAGCCCAACACGCGCTCAGTGCTTTGGGCATCGGGTGGGATAAGTCTGAAGCCTATCGAGCTTCAACCATAGGACTGATCCTTCTTGCATATGTCGTTGGGTTGGTTCCAAGAGTGGACTTCATTCTGTGTTCTGGCTTGCTAATCACAGCTTTGACTTACGGCTACTACGGCGGTCACGCGCGGCGTGCTTTGGTGGCCTGTGTCGCAGTTGTCGTCACCGGTTTGTTTGCGTTCGCCGTGTTTCCTGCTCAGGCGGATTGGAATGCACACGGTGATGATTGGTTCACACTGGCCTTGTGGGTCGCGTTAACACTAGTGGTGTTGACCAAAGCGGCTTCCGAACGCGTTTTGCGGTTCGTTCCATTGGTGGCAATACTTGCCCCGCTCATCCTCGTTTGTGCGATGGCCTTTGTTTTCCGGCAGAACGTGCCCGCGCGCTGCGGGCTGATCTTCAAGCAAATCGAATACCACTACTACGTGACGCTTCGTCCGCTATGGAAAGACTGACCGGATGGACTTTATTCTTTCGCAACTGGCTGGATTTGGGACTGCATTCGTGGGCCTGGCAGTGGACCCGCTGACCTATCTGTATTTGATTGCATCCGTGTTCCTGGGCATCACGTTCGGCGCATTGCCCGGCCTTACGGCAACCCTGGCCGTGACGATCCTGACGGGCTTCTTCGGCAACAAAATCCCGCTCGACTATTCGCTCATCGCTTTGCTCGGGGCCTATGTCGGCGCGATTTACGGCGGCTCTTACCCGTCTATTTTGCTGAACATTCCGGGCACGGCAGCCAGCGCGGCGACGGCCATGGATGGCTACCCTTTGGCCAAAGCGGGTCGAGGGGGCGAAGCACTAGGGCTGACCACGACGGCCAGTTTCATTGGCACAGTTATCGGAACCATCACGCTTTTGATTTTTGTCTGGGCGCTGCTTTTGGTTTCAAAGAACATCGCAAGCCCGGAGAAAGCATTGCTGGCCCTGTTCGGCATTCTGCTTTCTGGTACTTTGATGAGCGAAGACCTGGTGATTAAGGGATGGATCGCCGGTTTGATCGGGCTTGCGATGTCCATGGTGGGCCTCGACCCTCTGTTGTCTGAGCCGCGCTATACCTTCGGCTGGTCTTACCTGATGAGCGGGTTTCAGGTCGTGCCAGTTTTGATGGGGGCCTTTGCCATTCCCCAAATCATTGACGGTTTGAGGCACGTTGAGGCCGGGAAAGTTCTGGCCCTGAAAGGCCGCATTCTTCCGAACCTTCGCTCTATTCGGCGCTACCTGCCCACCATTGGCCGGTCAGGCGTGATCGGGACAGGGGTAGGAGCACTTCCCGGAGTTGGCGAAGATGTCGCCGGTTGGGTCAGCTACGGTGTTGGCAAGACCGTATCTACTGAGGGCAACAAGTTCGGCAAAGGGTCATTGGAAGGTCTGCTGTGTTCTGAGACCGCAAATAACGCCTGTATTGGCGGCGCGCTAATCCCACTTTTGGTGCTGGGCATTCCTGGCTCACCACCAGCCGCCGCTTTGATGGGGGCTTTCAAGATCAACAACGTGATTCCCGGCCCGACGATAGATCCAGAGATCATTCTGCGCGTGGTTGCAATCCTGGTGCTGGCCTCCCTCACGATGTTCCTGATGGGGCTTTTCACCGCTCGGGTATTTATCAAAATCCTTGCCATCCCGCAGACCATCTTTTTGCCCGTCGTTATGGTTCTGACAACAATTGGGTCTTTCAGCGTTGGCGGGGGCATCAATGATCTCTACCTGATGCTCGGCGTCGGTGCCGTTGCCTATTTCATGAACCTGATGAAGTACCCAATCGCGCCGTTGGTGATCGGGGTTATTCTGGGCAGCCTGTTTGACGAAACCTTCCGCCGGTCGCTGTTCTTGTCGGACGGGGATCTTTCGGTCTTCTTTTCACGACCCGGTGCGGCCATTCTGCTGGTGCTCAACATTGGTCTGATCCTCAGCCAACTGCCCGTCGCAAAGCGCGCATTCTCACGTTTGAAAGGACTTTCTGTCTGATGATTGTAGTCACTGCCACTTTCACTCTCAAACCCGGTAAGAGAGACGCTTTCTTGCCGCTGATGGTCGAAAACGCTTCAACTTCTTTGCGTGAAGAATCCGGATGCCATCAGTTTGACGTTTGCCTTGGCGACGATCCCGAGACAGTTTTTCTCTATGAGGTTTATGATGACAGCGTGGCGTTCTCTGCCCACCTAGAAAGCGCGCATTTTCAGTCCTTCGATAAGGCAGTGGTTGATATGATTGCAACCAAGACAGTTCACCAATATTCCGAGGTCATACGATGAACGATTGGGAAATCCACGCTGTCAAATACGCGGATCGCAATACCCGCACTCGACGCGATAGCTTCATCTTGGATGACAATCACGACGCGCCTCATGCAATGGACTATTTTGTTTGGGTGCTCAAACGCGGCAACAAAGTCATTCTGGTCGATACTGGCTACGACTCCGATGAGGCCGCCGCTCGTGGTCGTCCCATCGCGATGGACCCTCGCGAAGCTCTGCGGCCCCTGGGCATTGCGCCAGAAGCGGTGACTGAGGTCATCGTGACCCACCTTCATTATGACCACGCAGGGGGGCTGCATATGTTCCCTAACGCGAAATTGCACATGCAGTCGGCGGAAATGGCCTTCGCCACAGGTCCATGCATGTGCCATGACCACCTGCGTGCGCCTTTCACGGCTGGCCATGTCTGCGAGGTCGTAAAGCGTCTCTATTCAGGCAAGGTGGTGTTCTACGATGGAGAAGCCGAGATTGCAGATGGGGTAACGGTGCACTGCATCGGAGGGCATTCGCGCGGGTTGCAATGCGTTCGCGTAAGAACGGCAGCCGGGTGGATGGTACTCGCCTCTGATGCCTCGCACTATTACGAGAATTTCATGGCGCGCAAAGCCTTTCCCATCGTCGTCGACCTGCAAGACATGATGGATGGTTTCGAGACACTTGAGAGGTTGGCTTCGCATCCTAGGCTTATCGTGCCCGGCCATGATCCACTTGTGCGTGAGGTATTTCCCGTGGGCGTGGCACCGCATATCCATAGGTTGGATCCAGGGCCGGCCCGGGACATTGAACTATGCTAATCGGTGTCATAGCGGACGACTTTACTGGTGCGAGTGATATTGCGAACACCTTAGCAAAGGGCGTTGAGCCGGAAGGTGGGTTACGAACGGCTCAATTTCCAGGTATTCCGACGACCCCAGCCGACGAGGAGATCGAAGCGGGTGTGATCTCACTCAAGAGCCGCACCGCACCGACTGAGGAAGCGGTAGCGGACAGCTTGCGCGCTCTGCGGTGGCTTAAGGATCAAGGATGCAAGCAGTTCATCTTCAAGTATTGCTCCACCTTCGATTCCATGACGGAAGGAAATATCGGCCCCGTTGCGGAATCACTGGCCAACGACCTGGGTGCGCAAAAGGTGGTTTTCTGTCCGGCCTTTCCGACAACGGGGCGCACTGTCTATTACGGTCATCTCTTTGTACTCGGTAAGCTGTTGCATGAATCCGGGATGGAAAACCACCCTCTCACTCCGATGACGGATGCCAACATCCGGCGATGGTTGCAGCATCAGACCGAAGAAACGGTCGGGTTGGTGTCAGTTGACACCGTGAAGCAAGGACCAGAGGCGATTGCTGATGCGTTGCAGAACGCAAACGAACGCTTTGTGATCGGTGATGCGATTTCGGACGAAGATTTGCTGGCCTGGGGCGAAGCTCTAAGGGATGCCAAGCTCATTACTGGGGGATCGGGTATAGCGCTGGGTCTACCAAGAAACTTCCTGAGAGAGACTTCATCCAAAAGTGCTGGCAGAGTGTTCCCCGGTATCGCTGGGCCTGCCGCGATCCTTGCCGGGTCTTGCTCGGGTGCGACCCGTGGGCAGATTGATGTTCATTCGCAATCCCATCCGTCCTTCGCCATTGATGTGCCAGGTGTTATGTCCGGGGATGTGACCACGCAGACGCTTCTGGAATTCTTTGAAACGCATTTGGGTGAGGCCCCTCTCGCTTACTCATCAGGAAGCCCGGATCAGGTGCGAGCGATCCAAAACAAATATGGTCAGGAAGCGGTTGCGGACAGGCTGGACAATCTCTTTGCTGATACCGCGCGCGAGCTTGTTCAGAAGAGCTACAAGCGATTGGTGGTGGCGGGAGGAGAGACGTCGGGAGCTGTCGCCAATGCTGTCTCTGAGGCACTGGGGTCACCAGCCATGTCAATTGGGCCAGAGATCGACCCGGGCGTGCCAGTCCTGAGCGTTGGGAAATCTGAACCGATTGCGCTGGCTTTGAAGTCTGGGAACTTCGGCGCTCCGGACTTTTTCGCCAAGGCTCTCAGAATGATGGAGTCTGGTAAATGAGTTCTGAAGAACAGACACTGCGACGGCAGATGTCAGAGCTGTGCGCCTCGCTGTTTGCACGTGGTTTTTCCGTCGGCACGGCGGGCAATGTCTCCGCGCGTTTACATGACGGGATCCTCATGACACCAACCAATTCCACCTTGGGCGATATCGACCCCGAGCGCATCGCCAAGATTAGTTTGGATGGGCACCACGTCTCCGGCGACAAGCCGACCAAGGAGGTTTTTCTGCACCAAGCCTTTTATGAAACGCGGCCAGAAGCTGGTGCAGTGGTGCATCTACATTCGACCTGGGCCACCGCACTGTCGTGTTTGGAAGACACCGATCCCAATGACTGTATTCCGCCACTGACACCATACGTGGTCATGCGCGTTGGAACGGTCAAACTGGTTCCATACGTCAAGCCGGGTGACCCGAAATCTGGTGATTTGATCAGTGAACTAGACGGTAAGTATAGTGCGGTTCTGTTGGCTAATCACGGCCCCGTCGTTTCAGGAAAGGACCTCTTCTCGGCGGTCTGTGCAGCAGAAGAGTTGGAAGAAACCGCCAAGCTGCTCGTGGCCTTGCGGGGCATGCCAACCCGGATGTTGGATGCAGCACAAGTCACAGAACTCAAAGAGACTTTCGGAAGGATGTAATCGGTCACCTTGGGGGAGTGTGCAAACTTTTGGGAAAATCGTGCAAAATTATGCGCAAACGCCGCGCAAAGTTATGGGCGAGCACACTTGAATTTCATGAATGAAATCAATTACTGGAACGCAGCGTTATGCGCAGACCTACACTAGTGTAGGGACGCGCACAAACCTTCACGCACCCCATAAGTTTGCACGATTTACGAGAAGGCCTTGTCCATTGTAACCGCGTGATGAAATCAACTGAGGAAGCAATATCACAAGCTGCGGATCATGTGTCTGCCGAGCTTGGTAAATACAGGCAAAGCTTGGAGCTGGCACATCCATTCAATATGCAAAGGTGGGCCATTGACGGGATACTCAAAGTTGCTCAGTCGCAAAATGAGTTGCGAAAAAAACTTGAAGCGGATCCGAAATTTGCAAAAATATTTGCTGAGGTAGAAGCAAACTGGTCCAAGGGTGATCCACATCAAAATGAAAGCGGACAGTTAGACAACACTGAGAGCCTTTCATTCGACCCTTTTTCGGAAATCCCAGACGGTTTGCCTGAGGCCCAGGTAAAGGAACTTCAAGAACTGAAATCTGCACACAGAAAATTCTTAAGAGAGATAGCAAAGAAGCTGTCTCAGGATATTCGGCAAACGATGTGGGAAGACTTCGATTTTTGAAGAAATGCCGCGACCTGGGGTTCTCTCTCTCAGACGCAAAGGCGCTTTTGGAGCTGTCAGAAGGAAGCGCCGGCGACTGCCGATCAGTTAAAGAATTGGCCGAGGCTCACATTGCCAGCGTTCGAACCAAGATAAATGAGCTCAGACGCCTGGAGCGTGCCTTGAGTGAGCTTACAGCCAATTGTGATAGTGGTAAGGTTCACTGCCCGATGCTGCAAAGAGTGAGAACGATGGATGATATCTGACTGTGGCCGCTGCGCGGAAGCTCAGGGTCTGAGATTTAGCTAAATGACGTCAGACCAAGGTCTGTGGTGCGATAACAGATTGTAGTTCATAGTCGATTTCACGATGAGAACGAAAGTAGCTGACCTGACGATTGGCAATTGGTCGTTGTCGCGAGTCTTCCTTGCGGCCAGCATTTTCGTGATGGGTACTGCTACCGCAATCGTCGGGGTCTGGGTGTCTAATCGAATCCAGAACGCCGTCGTGCAAAACTCTGCCAACTCTGCGGCGCTGTATATGGAAAGTGTAGTATCCCCGCTCAGCCAGGAATTGGCACATGGCGACCGCCTTTCGGAGCAAGCGAGCCTGGCGCTGGACGAGATTTTCATGACTCAGCCCATGCGAGACCGCATTGTCTCCTACAAATTCTGGAAGCAAGGCGGTGTGATTGCGCACGCCTCGGATACAGACATCATTGGAAACCGTTTCAATCCAACGGATGATCTAAGGCGAGCGTGGAGCGGTGACATCTCCGGTTCTTTCGAAGAGCTTGATCATGCCGAAAGCGCCGCTGAGGCGGCATTGGGGATACCACTACTTGAGGTTTACAGCCCGATCCGCGAACTCTGGTCTGGCGAGATCATCGCAGTTGCGGAGTTCTATGAAAGAGCTGATCAGCTGGAGTTAGACTTAGCCAAGGCCAGACGAACAAGCTGGTTGGTCGTCGGTTCCGCATTTCTAGCAAGTACGATTGTTTTGTATTCCATCGTCGCAATTGGCGACAAAACAATTCGACGACAGGGGTCTCTTCTTAAACAACGCCTGACAGAAAGTGAGAGGATGGCGGAGCAGAATGCCCTGCTGCGGTCGCGTGTGGTCGAAGCGTCGGAAAGATATGCCACGCAAACAGATCGATTCCTCAAGAAACTTGGCTCCGAGCTACATGATGGTCCTGCGCAATACTTGTCACTCGCCGCCCTTAGATTGGAGGCGGCGTTTGCCAAAGAGTCCGAAATGCCTAAAGAGGCAGTGGAAATTCAGCAATCTGTGCAAAAATCTCTGGCTGAAATTCGCGCGATATCGCGAGGGCTGTCCGCGCCGGATATCGATGGTCTGTCACTCGTCGATGTCGTGAAGAGAGCCGTAGAAGATCACGCCGAACACAGCCCATTGCGACCGGATATTTCATTCTTGGGTAGCCAGGCCCCAGAGTTGTCATTGTCCGACAAACTGTGCGTTTTTCGGTTCCTTCAGGAAACGCTTTCCAATGCCGCGAGGTATGCTCCAGCATCCAAGTGCACGGTTATCTCTGAGGCGCAGAACGACCGCATAGTTGTAAAGGTCAAAGACGACGGACCTGGATTTGACAGGTCAGAAGAAACCGCGTTGCGAGACGATGGTGGCCAGGGGCTAATGGGCTTGCGAGATCGGGTCGAGAGTATTGGTGGCAGGTTCGAAGTCGCATCAAGACCGGGCGAAGGCACCACCATAGCTATGACACTCTTTCCCAGAAAGTTAGGCACATCATGACTACATCTGTCGTAATAGCTGATGATCACCCGATATTCAGGGATGGCTTGCAACGAACGTTGGATGAAGCTGATGGCTTCGAAGTTTTGGCCGCTGGGTCCAACGCTGAAGAGGCAGTATCGCTGGTCGGCACGCATCAGCCGGACATAGCTGTTCTTGACCTCTCTATGCCCGGTGGCGGGATAAGCGCGACGCGTAAAATTGCGGCGATGGAAAATCCACCCGTCATTGCAATCTTGACGGTCTCAGAGAACAGCAGCGATGTCGCGGACGCCTTGGAGGCGGGCGCGATTGGGTACATTGTGAAGGGAGTAACCGCAAGCGAACTAACCGCTTCCTTACGCAGCATCGCCGCAGGTGAAGGGTTCGTTTCTCCGGGCTTGGCTTCACGAGTATTGCTGCAAATCAATGCTGACACCGGCATGTCTACTAACAGCTGCATTCTCGATGACCTTACGCATCGTGAGGAAGAAATACTTCGACGTGTGGCCAAAGGACTGAGTAATCGTGAAATCGCTGATGAGTTAGACCTTCAGGAAAAGACCGTGAAGCACTATATGACGGCAATCCTGTCTAAGCTTCATGCGCGAAATCGGGTAGAGGCCGCGCTTATTGCCCATGATGTTTGGAACAAGGGAGATTAAAATCGGTCTCTTTGACGGCGATGGCGGCCTCTCACTAAGAGACGCCGCCAACGGAGTATTGACTAAAGTTGCGGTTCAGTTGGCAACCGACTGCAACCTCCGACGATCAGAGGCCGTTGCGTTTCTTTCAACAACAGTCCGGTTGTACGGGTCTTTCAACTCGTAGCGCCCAAACTCGATCTCCTCTTTCCAACCATTGGCATAGTTCACTTCGATTTTATTGCCCTGGCGTTCGATTTTCGTGGGCCGACTTCCAGCAGTGCCGCTTTGCCCAGAAGAGCGCACGTTGTCGATTGAGATACCATTCGCCAAAGACCGAAGCCTTGAGACGTCAGCGCCGGTCGCGGGGCGTTCTTCAACAGTTCGGTTCTGAGCATTCTTCCTCTCATAACGCCCGTTTTCGATCTCCTCCTTGGTTCCGTCGGCGTACCGCACTTCAATGCCGTTGGCGTTTGTTTCGACCTTTGTTATCCCAGCCGAACCCGACGGTTTTCCCCCTGTTTGAGACCGATCCTTCTTTCCGCTGCCTTTGTTGGAGCGATTGGAGTCATCATCATCATCGTCATCGCGACCACTTTTTCCTGATCCAGAATTGTCGTCACGATCATCATCTCGGTCGTCGTCGCGATCATCGTCTCTATCGTCATCCCGATCATCGTCCCGGTCGCCACCGCCGCCGCTATTGCCCGAACCTGAGTTGTCGTCCCGGTCACCGTCACTGTCACCACCACGGCCGCTATTGCCAGACCCAGAGTTGTCGTCACGATCATCGTCGCGACCATCCCCGTCGCTTCCCCTGCCGCTCTTGGCAAAGGCATATGACGGTTCAAAATGTAGGCGACCATCGGCGTCGAACGCTGGCACATAAGGCGTCGCCGCGATCAACGAAGCCAACGCCGCAGTACTTAGAAGTTGACCCAGCTTTCTTTGAATTTTCATTTTCGCCTCCAATTCTGAGCATCACGTTTAGTGACGTTGGAGACAGGTTACTTCTGGTTCGGCTTTCCCACATCGGGCTTAAGTCTGACGAATTTCAAGCCGAACGTCTTAGTAAGATCAGTCAAACCAATAGAGTTTTTGCGGAGCCATGTGACCAGTTTAGTGGGATCTAACCCCGTCACCCTTCAGCTCGTCATCAGGTTCGAGGTGAATGACAAAGACGGAGTCCGGATACAAACGATCCAATTCGTCCTCGATGTCATTGCAAATATCATGCGCCGCGCTGACTGGCATTGTGCCGTCCACAACAAGATGGAACTCCACGAAGATGACATTTGCGGATCTGCGCCCTTTGAGGTCGTGGTACTCTAAGGCCGCGCCGAGATTTGCTTCGATTGCGTTGGAAACAGTCTGCAAGTCATGATCCGAAAGGGTCACATCCATCAGGCCATCGACAGACGCCCGAATAAACTTCCAGCCCTCCCACAAGATGTTCAGCGCAACAAGAATTGCCAGGATCGGGTCGAGGATCAGCCAGCCGGTGGCAAGCGCCAGTAGCAGACCTGCGATAACACCAACTGAAGTCAGGACATCCGTAAAAATGTGCCGAGAGCTTGCCTCCAAAGCAGGCGACCCCTCCCGCCTGCCGATTTTGAGCAATAGGTAGGCCCATGCGCCATTCACACCCGTTGCAATGACATTGACAATGATGCCGAGCAGCGGCGCATCCTCCAGATGCGGGTTTGGGAGCGCCAGCACAGCTTCTCTGATGATCAAGAACGCCGCCAGCACAATCAGCACGCCCTCGACGACAGCGGAAAGATACTCGGCCTTTTTGTGACCAAACGGGTGGTTTTCATCAGGGGGCTTGTTCGCGACCCGAACTGCGAAGTACGCCAACAGCGCGGCAACGACATTCACGGTAGATTCCATTGCGTCCGACAACAAAGCCACTGAGCCCGTCAGCCACCAAGCCAACAGTTTTAGGGCCAGTACCGCAATGGATATTGGAATGGACCAAAGAGCGATTTTTTCTGTCATTTGGCCGCGACCCTCAGTCAATCATGAACAGAAACTCGGGTGATTGGTGAGCTCCGATGCTCAAAACGTAAAACAGGTGTTTGGTGAAAAGGGAATAGGCCTCACGGCTTCCTACCAGCGACAGCACTGCCGCAGCGTTGCGCCAACAGACTGTTACTCGGATAGAGGCCCCGCCGACGAAACAGGAACAGCTTTGAGATAGGCGGCAATCGCCAAACGATCCTCATCCGTGAGGCGCGATGTGTTCTCAATGACGTCCACCATCTCACCACCTGCGCTGTCATAGTCCGGCGTGAAGCCGGATTTCAGGTACTCGGCGATGTCAGCCTCGGACCAATCAAGCTGGTCTGAGGTGAGGCCCGGGATGCGACCTTTCCCGTTTGGATTTGGTGCACCTGTCAGCCAAAGGTCTCGTTTCAGACCACCTAAGCCATTTCGCGGGGTATGGCATTCAGCACAATGACCCAGCGCCTCGACTAAATACCTTCCATGTCTTTGTTGGTTGGTCAAATCACCTTCGACTACCCAGCCTGGTGTCATGAACAACAGTTTCCATCCCCCCAATCCACGACGAACACTGAAAGGAAAACCTACCTCATGCGGAACGCTTGCAGTTGTGGCTGGTGGCAGAGTGTCGAGGAATGCGTGAAGCGAAACGACGTCGTCCGCTGACATGTTGGCGTAAGATGTATAGGGAAACGCTGGAAAATAGTGTTGCCCTTCAGGTCCGGTCCCATGGATCAAGGCGTTGGCCAGATCCAGGGCAGACCAGGATCCAATACCAACTTCTGGGTGACTGGAAATGTTGGGGGCAATGAACGTGCCGAATTCCGTCTCAAACCGGCGACCACCGGAGAGCATGAGCTTGTCCTCGCCAACCGCATCCGGCGCTGAATGACAGGATGCGCATCCTGCGGCGTAGAAAACGATTTCACCTCTGGCGTGATCTGGGTTCAAATCGTCAAGTTGAGATTGATCCATTCTTTGTGGTCGGGTCAGCACCAAACCGGCCAACCCAACCAAAAGTGCAGCGAAAGCAGTGAAAAGGAAAAACCGCTTCACAGCTTTTTACCATTTAGTCTTTCGGTGCTCTGTACGCTTTGTGACATGCCGAACAGCTTCCACCCAGATCTCCCATAGCCGCTTTCAGGGCATCAACATCTTGGCCAGCCGCAGCTTGCATCGCAACCGCGGCGTCTGCCATGGCCTGCCCTTTCGCACCAACGTCAGGGAAGTTTTCCCAGATCGCAGGTAGCGCGCGGGAGGACGGATCGGACACATTGTCAGATCCCGGGGGCCACATTGCGGATTGATCGATCTGCGTTAGCACAAGAAGGTTGTTTGCAGCCCGTGTTGCGGCCTCGGCATCATAGTCCACCTCGCCTTTGGCCATGCCGCCAAGTGTACCAAGATTGAAGGCATAGAGCTGCATGATCGAGGTTCGAGCCTTCACAGCCGGGTTTTCACTTTCGTGGGCGATGGCTGTGCCAATTGCGGCCAATGACAAAAGACCCGCCGCGAAGATTGAGTACTGCTTCATCATGATGTGTCTCCCTGTTCAATGCTCCGAATGTTAGCTTGAACGAATTTTCTTGTAATTGTTTGTTATTGGTCGTCACTTGTTAATTTATGAACAACGAAAACTGGGACGATATTCGATACGCGCTAGCCGTAAGCAAATACGGTTCGTTGAACGCGGCGGCGACGGCCATGGGCGTCACGCATGCCACAGTCTTGCGCAGGGTGGCCGCATTCGAAGAGCGCAATGGCTGCCGGATTTTTCAAAAAAGCCCGTCAGGATACTCCATTCTCCCCGAAGCCAGTGCGATCTTTTCGGCCATGGAAAGCGTGCAAGAAGCAGTGCTGTCCGTGGAGCGGGCAGTTGTCGGAGCAAATCGCTCTCCTATGGGTCAGGTGCGCATTACATCGACCGATAGTCTTTGTCAGTTTGTTCTCCCTCGCATCATAAACGAGATCTCAGTCCTTTACCCAGGTTTGAAACTGACTCTGCTAAGCCAGAACAGCCACCATGATCTTTCCCGACTGACAGCAGACATTGCTGTGCGCCCATCGATAAAGCTAGGGGAAGGACTGATCGGGCAGCGCGCGGGAACGCTGTCATTTGGCGTCTTTGACGATGGTTGCCCCAATCGCAAGTGGATGAGGCTTGACGGAGCTTTGAGCCGTTCCCTCCCAGCTAAATGGCTAGCGGAGAATGTGGACCCTGACGAAATGACCAACGGAGCAGACAGCTTTCTGGTGCTACAGCAGATGGCTGCCTCAGGAGCTGGTAAAACTTTTCTGCCGTCATTTTTTGGCGACGTCGATACCCGCCTTAAAAGGTCGCAGGTCGTATGTCCTAAGATTGAGGTTCCCCTGTGGGTTGCGACGCTAGAGGAAATTGCGCAAACCCCAAGGTTTGCCGTTGTTCAGAAGGCGTTAGTTGAACGCATATCAGAAGCGCTAGCTAAGTGATTTGATGCAAAACAGATTTTCGATATCTTGCAATTTTGACTTTCCAAATTTGCAAAGTCCAGTCGGAAATGCCCGCTTTGGGCTGCAAACAGTCCATTGGATTGGGCTTGGGAAAAGGCTTTGCGAACCAAATTTGGAACGCTCTAGTGAACTTTCGCCAGATTTCTGTTATTTTCGTCATTCCTAAGCAAAGAGAATTCAATGCCGACGGTTAGCCTAAACGGTGCACAGATCCACTACGATGATACGGGTGGCAAAGGAGAGACGGTCGTCTTTTCTCATGGCCTTTTGTTCAGTGGAGCGATGTTTGAAGCGCAGGTTTCTCAACTACGAGATCGCTATCGGTGCATTACATTCGATCATCGAGGGCAAGGCAGGAGTGGCGTTACGGATGCCGGTTATGACATTGACACACTCACTTCGGACGCAGCTGCACTGATCAAGCATCTGGATGCAAAGCCGTGCCATTTTGTTGGACTAAGCATGGGCGGATTTGTAGGGATGAGATTGGCCGCGCGGGAGCCAAGCCTGGTCAAAACACTGACCCTGCTTGAAACAAGCGCCGATCCTGAAGATTCCCAAAACGCACCGCGCTACAGAATGCTGAACTTTGTGGCACGATGGATTGGACTATGGGTTGTCATTGGACGGGTGATGCCAATTGTGTTTGGCCGCACGTTTCTCGAGGACACTGAACGCACTGAGGAAAAAACCAGATGGTCCAAGGCTATTACTGGAAATGATCGGATCGGCATTACACGTGCAGTCAAAGGGGTGATCGAACGGGCGGGCTGCATTGACCTACTCGTCAACATTAAAGTTCCCGTTGGGATTGGCGTCGGGGACGAAGATGTGGCGACAGTTCCCGAAAGGTCCGAGCGCATCCATCGAGAAATCAAGAGTTCTGAACTGGTGGTGTTTCGAAGAGCGGGCCACTCATCTTCCATTGAAACGCCTGGCCAGGTGACGGAACTAATCGAGCGCACAATCCGAAGAGCGAACCGCCAAAAAAACTGAAGCTGATGAGCAGTTGGCTGCCAAGATCGGCACGCGAGCTACCGCAAGCGATATTGGGTTGGCTATGCATTGCAAAGGCGGGTCGGAGTTTTGCGCCTCAAGCCCAGATGAAAACCTGATTTCCAAGTCGTGCAGTCGTCTATTGGCACATCAGGCGAGTCTCGCTTCCGAAGCTTACGTCTTCGCCCGCACCTTTAGCCGTGGAGACCCGCAAGGTTTCATCCACCAAGGCATCGAATCCTAGAAGCGCAAGATCGCTGGTTTGTGTTGGACCGACTTTGCAGGGGTTCGCTGACGCATAGTGACTGTGCGTTCTCGCTAGTGGCGAGCAGTTGCCCGACCTCCCATCTTTTGCCTGAAAGGAGACAACCGATGCTCGATACATATACCATTCGCCAAGACGACATGCCTCAAGAAATGCGGTTTCTCTTGGACCAATACCCCCGCGACAGTTGGGAAGCCCATCCAGGTTTCAAAGAAAAAACCAAGCATTGGCTCGGCGCGCATGAGATGTTCCGCCGTGTTGCGGAACGTATTCGCTTGGATACAGAAGGGGTTTTGAGCAACGAGATGGGGTTGGACGACTACGTGGGGCGGCTGTCCTACTATGGCGGCAATCTGGTTGGAAACCTGCATGGTCATCACGGCTGGGAAGATCGCAGCTATTTCCCTGAACTATCGGATGCGGACCCTCGTTTTGATGCGGGGCTTGAGTTGCTGGAGCAGGATCACTCCGATCTGGATAAGGTGCTGAGTGACTTCACCGGCACTGCGAACCGTGTGATCAAACTATCCGCACTTGATGAGGCGCAAGCTTACGACGAAGCCGGACAGCTTCATGCGACGAGCGATACGATTGAAGCGTTCCTGAAACGGCATCTCAGCGATGAAGAGGAATTGGCCGTGCCAATTATCTTGCACCACCGGCTCAGAGGATGATGCTGAAGTCATGACGGACACATCTACCGAAGAAGACCAGACCGATATCAATAAGCGCCGCGCACGGGGTGAATTCGTGCGCGGTGTCAGCGGCTTTCGCCACGCCATTGGCGATCCTGTGTTTCCGGCAGAACCTGATCGCTATCACCTGTTCGTAGCACTGAATTGTCCGTGGTGTCACAGAGTCACGCTGGCGCGAAATGTGTTGGGCCTTCAAAACAGCATCACCATGGACGTTGCATTTCCAAACCGCACCGGCGACGATGACCCAGAGGCACCAAACCTATGGGAGTTTGCACCTGATCGGATTGCATCGCTCACAGGTGAGACTTTGCCAGAATGCACGAGTGAGACCGGCACCGGCAAAGGACTACGTCTTGCCAGAGAGATCTATCGTGCCGAAGGCTCTGAAGAGCAATCCCTTCCCATCCTGTATGACAAGATACAAGGGCGCATTGTTAACAACGAAAGCGCTGAAATTGTCCGAATGCTGAACGCCTCAGCGGATTCTCTTGGCAGCACAATCCCGGCAGCTGAACGCGCTAGGCTTTACCCAGACGAAGTGCCGCGTCACGAAATTCACGACCTGAACGAACGGATTTATACTGCGATTAACAATGGTGCCTACAAGGCCGGGTTTTCGTCTGATCAAAGGATCTATGAAACAGCCTTTGACGCCTATTTTGAGACACTCGAATATTTGGAGGAGCATCTCTCAGATGGTAGGCCCTATTTGACAGGCAAACACTTTTCAGAAGTAGATCTTCGCCTGTTTCCAACTCTCTATCGCCACGATCCCGTCTACTATGTGAGAATGAAGCTTAATGGTGCGAGAATTCTAGATTACCCATACTTGTGGCGGTGGCTGTGCCGTGTGTACGCGTTGCCCGGAATTGCCGAGGCAGGTTCTCTTGTGCACTGCCGCCAAGGTTATTTCGGGCGCAGTTGGAATAGCGTTGTGCCCAATGGGCCTTTCAAGCCAATGTCGTATCCAGAGGCCTATCGCCACCCTGACCTCGCAACACTGTAGGCCTCGTCAAGGTGTATTGCCTTCGCAGCATAGCTCATTAAGAGGACATCATGGCAGCTCCTTTAGTCCAAAACTGGGAACTGACCGCCGCCATCCAGGACATAGCAGATTGGCTGGTTCAACAGGGCTTAGAGAATGCGCCTGTGGAGCTCTGGCTCGAAGCATTCTGCAACCGTCTTGTTTCGGCAAGAATTCCGCTTCAAAGAGCAAACATCACTGTTCGCGCTCATCATCCCGAGATTGGGACTGTCGCTTTTCGCTGGCACAGGGATGGCGGTCGTGAGCGAGAGAACTTTGTCCGAAGAACGGATGCGCCTGAGGAATACGTTCTAAGCCCAATTTATTATCTTTTGGCAAACAACGTTGAAGAGATCAGACAAGATCTGACAGTCGAAGAACCCGCACTCAACTTTCCGATCTTCGACGAACTTCGCGCGCGCGGCGCAACTGACTACTTCGCGGTTAAACGGTTTTTCCTTATTCAGGACAATACTACGCCAGTCGATCCAATGCAGGCCTATGAAGGTGCTATAATCTCGTTGACAACCGACGCGAGTGGGGGCTTCACAAGCGAGCAAATTGATGGTTTGCGTCAACTGATATCTCCACTTTGCCTGACGCTGAAATGTGGGGCGAACCGATTGATGGCTGCAGATATTACAGCCGCATATCTGGGCAAAGACGCCAGTAGGCGCGTTCTTTCCGGGGACATCACCCGAGGTTCATCCGAAACCATTTCAGCCGTGATTTGGTACTTTGATCTACAAGGATTTACCAAATTATCAGAGGCGCTTCCGGGGGACTCAATCATAGAATTGCTGAACGACTACTTCGCGGAAGCTGTTGACGTAGTCGAACGCAATGACGGTAACGTTCTGAAATTCATGGGAGATGGAATGCTTGCCATCTTCGATATCAATCAAGTTCCGGACGCTCGCCGCGTCGCAATTCACGCGGCCGCGGAGTTGCGAAAAACCTTTGAGGAGCTCAACCAACGACGGCAAGCTGATGGTTTGCCAACGACCGGCTTCACTCTCTCGTTGCACGCAGGCGATGTTCTTTACGGTAATATTGGCGGTAGGTCTCGCTTGGATTTCACAGTGGTCGGCCCAGCGGTAAATACAACTTCGCGCATTTTAGGCATGTGCAGCGCGCTTGATCAGAACATTGTGGTTTCCGATAAGGTGGCGGGCGACTTGGTGGGCTCCATTCCAAGTCTTGTTTCCCTGGGGCAATACAGATTGCGCGGTGTTGCTGAAAGACAGGAGCTGTTCACGATAGACTAACTGCCGCTATTTGGAAGCTGCCGCAATGGGGTGTTGACCTGCGTCAAAGCAAAGGTAGCCGGATTGCTACTAGGTTGGTTTGCACATGGAACAGAACTGTTGGATCAAGCACCCGCGAAGAGCGGCATTCTTGGTCATAGTGATTGCATTGTCAGGGTGCACGGGCAGGCACCACCAAGGCAATTGGCATGGCCACGGCTTAGAAGGTTGCTATGGACCTCACCACGACGTTGATCGCGAGGTCCATTGCCGAACGCTCGAGTGAACTTGAGCCATACGCGATGCAACTCACAAAACGTTTGGCAACCAGTGTTATTTGGATTGAGATTCAGATCTTGTATCGAAACTGCCCGTTTGATGCTCAGTCCGGTAACATTGAAAAGTTTGGCCTTGGCACAATATCTTTGTACTCCCATGAGGAAGCGGAGAAGAGACCAATGAAACGACGCGAATTTCTATTAGCGGGTACAGCAGCAGTGTTGGCTACTCCTTCCGTCGGACAAGAAGCCCCACTCATCAAAGTCTACAAGACTCCAACCTGCGGCTGTTGTGCCGCGTGGGTAGATCACCTGATTTCCGCAGGATTTCGTACCGATACGCTAGACATAGGGCAGGAGCAGCTGTGGTCGCTTAAAGAACAAATGAAAATCTCAGATGAGCTTTCCAGTTGCCACACTGCAATTGTTGGGGACTATTTTGTCGAAGGTCATGTCCCGGCAGAAGATATCTATCGACTTTTGTCCGAACATCCTGAAGGCCTCGGCCTAACAGTTCCAGGCATGCCAATGGGTTCACCCGGCATGGATTTTTCAGACGAGCGAGAGCCCTATGAAACCTTGCTTGTTGGTCTGGATGGGACGACGAGTGTGTTTGCTCGACACAGCTGAGCGATTGGATGAAGGACAATCAGACTTTCTAGATCCGTGCCCAGCATTTGTTTGCTCTGATCTCAAAAGGATTCAGTTGCAACCGTTGTGTTTTTTCCACATGGCTGGGTCGTGGCCTTCAGGCACTGTGGAGCACGGGTCGTTCGCATACCCTCTTAGAATGCTGTACTGTTGGATTTGATCTGCGCTCAACAGTGGTGTTGTTTGCAGGTGCCGGGACAGAGGAACCATTCGCAATTTGGCCCTGACAGCTTCGGTCGCTTCAACAAGTTTGTATAGCTCGGCTAAGTCTAGCTGGTCACCGGCTAACGCTTCACTTAACGCCGCTTCGGCCTCAATAAACCGTTCGCCTGCGACGATTGCCTGTTCGCGCATTTCAGAATGGATCGTCTCAATTGTTTTCACCTGATCTTTCGAGAGTCCAAGTTCGTCTTTCAATTCGAGCAAGTGTGCTGGGCCTGGTTTGCCATTCAGCTCCGCAGGTAGAGCAAAACCTCAACCTCCGCCACGCCGCCTTCCACATTGTATTTTAGCCCGGATACTGAACTTCGCACCGTTCCCTTATGGATTTATCGCAGATTTTTAAGACACCATTCATCAACTTTGATTTGCGGATAGCGCCTGTTTAATTGAATTTTTTGCTTTCGTACCGTGCTTCCATCATGATGGCTGAAAGATGTGAATTCTCCGGTCCTTTAGTGACTAGATGGGAAACCTGTCTCTAGCTCTACTCAGACAACAAAGCGCCGCTCAGGTCAAAATGCTTCGGGAACATTGCCCGCAGAAAACGAAAAACAATTCTCATCGCTTCGTCGCGGTCAAATGAATCCGGGTGGAGTAGGTAATCGGTCCACATGCCTTCCAGCATTGCGAGTGTGCCGTGTGTAGCGTCCCTGGCAACTTGATTAGGGTGTTCGGTTCCGGCTTCTTTCGCAATTCGAGCGAAAGCGTTGAAAACCAGATTACGAAGCTTAGCGTCGCGGGTATCTGAAAACGCAGCGATTGCTGCTCTATTTCGGGCCTCGCCTCGAAACGCGTACCAAATGGAAACGTTTTTCTTATTGAGAATAGCTTCACTCAAGTCGCCCCGAACAATCATCTCAATATGTTCCTGTCCGGTTTGCCCGGTCGTTTCCAACAAGTCATAAATTCCGTTGTAGTATTGTTCGGATGAGTAGCGGGCGGCTTCGTCAACCAAGTTGTCCTTGCCGCCGAAATGAAGGTGAATCATGCCACGGGACAGCTCGGCCCGTTGAATGATTTCGCTGACTGAGGTCTCGGAAATCCCTTTCTCTGCAACCGAGTCGAGTACTGCCTCGATCAGGGAAAGGCGGTTTCGCTCGCGTATTTCTTGTCGTCTTCCAGTCATTGGTTCAGGCGGCTCTGTTTGTTTTCAGTCTCTTGCGGTGCCTTCTAGCGGCCAGTGTGAAATTGGCCATCCCCGGTTTCGAAATTATCAGTTGACACAACTAGTCCAAAAATTCCAGATTTAAATGGACGATTGTCCATTTTGTGATCGACATGGTCGCGCCACCAAAAAGCAAAGTTCAGCAGGGAAGAATGGCCGGAGTACTACGAAGTGAAACGGGCAAGGGCCTCGCACTGAGCGCACCTGCGACGCTCTACGTCGGTCTGCTTGTCGCCGTGCCGCTTTGCATTCTCGTCGCTTACAGTTTTTGGACCCAGACCTATGTTGAGATCGACCGGACCTTGACTTGGGTAAACTACCAAGAGGCGTTTACCGACCCATTGGTTCGACACCTAATGATCCGTTCGGTCGCAATTGCAGGCGCGGTGACATTGGCAACGGTTTGTCTTGCCTATCCGATTGCATACTTCATCGCGTTTCGGACACAGAAGAAGACCCTCTGGCTGTTGCTGATCACTATTCCCTTTTGGAGCAGCTACCTTCTGCGCGTGTTCAGCTGGAAACTAATTCTTGGCTTCAATGGGGTGTTGAACTCTGCGCTGATTTCACTTGGTTTGATACAAGAGCCGCTGACATTCTTGCTCTACAACGAATTCGCTGTTGTCCTTACGCTCGCCCACGCCTGGGCACCGTTTGCTATCCTGCCGATCTATGTATCGCTGCAAAAGATCGACCGCAGCCTATTGGAGGCTGCAACCGACCTTGGCTGCAACAAGCTTGAAAGGTTCGTTCGCGTGACACTGCCTCTGACGGTGCCGGGGGTCATTGCGGCCTGCCTGATCATTTTCATCCCAACGGTGGGCGATTACGTCACTCCGGCCTTAGTCGGTGGATCGCAGGGCAAAATGGTGGCGAACTTGATCCAAGTGCAGTTTGGTGCCGCCAATAACTGGCCGTTGGGTGCAACCCTGTCTCTTCTTGCCATGCTTTCGGTCGGCTGCGTTGCAATCCTGTTCGTGGTGGTCGTCACCGCATTGGGCCGGAGGATCAGATGACCAAGGCATTTCGTTTCTCATGGTTGCTGGTTTATGCGATTGCCTATCTGGTGTTTCTCTACCTGCCGGTTTTGCTATTGCCACTGTTTTCGTTCAACGACGGAACTATCGTAGCCTTCCCACTAAAGGGATTCACGTTGAAGTGGTACGCACAGTTGGGGCAGCAGGACACGCTGCTACAGGCTATGGTGAACTCGTTGATCGTCGGCAGCGTGACTGCCCTGATGGCAACATCTCTGGGTCTCTTCGCAGCTCGCGCCTACGTTCGGTATCGTTTCACGGGGCGTGAGTTGTCTGAGGGACTGGTCATGCTTCCACTGGTCATTCCCGGCATCATCGTGGCCAGTTCGATGCTGGTTCTGTTCATCAGCATCGGCCTGAAACCATCGCTGACCACCGTGATCCTTGGGCATGTGTTCGTGGCGTTGCCATTTTCCGTGTCGATCATGAAATCTGCATTTGACGATTTCGACCAGTCCTTGGAGGAGGCCGCGTTCGACCTTGGTGAAAGCGTCGTGGGAACGTTTCGGCGTGTTACTCTCCCAATCGTAGCGCCGGGTATTGTCGCCAGCCTTTTGGTCACGTTTACGGTGTCGTTTGACGAGTTCGTCCTGGCCTTTTTCTTATCCGGGAACAGCCCGACATTGCCGGTCTATATCTGGAGCCAGATCCGCTTCCCGGCAAAATTGCCCAACACGTTGGCCCTAGGATCGCTGCTTTTGCTGTCCTCGGTCCTGCTGTTGTTGATCGCCGAATATTTCCGCCGCCGTTCCATCCAATCGTCAGATTGAAGCCAAAGGAAACAAGCAAGATGAGCGAACAGAACATCATCGAAATCAAGGGCGTTGAGAAGCGCTTTGGAGGTTTTGTTGCTGTGTCCAATCTGAACCTGACCTTGAAAGAGGGTGAGTTCTTTTCGCTTCTTGGCCCTTCGGGCTGTGGCAAGACGACGGCTTTGCGCATCATCGCGGGTTTTCAGGATCACGAAGAGGGCGAGATCCGGATCGATGGTCGAACGATGGGAGAGGTGCCTGCGAACAAGCGTCCTACCAATATGGTGTTCCAAAGTTATGCGATCTTTCCGCACCTGAATGTCGGCGACAATGTTGGCTTCGGATTACGCAAGACCAAGCTTTCGCGGAAGGAAATTAAAGAACGCGTTGCCGAGGCGCTTGAGATGGTTGAACTGGGCGGCCTGCAGGACCGTAAGGCCAACGAGTTGTCGGGAGGTCAGCGGCAACGAGTGGCGCTCGCCCGTGCGCTGGTCATGCGACCCAAGGTTTTACTGCTAGATGAGCCTTTATCTGCGTTGGACAAAAATCTGCGCGAAGCGATGCAATTGGAAATGCGCCGTCTTCAGCAGAAGCTTGGAATAACTTTTGTAATGGTCACGCATGACCAATACGAGGCGATGACCATGTCCGACCGTATAGGCGTCATGTTTGCGGGGCAGCTCAAGCAGGTGGATAAGCCAGAGGTCCTGTATTCCCAACCGTGTAACCGGGAAGTGGCTTCTTTCATCGGTGGAATGAACTTTCTGGATGCCGAAGTGACTGCAGAGAATGCTGAAACGCTTGAAGTCAACGTTAAGGGCTTTGGGAAGATGGAAATCGGGGTGAACCCCAACGTCCAGGTGCATGACAAGGAACTTCTTGTCGGCGTTCGTCCTGAGCAATTGGAAATCAGTGCGGAAAAGCCGGATGGGTACGATGCTCTTGTTCAGGGCGAGGTTTCGGACGTCGCCTTTTATGGAGAGAGTGTCCACTTCTATGTGCGCGTCGATGGTCTGAAAGACAGTATCGCCGTCGCAGTACCAAACTACTTTCACACGGTCGATCACACGCGCGGCGATACCGTCTGGCTTGGCGTTCAAAGCGCCTCGGTAATTGACTTGGGTAAACGTGAATCTTTGGGAGGAGACAAATGAGTAAAACAGTATCACTTATGGCAGCAGTAGTTGCCACCTTTGCCGCCAGCCAAGCTCTGGCGAACGCCGCTGATCTGACCGTTTTTGACTGGTCCGGATATGAGGATCAGGGTTTCTACGGCGACTATGTCGAAAAGTACGGCGGCGCGCCTAGTTACACCTATTTTGGCAGCGTGGAAGAAGCGTTCACAAAGCTTCAGTCCGGTTTTGAAGCTGATTTGGCCCATCCCTGCACGGATGCACTGAGAAAGTGGGTAGCGGCAGACATGATCAAGCCGATTGACACAAGCAAGCTGGAAAACTGGGACAAGCTGATGCCCAAGATCAAAGAGGTCGATGGCATCACCATTGATGGGCAGACCTACATGGTTCCGTTCGAATGGGGCAATACTGGTCTTATCTATCGAACAGATATGATTTCGGCATATGATGTTTCCCTGCAATTGCTTGCCGATCCTGCATATCAGGGCAAAGTCGCCATTCCGGACGCCGCTTCCAGTGCCTTTGCAATGGCGGCATTGGCAACTGGCGCCTCCAGCTATACCGATATGAGTGACGAGGAATTCCAAAAAGCGGCGGACTACCTGCGCGCGATTCATCCGAACGTGCGCTTTTATTGGTCTGACGCCGGCCAACTGGATCAGGCAATTGCCAGCGGTGAGGTCACGCTGGGTTGGGGATGGAACCAATCGGAACTGAACCTGATCTGGAACGAAACGCCAGCGGTCATGATGCGTGATGTAGACAAAGGTATCGCAACTTGGGTCTGCGGTTATGTGCATCTGAAATCTGCCAAGCAGTCGGATGAGCAAGTCTATGACATGCTGAACGCGCTCAGCTCTGCGGCAAGCGGTAAATACATCATTGAAAGCTGGGGTTACGCCCACGCCAATGAAGACGCTTTTGCACAGTCAGACCCAGAGCTGATCGAAACCTACGGGTTTTCGGATGTGGACAGCTTCTTTGAAGGCAGCCTGTTCTTTGACGCTGTTAACCCCGAGCTGGAGGCCAAGATGTTGAAGGAATTCGAGCGCATCAAAGCTGGCTTCTAAGGGCACTCTTACAACACAGCCGGGAATGGTGGGGGCGTAGAAATCCTTCCATTCCCACGAACCAATTTCCAATTTCCTTGGAGGAAGCGCGGCAATGTCAGGCGCTGACGAATATTCTGTTCTCTTCGAACCGGTCAAGATCGGGCCAGTAACGGCTCGAAACCGGTTCTACCAGGTGCCCCACTGCAATGGTTTGGGTCATTTGCGACCTCAGGCCGAAGCTGCCATGCGGGCGATGAAAGCCGAGGGCGGTTGGGCAGTGGTGTCCACTCAGGAGGCCGAGATTCATCCGACTTCGGATTTGTCTCCTTATTCTGAAAACCGAATTTGGGACGATCAGGATATTCCTGCACTGCGTCTGATAACCAACTCAATTCATGAGAAGGGCTCGCTCGCGGCAATCCAATTGGCGCATAACGGGCACCATGCCCAAAACCACCTGACCCGCGCGCCTCTGCTGGCCCCATCAGAACTTGTCTTGCAGACTCCATACCCGAAACAGGCAAGGGCAATGGACAAGGCGGACATTCGAGAATTTCGCAGGTGGCATCGCGCGGCGGCTCGTCGCTCGCGCGAAGCCGGGTTCGACATTGTGTATGTCTATGCGGGGCATCACATGACATTGCCTCATCATTTTCTGCTGCCACAGTTCAATGATCGGACGGATGAATATGGAGGTTCGTTGGAGAACCGGGTGCGACTGACCCGCGAGCTTCTGGAAGAAACCAAGGAAGAGGTTGGAGATGATTGCGCCATTGCCCTTCGGTTTGCGGTTGATGAAATGCTCGGGTCAGAGGGGATGCAAGCGCAGGAAGAAGGCCGTGCTGTAGTCGAAATGTTGGCCGAGCTTCCAGACCTTTGGGATGTTAATGTGGCGGATTGGAGCAACGATTCCGCAACGACCCGGTTCGAGCCCCGCGACGGCTTTCAGACCTCATATATCGAGTTCGTGAAACAGGTGACCTCCAAGCCTGTTGTGGGCGTCGGGCGTCTTACGTCTCCGGACTTGATGGCGTCACTGGTCAAGAAGGGCGTCCTTGATTTTATCGGCGCGGCGCGACCGTCCATCGCTGATCCGTTTCTGCCCAACAAGATCAAGGAAGGTCGCATCGAAGAAATCCGCGAATGCATTGGTTGTAACATCTGTGTTTCATCTGACTCTCTCGGCGTCCCCATACGCTGTACTCAAAACCCTACTATGGGCGAAGAGTGGCGGAGGAAATGGCATCCTGAGATCATTGAGCGTCGGGTGAAAGAAGAAGCTGCTCTTGTTGTCGGCAGCGGACCAGCCGGACTTGAATGCGCCATGCAATTGGCGCGGCGAGGCTACGAGGTAACTCTGGCTGAGGCAAAGCAAGAGCTTGGCGGCCGTGTGCTGCAGGAAGCTGGCTTGACCGGGCTGTCCGCTTGGAAGCGCGTGACAGATCACAGAATCTACGACCTGCAACAACGCGGAAACGTTCAGCTGTTCACCGACAGCCCTTTGTCAGCCAGTGAAGTCGTCGAGCTGGGTATTCCGAACGTTTTTGTTTCAACTGGCGCAAAATGGCGACGAGACGGGCGCGGGAAATCTGCATTTCACGGTGTATCAATCGGTTTAGGTTCTCGGGTTTTTACTCCAGATGACATTATGACCGGGGTCGTGCCGGAGGACGGCCCGGTTGTGGTCTACGATGATGATCAAGCCTATCTCGGTGGAGTCTTGGCCGATCATTTGGCTCAAGCCGGGCGAGAGGTTTTCTTTGTAACACCGGCCTCACTAGTTTCGCCGTTTACCGAATTGACGTTGGAGCAGACTAAAGTGCAACGAAGTCTGTTGGAAAAAGGCGTTCACCTGAACCTGTCCCAGACCTTGGCCAATGTCGCGCCGGGTCAGGTGACATTGCAGTGCGTCTACACGGGACGAGAGAATTCCATTGAATGCAGCTCCGTCGTGCTGGTGACGCAGCGAATGCGAGAGACCACCCTTTACGACGAGCTTTGCGGTACGAATGCGGGTTTGCTGAATACGTTGGAATTAATCGGAGATGCCGCCAACCCTGGCTTGATCGCGGATGCTGTATATTCGGGTCACATGGCTGCCCGAAATTTCGAACGTAACGCAGACGACATCGACCGCGAATTTTTCCGCCGGGAACTCGTTTCCCTTGAACCTGTGTGAGGTGCGCCATGCCAAAAGACGACTTGCAAGTAATGCGCGACTTGATGGACGCGCAGCGGGAAGGCTTCGCCTTGCCACGTCACTTCTATACGTCTCAGGCAGTATACGAGAACGATATCAGTACGTTCTGGAATCGTAACTGGATCTGGGTCGGTCATGTTAGTCAGGTCGCTGAACCGGGCGACTATTTCCTGTTCGACTATGGGCCCGAGTCCATCATTGTCGTTCGGGATCGCGAGGGGGAGGTGCGCGCGCATCTGAACGTTTGCCGCCACCGGGGATCGCGGGTTTGCATTGAACGGAAAGGCAAGGCACGCAATTTCATCTGCCCCTATCATGCGTGGACTTTTGACCTGAACGGCAAGCTACGAAACGGACGATCAATGGGGTCGGATTTCGACCCGGGCCAATACGGATTATTCCCGGTTCAGGTGAAGATATTCCAGGGCCTGATATTTGTCTGCGTAGCTGAAGACGCCCCGCCGTTAGATGCTGCGTTGGAGCGGTTGGCCCTACCGTCAAAACCGTTCGACTTTGAAAACCTGAAGGTCGCTCATGAAGCCTCATACCCGGTTCCAGCAAATTGGAAACTGGCGTTGGAGAATTACCTGGAATGCTATCACTGCGCCCCGTCTCATCAGGACTATTCGCGCAGTCATTCGTTGAAGGATCCTGCTCAGGTTCTGGAGTTCGGCGGGGCTCTTCATGAGCGGATGGGAGAAATCGGAGTTCCCTTGGAGGAGCTAGACCTGACCGGAGAAAACGCGCTCGCGCCGGGTGCAGATGTCTATTGGCGCCGCTATCCGCTGTTTCCCGGCTATGTGACCGGCAGCAAAGATGGAGCGCCGCTGGCGCCGCCTTTGGGTGAACTGAAAGGTCACGATGGTGGTGCCACCGATCTGGGGATCGGGACACTGAACTATTTCCTTGTTTATGCAGATCACGTTGTTGGCTACCGGTTCGTCCCGCGCGCCCTGCAGGAAACGGATATTCAGATCGTCTGGTATGTGCGCGGCGACGCTCAAGAGGGTCGTGACTACGATAAGGACGCGTTGACATGGCTCTGGCATGTCACTTCGCTCGATGATGAGCGGATCATACGGCACAATCAGGAAGGCGTGAACTCCCACCACTTCGTGCCGGGACCGCTGTCCGAGATGGAATGGAGCATTCCAGGCTTCTATCGCAATTACTTCAGCATGATCTGACACGCTCAGAATTCGGAGAAATACCATGACAGAGTTAACGAAGCGCAGATCAAGACGGCGCGCGGGTGGACGTGAAGCACGAGCCGCCGTGCGAACCAGCAACGTCGCTTCGCAAGCGATCTGGCCGGGCATTTCGGGTGGTCGCTACAAGCCCCTTTCAGACGCTGACATGTCGCGCATTCATGAAGCCGCCCTCGGCATTCTGGAGCGTACGGGTGTCGGTGATCCAACGCAGGAAGTTCTTGATCTCGTGATGCCTAAAGGGGCGGTGGTGAACGAGCATGGTAGGCTGTGCTTCCCTCGCGCGTTGATGGAAGACCTTCTGGCCAGGGCGGCCAGCGAGTTTTATGTCCATGCGCGCGGATCTAGGGCCGGTAAGGACGATATGCACTGCACCAAGGACAAGGTGTATTACGCAAACTCCGGGACTGCCGTTACAACTTTCGACGCGGAGACTCGCAGTTACCGGCCGTCAACGCTCAAGGACATTTACGACTTTACCCGATTGGTTGACCGGCTCGACAACATCCACATGACCGGTGATACAGTTCTGGCAACGGATGTGCCGCAGGACTACGAGCACGACATGAGCATGCTCTACGCCATTCTGGCGGGTAGCGAAAAACCATCTTGTCTGACGTTCCGCACTCGAGAGCATATTCAGGACGCGATTCATCTGTTCGATCTGGCATCAGGCGGCGAGGGTAAATTCCTCGAGAAACCCTCGGTCATTTTTGGCGGTTGTCCCATAGTATCCCCGCTCCGGTTTGGGCGGGAAAACTTGGAGATCCTGATTGATACAGCGAAGATGGGGCTTGTCTGCGATTTGGCTGTTCCGCCACAAGCTGGGGCGACGTCGCCTGCGCCTCTGGCCGGGACTTTGGCGCAAGCCGTAGCCGAGACCCTATCTTGCGTCGCAATTGCCAATCTGATTAACCCGGGCACCCCCGTCGTCTTTGCAGCTTGGCCGTTTATTACTGATCTGCGAACTGGTTCATTCACGGGTGGCAGTGGTGAGCAGGCGTTGATATCCGCGGCGGCTATCCAAATGGGCAATTTCTACAACCTCCCGACCAGCGTCGGTTGCGGCATGACGGATTCCAAGATCCCTGACGCACAATACGGTCTGGAAAAGGCGTTAACTTTCGCATTGGCGGCCCATGCCGGGGCCAACAGGCTCTGCGAATTTGGTGGCATGCTCGGTAGCCTGATGGGTTGCAGCTTTGAGTCCATGGTCATCGACAACGAGGCAGCGGGCATGATCTCACGAACCCTGCGTGGTATCGAGGTGAGCGACGACACACTGTCGGTCGACGTCATCCACGAATGTGCAATTGATCCCGGTCATTTCCTCGGCAACACGCAGACCTTGCAATACATGGAGACTGAGTATGTCTATCCGACCTTGATGGATCGGGAGCTAACCGATACTTGGGAAAAAGCAGGTCGTCAGGATATGTTTGAACGGAGCCGGTCAGTCGTGAACGATATTCTATCCAATCACTATCCAAACTATTTTGGCAGCAAGGCGGATGCGGAGGTTCGGTCCAAGTTCCCGATCAAATTGCCACCAGAGGTGATGCGGGCAGGGTAAACGCAGCGCACTTAGGCGAAGGCATCGCAACCATGAAAATTGCGATGGCGCGCCGGGGCAGTTCCTAAGGTTTGAACGTACCCTGCTGCTTTAGGTCTTCGGTTGCCAGCCGGATACCTTTTTCAAGGATGTCGAACATCTGGCTCAATTCACCTTCCGTAATGATCAGAGGTGGGGAAAACACGCACATGTTGATAATCGGCCGCAGGATCAGCCCGTTCTCCTGACAATGATGATCAATCAGGGCGCCGACAGATTTATCTAGGTCCAGTGCATTATCAGCTTTTGCGTCTGCAACACATTCGACGCAGCCAACCAGCCCCATGCCGCGCGCATCACCGACGAGCGGCAAATCTGCCAGAGCCTGGAGGCGCTCTTCGAAGAGCGGCTTGATTGCACGGACATGTTCCAGAACGCCGTCGCGCTCCATGATTTCAATCGTCTTCAGGCCTGCCGCCGCGCTTACTGGATGGCCTGAGTAAGTGAAGCCGTTTGAAAACGTGGCGTTCTGCGCATTGTCTCCGCTTACATCTGCAATCAGCCGGTCAGAGATGATACAAGCCCCCATGGGGACGTACCCAGACGTCATGCCTTTGGCGCAGGTTATGATGTCGGGCTTAATCCCAAAGACGTCTTCGGATGCAAACCAATGCCCAAGTCGCCCGAACCCGGTTACGACCTCGTCTGAAATGTAAAGGACGTCGTACTTCCGGCAGATTTCAAGACAGCGCTGATGATACCCCCGCGGCGGCACGATGACGCCTCCAGAGCACAGGATCGGTTCTGCGATGAAAGCGGCGACTTTGTCTGCTCCAGTCTGCAGGATCATGTTTTCCAGATCCGCTGTTTTCTCGTCCAGAAAATCGTCGACCGTCTGATCGGAGCGACGTGTATACGGGTTCACATTCGGTAGGAAACGCGTCAGGTGACTTACCTGGTCCAGCCAACCTTTGTCGCGCTCTTTTCCGGACACTGACGCCGCCAGATAAGTCGATCCGTGATAAGCTTTCTGTCGCGATATCACGATTTTCTTTTGAGGTTTTCCCAGCAGGTTATTGCGGAACTGTACAAACCGCAGCGCACTATCCACGGCCGTTGAACCACCGGTCGTGAAGAACACATGGTTCAAATCGCCCGGCGTTCTCTTGGCGATTTCATGTGCTAAACGGGCCGGAGTTGAGTTGGCGTTGTTGAAGGGCGAAAAATACGCCATCTCTTTCGCCTGCTGAGCCATTGCATCGGCAATCTCGGTGTTTCCATAGCCCAATTGAACGCACCACATGCCAGCAGGGCCGTCTATCAGGCGCTTTCCGTCCTCTGTGACGACATGAACGCCAAGTCCGCTTTCGGCAAAGGTTCGTTCATTTTGACCAAGGTGTGACATACCTTCCCACGGGTGCAAGAAGTGTTCGTTGTCCCATTCTCGTATGGACCGAAAGTCGGAGTTGAAAAGGGTCATGCAGCACCTTAATGTAATATAAATCACAAAATGAACAAGCATTCATTCAATGTCAATCCTTGAACTGTCGTATTGCTAAATGCGAGAAGACAAAGGCGACTACCCCAGCGAAGGAGAAATAAGATTACTCTCGAGCGTGATACCCCAACCAATGCCCGAGATCTGGGTAAATTGCAGAACCGAAAACAGCTGATCCAATCGGCTGCGGACGCCATTTATAGATACGGAATACGCGGAACAACTTCGGCAAGAATCCAAGAATTGTCGGGATTATCGCAAGGGATGGTCAACCTACACTTTGGTTCCAAGGAAAAGCTGCTGCTTGCGGTGGCTGAGGAGTTGTCAGTCCGCTACGCGGAACAGTGGAAGGCCATTGCAGTCCATCCAGAGTTAGACCCGGCAGACAAGCTAGTCTCTATCATAAAGGCAGATTTCGACCCCTTGGTCCTTAATGCGCGGGACGTCGCGATCTGGTTTTCCTTTCGGGCTGAAGCGCTCTCAAACCCTCACATATTTCCTTTTATCGACTCGCGAGACAAAGGTTTCCGCGCGGTGATCCTGGAGTTGTTGGAACAAATAAAGGGCGAAGGCGAGTATGAGGATGTAAGCGCCAAACTTGCAACAGACGCGTTGGTTGCTTTGCTGGAAGGGCTTTGGACCGACTACCATTTGCACTCAGATATTTTCAAACCCTCTGAGGCTTTGAAGATCTGCCTGTTTGTGCTGCAGTCGATGTTTCCTAAACACTTTAAGCCGTCAGAGATTGACGAGAGGTGTCGTGACACTGGTTAGGGTCGCCGTTGCAAACAGGATCAGGACAACGGCCAACAATTCTACCGAAGTTAACCGCCGGAAAATAATTGACACGCCACGCTTCTCAGCCCTGAGAGCCGGAACAAGCCGCAGCTTGTTCAGCGCCGCCAGGCCAAGGGCGAGAGTCAACGCTGTTGTAAGTGCGGGAAATGTAAAGATGCGTGTCATCATATGTCCTTTCAGGATGTCAGGATCAAATTTGAAGATCGATTTGGGTCAGGCCGATTGGCCAATGCGCTCAACCGCGTCGTCGGTCCACCAGACGCCGTTGGCGACCATTCGGAAGTTGATTATGGCGGCGAGATACCCGTCACCTTCAGGCACCTTGGCCCCGGCTGTGGCATCGCGAACGACAGCGACTTCGTAGCCCAGCTCCAGCAGCTCGTAGAGATGCGCTTGCGTACACAGGTTCGCCGACATCCCCGCAAGGATCACCTTGTCGATCTTGCGCTTGCGCAACTGCAGGTTCAGGTCGTTCTGAGCAGGGCTATACCATCCAGCTGCGACGGTTCGATGGTCCGCATCAGATCTTCCACGGTTTTCCGGTCTACTATTCCGTCTCTACTGATATGTTCTATGACGTGATGTATCAGCCGAATGCATATCAAGCCCTCACCGCCGGAGTTTAATTTCGGGATCTATCGCAAGCGTGTAAGTGAACTACGATCATCAAACAAAGGTTGAAACTTGCCGATCAAAGCGCAGTTATGATTGAAGGAAAATGCTATGAAGTTGTGGGACTTGTACAGAAACTACTTTCAATTGAGCGCGTACATTGAGCCGCGTAAACTTTTGGGCAAATCGTGCAAAGTTATGCGCAAACATCGCGCAAAGTTATGGGCGAGCCCACTTGAATTTCTTGAATGAAATCAAAGGAAGGAACGCAGCGTTATGCGCGCACCTACATCTAGTGTAGGTTTGCGCATAGCACTTCGCACACCCCATAAGTTTGCGTAGTTCGCCCATAGTTTTGCGCTGCGCGTTTGTCTGCAGTAGCGACGAATTCAATCAGTTTATGGCTTAGTCGTCGCGTTTATGGCCCTTTGCATTACTCAATCCCGCAAAGGGCCTCCCTGAGGAACCTGGGATTCACGCGAAGGTCTGCGATGCGCAGAAAGCGGACTTTGCAAACTTTGAAGAACGATCATTGCGAATCTTTGCCGAGACCTTTTGGAGCAACCGCTATTGGGAACTGGTTGGATATGCTTTTGATCTAATTTGCTGCTCTGCCGAAGTCTCGCGCCTGTTGCAGGTCGCTTTGATTGCAAAGTCAGGCGATGGTCACTGTCCCGAACTGGTTTTCGCGATACTGCAAAGCAGATCAACATGTCGATCCAACCAATCCTCGTCCAGTGCTTCGTGACGTATGAGTTTGCGGAAATAAGGTGCCGCGACTGCTAGTTCTATAAGCTGTTCAACCGGAACATCCGCGGCGATCTCACCGCGGTCTATTGCGGCTGCAAATACTGCTTCAACACTTGCGAACCTGTCTTTCATGAATTCAGTGATCACCAACCGCGCTTCTTCGTCGGTGGACGCAGCAGCGACCACCTGAGGCGCGATTTGGCCCCATGGTGTGTCATTCAAGGCTCCCATCAGTACGCCGAGTAACCAGCGCAGGTCAGATCGCAGCGGGCCATCGGTTTTGGGCGGTATGTTCGGCGGTGTTGCGATGCGCCTGAACGCTGCATCACGCAGACAACGCGCATCTGGCCAGTGCCTGTAAAGTGTGCTGCGCGAAATGCCAGTTGCCTTCGAAACTGCACCATGAGTTACGTGCAGTACGCCCTCATCCCTCAGTATCCTTTGCGCCGCATCAAGCGCGGCCTGCCGTGTGGCGATCAGCCTAGGATCTTCTTTCAATCACCCCTCCTATAGAACATTTTGTTGCGTAGTAGAACAGTATGTTCTATAAGTATGGCCAGCTAAAAGCTAAAGCTCAATACTCGATTTCGCGAACACGTCTTTTCAAAATAGGAGCGTATCAATGTTCAAAGTGGCAGCAACCCCGCTGGCGGTACTCTTAACGATGGGCGCGACAACCGCATTGTCCGAGAGTGGCAGCTACGAGCTGGATCCTGGACACAGCCAGGTATTGTTCAGCTACGACCACATCGGTTTCTCAGAAACGTTTGGAATGTTCTCAGGTTTTAGCGGCGAGATAGAGTTCAACGAAGATGATCCGTCTGCGTCGTCTGTCACAGTGTCTATGCCTGTAAAATCCATGATCACGGGCTGGGATGCCCGTTTGCAACACTTCATGTCCGATGACTTTTTTAGCGTGAGTGACGGTGACGTGGTCACATTCGCCTCAACCAGCATTGAAGTGACCGGTGAAAACACCGCGGATATTTCTGGCGACCTGACCATGAATGGCGTCACCAAACCTGTTGTTCTGGAAACAACGCTTAACAAGTCAGCGCCATACCCTTTTGGCGAAAAGGAGGGCACGCCGACCTTGGGGCTGGCTGCCAGGGCGACTATCGTGCGGTCTGAATTCGGACTTGGGGCATTTGCGCCAGCGGTGAGCGACGAAATCGAGCTCTTGATCAATATCGAAGCATTAAAGGCTGAGTAATGTGTGCAAGGGCGCTGATACTGCGCTGAGCGCTCATTCTCAACTTTTGACGGGCTGGCAACAAAATGAATGTGTTCCTTAGACTACTGGCGGTTGCTGTGATAACGGTGGCGTTGACGTGCCCGTTGGCATTCGCACAAGAGCGCTCCTTACCGGAGCGCACTTCACCCCGCCCTGAAACGACAAGCGGAGTACCGCATACTCAGATTGGTGTCGAAATTGATGCCGATTTGGCCAAGCTATTGCTGGAGCGTTTTGCGCAATTCCCAGGGGTCACGCTTGGCCCAACACGCATATCGCTTCCAGGCGCGATTGGCTTTCAGCTTGATCCCGACATGTTGTTGTCCCAACCGAACTCTATCGTCGGTGGGTTTGAGTTTGCGCACATGCATCCTGATGGCAGCTTGCATGCCTCGCTCGACCCAGAAATGGCCCGAAGGGCAATTGAGGCTGGGTGGGCCGTAGCTCACCCTTGGGCCAAGCAACGTCCTGGGTGGAGCGGCTTTGTCATGATCTATACTCCAACCACACCCGAAGAGCTGGATGTCGTCATCGATCTGGTTGAAAGCTCGTACACCTTCATCACCGGCATCACTCTGGGCTAAACACCCACCTGCTGACCTTTCCGTTGCTGACTAATGCGCAGGTCAGTCAAAATTCAGTTTTACCGGAATTTCAGATGATCCATGTACCACCGCTCTAGACGGGCCGGATCCAGAGATGTGGGGCAACTTCAATGGATGCAACTAGGATCGTTTGCTTCGACACATCCTCGTAACTTGTCAAAACTACATACCCCCAGTAGATATTTGGTATGTTTCGCTTGATCCTGTCGATACTTCTTGTTGTTGTATTCTCTGGCGCATCCGCAGCGTCCGTGAAGCATGGCTTGACCCATGGATCGGATCATTCTGGTCTTCATGCTCAAATGGCGGACGACGATCCGTTGGCTAATGCCGAGAAAGCTGTTGCGGATTGTTGCGACACCACCAGCGGCATGGGTTCAGCATCCTGTTTTAGTGATCTTGTCGCCACGGCGGGGATTTCGCCGATTGCTCCATCGGTGATCTCAGAGGGTGGTGTGATGCACGCTGATTCCGATTTTTCGGGCCTCGCAATGGGCGTCCCCACCGGTCCTCCGAAAGCCTGAACGGCAACGGGCGCCCGCCCGCAATCCGTTCAAATTTCACATCAAAGGACCGACAGACATGATCACACGTCGTCACTTCACCACACTGTCCGCAACTGCTCTCATCGCGACCGCTCTTCCCGTCCGTGCAGGCACTCCAATGCACGTGCTCAGCTCACCAGGTTGCGGATGTTGTCACGCATGGGCCGACTTGGCTCGCGCACGTGGCTACGCCGTAACCGTTGAGGAACTGACCGCCCCCGAGGCACAGAAGTCAGCGCGGGGTATCCCGTTGAACCTCGCATCCTGTCACACCGTTGAAGCCTATGGTTATGTCTTTGAAGGCCATGTGCCGTTCGAAGCACTGGAAACCGTGTTGAAGGATCGGCCTGACATCACAGGGCTAGCTGTTCCTGGCATGCCAATGGGCTCTCCTGGTATGGGCGACGATCCGTCCGCCCGCTACGACGTCGTTGCATTTGGGGGACAGGCAGGGACCGGAACGGTGTACTACCGCGCGGGCACAGCTCAGCCGTTCGACACCTGATGGTAGGGCGTACAACACTCTTGGTTACCGGTGGGCTTGCGCTCGCCGGTTTCACAGTAGCGTTCGTTCTGGCCCAAGCCTCTGAAGCGGTCGGTCTTTTGACACCTGATGACGCGGAAGTTGTCGCCATTGGCCAAGATATTTACGCGGACGAATGTGCTACCTGCCACGGTGAGAACCTTGAAGGACAGCCAAACTGGCGGAAACACGGCGAGGATGGTTTGCTACCAGCACCGCCGCATGACGCCACAGGGCATACGTGGCACCACGATGATGAAGCGCTCTTCACCTTGACCAAATTTGGCCTGGCCGGACTGATGGAAAATGCGCCCCCAACCGGTATGCCGGTCTATGAAGGTGTGCTCAGCGATGACGAAATCATAGCGATCCTTTCTTATATCAAGTCAACCTGGCCCAATGACCTTCGTGAGTACCACGACGAGCTGAATGCCCATTCCGAATAGAGGAAAACTCAGATGATCAAACAAACTCTTATCGGCTTGGTCGTAGCAATGGCTCCAATACTTGCGGCCGCGCATTCCAAGTCCGAAGAAACGACGCCGGCTGACGGCGCGACTGTCACGGACGTGCCGGAGCTTACCATGCGGTTCGATGATCCGATGCGCATCATCTCGGTCACGCTGACCTCACCAGATGGCGACGTCGAAATTGACCGCGAAACGGGTATGGACCCCGCTACAGAATTCCGGGCTGTGCCGTTGGAAAAGCTTGCACCCGGAAGCTACCGCTTCGACTGGCGCGGTATGGCTTCCGACGGTCACCCGATGCAGGGCAGCTTCTCTTTCACAGTCGCTAAATGACTGGACTGGCCGCCATTGACGGTGTTGTCGTCTTGGCCATTCTGGCGAAAGCACTTGGCTACGGTGCGGTGTTGCTAGCGATGGGTAGCGTCCTGTTCACTGCCCTCTTTGCCAAGCGCGCGGAAGAGTCTGTTTTACGCCTTGCGCGGCACCTCGCGGTCGGAGCTGCGATTGTCGGTTTGGCCGTACTTGCTCTACGTTTTGGCATCAGAGCAGCGCGGATATCTGGGATGGGCTTTGAGGGCGCGACGGACCCAATGATGCTTGGTTTTGTTTGGGATAGTCCGCTTGGCACCGCCGCGATTTGGCGAGGGGTGGGTGAACTCGCGATATTGGCAATCCTGCTCCCCCGTGTAGGTCAGTGGGTAGCTTTGGCAGGTTGCCTCGCCATTGCGATTTCATTTGCCCAGGTGGGGCACTCGCTCGGAGAGCCTAGAGCGGCTCTCGCGGTCTTGCTTGTTCTTCATCTGCTGGCTGCCGCGTTTTGGGTCGGTGCTCTCCTGCCCTTGTGCAAAGCAGCTCTCACTCCCACAGGGGCCGATCTACTGCACCACTTTGGCAGTGTCGCTGGTTATGGAGTCGCCGTCCTGATTGTTGCGGGCGCAGCGCTCGCGTGGTTGCTTTCGGGCTCCGTAGCCGCCTTGTTTGGGACGGCATATGGATTGGGGCTTTTGATCAAGGTCGTGATCGTTTCTGCCCTTCTTGGCCTCGCGGCGCTGAACAAGCTGAGATTTGTTCCGGCTCTCAGGACTGAGAAGCGTGGTGCGGAAATTGCTCTCCGGCGGTCGATTTCAATGGAGATGTTGGCTATTGTCCTGATCCTGTTTGCAACGGCGATGCTAACCAGTGTGACGACACCTCCCATCAATCTCTGATGGCTTATAGTCCGAAGCCGGAACTGCAAAGCCTTGTGACGAATGACCGGTTTGGGCTGAGGGCAGTCATTTACTTGGAGTACAGAGATGGACGGTTATGATCCCTGCGTTAAGCCAACTATCCCTCTGCTGTTTCAATTTTCCAGGCCGCTAGCAGCCTCGGAAGCACAAGATCCCAATCCATAACACCTGTCTGTTTGGCCCAGTTATTGTATTGACTAATCAGGTCTGCCTCCAAGTCGGCGTTGCTCCCTCTCAAATCAGTCAACTCCGTGCGATCCGCTTCGATGTCATATAGTTCCCAATCTTGCCCATGCTGCCTGACAAGTTTGAACTGACCCAGCCGCACCGCCGAATTTCCTTCATGTTCGAAAAAGATAGGCTCATCTCGCGCCCAATCTTTGCCGCGGAACAAGTCCATCAACGACCGCCCTTGCATTGGTTGAATTTCGTGACCACCTACCTCACTTTGATACTGGCATCCCGTTGCCTCCAAAATAGTGGGTAACACATCAACGACATGACAGGCGGCGTGCGCGTTTGCTTCTGAGGCAAACCCATTGGGCCAGTGCGCTATTAGTGGCGTCGATATACCGCCTTCATGAACGTAGTGCTTGAACAACCGAAACGGTGCATTCGAGACATTTGCCCACGGCTTGTCGTAGCTCTGATATGTCTGGGCATCGCCCGGCATAATGTCGGGGCGGTTTCCCATTTCAATGGGGCGGCCGTCATTTGTAGTATCCGGGAAGAATTTTGCCCATCCGTCTTCCGCCATGAATTCAGCGCAGCCACCATTGTCAGACAGGAACAAAATCAAGGTGTCTTCAAACTGCCCCAAACGCTTTAACGCAGCGATAAGTCTACCGATAGATTGATCCATCCGGTCTACCATCGCAGCATAGGTGGCCATCTTTCGTGCCTCCCAATCGGTATTGTGTTCGGCCTCCCAGGGGTGAACGGCAATATCACGTGGAGAAATTTCCCAGTTTCTATGAAACAGGTTCATGCTGTTCATGGTTTCGTGCCGTGCGGTACGGATTGTGTCCCAACCGCCTGAATACACCCCGTCATAGCGAGCGATGTCCTCGGGATGGGCATGTAGGGGCCAATGTGGTGCAGTATGCGCGAGATAAAGAAAAAAAGGCTGGCCGTCGGGTGTTTCCTCGATCATTTCAATTGCTTTGTCCGTGATTGCATCTGTGAAATAGAAGTCATCCGGGAATGTCATGACACGGCTGTCATCTTCGAGCATGTAGTGGGGCGAGAAGAAGTGGGTGACGCCATCGACGATCCCGTAGAAGCGATCAAACCCGCGCTGTCTCGGCGTCGGATGCTCAACATCTCCGACCCGCCAGCTGTCGACTTCGCGCGCCATGAAGTCACCGGCGACATGCCATTTGCCGGACATCAATGTCCGATAGCCACCTGCACGTAGGTGTTCCGCTATGGTGGCGCTGTCATTACGTAAAAACCCCTGGTATGCGGATGTACCCAGGTCGGCCCCCATGTGACCCACGCCGGCGTTGTGCGGATACAACCCGGTCAAAAGAGATGCCCGCGTAGGACAACAGCGGGCGCAGTTATACATTGCTGTAAGCAGCACACCATCTCTTGCAAGGCCATCGATATTTGGGGTGCGAATTTCCGATCCGGTGGCACCCAAATCTGCAAAACCCAGATCATCAGCCAGGATCAGTATCACATTCGGTCGTTTTCTTGTCGGCATTCGGAGGCTCCATTGCTGCACTTATGAACTTACCTCATTATCGGGGATGATCTTGTCTCCAAGCGACGCGACGATAGTGGGGAGAGGGAGGTTGACGACCACGGCCGTCGGCACAGAGGCTTAGAGAGCGAGAATGGAAGCGGCTCCGATTACGCGCCGCGGATACTTGAGCGAACCGCCGTGTCGCAAAGCGACGTGACCTACTGTGTGACCCATGGTAGTGGCCCAATGAAAGGGCACTTCATGACAGCGGAACAAAAACTACATAACCCGACAGCTGGTATTGCGTTCGTACTGATCGGAATATTGGCGATTTCTATCAATGATATGCTGATCAAATTTCTGTCTGGCGGTTACCCCTTGCACCAAATGGTGTTTACTAGATCGTTGATCGGGATCGGGTTCAGCTTTGCCCTTGTCCAGATGGAGGGCGGTTGGCGCATCCTGAAAACCGATCAGCCGGGACTTCACCTTTTGCGGGGGCTGCTGATTGTCATTGCCAATCTGACATTCTTTACGGCTCTGGCGGTAATGCCGCTGGCAGAAGCCACCGCTGTTTTCTTCGTAGCCCCCTTGATGATCACATTGCTGAGTATCCCATTGCTTGGCGAAAAAGTTGGGCCGATGCGGATTGGCGCCGTGCTTGTCGGATTTTTGGGCGTAGTGATCATGACCCGCCCATGGGAGGCCGGTGGAGAGCGTGAAGTTGGTCTGTTTATGTATGCCCTACCGATTCTTGCTGCTTTCACCTATGCCCTCAACAACGTGCTAACCCGTTTCCTTGGCGCAAAGTCCAAAGCCTCAGCAATGGCTGTTTACATTCAGGCGTGCTTTATCGTTGTCAGCCTGTTGTTCTGGTCAGTGGCAGGGGATGGGCGCTTTGCGAACGAGTTCGAGAACGAAAGCTTGATCTTTTTGCTGCGGGCTTGGGTTTGGCCCGAAGGGTCTGATCGCTGGTTGTTTATCGGCTTAGGATTCAATTCTGCAATCATCGGGTATTGCCTTGGCCAGGCTTACCGCATGGCAGACGCGGCTACAGTGGCACCGATTGAATATGTCGGACTTCCCATGGCCATTTTCTGGGGATGGGTCATCTGGGGCGAGCTCCCAAACCTGCCTGTCGCTATCGGTATCGCACTGATCTTGGGGTCAGGATTGTTTGTCTTTTTGCGTGAGCGTCAGAAAAAGAGGCATGTCGTTACTGAAAAGAGAGTGCACCGTCGGTACTAGGTGCCAAATCAAATCTGGCCAAATCCCGCTCAACAATACCTTGGGATATTGAATATCAATCGTATTTGAGCGCTGATGAATCTTGTGATTAATGAGATGAGAATTTTGATGCGATACACAGTCATTCTTGCTGCGCTATTTATTACCGCTTGCGGCAAGGAACCCGCAGAGCCAATTACCCGACTTTATCCCGGTGAGACCCCTGAGCTGCGTGTGATGATCGACGAAACTGCGGACGCAAACGGAGTACCGCGCAGCCTAGTCCACCGTGTGATCCAACGAGAAAGCGATTATCGTCCCAATGCTCGAAATGGCCCATACTACGGCCTGATGCAGATTCTGCCTGCGACAGCGCGCCAGATGGGATTTCGCGGACAGCCTTCCGACCTCTTGGACGCTCAGACCAACCTGACATACGCCGTGAAATACTTGCGTGGAGCTTGGATGGTTTCAGATGGAAACGAGCCCGAAGCGGTCATGTGGTATGCTCGTGGGTACTATTACGAGGCGCGAAACAGATGCATGCTTGTGGCCACCGGGCTTAGGGATACTGAGGTACGAAAGTACTGCGGCTGAAGCCCTTTCCACAGGAGCTAGATACTGCTTCAGATTAACCGTAAACAAGCTCCTCCAAACAGACTGGGCTCGCACTACGGAGCCATGTAATTGCGCGTTTTGCAGAGTTGCTGCAAAACTTGTATGTCGCCAAAGTACTAGTTGGCTGCCTGCGAGAAGGCCGACCGAGCCGCGCTACATTGAAAGGGATCTACCATAACCTCGCAATTGAGTTGTGTTGTTCAGTTTTGGATTGAATACTTCCAAGAAGAATGCACTATAGATTGAGTTTGGTGTGTCCAAGTTGATCGAGCCACGTTACGACAATCGACAATTGAGCGCGTATAGTGAACCGTGCAAACTTATGGGCAAATCGTGCAGACTTATGCGCAAGTGCTGTGCAAAATTATGGGCAAAGACACCCAGATTTTCTGAATAAAATCAATGATAGGAATGCAGCGTTAAGCACGCACCTACATCTAGTGTAAGTTTGCGCATAACACTTCGCGCACCCAATAAGTTTGCGTAGTTCGCCCATAGTTTTGCGCAGCGCGATTGTCTGCCTAAGCGATGAATTCAATCAGTTTTTGGCGTAGCCGTCACAGTTATGGCCCTTTGCGTTGCTCAACCCGCGTTGAAATCATGCGCCTGCGAAGGGTGACAGATCGGCTGGATGCCTATCTCGAACTTTACGGTCAACCGGAAGAAGGCGAATGGGTGCACGACGCCGATTGGAACGAAGTGACGCCCTCCGGCTATATCGTGAGTTGGCGAAGCGTCGAACGAAAAATGGCGCTCTCCGTCTCGCAGTAAAATCGTAGGTGTCGGCTCAGTGTTGCCATTCTCCACGGTGATCGCGGTTGACCGGTGGCAGCCTAAACCGGACATTCAAAACAAGACTTTGCAATTTCAGCTTTGTGAGACTTTCCTGCCTTCGATTTGCCGCAGAGAATTGGTACACTGAGCCTAACTCTACTTAGCGTCCGCGATTACTCTGGAGTGTTACAAAACGTCCTTCCAAAAATGGTGCTCTGTAATATTTCAACTACGTAGGCTGGCAAAAAAGTGCCAGCTTTTTGCAATTGGAGCGAGCATCCCGGAGCTAGCCCAGCGGTTTGTATGCGACCGCATCAATCTCGACCTTGGCGTCCACCATGATTTGCGAACGGACGGTTGAGCGCGCCGGGCCGCCATTTGGGAAGTAGCTCGCGTAGACCCGGTTGAACGTCCAAAAATCACGAGGATCGTCCAGCCAGACGCCCACTTTCGCTACATCATCCAGAGTGCAATCAGCCAGCGCCAAAGCTGCTATCAGATTTTCCATCGTTTTTCGGGTTTGTGACTCGATGCCTCCCGCTTCTATTTCCCCATTTTCTTTCATTGCCACCTGCCCGGATATGAACACAAAGTCGCCGGCTCTTACAGCTGGAGCAAAAGGTAGCGGTTGACCACCTGCACCGGTCCTGTCATCGCCCAGGCGCACGATCTTTTTCTCAGTCATTGAAGTGATTTCCTTCTGTTAGGTCATTTCCGTAAGGAATGGGGTCCACGGCACCAAAGCCCGTAGTCGAAAGGGCCGCGCCGCGGTTCGCGAGTTCAGCAGATTTCACGGCATCGTTGTTTTTCAGGTAAGCGGACAAGAAAATTCCGTTGAAACAGTCTCCCGCGCCGGTGGCGTCGACCGCCGGGACTGTTACTCCAGGAATTGTGTGAATGCCTTGCCCGTCGGATACGGATACTCCGTCCGCACCAAGCGAAAGAGCCACAATTTCAGCACCAAGATTGTGGTAGAAGCCAATTATGTCATCGGGGCTTTGAAGGCTCGTCAATTGACGGGCGTCATCGAGCCCTGGCAGTACGATATTGCAGCGCAGCATTGCATCGTGAGTAACCTGCCGGGCCTTGTCTAACGGCCAAAGAGCTGTCCGCAAATTGGGATCGAAAGCAATTGATACGCCTGACTGCCGCGCTGTGTGGATTGCTTCCTGAGTTGTTGATTGTAGCTCTGGACTTACTCCAAGACTGATCCCGGAAGTATAGAACATCCTAGAATTGGAGATTGCATCGCCTGGAATTTGTTCCGGTAACATCCGGCTGGCGGCGGAGCCCTTTCGACGGTAAACGAAATGGTGCCCGTCTCCATCGTGAAAGACAAAATAGAGCCCCGTATCCTCACCTGTGGCAGATAACACGTGCTCGTGGTTCACACCTTCTCGGGACCACAAACCCCGAAGCTTCTCGCCAAATTGGTCGTCTCCGACGCGCGCAATCAAAGCGACGTCAATCCCCTGTCTGGCGACAGCGACAGCGACGTTGGAAACATCTCCGCCGAATCCCCCTTTGAACAGTCCATCCTGGCATGCGTTTAATTCGAACAGGGGTTCCCCTAAACATATGAGGTCAGCCATGTTGCACCTTATTGTTGCCCGACGCTGGCTGCGTCTTTGGGCTACGGTTTTGCCGTTATTGAACTTTGCCCCGCGCCACGACTGGAACAGGCCCCAGCGAATGATCGCCGCGAATGGTCTCAATCTGATCAACCATGTTGGTCACAACACAGGCATGATTTGGAATAATCCGGATGCGCTCGCCAACTTTCAGATTGATCTTATCAGCCTTCAGAACGCCATGTTCCTCTGACAGACCCTGAACCAGAATGTCCGGGCGACCTATCACGTATCCGTGGCCTTCCAGTCCCAACAGATCTGAGGTCAACACTTTAGATCCCGCATCAATCACAGCTCGATTGTCTGCAGGGACTGAGATCACCGTTGCGAGGACGCTCAGCGCACAGTCCTCCCACGTGCAGACGCCCTGTGCCTGAAGGGAGCGGTCGTTATAGATGTAGGTGCCAATCCGATATTCAGTTGCAACTGGAACATCCTGCGCCTGCCACATTCCTGGTGAGCCGCCATGGGACACCACGTGCACCGGCAACCCGATCTCTTCGATTTCTCGTTTGGCTCTGGTGAGCCATTCTTGAACAGCAACCTCTTGGCCCGCCGGCGGATAGGTCATTAGACCGAGGAATGTAACACCTGGCTGGCTATCGATATAACGTGCCAGATCTCGCGCCTGCTCAGGGGTGGTTACGCCACAACGCGCCGCGCCGGTGTCGCACTCCACTAGTACACCCAGTGGTGTCGCAGCATCTGCAAAAGATTTCGACAAACCGTCAACGGTTTCGGTGTTGTCCGCGACAACAGACAATCTCACTTTCTCTGACAGGGCACGCAACCGCGCCAACTTGGCGTCACCGAGGATATTAAAGGTTATCAGCACGTCGTCGATACCACCCTCAGAAATCATTGCCTCGGCCTCACGCACTTTCTGGCAGGTTATGCCAATAGCACCGGCCTGTATCTGCCGTTTGGCCAGCATAGGTAGTTTATGGGTTTTGATGTGCGGGCGGACGGCGAGTCCGTGTTTCGCACAATGCCCCTGAAAGCGGTCGATGTTCGCTTCGGCGATATCCAGGTCGACTAGTACGGCCGGTGTGTCGATATCAGGAAAAATCATTCCACAATTTCCTCGTGAGGGTTTTTGACGATAGGCCAAATTGGGCGTGTCAGATTATTGTAGCGTGTTTTGGTGGGATCATTCGGATAGGGCCCTTCGACGGCTGCATAGATAATTTCGGTAGCGACGTCGGAGAACGCACCATGGAAATGGTTTGTAGATTTGACGACCAGTATCTTTTTCTCAGTGACATCGATGCCGAGGTTAGTGAACAGGTCTGGCGAGAACGCCTGACTTCGGTTTGAGTTCAAAACGACCTCTATCCCACCCAAACGAATGACCGAGCAATCTCCCATGGGAACGATGGATGCACCAAAGCTTTGAACTGCATTGCGTCGATTGCGGACAACTGTGACCGTGGCGTCAATTGGGTTACCTGCGAGAGCCGACGTTTTGCCGCCGAAGCGTAGATCGAATACTGCGCCTTCTCCGGCCGCATGGCATAGGCGAACAGCCATGGGATCCCATATCGTGCCGAAAGCGACAGATTTAAGGTTTTGAGCAATGGCCTCTTCAAGGATCAGGGTTGAATCCCCTGCTACGCCTCCGCCCGGGTTATCCCACACATCCGCTACGACTACGGGTCCATGCGTGGCTTTCTGAGCCTTTTTCAATGCTTCAACCGGAGACAGGTAGTCTGGCTTTGTCTGTCCTCGGAACGAAAACAGCTCCGTCCCCAAATTCCGGGCTATATTGTCGGCTTTGGCCTGATCATCATCTGTCAAAACGACGATTTTGGCGCCGACATCTGGGGAATCGCCGGCCATAAACCCGTGAATGACAGAAGCTGAAAGAACTTCCTCCTTTGCCTCCATCTGGTTCAACTGATCGACAAATCCGCGCATCGGTTCTTGGCTGGTTGGCAGGACATCCAACATACGAACGTCAAAAACTGAGATAACGGGCCGAATGTCTCCTTTGATCGTGCGCAGTGTCAGATCGACACAGGCTTCTCCTGCTTCAACAAAATCAGTATGCGGAAATTCTTTGAACACAGTGATTACGTCCGCATTCGATACACGTTTCTGGCTGAGATGACTGTGCGGGTCGAAACTGGCTCCGATAACCGTTTTAGGGCCGACAATAGCACGAACGGCTTCGATCAAATCACCTTCGCAATCCACACACCCTTCGGCAATCATCGCCCCATGCAGACCTAGAACAACACCGTCCAGAGGAAGCGCAGCCGTGACCTGATCCAGCACTTCTTGCTTCAGGCGTCCCCATGTTTCGCGGTTCAGCAACCCGCCCGGTTCCGCCCATGTGGCGGTGCCCTCGATCAACTCCAGCTCGTTCGCCTGCGCCCGTTTTCTCAGTGCCGGAAACACAGCGCTGCACAACGTGGGGGTAATGGGATGTTCGCCGGGTGGTGCGTAAAAGCTCTGCTCGAAATCGGAAAAATCCGTGCGCAGGGGGGAAAACGTATTTGTTTCGGTCGCAATGGACGCACAGAAAACCCGCATGTCTAATCCAATTCGTTGTTTGGGTCGGAGACCAGAAACTGATCTCCGACAAGAGGTGCTGCCGGTTGGTTCCGGCAGTCAGGGAGGATCAATCGAGGTAAGACGCGTTGTTCGCGTTCTCTACCGCAGCCTTGAAACTTGCCAAAAGCTCGGCCGCTTTCTCATCCAGGTTTTCCTGAACATGCGCTTCAAAAGCAGGCTGCGTTGCAGCCGCCATGGAACTGCGTTGCTCGTCAGTCAGGGCCGTTACTTCAATCTGATCCATTAGGCCCGCAAGACCTCTATCTGAGGATTCGATGATCCGTGACAGACCGCGGCTTGCAGTTACGCAGTTTTCTGCAGCCGTACGGATCGTGGCCTGCTGGGCCTCGGACAGGCCCTCAAAGAAGGCGCGGTTGATCATGAAAGTGTACGGCGAAAACAGGTGGTTAGTCAGCGTCAGATACTGCTGAACTTCGGCAAAATTGGCGAAGGAGATGATCGGGACCGGATTCATCTGGCCGTCAATCACGCCGGTTTGAAGGCCGGAATACACTTCGCCCCACGAGAGGGGATAGGCTTCGGCGCCCAAGGCTTGCACGATCTTCTGATGCGACGGCAATGTCATTGTGCGGATGCGAATGCCATCAAAGTCCTTTAGGTCCGCAATAGGTCTCTGAGAGTTGGTGACCGCAAAGAACCCGCCCGTATCAGGGAAGCCCAGCACCACAACATCACCCAGTTCTGCTTCGATATCTGCGGCCAAGGCTTCGCCGAACTCGCCGTCAAAGACTTCGTAGGTCGATGCGTTGCCACTAAATGCAAATGGTAGATTCAGCACATCAATCCGCGGGTAGTAGCTTGCCAAGGCGCCAGTCGATGTCAGGGTTGCCTGAATGATGCCGTCCCGCACCTGCTGCACATGCTCGGCGGCGGAGCCCAGTTGGTTTGATCCAAACACTTCGACCGTGACGCTGCCATTGGTGCCGGAATTCACGAGGTTGGAGAACACGGCCGTACAGGCGTGCGCCGGATTCTCAAATGGATCTGTTTTGTTGTCGTGCCCGAATTTGATGACGCCACCTTCGGCCAGCGCACTGGTTGCAAGCATGGTTGCGGTAAGCGCCGCACCTGTCAGAATAGTCTTCATTGTTCTTCTCCTGTTGGTTTGGTTTTCGTGGGGATTTTACTGAGCAAAGCCCAACATCCGGGGCAGCCAAAGGGCTGCGTCCTCCCAAAATGCAAAGGCAAATAGAATAGCGATTTCGGCGATCAGAAACGGAAACAGCTTGATTGAGATCCGTTCCAGCTTTTCTCCGGTCACGGAAGACAGAACAAACAGGCAAGCGCCCACCGGCGGGGTCATCAACGATATGTTTAAAGCTAGAACAAAGATGATCCCGGCGTGAATAGGTTCCAGGCCAACCTGCTGTGTGAGCGGAACCAACACCGGTGCAAGGATGATCAGGATGGCGGTGATATCCATAACCATACCAACAATCAGCAGCAATCCGATGATGATCGCGATAACGGCATACCGGTTATCTGAAAGGCCAAGAACGGTTTCCGCAATCAGTTGAGGAATGCGCTCAAAGCTCATCCACCAGCCGAGAATGCCAGCGAAGGCGATAATCACAAAGATAACGCCAGTGATACGCGCCGTACGGACAAGCATCGCATAGAAGCCTTTGAACGTCAGCGACCGATAGACAAAAATCCCGATGAACATCGCGTAGGCCACAGCAATCGACGCAGCCTCTGTCGGGGTGACGATCCCGCCCAGAATGCCCCCCAGGATAATCACAGGCATCGCCAACGCGGTCAGTGAGGAAACAAATGTGTCCCAGACCTCGCGAGGGGTCGCACCGCGCAGTGCTTTTGGAAGGTTTTCACGCTTGCCACCAATGGCGATGACAGCCATGCAGACGATGCAGATCACAAGGCCCGGCAAAACCCCTGCTGCGAACAGGCCTGCGATGGAAACACCCATTAGCGACCCATAAACAACCATCAGCCCCGAGGGCGGAATGGTTGGGCCGATGATGGATCCCGCTGCCGTGACCGCACAGGCATAATCACGTTTGTAGCCTTCTTTTACCATTGCAGGCACAAGTGTCCGACCAAAGGCCGCCGCGTCCGCAGTCGCCGAGCCGGTTAGTCCAGCGAAGAAAACCGAAGCCAGCATGTTGGTATGGGCCAGCCCACCACGGAACCGTCCAACCAGAACCTGAGCCAGTTTCACAAGACGACTGGTGATCCCAATGTCATTCATGATCTCACCGGCCAGAATGAAGAACGGCATGGCAAGAAAGGGAAAGATATTGAGACCGTTAAATATCTTGCTGGGGCCAATCGCCAAGAACTGCGTTCCGCCCATGTCAATCAGACCCACGACGCCAGCAAGGCCAATGGCAAACCCAATCGGCATCCCGAACAGGATAAGGGCGACAAAAACGATTGCGACGATCACAGCGTTTCCTCCGCCTCAGTGGCAAAGGGTGGCTCGTCAATATGCGACCCCAAATCCCGAAACAGGACCAGCACCAGCTGTACAGATGACAGTGCCGCCGCGACGGGAATGGCTGCGTAAAACGGAGCCAGGCTGGCGCCAAAAATCATCGCTTGGCGGGGAGCTCCGCTTTCGGCGAAGCTGATCCCAAAAAACGCGACGTATAAGAACAAAGCCAGCGCCAAAACGTCCATCGCAACCAACAGAGTACGGCGCAAACCGACAGGAAGTATCATGATGAATGCGGTCAATCCGATGTGGTCCCTGCGCGCGATTCCGGAAGAAACGGCGAGCAATGCGGCCCAGATCATCAGGTAGCGCGCCAGCACCTCGGGCCACGGTAGTTGCCAGTGAAAATAGTAGCGGTCGACGACGCCAAGCCAGACATCCAGCACCAAGGACAACATCAACGCGGCGACGATACCCTCGACGACTGAATTTATCTTTGCGCTTGCGCTGGCAAACCAGTCTGACATTCGCACTCCTCCCCAGGACCCGAATCTGTAACTTGGTTACATCCTGCGCGATCAATGTGGAGTATTCAACGAGAAAATGTAATTTAGTTTCTTTTTAGCGGCTCAAACTGGGGAATTCTCGCGAATATTGGCGAATTTCTTGCTAGCCCACGATGATATGTGTAACTAAGTTTCATGAAAAGCCAGGAGAATGCCACGCACATGCCGAACCATCCGCGCCCTGCCTCAGATGAAAACGCGCGCCCCCATAAGGGCCGCATTGGCGCTGTGGATCTAATCCCGGCACTGCATAATTCGCAGACCAAACTGGCGGTTCAGGAGCAGAAAGTCGCTGACTACGTAAAGGACCACCTCAACGAAATTAGCTCGATGACCATCGGAGATCTCGCGGAACGTTGTTCGGTCAGTAAGCCAACAGTTGTGCGGTTCTGCCGTAGCCTCGGCTGTGAGGGCTTTCGGGACTTCAAGCTTCGCCTGGCCCAGAACGTCGCCGTCAGCGCTCAGTACTTATACAGAAATGCCGGTGACGAAAGCTCTGACGCGAATTCAGCGATTGACCAAGTCCTGGGGGCCTTGTTCGCGACCCTGGATGTCATGCGCGGTCAAATCGACACGGAGAAGCTTGAAGAAGCAAGGGATGCCTGCCTGGACCGACGGCAGATCCTTTTTGCGGGAATAGGAGGAGGATCCTCTCTTGTCGCTCAGGAAGCATCCAATCGCTTTTTCAGGCTCGGGATTCCATCGTTCTTCGTCAATGATAGCTATGTCCTACAAATGCGCGCGGCCGCGCTTGGGCCCGAAGACGTTCTCTTCCTTGTTTCGGCGAGCGGTGAAGCCGACGCCATCGTTAGTGCGGCGGAAGTCGCTAATGGTTACGGCGCGACCACAATCAGCATCACCAAGCCCAACACCCGACTATCAGACATATCCAAAATTGCCCTGCTCACGGAATTGCCTGAAGACAGCGACATCTACAAACCAACAGCCTCGCGATATGCCCACCTCGCAATTGTTGACGCATTGGCCATGATCGTGGCGCAGGAGATGACCGACGAAACAAAGGAGAATCTTCGTCGAATTCGTGCGTCCTTGACGGCTTACCATGGAAGAACTGGTCCACAGCCTTTGGGCGACTAACCAAGGAACGAACACATTAGTTTGTCTAAGCGCAGCTGATCAATATTAGTTCTGACCTGCCCGGCAATCTTAGGCAACTGTGAGCCATTTAGTTGGAGCGCCTTGCGAGTGTTGAATCCTGGTGCGCGTTGTTGACCCAGATATCTCTAGCTGCATTGGCGACGATGTGCTTACGACCATCATTCACTGCACCTCCCACAAGCGACGGGTCGCAGCGCAAAGCATACATACCCGACCTGCGGGACGGTCGGAACAAGTCATTCGTTTTTGCAGGTGTGTGCAGCATCACAGAACCACATTTTGTGACGTTCATGAAGAAGCTTGAAGTATGCCTGCTGAGCGAGATTAAATCCACTGCGGAATGATTGCCCGATCCTGCATCAACCGCATTCAATATTCATCGCTAGGACCGTGAACAATCGCCGATCTGACATCATAAAATTAATTGGTCGCTTTGCGAACATCTTCACTATGTTCTCTATCGTCTGCGAGCAAGCTGCCGCTGAAACATAGCAGATTTTCGGCGTCGTTAACTCGGAATTTCCTCAAGAAGGGTTGTGGCCACACAAGGTCGGATGGGCGCTCGCATTCTTCTCAATCGCGTTGAGCCTGATTCTATTTTCTTAACTGCGCTTGTCGTTGTGCCTGTTCATTGGCGCTGTTGGCATTGTTTTGAGCCGGGTGTTATCGATTGATGAGGCCCACGTGTCGATAAGTTGGAGCACAGTTTTTCTACTTGCTTTGCTGATCCCGTTGGGCGAGGCTGTTCAGAACAGCGGCACTGCGGATTGAATTGCAGCGCATGTGCTGGCTCTCCCGAAGGGGTGGCCGATATGGTCGTTGCTAGCAGGAATACCTAGAACGAGACGAAGGAATTGATCGTCACGCAGTTTTTTCTCGCTCGCGCATCAACCATTTAATCGGCGCGGGGTACTTTTTATAGTTGGCCACGGTGTCCAAATACCGGTAATCTAGAAGTATAGCCTCTCGGCTTCCGACTTTCTGAAATCTTCCGCGCCGGTGCAGCCCCATCGTATTGAAAATGATCAGAGAATTTCCCTTAGCTTCGAGAGGCTTCGGTTCAGCTCTCAAAATCTCTTTAAGATCATCTCGAATTGGCTGAACTTTGGCTTCGGGGCGGCCTTCCCGCGCGCGTGACTGCACCAGGCTGTCAATGTATTCCATGTATAGGCGCTTCAATCCGAATACGTGAGTTTTTGGCGCATATTCGAAGGCCGCGTTGGTTTGATCACAGTCTTCTATATAAAAAAACCCACGCATGTTTTTAAGCGGTACATCGTAATGCAACTCATCCGTGCGGGCGTTCTCCCGAACGCCCAGGTCGTCTTGTTCCACCCAATAGTGATGCAGTCGAATAAGGGGGAGTATGTTTTGCCGGTGTGCCGACGTGCTCTCGATAATCTCATTGATAGTATCGTTTTCGACAAACAATTTATTGATTACCGGATCCACTTGCGCGGTGCGTGGGTTGCATAGCACCGGAGCGACGATCTTTGGTCCTTTGTTAGTCGGCTTTGGCGCTGTTTCGACAAGCTCATAGTACCGCTCCTTCAACATTTTATAAGCATCCGGAGGAAGAAAATTCTCGATAACGACATAGCCATCAAGCTCCACGCGACGCGAGAGCTCCGATTTGGTGCGGCTGCGCTTCAAGAACAGTTTTCGAAACCAAAACTGAATTTCATATCCAATTACTCGAAAAACTTGCATTCCGAGTCGATTGGATTTCACGTCATAGTGCGCGCGCACTGGCGTTGACCAAGTATTTTTAATTTTCGCCATCAGATTATTCCCAACAACTTTTACACCGCAAGAAATCTGAGCGGCTAAAAGGGCAAATTCACTAGATGTGGGTTAGCATTCGATGTTGAGGCTTACAATGCAAACTCGACATACCTGCCGTTAACGCTTTATTTCATTGTAACGATGTTGGCTGAGACGGTGCCGTCGCGCCGACCACAGGACTTTACGTTCTGCAGACGACAAAAGATTCACAAATCGGGATTTTGTGAATTCTCGCCTTCGCTTGTTTTCTTCCTTGACATTAGCGGCATGACGCAGTGGGTCGTCAGCAAGATGCGCGTATCTCTGAGTGGTCGATGGTTTTGTGTGCCCTAAAATCTCACCAACAAAAAACAGGCTCAAGCCGCTGGGCACCAAGTGTTGTGCATGCGTGTGATAGCTATCATGGAATCGATATTTCGCAAAACCTTTGGACTTGGTAACTGACCGCCAGAACTTTATCAGATCCTAAAACGGCTGTTCAAGAACGCGTCCAGGAAAGAGCCATGGACGTTGTGGTGCGCGCGCCGCTTGCGTTTTCGACAACCGCGTGATGGCCGCTGAAGAGAGACGCAGATGCTCGCGCCGCTTTTGTTTGGTGAGATGTGACGACTTCGTCCATACGTCACTATCGGGACCAATGTCCTGCCACTTGGCGGTTACTCAACCTCATTGCGCAAGCCGTCAGGTACCGCCGTCCGAAAAATTTAATCTTTCAGACACATTCCGGACATCTCATGCAGATACTAAACAGTTACGGCGCGCTTGGAGGATGTCTGATGATTTCTTGAGGGGGTACGAGTGCAGCGCGTCGTACCTTATCCCTCATTTCAGTGTGTGAGGTATTACGCGAGCTTCACAACCGATCCCTGCTTCAAGGAAGTGTCTGCCGCATCTGCCAGTTCCTGCGCCCGTAACCCGTCAACGATACCCGGAGAGGGAGAGGATGCGCGAGACACCGCATCAACGAAGTGTCCCATTTCTGCCCGATAGGCACTTTCATATCGCTCAAGGAAGAAATGTTGCGCGGGAGCTTTCTGAAACCCGGCAGGTGTCGCAATCTCGACCGCATTTTCCAGCATGTTTTCAGCCCGCAACATGCCCTTCTCACCATGAACTTCAATGCGTTGATCATAGCCATAGCTTGCCCGGCGCGAGTTTGAAATCTGGCAAATCTTGCCGCTCGCCGTGGTCAGGGTGACAGCAGCGGTATCGACATCTCCGGCCTTGCCGATCTCGGGGTCGACCAGTGATGAGCCAACCGCGTAGACGCTGATTGGTTCTTCACCCAGCAGGAAGCGCGCCATATCCAGATCGTGGATCATCATATCGCGGAACAGCCCACCCGAGCTTTCGATATAGCTGATCGGTGGCGGCGAGGGGTCGCGGGACAGTATGGTCACGATCTCGACGTTACCGATTTCGCCGTTGGCGATGCGGGACTGGATATTGGCAAAGCTGGGATCAAAGCGGCGGTTGAAGGCCGTCATGAAGGGCACGCCGGTGGCTTCGACAACTTTGATGCAGTCGCGGATGCGGTTTGCGGACATATCAACTGGCTTTTCGCAGAAGATCGCTTTGCCAGCATTCGCGGCTTTGTGGATCAGATCATAGTGGGTATCGGTCGGGGTGCCGATGACAACAGCGTCAACATCCGCACTTCCAATCAGGTCTTCCGCCGACAGGGCCTGTGCGCTGGTTTTGTCGGCCAGCATCTGAGCAGGATCCGCAAATGCATCTGCCACCGCGCTGACCCGTGCGCCATCAATCTGCCCTATCGAGCGCGCATGAACCTGCCCGATACGCCCGCAACCCAGTAAGCCGATATTCAGCATCTCATGCCCCTTTGAAGGCTTGTAGAACCCGGCGTGTCGCCTCGACCACCGGTTCATGTGTTTCTTTCAAGATTTGAACCCGGTCGAACCTGTCCGGGTCGGCATTCACGGCAGTACGCAAGGCATTACCAAATGCCATCCGCAATTCGGTCCCGATGTTGAATTTGCAGATTTTCGACCCGCGTGCCAGAGCAGAGCGCTGTGCGACTGGTACCCCTGAACCGCCATGGATCACCAGCGGTACTTCAGTCACGGCTTCGATAGCGCGGATGCGGGCCTCGTCCAAGCCACCTTCTTTATTCTGCTGCAGATGGACGTTGCCGACCGAGATGGCCATCGCGTCCACACCGGTCTCGCGGGCGAATTGCGCGGCCTCATCCGGATCGGTTCCGTCCGAGCCCTCGCCGCCGGAATAGCCAACAAAGCCGATTTCTCCTTCGCAGGAAATACCGGCAGAATGGGCCATTTCGGCAATCGCTGCAGTCTCGGCAATGTTCTGCGCCAATGGTTTGCGCGAACCGTCGAACATGACCGAGGTGAAGCCACTGTCGATGGCGATGCGGCAGTCTTCATGGGTGTAGCCGTGATCCAGATGGGCCACCACAGGTACGCTTGCCCCCTCGGCCAAATGGCGGAACATCTTGCCCAGAACCGGCAGCGGCGTGTGTTCGCGGCAGGATGGACCGGCTTGTAGGATGATAGGCACGCCTTCGGCTTCGGCAGCGGCCACATAGGCGCGCATATCCTCCCAGCCCAAAGTCACCAGCCCGGCCACGGCATAGCCGCCACGCAGCGCGGGTTGCAGCAAGTCCGATAATGTCACAAGGCTCATTTGAACTTGGCCACCATGTCCATGATTCCGGGGATGGTGTGCAGCTGGGCTGCATGGGTCGGTTGGAAGTACTGTTTTAGCGAGCGCTGGCTGAGGCCGCCGAGGATGGTGAAATAGTACATCTCGTACCCCGGCAGAACCGCGCAAGGGTGATAGCCTTTGTCGATCATGATCGTTGAACCATCCATGATGTGATAGGCATCACCCGGCTTGTTGTCCTCACGCTGGAGCATCTGGATGCCCGAGCCATAGTCGGGCCGGAAGCGGAAATTGTAGGTCTCGTCATGGCGGGTTTCGATCATCTCGCCATCGTCACCTTTGCGGTCGGTGTCGTGTTTGTGGCTAGGAAAGCCAGACCAACCGCCTTGACCCACGGTGAAAAGTTCAGACACCAGCAGGCGACCCACCTTGTCGTGGTGGTTTGCGCCAAGAATGTGTTTGATCTTGCGGTGCGTTTTGGTGTCGTCAGAACCGTATTGAACCAGATCCAGCTCGGGCACGCGGACATCAAAAGGCTCAAGCACGCGGTCGAACTTCGCGCCCGCGATGAAGGTCTCGGTCTCGTCCGTCACGCAGGTGACACGAACTTTGGCGCCGACGGGTACATAGACACCTTCGGGGTCGCCATCCCAGACGTCGATGGTGCGGTTGCCGAGGTTGGTATAAATCGCGCCGTCCACATCCACATCCACAGTGCCGGTGGCAGGCACAATGCAAGTCTCATAGCCTGGCACGGCGTATTCGAACACTTCGCCCTTTTTTAGCTTGACGATGTTGAAATAGTTCAGCGGCACCAGATCATTGTCGGCATCGACAATAGGTTTGTTCTGGTTGTCATGGGGCGCGATATGCATCTGCGTCTCCTTTCAGGTATCCGTGGGGCCCGGGTGTCGGGCCAGAAATTCGTCCAGTTCGGGCGTTGTCGGCATGGCCCCGGCACAACCGGGTTTCGACACGACAATGGACGCGCAGGCCGAGCCGCGCAGCACAGCATTGCGCAGGTCATGCCCCGCCGCGATTGAGGCCAGCAGACCGGCCAAGAAGCTATCGCCTGCGCCATTGGGTTTCACCGCGGTGACCGGGTAGATTCCAGTGCGGATCTCTTGCCCGTCGGTCAGGGTGATGGCTCCTTCATGGCCCATCTTGTAGACCACCATCTTGCCGTTGGCGGCCAGTTCGCGGGCTTTGTCCAAGCCCTTTTCAATGCCGCCCGCCATAAAGCCGAATTCTTCGTCGTTGCCGACGATTAGATCACTTTCGTTCCCAGCGCGGGTCAGAACATCTGAGGCCACCTGCGCCGAGGGCCAACTATAGGGACGATAATCAATGTCGAAGATTACTGGTAAACCAGCGGCGCGCGCGTTTTCAAACGCGCGATACGTAGCCGAGCGAGAAGGCTCTGCCGCAAACACTGTGCCTGCCGTGATCAAGGCAGAAAACGAGGTATAATCCACCGCATCCATATCAGCTTCGGTCACCTGAAAATCGGCGGCGCCGTTGCGGTAGATGACATTCTGAAAGTCTTCGATGCAGCTTTCGTAGACAGCCAAGGACGTACGCGCCTCGCCGCCCACAGCACGGACATATCGCGTTTCAACGCCATAATCCTGCAGCCGGTTCACACAGAACCGGCCGACTGCATCATCTGATACAGATGTAACCAACGCGGCCTGAGCGCCAAGCTTGACCAGCCCCGCGCAGATATTGGCGCTTGAGCCGCCCAGATCGGCATGGAACGTATCCGCATCAACGCTTTTGGTGCCGGTGGGACCAGCAAACAAATCCATACCCGCGCGTCCAAACACGGCAAAGCGGTTGCCTTTTATGCCTTTGATTAGTGTCACTTGCGCCCCTCGGTATTGCCTGCCCGCGCAGCATCAAGCACCTCGGGGTAGGGATAGTTCAGACCCAGCAATTGCCGCATGTCGGGGCTTGCTTGATTGAGGAAATCTTGCGGTAGCGCAGCAGGCATATCTTCCATCGGTTTGACCCATTTGGGCAGGTACTGGATCAGGATCGCACTGCGGTCGTGATCTGCGTTGTTTGGCATCGCGCAATGCCATGTCACGCCATAGAACAGAGCGACATCACCGGGCTCACCGGTCATCTGCTCGCATTTGTCGAAGAACTTGTCTTCAGGTGTGGGATACCGCAGCTCTTTCTGCGATCCGGGCACATAGCCGGTCGCGCCGCTTTCCTTAGTGAACGGGTCCAGCAAAACCGAGACCTGCGCGTTCATCGGAAATGACCCATTGAGACCCACGGGATGCGTTTCGGGGCTGTGAAAGTCCCAATAGGGATAATCCACATGCGGCTCTTGCCCCGGACCGCCGGGCAGGATGCGGTTGGCGGCGATTGAGCCCATGATGAACTCAGTCCCCAGAAACTTGCGGAGGATCTTCATCAGAACCGGATGCGCCGCCATGCGAGAAAACACATCACCCTTCGCCAACAGGTTCCAAACCCGTCGCTGCAGGTTCAGTTTGCCATCCTCTTCCGCAGCACCTTGAAAGTGGGTCACTTTCTCTGCAGCTGCATCGGAATGCTCCATGACGATCGCGCGGGCTTCGGCGATTTCCTCGGGTGTGAACAGGCCTGAGATGGCTACGGCTCCGCCGCCATTCAGCAGCTCATCGACAATGACGTCAGGATCGGCTGTCTCTGCTGTAAACCGTTTCATCAGATACCCTTACGCTGCTTTTCACGAGTGGTTTCCCATTCAACATGGGCATTGCGCACGTTTTCATCGGCCGAGGTATGAGGGGTTCCAACCTCCCACCAGGCATGGCCTTCGGTTGTCCAACCTTCATAGGCGTCCACATCCATCACGATCACATAGGTCTTGTCGCTGGCTTTGGCGCGTTTGAATGCCTCGGCCAGCTCCGCTGGGTTCGCCACCTTCTCGGACGTCGCTCCCATCGCGGTGGCATGGGCCGTGAAATCAACCCCGAAGGGTTCCGGGATGGTCGGGCAATCTTCCAGCAGGTTGTTGAAGCTTTCGTTGCCTGTGTTGTTCTGAAGCTTGTTGATGACTGCAAAGCCGCCATTGTCCAGCACCAGAACAATCATCTTTTTACGGCTCAGGACCGAGGAATAGATGTCTGAATTCAACATCATGTACGAGCCGTCACCGCAGAAGGTGATGGTGTCTTTCTCAGGCTCGCGCTCGGATTGGGCAATGCGCGCACCCCAGGCGCCTGCGATCTCATAGCCCATGCAGGAAAAGCCGAACTCGACATCGACGGTACCGATATCCAGAGTGCGCCAGTTGGCTGTAACCTCGGCGGGCAATCCCCCAGCAGCGGCGACCACGCGGTCGCGCGTGTCGCACAGTTCGTTCACAACGCCGATGGCCTGGGCGTAGGAATTCGGACGGTTTCCGTAAGAGACATTCTCGGTCACATAGGCATCCCACTTGTGCCGCTCTTCCTGAGCCAACGAGACCCATTCAGCAGGAGCGGTATAGTAAACTGCCTGTGTTAGAGACTTCAAAGATAGCTTGGCATCACCAACAACCGGCAAAGACATGTGCTTGCCCGCATCATGCCGCGCTGCGTTGATCGAGATGAACTGAGCGTCCTTGGCAAAGGCGGTCCACGATCCGGTTGTGAAATCCTGTAGCCGCGTGCCGACTGCGACGATCACATCGGCCTTTTCTGCAATCGCATTGGCACTGTCTGAACCCGTCACGCCAATCGGGCCGATATTCAGCGGATGGGTTGCCAGCATGTTGGCGCGGCCTGCGATGGTTTCGACGACCGGGATCTGGTGCTTCTCGGCAAACTCAGTCAGTTCGGTGACAGCTTTGGAATACTGAACGCCGCCACCTGCGATGATCATCGGGCGTTTCGCGCCTGCCAGCGCGGCAACCGCATCAGCGATCTCATCCGCATCGGGCGATTGGCGACGAATGCGGTGGACTTTCTTTTCAAAGAACTTCACCGGGTAGTCGTAGGTCCAACCCTGCACGTCTTGCGGCAACCCGAGGAAAGCAGGCCCGCAATCGCCCGGGTCCAGCATCGTCGCAATGGCGGCGGGCAGAGATTGAATGACCTGTGCCGGATGCGTGATACGATCCCAATAGCGGCTGACCGGCTTGAAGGCGTCGTTCACGCCGAAGGTCGGGTCATAGTAGTTCTCCATCTGCTGCAGAACCGGGTCAGGCAAGCGGGTGATGAAAGTATCCCCGCACAGCATCAGCATCGGCAAGCGATTGGCATGGGCAAGCCCGGCGGCGGTCAGCAGATTCGCAGTACCGGGCCCCGCGCTGGCGGTGCAGAACATGAATCGTTGACGCAGCCATTGTTTGGCATAGCCTGCGGCCGCGAATCCCATGCTCTGTTCATTCTGCCCACGATAGAGTGGCAACTCATCCCGCACGGTATTCAGGGCCTCTCCCAGGCAGGTCACGTTGCCATGGCCGAAAATCCCGAAACCCCCGCCACATAAACGATATTCCTGTCCGTCGATCTCGATAAATTGGTTCGACAGCCAGCGAATGATCGCCTGCGCCGTTGTCAGGTAAACAGTGTCATGTTGCGCGGACATGTCTGCGGGCTCCTTTAGGAAAATTGAGGTGCAATGCCGAATGCAGCTTGCGAGAGTCCTATTCTCACGATACAAGTTTTGCAACCGGTTGCAAATGGTTTTCAAGAAAAAGCGGAGGAGGGCGTCGGAATGGCAGATATCGGCATTGGCATTCTGGGCGGCGGGTATATGGGTAAGGCCCATGCGGTCGCCATGTCTTCAGTCGGGGCAGTGTTCAACACCGCTTTGCGCCCGCGACTTGAGATGGTGTGCGCATCCTCTCAAGAAAGTGCTGAGCGTTATCGTCAGTCTTATGGATTCGCGCGTTCGACAGATAGCTGGCGCGAGCTTGTGAGTGATCCAAAGGTCGAGGCGGTCGTGATCGCTACCCCTCAGGAAACGCATCGTGAGATTGCTCTGGCAGCCTTTGCGCTGGGTAAGCCGGTTTTATGCGAGAAACCCCTGGGTGCATCGATGGAAGATGGCGATGCCATGGTGGCTGCGGCTGAGGCCTCAGGTCTGACCAACATGGTCGGGTTCAACTATATACGCACACCCGCCAGCCAACATGCCCGTCAGTTGATCGCCAATGGTGAGATCGGTGACGTCACATGGTTTCGCGGCGAGCATACCGAAGATTTTTATGCCGACCCGCAGGCACCGGCGACCTGGCGCACATCTGGAATGTCCAACGGGACGATGGGCGATCTAGCGCCACACATGATAAACGCGGCGCTAGCCCTAATTGGGCCAATCGAGCGCGTGATGGCCGAGATTGAAACGGTTCATAAAACCCGCCCGGGTGGTGAAGTGGATAACGACGATCACGCCCAGATGATGGTTCGCTTCGCTAACGGAGCGATGGGATCGATGTATTTCAGCCGCATCGCGACCGGACGCAAGATGGGATACGCCTACGAGATCAGCGGCACCAAGGGTGCGATCCGGTTTGATCAGGAGGATCAGAACGCATTGTGGCTCTACCGCATGGAAGGCCCCGAGTCCGAACGCGGCTTCCGCAAAATCCTGACCGGCCCCGCCCATCCGGACTATGAGCCGTTCTGTCAGGGCCCTGGCCATGGCACGGGCTATCAGGATCAGATCATCATCGAAGCGCGTGATTTCCTACGCGCGATCGAGACAGGCAAGCCGGTTTGGCCGACCTTCCGTGACGGGCATGAGGTCAACCGGATCGTTGCTGCGGCGCTGGCGTCGTCGGCGGATGAAAACTGGAAAAACATCGAAGATTTCTGAGCATCGGAGACAAGACAAGATGAGCATCAGAATTGGTAATGCGCCCTGTTCCTGGGGCGTGGAATTCGCGCAGGACCCGCGCAATCCGCATTGGAAAACCGTTCTCAGCGACTGTGCCGAGGCTGGGTACAAGGGTATCGAACTGGGCCCAGTGGGCTTTATGCCTGAAGACCCAACAGTTCTGGCCGATGCGCTTGCCGAGCATGATCTGGAATTGATCGGGGGCGTGGTGTTCCGCAACTATCATGACCCTAACGCGTGGGAGGATGTGCTGGATGCCACTCATCGTACCGCCCGCGCGTTGAAGGCGCATGGGGCGCAGCATCTGGTGTTGATCGATGCGATCTCACCCCGTCGCGCACCAACCGCCGGCCGTGCAGATGAGGCCGAACAGATGGATAAGGCCGAGTGGACGGCATATCGCGACCGGATCGCCGAAAGCGCACGCATTGGCGCGGAAGAATACGGGCTGACGGTGGGCATGCACGCCCATGCGGCAGGTTTCATGGACTTTGAGCCGGAACTCATTCGATTGCTGGATGAAGTCGATGAGAACCTTCTGAAAATCTGCTTCGACACCGGGCACCATTCTTATGCCGGGTTTGATCCGGTTGGCTTCATGCAGCGCTACGTTGATCGGATCTCGTATATGCACTTCAAGGATATTTCGCCAACCGTGAAGGCGGATGTCATTGCCAACCGGACGGGCTTTTACGATGCCTGCGGGCAGGGGATTTTCTGCAATCTGGGTGAAGGCGACGTGGACTTCCCATCGGTCCGTCAGGTGCTGCTGGATGCAGGCTTCACCGGGTGGTGCACGGTTGAACAGGACTGCGATCCTACACTCGATCCTGATCCAGTCGGCGACGCGCGGAAGAACCGCGAATACCTCGAATCCATTGGTTTCAATTGAGGAGGCCAAGACGATGACCAAGCTGAAATGGGGCATGATTGGCGGCGGCGAAGGCAGCCAGATCGGACCGGCGCACCGCTTGGGCGCGCTGGCGGACGGGCATTTCGAATTCGCTGCTGGGGCGCTGGATCACCGGCCCGATGTTGGTCGCGAATACGCGCAAAGGTTGGGCATCGCGGCAGACCGTGCCTATGGCGATTGGACTGAGATGTTGGCAGGTGAGCGCGGACGCGAAGACCGGATCGATCTGGTCACCGTGGCCACGCCCAATGCCACGCATTTTGAGATCACCAAGGAATTCCTTGAGGCCGGCTTCAATGTGCTTTGCGAAAAACCCATGACCATGACCGTGGAGGAGGGCGAAGAGATCGTCAAAGTTGCCGAGAAATCCGGCAAGATTTGCGCGGTAAACTATTGCTATTCGGCCTATCCGATGGTGCGTCAGGCCCGTGCGATGGTGCGCGCCGGTGAGATTGGTAAGGTCCGTCTTGTCGTCACCAATTTCAGCCATGGCCATCATGGGGATGCCACTGATGCCGACAATCCGCGCGTCCGCTGGCGCTATGATCCGGCGATGGCGGGCGTGTCCGGGCAGTTCGCCGATTGTGGAATCCATGCAATGCATATGGCTGGTTTTATCGCCGATGATGAGGTTGAGACTCTGTCGGCGGATTTCGCATCCACCATTGGTAGCCGCGAACTGGAAGATGACGCCATGGTCAATTTCAGGACGCAAAAAGGCGCGGTCGGTCGGCTGTGGACATCGTCTGTCGCCATCGGTCGGCAGCACGGGTTCGACATTCAGGTGTTTGGGGAAACAGGCGGCTTGCGCTGGGCGTCCGAGCAGCCAAATCAGTTGATCTATACGCCTGTTGGCGGTCGCATGCAGATCATCGAAAAAGGTGAAGGCGGTTTGCACGAAGAGGCTCAGCGCCTAAGCCGCGTGGCGATTGCGCATCCTGAAGGGTTCCCGTTGGCTGTTGCGAATATCTATTGCGATCTGGCGGATGCCATATCCGGAGAAACCCGTGACGGTCTGCCGAATGCTGCAGACGGCGTTCGGTCGATGGCAGCGGTGCATACTGCAGTCGAGTCGGCAAAACAGGGCAGCGTGTGGATGGATGCGCGCCCACCGATGTTCCGATAAATTTAAGGGACGGGGCGCAACGTGCCCCGTTCCACCACCGAGCAGGGAAAGATGCGCGCTTCAGGGTATCGGTCAGGCTCGTTCAGGGTCGCCACCATCAACTCGATCGAGGAACTGACGATCTGGCGGATTGGCTGATGGATCGTGGTGAGGTCGATATTCTCCCACCGCGCCATTTCCATGTCGTTCAGGCCAATGATGCCAATATCCTCGGGCACGTTTAGGCCACTATCCAGAATCGCGGACAACACTCCGATGGACAATACGTCATCACCGCAGAAATAGGCATCAGCCCGTTCAGATTTCAAAAGGCTCAGCATTTCCTGACGACCTGCGTCAAATGAGTAGGCCTCGGCAAATGAACAGGTCACAGTGATCTGAGGGTGCAGCGCCATTTCCGACATGAAGCCCGCATGGCGATCTTGTGTAGAAGTTGCGGCTTCGGGTCCGCCAAGGAAAGCCACCTTTCCATATCCGCGTGCAACAAGTTCGCGCGCCGCCATGCGCCCGCATTCCACGTTGTCGATGCCCACAACATGAACCTGGGGTGACGAAGAGGACCTGCCGAAACTGTGAACCACTGGTACACCTGCATCGCGAAACGCTTTGGCAAAACCAGGTGGCAACGTCGAGGATGCCACCACGACGCCATCAACCGAATACTGCCGCAGCATACGAACCGAGTTTGCCGGATCTACCTCATCGGTTAGGTTCACCAGCAACGGGCGCAGGCCGCGGTCCTGTAGACCGCGGGTAAAAAGGTCGAAGACTTCAAGAAAAATAGGGTTATGAAAGTTGTTCGAGACCAGCCCGATCAGTTTTGTACGTCCTGTTGTCAGCGAGGATGCCAGGGCGTTTGGGCTGTATCCCAGCTCACGCGCGGCCTTCTCAACCTTGCGGCGCATTTTGTCGGAAACCGAGGCTCCATCGGTGAAAGTGCGCGACACAGCGGACCGGGAAACCCCCGCGCGTTCTGCAACCTCTTTCAATGTGACAGCCATATTCCGCCTGACCTTTCTAAGTTTTTAGCAGCCCTTTTACCCGTATTCTCTGGCAGATACAGTATGAAACACTTCCAATATGTTTTGCAACCGGTTGCAAAAAGATATCAGATATGTTCTAAATCGAGTCGGAGAGGTTCGGAGAAAAAACCTCATTCCGGGAAAACGATATGTTTTGGGAGGACATTATGACTTCACTGACGAAGAAGCTGGCACTGGCCGCTGTCGTCGCAGCGACGCCTTTGATCGCAGCCACGAGCGCTGCGGCTGAGGGTGAGAAATACATTCTGGTTAGCCACGCCCCTGACAGCGACAGCTGGTGGAATACCATCAAGAATGGTATCGCGCTTGCGGGCGACCAGATGGGTGTCGAGGTTGAATATCGCAACCCGCCTACCGGCGACCTTGCCGATATGGCGCGGATCATCGATCAGGCCGCGGCCTCGGGACCGAATGGGATCATTACCACGCTGGCGGACTATGACGTGTTGAGTGGTCCAATCAAATCGGCCGTGGATTCGGGTGTAGACGTGATCATCATGAATACCGGCACCCCGGATCAAGCGCGTGAAGTTGGCGCTCTGATGTATGTTGGTCAGCCCGAATATGACGCCGGATTCGCCGCAGGCCAGCGGGCCAAAGGCGACGGAATCGGCTCGTTCCTGTGCGTGAACCACTATATCGTGCAACCCTCCAGCCAGGAACGCTGCCAGGGTTTTGCAGACGGTCTGGGGATCGAACTGGGCGATCAGATGATTGACGCCGGTCAGGACCCTGCCGAAATTAAGAACCGTGTGCTGGCCTATCTGTCGGCGAATCCGGATACGGATGCCGTGCTGACGCTTGGCCCGACCTCGGCTGATCCGACTATCCTGGCCCTGGAAGAAAACGGCATGGCTGGTGACATCTATTTCGGCACCTTCGATTTGGGTGGTGAAATCGTCAAAGGCATCAAGTCCGGCGTGATCCAGTGGGGTATCGACCAGCAACCCTTCCTGCAGGCATATCTGCCGGTTGTTGTTATGGCAAACTACCACCGCTACGGTGTTCTGCCAGGCAACAACATCAACTCGGGCCCCGGTTTCGTAACTGCAGACGGTCTGAGCAAAATCGAAGAATTCGCTGGCGAGTACCGCTAATTCTTTAAACGCGGGCACCCTGAGCATGGGGTGCCCGTTTTGACTTTCAGACGCAAAATCACTGCATAACTCGGAGGGGCGTTCTTATGAGCGAGTCTGCTCAAAATACGGCTGTAACCGACGAACGGATCAAAGAGATTTCTCCGCTGCGCAAGGCGCTGATCCGGCCGGAACTTGGCGGAATGGTTGGCACGGTCGCTGTGTTCACCTTTTTCCTGCTCTTTGCTTTCGACAGCGGGATGTTTAACGCACAGGGCATGATGAACTGGTCGGTTGTATCAGCGCAGTTCATGATCATTGCCGTGGGTGCTTGTCTTCTGATGATCGCCGGTGAGTTTGACCTGTCAGTCGGTTCGATGATCGGCTTTTCAGGGATGATGATCGCAATCTTTTCGGTCACACTGGCCTGGCCGGTCTGGATGGCCATCATCGTTACCTTCGCCATGGCACTGGCAATTGGGGCGCTGAATGGTTGGATCGTGATCCGTACTGGGCTTCCCAGCTTCATTGTCACCCTGGCCTTCTTGTTTATCCTGCGTGGTTTCACAATCTTTCTGCCGCAGGTGATCGAACGCAAAACCATCATTGGTGGTGTAAAGGATGCGGCCGAGGGTGATTGGCTGGCGCCAATCTTTGGCGGCAAAATCCTGCAAGGTTTCTTTCAGTGGATGGGGGACGCCGGGATCATCGCCGTGTTCGAACGCGGCACGCGTCAAGGTCAGCCCGTCGTGGATGGGGTTCCGATGCTGATTGTCTGGGCGATCGTGTTGATCATCTTTGGCCATGTGTTGCTGACCAAGACCAAATTCGGAAACTGGATTTTCGCGTCGGGTGGTGATGCTGAGGCGGCCCGTAACTCGGGTGTTCCCGTGAACCGGGTCAAAATTCTGATGTTCATGTTTACCGCCTTCTGCGCCACGATCTTCGCCGTCTGTCAGGTGATGGAGTTTGGATCCGCAGGTGCCGATCGGGGTCTGCTGAAAGAGTTCGAAGCGATCATTGCCGTTGTCATCGGTGGCGCGCTTCTGACCGGAGGCTACGGCTCGGTTCTGGGTGCTGCGCTTGGCGCGTTGATCTTTGGGGTCGTGCAGCAGGGCTTGTTCTTTGCCGGGGTCGAAAGCTCACTGTTCCGGGTGTTCCTGGGTGTGATCCTTCTGGGGGCCGTGATCCTTAACACCTATATTCGCCGCATCATCACAGGGGAGCGTTGATATGAATCCCGAACATGCACCCATCATCCAGATGAAGAACATCGAAAAGCACTTCGGCAGCGTGATCGCACTGGCAGGTGTCTCGGTGGATGTGTTCCCCGGTGAATGTCATTGTCTTCTTGGCGATAACGGCGCGGGTAAGTCGACCTTCATCAAGACTATGTCCGGGGTACACCAGCCCACGCATGGCGAGATTCTGTTTGAAGGCCACCCCATGCATTTCGCGGACCCGCGCGATGCGATCGAAGCCGGGATCGCGACAGTCCACCAGCATCTGGCGATGATCCCTCTGATGTCGGTTTCTCGTAACTTCTTCATGGGCAACGAGCCGGTCAAGAAGGTCGGTCCTATCCAGCTTTTCGATCATGACTATGCCAACAAGGTTACGATGGAAGAAATGAAGAAGATGGGCATCAACCTGCGTGGACCCGATCAAGCGGTTGGCACGTTATCGGGTGGTGAACGCCAAACTGTTGCCATTGCGCGTGCTGTGCATTTCGGGGCTAAGGTGTTGATCTTGGACGAACCGACTTCGGCCCTTGGTGTGCGCCAAACGGCCAACGTGCTGGCGACGATCGACAAAGTGCGCAAGCAGGGCATTGCCGTTGTCTTCATCACCCATAACGTTCGTCATGCATTGGCAGTGGGTGACCGATTCACGGTTCTAAACCGTGGCCAGACGCTAGGTACGGCGCAGCGTGGCCAGATCACCCCTGAAGAGCTGCAGGACCTGATGGCCGGTGGTCAGGAAATGGTCGAGCTGGAAGGCAGCTTGGGCGGAACGGTTTGAGCTTATTACACCCCGCTGGCTGTACTGGCGGGGTGGCTACTTTTTCTCAAAGAACAAAATGACCTCACCCAACCTCACGCCATATCGTGAGACGTAGGCTCGGTTCAGTAGCCGGTCATCGGACAAGAGCCACATCCAGTCATCGAAATTAACCCGCATAGTGCCATCTTTAACCGGCAGATCGATTTTGTATTTCCAGTTAAACGTATCGCCTCGCTCAACCCCGCTGGCAGTGCCCAGCACACCGGGCGCGGTGCCGGTCCAAGTGTCTTCGCCGGTTTTGGTCAGAGTCCAAATCCGTTGCTCGGTGGCGCCATCGTCGTAGACGAAATCCTCAACAAGCGTCAGGGTCTCACCGTCCCACTTGCCGTCGATATCGACCGTGAAGCGACGAGGGACGTTGCCCAGCAAATCCTGAAACTGGCCGTAGGCGACGGTCTTACCTTCAAAGAATTCCTCAAGGTTCAACTGGCGGTCTGACAGGAACGTGTTAGGGACGCGGGGTTTACCCGCGCAGGCGGCAAGCGTCGCCAGCCCCGCGAGGGCGACGATCGCAACAAGAGTGCGGCGGGTGATCATTGCAAAATCCGCAGATCAGAGTCTGAATCATGCACATTTGCGCCACGCAGATGGGTCGACTTGACCTCGGGGGCCGGGCGCATCGTGGCGACCAACTCTGCAACCTTGATCCCGAATTTGCGCATCTCGGAACGGTTCATGATCACCCCATTTTCAGTCAGGTACATCCAGTCCGTCACATCCAGTGTGTGCCCGCCCGCATCTTCGGGCAGGATGATGCGATAGGTCAGTTTTACGGTCGCGCCCGAGATCACACCTTTGCCCTCGCCCACAATATCATCGGCCGTGGCGGTGAAGGTGTTTCCGGTGCCTAGCGTCAGATACCATTTGCGGGTCATATGTTTGCCATTGGAATAAGTGAAATACTCGGACAACGTGCCGGTGTTGCCCTCCCATTCGCCGACCATTCGCGCGACAAAGCTGTTCGACATCTTGCCGTTCGGGCCATAGATCAGCCCTTCCGATAGGATCTCTCCATTCAGGTTCTTCTTCAGCGAAAACTCAGGCCCGGTCCCGCTGTAGTCGGACGGTGATTGCGACCGGAAGCTGAGGAAACGGTTCTTCACAGCGAACACCGCAAATATGGCGAGAAGACAGAACATGAGCGTTTTCATTTGGCAGAGACCTCTGTCGGGAGCGTCAGGACCAAGCTAAACGCTCCGAGTTTAAGAATGCAGGGCAGGACAGCATAGGCGAGGGTGAGTGTGTTCAAAGCCTCAGCCGAATTTGCCTGTCCGGGTGTAAAGCCGCTGCGTTCAAGCAGCGGCAGAGTGAAAAAGGCAGCCAGCGCGAGCCCAAGCTTGCCTGCGAAGGACCAGATGCCGAATGCAGCAGAGGCGTTCAACCCGGCCCGGGTTAAAACGACCGAGAACATGGCGGGCAGAACTACCATATCCGCGCCCAAAGCGGCCCCGGATGCCAGGCAGATGATCGCGAAACCGGCCAGATTGCCGGGGGCCAGAAGCGCGGCCCCGACAAAACCGAGAATGGCCAGCGGCATGGCAATCATCAGAGTCTGTTTCGGGCCAATTCGGTTGCTGAGCTTTGCCCAGAACGGCACGCTGAGTCCCGCGCTGAGGAAAAACAAGATCAATAAAGGCCCCGCTTTGCCTGGCAGTTGCAGTCGGTCTTCGACAAAGAACAGGAACAGGGTTGAGGTGATCGCAACGGGTAGGCTGTTCACCAACGCCAGAGCGAGTAGACGTAAAGCCCCCGCCTGCCCAAGGCCCGCGAAGGACAGCCCGTGCCCAGTGATTGGAGTGCGTCGCCACATTGGCAATGTCACGGCCAATGTCACGACCGCCAGAATTCCCAGGAACACACCAAAGGCCGGATATCCTTGTGCGCCAGCACCAACGGCTACGAACAGGGCGGGTGCAGCGGCGGCGATTATCACGCCGGTCAGTTGCCCACCCTCTCGGAACGCAGCCAGAGTCATTAACTCTTTCGGGTTGGCCTGTTTTGCAAGCGTTGCGCTGCGTCCGTAGAGCAGGATGGTTCCGAGGCTGTAGGCTGAAAACAAAAGGATCAAAATCGACACTAATACAGGGATACTGGCCCCTTCCGGCAGTCCGAAAAGTAATGGAAACCCGACCGCCAGACCCAGCGCAGCGACCGTGGCGAACAGGATTTGCCCGCCCGGCCAGCGATCAATCGCCCAGCCGATCAGCGGGTCCTGCACCAGATCAACTAGCCGGATGACCAGCAGAACGGCCCCGATCACACTTAGCCCGATATCAAGATTTACGGCCGCAAACCGCGGAAGATGGATGTAAAGCGGGATACCCGCCGCAGCCAGCATCAACGCATAGAGGCTGACCCGCGGATACAGCATCAGTTGCCTCGCAATGTCCGGGTGAATGATGCCGACCGGGTGTTGTCGCCCAAAAAGATCGACATGAAGCTGCGTTTGATGCCCGGATAGGACATGGTGCAAACTTTGCGCCCGTTCAGCCAGAACCCAACCTTGTTTGGCCCTTGCGAGATTGCAAGGTAGCGATCGCCTTTGCTGACGGCGTCGAAACAGACATCAAGTTGGCTGCGCACGGGGGCGGCACGTCCGATCCGCTTCATCTCGTCCAATGTGGAGTTCACCAGAGCCTTTTTGGACAGGTTTCGGCGATAGCGCAGTTCAAGCCCGAAATCCTGGCTCCAGTTCAGAGGCGTGCCGCCTGGGGTGAACAGCTGCGCATCGTATATCGGGAATCCCAAATAGCGGAACGTCGCTGATCCGCGTAACTCAGCATCGTTTAGGGCACCAAAAACGGGTGACGCTGCCAGTCCTCCGGGGGCTAGCAGCACCAGCGACACCAACGTCGCAGTTAGATTAGGCCGAGGCAGGAACGGCGATTTCTTTTTCAGAGATATCATTGTCAGCTCCGATTATCTGCGGGGTGCCAGTTATGCGCTCAACCACGTGCATGGCACTGGCGATCCCGTCTTCGTGAAAGCCATGCCGGTTATAGGCACCGGCAAACCAGGTTCGGTTATGTCCCTGCATCTGACGAATCTGCCCTTGAGCGCGCAAGGCGGCTTTGTCGAATACCGGGTGGGCGAATTCGACCTCGTCATAGATTTTGTCCGCAGGAATGTCTGATGCAGCGTTCAGTGTCACGAACAGCGGATCACTGTCGGGGATGTTCTGTAGCCGGTTCATCCAATATGTGACCCCAACATTGCCTTTTTGCGACCGGTAGGTCCAACTGGACCAGCAGGCACGCCGCCGTGGCATCTGGCGGGGATCACAGTGAAGAATGGCTTTGTTCGGCTGATACTTGATCGCACCGAGAGCATGTTTTTCCGCCTTTGTCGCCGCATCACCTAAAATGGCGAGGGACTGGTCTGAATGGGTGGCCATAATGATCTCATCAAACAAATCAGTCTCGCCACCTGCATGTACGGTGACGCCCAGATCATGCCGTTCAATCCCTTGTACGGGTGAAGCTAGACGAATATCGCTGCCTCGCTTGCGCAAAGCTGCCTCGATCCGACGGACATATTCGATGCTGCCGCCTTTCACGGTGTACCACTGATGCTGATTGGCGCGGCCGGAAGCCAGCAGCGCATGGTTACGGAAAAACTGGACCAGAGAGCGGGCGGGGAATTGATCGACAAACTCAACCGGTGTTGACCAGATCGCGCCGCACATTGGCATCAGGTAATTGTGCCGAAACCAGTGGCCGAGGCGCAGCTGATCCACCAGCTCTCCGATAGTGGTGTCATCGTCCTGGGCGGCCTCGGGGGCCTCTTTTCCAAAGCGCAGGATGTCGGCGATCATCTTGTAATAGGCCGGACGCGCAAGATTTCGTTTCTGCGCCGTCAGTGTGCGCAGGTTGTTCAGCCCGTATTCGATGCGGCCATTGTCGATGGTGGCGCCAAAGCTCATTTCGCTTTTTGTGACGGGCACGTTCAATTCATCGAACAATCGCGTCAGATAGGGGTAGGTGACGTAGTTAAAGACGATAAAACCGGTATCGACCGGCTGATCACCATTCTTACCGGCCATTACCGTACGGGCATGGCCACCAAGTCGAGGTTCAGCCTCGAACACGGTGACATCGTGATTTTCAGAAAGGTAATAAGCTGCGGAGAGACCTGAAATGCCTGCACCAATAACTGCGATTTTCTTGCGTACGCACCGGGTTTCGTCGAACATTCCATCCTCGTTATTCGGCTTTTACAAAAGGATACGCAGGGAATGGCGCACTGGATCAATCGGAGTAGAAGTTTTTTTCCATCGCACTACGTGATGATGACTGCCCTATGCTCAGAGCACTACGCGTGATCCAAAGTAGTCATCGCGCCGTATTGAACTCAGCAGTGCGAAAAAGGCCCTTAAATGAGCAGATTTGACGGAAAGACCTATTGGATCATCGGCGCCAGCGAAGGGCTGGGCAAAGCGCTGGCCGAGGCGCTTAGCCGTCAAGGGGCGCGTCTTATCTTGTCGGCGCGCAATGCATCACGACTGGCCGAGATTTGTGAGAAGTTGCCCAATACACGTGCTGTCCCATTTGATGTGACCGATCTTGATGCTGTCTGCCGTGCTGTGGTTGAGGTCGGCGCATTTGATGGGCTTGTCTACAATGCGGGCACCTATGATCCGATCAATACGGCCGATTGGAACACCGAAGCTGCCTTGGCGATCAGTGACGTTAATTATTTCGGCGCATTGCGTGTTCTGGGCGAAACGGTACCTGACTTAATTCAGAAGGGAAATGGAGACATCACCCTGATCGGATCGCTAGCCGGGTATCATGGGCTTCCCAATGCGATCTCTTACGGCTCCAGCAAAGCTGCCCTGATCTCGCTGGCCGAGACGATGCGCCATGATTTGGCAGGTACAGGCGTCACTGTCCGGATCGTCAATCCGGGATTCATCAAAACCCGTCTAACCAACAAGAACAGTTTTAACATGCCCATGATAATGACGCCCGAAGATGCTGCTGATCGGGTGGTCCGGGCGATGTCCCACCGCCGATTCCGTACCGATTTTCCGGCCCCATTTTCTTGGATTATCCGCCTGATCGACTACTTGCCTGACATTCTGGTCTATCGGGGCAAGTGATTTCATCCGCAGGTAAGTCTTTGAATGGTGCCTGAGCCATTCACATAGACGTTTAGCCGATCGATGCGATAATCCTGAGTGGCGATATCATCCGGGCCTAGAACGCGTGACCGTTCGGGAAGTTGCGCCTGTATGGTTGAGACCGGCTGGCCGATTGCATCAGCAAAAGGTTCACCCTTACAGAAGGCCAAATCGACAGCCACATCTTCCGCTGCAAGCGTTTCATTTTGCGGAACAGAGCCTTCGGTACATGCGGCTAATAGGATCAGGATCGGAAAAAAACGGTACATTGGCGCAGGACTTTCTGGTGGTGTCGTTTCTGAAATATCAAAGATTTAGCCAACCTGTCACGAAAGTGCAGTTGAAAAAACCCTGCAATTGACGCAGGGTCGGGCAAAATAGACAGGGAGATATGCACCATGCGAACCCGTGCAGCCGTTGCCGTTCAGGCAGGCAAACCTTTGGAAGTGATGGACGTGAACCTTGAAGGCCCCAAAGCGGGTGAGGTTCTGGTCGAGATCAAGGCGACAGGCATCTGTCACACCGATGAATTCACCCTGTCTGGGGCGGATCCTGAGGGCCTGTTTCCCGCCATTCTGGGCCACGAAGGTGCCGGTGTGGTGGTCGAGGTTGGTCCGGGCGTGACCAGCCTAAAGCCGGGTGACCACGTCATTCCGCTTTACACTCCTGAATGTCGTGAGTGTGAATACTGCCTGCACCCAAAGACCAATCTGTGCCAGGCAATCCGTGAGACGCAGGGCCAAGGTCTCATGCCCGATGGCACTTCGCGTTTTTCGACGCTGGATGGTGATCCGATCCTGCACTACATGGGTTGCTCGACCTTCTCGAACCACACGGTTCTTCCGGAAATCGCGCTGGCCAAAGTGCGCGAGGACGCGCCTTTCGACAAGATTTGCTATATCGGTTGCGGTGTGACCACCGGTATCGGCGCGGTGATCAACACAGCCAAGGTAGAAATCGGCAGCCGTGCCATCGTGTTCGGTTTGGGCGGTATCGGCCTGAACGTCATTCAGGGCCTTCGCCTAGCCGGAGCCGATCAGATCGTCGGTGTCGACCTCAACCCGGCCAAGGTGGAAATGGCCACCAAGTTCGGCATGACTGATTTCGTCAATCCGTCCGAAGTTGAAGGCGATCTGGTGCCTTATCTGGTTAACCTAACCAAGGGCGGCGCGGACTATACCTTTGACGCCACCGGTAATGTAGGCGTGATGCGCGCTGCACTTGAGTCGGCCCACAAAGGCTGGGGTGAATCGATCATCATCGGCGTGGCGCCTGCAGGTGCCGAAATTTCGACCCGTCCGTTCCAACTGGTCACCGGTCGCTCTTGGCGTGGTACCGCATTTGGCGGCGCGCGTGGCCGGACCGACGTTCCGAAGATCGTCGATTGGTACATGGACGGAAAAATCGAGATTGATCCAATGATCACACACACCATGGGTCTGGACGATATTAATCATGGTTTTGACCTGATGCATAAGGGCGAGAGTATCCGATCAGTCGTAGTTTATTGATTAAGAATAGATAATTGCTGAGGGTGGGCTTTTGCCCGCCCTTTTTTTGTGCCTACATTCCTCTTTATGAATTAAATTTTGAGTTGAGGGATTAAGGTGGCAACTAGAACGACGGACCGTCTGGCGGTTCTGATTGATGCGGACAACGTACCCGCAAAACATTCTGCAGAGATATTTGAAGAAATCGCCACATTGGGTGAGGCCGGGTTAAGGCGAGTTTACGGTGACTTTTCTAATGGTTCGTCTCAAGGATGGGACGGTAAAACCTTGGCGGAATATGCCATCGTTCCCCATCAGCAATTTGCCAATACGTCCAAAAAGAACTCCAGTGATATCGCGCTGGTCATTGATGCTATGGATATTCTGCACTCTGGACGGTTCGGCGGGTTTGTTTTGGTATCTTCGGACAGTGATTTCACGCGCCTTGCCAGTCGTATTCGTGAGCAAGGGTTGGATGTGTATGGAATTGGAGAACTCAAAACCCCACAGGCGTTTGTCGCAGCGTGCAACCGGTTTATTTACATCGAAAACATTGAAGCAAGCGCACCCCATGAAGAAAGAGACGATGCGCTGAAATCGAAGCGCGAATTGAACCATGCGTTTCAGTTGATCAGAAACGTCATGCGTAATTTTGATGAGCCAGAAGGTTGGCTAAAATTGGGACTGGTGGGCAGCCAGCTCAACAAAATCTATACTGATTTTGATCCCAGGACCTATGGATTCTCGAAGCTAAGTGAATTGGTTCGTGCCACTGGTAAGTTTGATGAGAAAGGCACAAACGGTGACTTCAAGATCAGATTAAAGGCCGGAAGATGATCTGCCTTTGGGCATTAGGTGATTGATCTCAAATTGGTTTACTCCCCAGGTCGTGTCGCGCCAGTATCCGACCGAGGCGATCTGACCCGCAACACCGGCGTATTGGCCGAAGTCGTGTTCGTCCGGCTTTCACGCCAAACCACAAAAACGCCAGAAGCGATGATGATGCTTGCGCCGACCGCGACCCAGATATCCGGGTGTTCGCCAAAGAATATTACGCCGAAAATCGTAGCCCAGATGATTTGGCTGTACTGACTGGGGGCAACGGCCCCTGCCGGAGCGGCTCGGTAGGCGAGGATGATCAGGTGCTGTGCAATCACCGAGAGCACGCCGACTAATGCCATCATCGCCAGATGCAGCAGTGAGGGTGGTTGATACACTGCTGGTTGGGCGATGCTCATGACCACAATGGCGAGCAGCATCGGGTAGAGGATCAGAACAGCCGACCGCTCTTCATTGCCGATCTTGCGGACCAGAACCGAGGCGAACGCGCTGCAGAAGGCTGCGGACAGGGCTGCCAGATGGCCCAATGTAATATCGGTTGCGCCTGGGCGCAGGACGATCAGGACACCGATCAGGCCGACACCGACTGCAGCCCATCTCTGAGCGCGGACCACTTCGCCAAGAATTGGGATCGAGAGGACGGTAACGATCAGAGGGAAGGAAAACAGCAGCGAATAGACCTCGGCCAACGGCAGGACCGAAAAGGCGTAGAACGCGCAGGACATCGCAGTGACCATCAAGGCGGATCGCAGCAGCACCAGCCACGGGTGGTGCGGCACGAAGTTGCCAGTCGTTCTGTCAGCCAGAATAGTCACTGCCATCGGAACAAACGAAAACAAAGTGGCAAAGAAAATAATCTGCAATACCGAATAGGTACCGCCCAACACTTTGATGAACACATCATGGGTGGCAAAGACGGCAAAGCCCAAGAACGCAAAGGCTAGCCCACGAAGGGTGGAGTTCTGAGCGCTCATATCAGAGGCCTCAATCACGGAAGAATTCGTTTGGAGTGTTTGTTGGTTGCTTAGACTCAATTTGCCGCGACGGGTAGCCCTAATTTTACCGCTAACATCTCTTGGCAAGCCGCATTGCAAATTTTGCAATGCGCAGGAAACGGGTCGAACCAGCGGTAAGCGATGGTCATGATCTCTCAAAATCAAGGAGATACATCATGTACAGGATTTCAGCGTTACCGACCGAACAAGTTCAGGCCTACCGTTCCGGCGGGCCTGATGGTTATGGAAACCAGCCAGAGCGCGCAATTTCTGACGGTGGGGGAAATCCTTGCCGTCATTGCTTAAAATACATACCAGAGGGCAAAGACATGCTGGTACTAGCGTACAGGCCCTTTGCGGAAACTCAGCCCTATGCGGAAACCGGCCCGATCTTCCTATGTGCCGAACCTTGCGCGCGCCACGAGGATGAAGATGGGGTTCCCGAAACGCTGACCGACTCGCCGAACTACTTGATCAAAGGCTATGGATCGGATGATCGGATTATCTATGGAACCGGCATCATTGCGCCTCAAGCGCAGTTTCAGGAAGCGGTTGCGAACATATTTGACCGTGCCGACGTTGCATACATCCATGTCCGATCAGCGCTGAACAACTGCTATCACGCGCGGATTGATCGTGCCTAAAGCTTGACGCGATGCATCCCGCGACGTGGTTGGTTCGGGTCGTCGACTGGCAGGTCGTCGGCCCGGCTCGAAGTGAGAGCTAGGAACACATCCTCAAGATCGGCCTCTTCGGTTCGCACATCCTGAATGCGGATACCGGCCTGACGTACTGCCTCCAGTACCTGCTCAGCCGTGGTCAGATTGCTGTGATACTGTAGCACAAGATCGCCATTCTCACGTTGTGCCGCGGTCACGTTTTCTGCCATTGGAAGAGCCTGAATAGGGCGATCCGGCACAATCACCATGGTCCTGCTGTCCATGCGGCCCAACAGATTTGCGGTGCTGTCCTGCGCGATCTTTTCGCCGTGATTGATGATGGCGATCTCATCACACATCTCCTGCGCTTCTTCCAGGTAATGCGTGGTCAGGATGATGGTCATACCCTGTTCGTTCAGCTTACGCACATTGGCCCACAGCATCTGTCGCAGTTCGATATCCACACCAGCGGTTGGTTCGTCCAGCACCAGAATCTTGGGATGATGCACCAGTGCCTTGGCCAACAGCAGACGCCGCCGCATTCCGCCGGACAACGTACGTGCATATGCCTCGGCCTTTTCGGCAAGGCCAACGAGGTCAAGAATCTCATCGCTCCGCCGGTCCGATTTTGGAATGCCATACAACCCGGCCTGCACCTCCAACGCGCCGCGTGGTGTAAAGAACGGATCAAGGTTCAGTTCCTGCGGCATCACGCCGATGGCGGCGCGCGATTGGCGCGGGTTTCGATCCTGATCGAAGCCCCAGATCGAGACGCTGCCAGATGTTTTGACAACCAGCCCCGCCAGAATGTTGATCAGGGTTGATTTGCCGGCACCATTGGGGCCAAGCAGGCCGAAAACGGACCCATGCGGTACCGTCAGATCGATCCCTTTCAGGGCCTGTTTCTCGGGCTGACCTTTGCTGCCACGATAGGTCTTGCGCAGTGATTTGATTGTGATTGCCGCATCGGACATGTGGCCCTTGCCCCCGGATTGCTCATCGCTCATAAACGCACCTAATACATGCCCGCGAGGCCGACAACCAAAGAAGGATCGCAAGCCGTGACCATCGAAGCGCCGGAAACCAAAATCGTGGAAACCACCCGCGTCGCCTGTGACGGTGGCGAGGGCGCACTGGGCCATCCGCGTGTCTGGCTGCAGATCCCCGAGGATACCGGTTGGGTCGAATGCCCTTATTGCGATTGCAAATACGTGCTGCGCGGCGCGGTTTCCGAACAGGAAGCTTAAGGGCGGTCAGAACGGCAGGCGGTCTCAACTGGCGAGGATAGATGATGCTGTTCACAGCCAAAACGATTGACCTTTCCGAGAGCCAGCCAATTGCCAACGGGACCGTTCGCAGTGTCTTCGATTTTCCCGGACAACCCGACCTTCTGATCAAGGTTTTCACCCGATCTCAAGACCGCGTTTCGCACAGGCTTGGCAAGCGACTGGTGTGGAGACTTTTCCCCGAGGCGCAATATCGCAGCACCCTGAAAGAACTGGAATGCGAGCTTCGCGTGTCGCTGAAACTCGGGGCGGATATTGAGCTTTCGCCGCTTTCCAGAATGTTGGGCGTTGTGCAAACCAGCCGCGGTGCCGGGGTGGTCGTCGAGCGTATATCGGGCCTTGATGGCGGGCTTGCACCTAAGCTTTATGAAGTCTGCCGAAGCGGTTTGGATGGTGGGGCAATAGACGCGCTGAATGTCTTTGTCGGGCGGATGTTTGACCTGCATATTGTGGCGCGCGACGTCAAAAGCTCGAATATCGTATATGGAACACGGGGCGCCGGCCCGGCCTGTTTCCTGATCGACGGATATGGGGAGCGGAACCTCATCCCGCTGCGCAGCTTGTCCCGACATTTGAATGATCGCTCGCTGAACAAACAGTTTGCGATGATTGCGCAAAAAGCGGGTTTGACGTGGAATGCGGATAAACGGAATTTTTCGAATAGCTAAGGTCAGACGTCTGGCAAATTAGGTCGGAACGAATTGGCCAAGCGGCCTCGTCTTTCGTTCAGCCCTTCTGTACAACTTGGCGCAACCCAGCGCAGGAGCCTCATATGACTAGCACCCAATTCGGAAAAGGCTGCCATCTGCATCTAATTGATGGATCAGCTTTTATCTTCCGCGCCTATCATGCGCTGCCGCCTTTAACGCGGAAATCGGATGGTTTGCCGATTGGGGCCGTGTCGGGATTCTGCAATATGCTGCAGAAATATGTCGAAGGAAATTCCGGTCCTGATGCGCCGACTCATGTGGCGGTGATCTTTGACAAAGGCTCGCACACGTTCCGGAATGATCTGTACGACTTGTACAAAGCCAACCGTGAGGCGATGCCCGAGGATTTGCGCCCGCAGATGCCGCTGACCCGAGAGGCAACGAAGGCCTTCAATATCGCCTGCAAAGAGCTTGAGGGGTACGAGGCCGATGACATCATCGCCACCCTCGCCGTTCAGGCGCGTGAGGCCGGTGGGCGGGTGACCATTGTCAGCTCTGACAAGGATCTCATGCAGCTGGTGGGCGGCGGTGTTGAGATGCTGGATGCGATGAAGAACAAGCGCATTGATCGCGATGGAGTCGTCGAGAAGTTCGGCGTCGGGCCCGAACGAGTTGTGGATGTGCAGGCTTTGGCAGGGGATTCAGTGGATAACGTGCCGGGTGCCCCGGGCATTGGCGTTAAAACGGCCGCGCTGCTGATCAATGAATATGGCGATCTGGAAACCCTGCTGGATCGCGCGGAAGAGATCAAACAGCCCAAGCGTCGTCAGACCCTGATCGAAAAGCGCGACCAGATCGAGCTGTCGAAGAAGCTGGTGCAGTTGGACGAAAACACCCCACTAGATTTCACGCTGGATGACTTGGAGGTGAAAGATCCCGATGCAGAGACCCTGCTGGGTTTTCTCGCTGAGATGGAGTTCCGCACCCTCACCAAGCGCATCGCCGACAAGCTGGGGGCCGAAGCCCCGGTGATCGCAGATGCCCCTGCGCCTGTTGAAGCGGAAGAGGCCGAGGCCCTGCCGTTTGACGCCTCGAAATACGAATGCGTGCGCGATGCTGCTGCTTTGCTGAAATGGATCGATCAGGCCTATGAGCGTGGCTGGATCGCGGTAGATACAGAGACCACCGGCCTGAATGAAATGATCGCCGATCTGGTGGGTATCTCGCTATGTGTCGAGGCCGGTGAGGCCTGCTACATCCCGTTGACCCATCGCGAAAGCGCGACCGATGATCTGTTTGGCTCCGACGCGATGGCCGATGGACAGATGCCGATGGATGAGGCTTTAAACCTGCTGAAACCGATGTTTGAGGATCCATCGATCCTGAAGATCGGACAGAACATGAAATACGACGCCAAGATCTTTAAGCGATACGGCGTCGACGTCGCCCCCATCGATGACACGATGCTAATGTCATACGCCATGCACGGCGGTGAGCATGGGCACGGTATGGATACGCTGTCGGAACGCTATCTGAGCCACACGCCGATCCCGATCAAGCCATTGCTGGGGTCCGGCAAATCGGCGATCACCTTCGACAAGGTTCCGATTGACGAGGCTACGGCCTACGCTGCCGAAGACGCGGATATCACCCTGCGTCTCTGGGAGCTGTTCAAGCCTCAACTGCATCAGGTGCAGGTGACCACGGTTTACGAAACCCTCGAACGTCCATTGGTACCGGTTCTCAAAGAAATGGAGATGCACGGCATCAAGGTCGACCGCGATGTTCTCAGCCGGATGTCAAACGCATTTGCGCAGAAAATGGCCGGGTTAGAGGCTGAAATTCACGAATTGGCTGGTGAGAGCTTTAACGTTGGTTCGCCTGCGCAGCTGGGCGAGATCCTGTTCGACAAGATGGGGCTTGAGGGCGGCAAGAAGGGCAAAACCGGGAAATATTCGACCGGGGCCGATATCCTGGAGGATCTTGCCACCGAACATGAACTTCCCCGTCGGGTGTTGGACTGGAGGCAGCTCTCCAAGCTGAAGTCAACCTATACCGACGCGCTGCAAACACATATCAACCCGGATACAGGCCGGGTGCACACGTCTTATTCGATCACCGGGGCGAACACCGGCCGTCTGGCCTCAACTGATCCCAACCTGCAGAACATCCCGGTACGGACGGAAGAAGGGCGTCGCATTCGTGAGGCGTTTATTGCCGAACCGGGCAATGTGATGGTCAGTTTGGACTACAGCCAGATCGAGCTGAGGATATTGGCTCATATTGCGGATATTTCGACCCTGAAGCAGGCGTTTTCGGATGGTTTGGATATTCATGCCATGACCGCATCCGAGATGTTCGATGTGCCGTTGGATGAGATGACGCCTGATATCCGCCGTCAGGCAAAGGCGATCAACTTTGGTGTGATCTATGGTATCTCGGGTTTTGGGCTGGCCCGTAATCTGCGCATACCGCGCGCCGAGGCGCAGGGATTCATTGACCGCTATTTCGAACGTTTCCCGGGTATTCGGACCTATATGGACGACACTGTCGCATTCGCCAAAGAGCATGGCTATGTGCAGACTCTGTTCGGGCGGAAGATCCATACGCCAGAAATAAACGCAAAAGGCCCGCATGCAGGCTTCTCACGCAGGGCCGCGATCAACGCTCCAATTCAGGGGACGGCGGCGGACGTGATCCGCCGCGCGATGGTGCGGATGCCTGATGCGATCAACGGATTGCCCGCCAAAATGTTGCTGCAGGTTCATGACGAATTGTTGTTCGAGGTTGCTGAGGGCGCCGTGGATCAAACGATCTCAATCGCGCGCGATGTGATGGAGGGGGCGTCGGACCCAGCTGTCAAACTGGACGTTAAACTGTCTGTCGACGCCGGTCAGGGTGCAAACTGGGCCGAAGCGCACTAAGGGCGGCGCTGCTTATCAGGCCCTCTTTGCAGCGGGTCAGGCCTCGGGCCTGACCAGGCGCGCGATTAGTCGTTTTACGGATGGTCCCAGCGTCAGGATTACTGTGAAGGCGATTGGCCAGCAAAATGCCCATGAACCCATCCAATCCGCGAAAGTCGACGGGCCGAAGCCAATAGCCTTGACCGTTGCGATGCCCGTGACGACGCAAGACATCAGGCCCGACATGATCAGGGCGAACAAAGCATTGGCAAAACGGGCGGGGATCATGAGTGCTGTCCTTGGGTGTCGATGTTTTCAATTGCGACATTTCAGTAAGAAAATCCAGCCTTCTTCATGGCTTTACTGACGTAACCAGATCAAAGTGTCTTCGGTTCGCCGGGTTGAGGGCGTGTATTCGGCGCTGACCCAACCCTGATAATCAGATTGATCCATCGCCTTGAACAGGGCTGCGAAATCCATTTCACCTCGTCCGGGTTCCGAGCGATCTGGCGCGGCCCCAATCTGGGCGTGGACGATCTGAGCCTTGAAGCGGTCCCAGATTGTAAGTGCGTCGCCATGGATCATTTGCGCGTGAAAGCTGTCATATTGCAGGCCAACATTTGACCGTTCAACGTGATCGAGAACGTCTGCGGCAAGCTCATAGTCATTCAAGAAGTAGTCAGGTTGTGAAACGGGATTGAGTGGCTCGATCGTGAACATTTGGTCGGGCGCGAAATCTGCGGCCCATTGCAGGTTTTCAACAAAGCACGCAAGCGCTTCTTCTCCCGAGGCGTATCCCGCCATTACATGGATATATTGAGGCTTTAGAACTTTGGCATAGCGTAGAACGCGTCGGATGTCGGATTGAAACCGAGCTGTGCCACCGGGAACGGCCGCATATCCCGGCTCGCCACCGGCATAGTTTGGCGGTGGAGCGTTGATCAGCACCAGATCAAGCCCGTTTGCCAATAGCGCCCTGCGGGTTTCCTTGGCTGCCAGATCGTAAGGGAACAGAATTTCAACCGCCGAAAACCCGGCCTGTGCGGCGGCTGAAAACCGGTCGAGATAGGGCAACTCTGTAAATAACAGCGAAAGATTGGCGGCAAATTTGGGCATTGGGTGCGCGGTCTCCTGAGTGTCTGAGCATATCGACCAAGTTAGGCGGCTAAAAGAGACGGAAAACGACAGTTTGTCGAAAATCGGCCAGATCAATGGCTTCGAATCAGAAAACCTTTGGTTCAAGCGGTGCCTCGGTGCAGGGGGCTGCGTCAACAAAAGGTCTGAATAAGATGGCAATGAGCCCTGAACCCGCGCGCGGGAACACCCTTGCTGTATCCGATAACAGTCAAGCCGCGTTTACCGGGAACACGTTAGCGGTGGCATCAATGTTGACCTGGGCGGCGGGTTTTCCAGCCGCTGAAGTTTTACTGCAAACCTGGCCGCCAATAACGCTGTTTGCGGCGCGTATGATGCTTGCGGTTCTGGTGATGATGCCGATCTGGATACTGTTGGATGGGCCAGCGCGCGTTCTACGCGCCCGCTGGGGGCATGCTTTTTTTGTTGGCGGTTTGGGGATTGGAACAGGGATGTTTCTAATCCTGGTCGCGCAAAAGCTGACCGACCCGGTCACGGTTGCAATCATCGCTTCTTGCGCACCTCTGATCGCGACGCTGTTGGAACTGGCAGCAGGGACACGACGATTGCGGTGGAAATTTACGATAGGTATGGGAATTTCGATCCTAGGCGGATTGATTGCGACCAGCGCCGTCGCACCTGCGCAGTTGGGGATCGGTGCGGTTTGCGCCGTGGTGTCGACCGCGCTGTTTTGTTGGGCCAGCATGGCAACGGCGCGCGATTTCCCCGAGCTCAGCCAGTTGGGCCGTTGCGCAATTACGCTTGTCGGAGGGTTGCTGACCGCGGTCGTACTGTTGCCGGTAGCCGGTTTTCTGGGGTTTGAAGTCATGCCCACTCGGCCGGTCGACGCAGCACAGATGGGAATGTTGGTTTTCTATGCTTTGTTCTCACTGGGCCTGAGCCAATTTTTCTTTATTGCATCTGTTGGGAAATTGGGAGTGGCGCTGGCCTCATTCCATATCAACATCGCGCCATTTTATGTGATGGTGATCATGATGGCGTTGGGAGAGGAGTGGAACTGGACCCGTGCGCTGGGTGCGGCGATCGTGGCGCTGGCGGTGGTGTTGGCACAAGACCGCAAGCCGCGACCGGTTCAATCTTCAAGTGCAGCAGAGGCGATCAGCGGGAAAAACTGACCTTCGGACCAGACCCCGAACCAACCGTCATGATGGTTGCCGATCTCAACCAATCGGTAAAAGCTCTTGCGATCGATGCGCGCCTCCAGGTTGTCGCGAACCAATATGTAGGGTGACGGCTCATCTGTTTCCGCATCAAATACAATGCGGATTGGGTGATTGGGCCCAGCAGTGGCTGTATCGCCCACCTGCGTGGTAAACGTCAGGCGCTGGGCGTAACCCTCACCATCCTGATCGAAATCGACGGCGACGAACGGCGCATCCTCGACGGTGATTCCCACCTTTTCGACCGGGGTAACCAGAAAATATTTGCCCTCTTCTTTCTTAAGAATTGAGGAAAATAGCTTCACAAGCTCGAACCGGGTGATGGGTGACCCTAGATAACTCCAAGAGCCATCTTTTGCGATCCGGATGTCCAGATCGCCGCAAAACGGAGGATTCCATAGGTGAACAGGCGGTAAACCCTGTTTTTGGGCCGCTTTGACCGATGCCGCCAGACCTTCGGGCGAGGGGGTCACGGGTATTTGTCCGCTCATTGCTTTTGCCATTTCCTCTCAGCGCGATACACTTCAATCATAACAGTCCACGGAAGGGAACCTCATGTCCGAACCTGCCGACCTCGTGTCCGAGATCGAAGCGCTGGAAAACAAGCTGCAAGAGGCCAAAGCCTCGATCACCCGCCGCTTTATCGGGCAGGAAAAGGTCGTCGATCTGACCTTGACCGCCTTGTTGTGCGGCGGTCACGCGTTGTTGATCGGATTGCCGGGGCTTGGCAAGACACGGCTGGTCGAGACGCTGTCGACGGTCATGGGCCTGCATGGCAATCGCATCCAGTTCACCCCGGACCTTATGCCAGCGGATATTCTGGGATCCGAAGTATTGGACACAGCCGAGGATGGCAGCCGCCATTTCCGGTTCATTTCCGGCCCGATCTTCTGCCAGCTGCTGATGGCGGATGAGATCAACCGCGCTAGCCCGCGGACCCAATCAGCGCTGCTGCAGGCGATGCAGGAACGCACGGTGACCGTTGCGGGAGAGGATAGGGACTTGGGCGTGCCATTCCATGTGCTGGCCACGCAGAACCCGATTGAGCAGGAGGGGACCTACCCGCTGCCCGAAGCTCAGCTGGACCGTTTCCTTGTGCAGGTTGATGTGGAATATCCGGATCGCCAAACCGAACGCGACATTCTGCTGGCCACAACCGGTGTCGAAGAAGCAGAGGCGCATCAGATTTTCACTAAGGAAGATTTACTGGCCGCACAGGTTCTGTTGCGTCGGATGCCGGTTGGAGAGTCGGTTGTCGAACTGATCCTCGATCTGGTCCGTGCCTTCCGCCCGGATGAGGCAGGCGCGTCCGAGCGGGTGAGGGAAACCGTCGCTTGGGGCCCCGGCCCGCGTGCTGCGCAGGCGCTGATGATGACCGTACGTGCCAATGCGATGCTGGAAGGCCGACTGGCCCCCAATGCCGAGGATGTGCTGACCATGGCGCGACCGGTTCTCAGCCACCGCATGGCGCTGAACTTTGCAGCCCGAGCACGAGGCGACAGCCTGTCTGACCTGATCGAGTCCACCGCTGCCGGTCTGGTCCGTACCGAGGCTGCGGCGTGAACACCGCCCAGACCCTACGCGAACGATCCGAGGCCGAGGCGTCCCGGCTGCCACCCCTTTTGGCGCGCGCCGAACATCTGGCCGGAACCGTGTTATTGGGAGATCACGGGCGCAGACGCTCGGGTCTGGGGGATGATTTCTGGCAATACCGTCCAGCGCAAATCGGCGACAGTCGCCGGATGATTGACCATAGGCGCTCGGCCCGTGGCGACCAGCAGTTTGTGCGCGAACGTGAATGGCAGATTGCGCAGTCGATCATGCTTTGGGTCGATCAGGGTGCGTCGATGCGGTTTGCTTCAGACAAGACCTTGCCAACCAAGATCGACCGCGCCCGCCTGCTGGGGCTTGCAACGGCCATCCTGCTGGTGCGTGGCGGTGAACGCGTTGGTTTGACGGGAACAACCCTGCCCCCACGCAGGGGCAATGCACAGATCATAAGATTGGCGCAGGCCTGGTCTGAGGATTCGCAAACCGATTATGCTCCACCCGAACACCGCGCGATGATTCCGCATGCGCGCGCAGTGTTTATCTCGGATTTCCTGGGACCGCTGGATGAGGTTGAGTTGGCGCTTACCAAAGCAGCCGACCGAGGTGTTCGCGGCGTTCTAATGCAGCTTCTGGATCCCAGCGAGGAATCCTTTCCCTATTCCGGGCGTACCATCTTTGAAAGCGTCGGCGGCACTGCCCGGCATGAGACTTTGAAAGCTGCAGACCTACGAGATCGCTATCTGGATCGCCTTGCACGGCGTAAAGACGCATTGACGCATCTTTGCCGCGCGACCGGCTGGCAGATGGGGCTACACCATACGGGTGACAGTGCACAATCGGCTCTATTGTGGCTCTATCGCGCCTTGGATGGGAGTGCGCAATGACAGTTCTGGCGGGCATTGGCTTTACCGCGCCTTGGGTGCTTCTGGGGCTTCTGACCCTGCCGATCCTTTGGTTGATCCTGCGCGCTGTCCCACCAGCGCCAATCCGTCGCCTGTTCCCGGCTGTGACGTTGTTGTTGGGCCTGAAGGACGACGAAAGTGTCTCGGACCGCACGCCTTGGTGGTTGTTGCTGCTCAGAATGCTGGCGGCTGCGGCAATCATCATCGGGCTGGCAGGGCCGGTACTAAATCCCTCGCGCGATGAAACCGGATCCGGGCCGTTGCTGCTGGTGCTGGATGCCAGCTGGGCAGGTGCGACGCGCTGGTCATCGACGCTGGATCAGATCGATGCACAACTGACCGAAGCCGGCCGTGCTGGTCGCCCGGTCTCGATCTTACGCCTGACCGAACCTGAGCCCCCTGTGTTTCAGGCCGCCGAAGCTTGGCGCGGGCGATTGCCAGGTCTTACACCGATGCCTTGGCAACCTACCGAAGCACAGATTCCCCAAACTTTGGCCGCACTGGAGCAGGTAGAAGGTGGTTTTGACACCCATTGGTTCTCTGACCAGTTGGCGTTTGAGGGTCATGATCGTCTGGTTTCGGCCCTGCAGGGGCGGGGCGAAGTGATCGTTTATCAATCCCCCGCATCCGCGACCGCGATCCTGCCTGCAACGTATCAGGACGGAGCGATCCAGCTTCGCGTTCTACGTGCCAATCCGGGCCCAGCCGAAAACGTTACTGTGCTGGCGCAAGGGCGCGATACAGCGGGCGCGATGCGCGTGCTGCAATCCACGTCACTGGAGTTTGAAAGCGGCTCTACACAGGCGCAAATCGATCTCGCGCTGCCCTCGGAATTGCGCGCTCGAATTACACGGTTCGAGCTTCAGGGCCAGCGCTCTGCCGGTGCGGTGACCCTAACAGATGACAGCCTGAGGCGGCGCGAAGTGGCGCTGATTGCGGGCACGCTGAACCGCGAAGGGTTGGAGCTGCTTTCACCGCTCCACTATCTGACACAGGTGTTGATCCCAACTGCTGATTTTGTTGAAGGAGGTTTGACCGAAGTCCTCCCCGCCAACCCGGATGTGATCGTGCTCGCGGATGTAGCGAAGCTTTCTGATTCAGAACAGGCTGAGGTTATTGAGTGGGTTGAACAAGGCGGCCTCCTGCTGCGCTTTGCTGGACCGCGTATGGCCGCAAGCGATTTGGGTCGAGATGAAGAAGATGATTTGCTGCCGGTGCGTCTGCGTAGCGGTGGCCGTTCCGTCGGCGGCGCGATGAGTTGGGGCGAGGCCAAGGGTTTAGCGCCGTTCTCAGAAAACTCGCCATTCTACGGGCTAACCATACCCGAGGATGTCACGGTAACAACTCAGGTGATGGCACAACCAGACCCTAATCTGGCCGATCGGGTGATTGCGTCACTATCCGATGGTACGCCTTTGGTTACCCGCAAACCCCTAGGATTGGGGCAGGTGGTGCTGTTCCATGTTACGGCGGATGCGGAATGGTCAAGCCTGCCACTATCTGGCCTATTTGTGGAGATGTTGGACCGGTTGGCCGTCGCTTCTGCCGCCAAATCTCGGCAAGAGGCGCAGATGCAGGGAACAGTGTGGGAGCCGGTTCAGATACTGGATGGTTTTGGCACTCTGACCGATGCCGGAACATTGGCCGGCGTGGATGGGGTCGAGCTGGTCTCGGGCCAGATCGGACCAGACTTGCGCCCGGGCCTTTATGAAAGCGGCAAGCAGAAACTTGCACGGAATGTGTTGGCCGAGGATGCGGTGCTGACGCCAGCCGTTTGGCCTACCGATGTCCCGATCCGGGGGCAGGATATCACAACAGAGACGCCGTTGGCGGGTCTGTTGCTTAGCCTTTCGCTTGTGCTGTTGACGATTGACGTGATCGCGTCATTGGCTCTTTCCGGACGTTTGGGTCTGGCGCGCGCGGCAGCCGTGATGCTGGGCGCATTGCTGTTTGTTCCGGATGCGCAGGCGCAGACGCCGGATGATACCGATTTCGCGCTGAATGCGACGCAGGAACTCGTACTGGCTCATGTCCTGACGGGCGATGCGCAAGTAGATGATATCGCGCTGGCTGGGCTGCGCGGGCTCGTGCAAACGCTGCATTATCGCACCTCGGTCGAGCCTGCTGATCCCATCGGGGTCGATCTGGAAAGCGATGAGCTTGCGTTCTTTCCACTGCTTTATTGGCCGATCACAACCGATCAGCCGCAACCTTCGGCCGAGGCCTATGCCAAGCTCAACGCCTATCTGCGATCAGGCGGGATGATCCTGTTTGACACGCGCGACGCCGACATCGCTGGCTTCGGGGCGTCAAGCCCCAATGGGCGCAAGCTGCAGCAATTGGCTGCGCCGCTAAATATTCCCTCATTAGAGCCGGTTCCGCGTGATCATGTTCTCACTCGCGCCTTTTATCTGCTGCAGGATTTCCCCGGTCGCTATTCCGGCACCGAAGTCTGGGTCGAAGCCGCGCCGCCGAATGCCGAGCAGATCGAGGGGATGCCGTTCCGCAATCTCAATGACAACGTGACTCCGGTAGTGATCGGGGGCAATGACTGGGCCGGGGCCTGGGCGGTGGATCGCAACGGTCAGTCCCTGTTGCCTGTGGGTCGCGGCTATGCTGGCGAACGGCAACGTGAACTGGCCCATCGCTTTGGCGTTAATCTGGTGATGCATGTACTGACCGGAAACTACAAATCCGATCAGGTCCACGTGCCCGCCCTTTTGGATAGGTTGGGGCAATGACCGGTACCGTCATCTTTGATCCGCTGATCCCATGGCCCGTCTTGGCCGTTGTCGCCGCCATCGCGCTTGCCGGGGTAGTGCTGGCGCTCTGGCGTGGTCTGTCGGGTTGGGCGTTGCGCGGTTTGGCTGCTTTTGTTGTCCTCGCCGCGCTTAGCGGCCCAGCATATCAGGTCGAGGATCGCGCGCCGCTGACTGATATCGTGCTGATGATCGAAGATGAAAGCGCCAGCCAAACCCTGTCGGATCGTGCCGAACAAACCGCTCAGGCCGCGAACGACCTCGCGACCGAGATCGAAGCCCGCGACAATACCGAGCTGCGCCGCATCCAGGTTGCTGACGGCGACGGAGACGAGGGCACGCAGGTCATGGCCGCGCTGAACGCAGCGCTGGCCGAGGAACCGCGTGCGCGAATTGCCGGTATCATTGTGGTGTCAGACGGCATCGTCCATGACGCGGAACTCGCGCCTGACCTGCCTGCTCCGATGCATCTGTTGCAGACCGGGCGCGCGGGTGACTGGGATCGGCGCTTGATCGTGCGTAATGCCCCGGCCTTCGCCATCATCGGTGAACCCGTGACCCTGACTTTGCGCGTCGAGGATACCGGCGTAGCACCTGTAGGTGTCACAAACGCCCCGCTTGAGATCTCGGTCGACGGTGCTGAGCCTGAGCGTTTCACCATTCCCATCGGTGTGGACGTAGAGTTGCCGATTACCTTGCCGCATGGTGGGCGAAACGTCATCCAGTTCTCGGTTCCGCAGGCCGAAGGCGAGTTGACTGACCGCAACAATACGGCTCTGATCCAGATGAACGGCGTGCGGGATCGTCTGCGCGTCCTGCTGGTGTCGGGCGAGCCGCACCCCGGCGGGCGCACGTGGCGTAACCTGCTGAAATCCGACAGCTCGGTTGATCTGGTCCATTTCACCATCTTGCGGCCACCGGAAAAGCAGGACGGCGTCCCGGTGGATGAACTCTCGTTGATTGCCTTCCCGACGCGCGAGCTGTTTCTGGAAAAGATCAATGATTTCGACCTGATCATCTTTGACCGCTACAAGCGGCGTGGCATCCTGCCTGCAATCTATCTTGATAACGTAGGCGACTATATCGTCAATGGCGGCGCGGTGCTGGTTGCTGCGGGCCCCGATTTTGCCACTGCGGACAGCCTTTTCCGCTCTCCGCTTGGGCCAGTCCTGCCCGCAAAACCCAGCGCACGGGTCTATGAGGAACGGTATGTGCCTATGGTTACCGATCTGGGCCAGCGCCACCCGGTGACTACTGACCTGGGCGATTCTGAATCATGGGGCGCGTGGTTGCGCCAGATTGATGTCAGCCAGCTATCCGGCGACATGCTCATGACCGGCGTGGATGACCGTCCGTTGCTGGTGCTGGATCGCGTGGGCGAAGGGCGTGTGGCGCTGATGGCCTCTGATCACGCCTGGCTGTGGAGTCGCGGTTTTGAGGGCGGTGGCCCTCAGTTGGAGCTACTCCGCAGGCTGGCCCACTGGATGATGAAAGAACCCGAGCTTGAGGAAGAGGCGCTGTGGGCCGAAGCGAATGGCCAGTCGATGCGTATCATCCGCCAGACGCTGGAGGATGAGGTTGGCTCCGTCACCGTCACCCGCCCTAACGGCGACACCTTGGAAATCACGCTGACCGAGGTCTTGCCTGGTCGGTTCGAGGCGCAGTATTTCGGCCCCGAAATTGGCCTTTACCATCTGGAAGAGGGTGAGCATTCCGCCGTGATCGGCCTGGGCCCTGCCGCACCCAAGGAATTCGAACGCACGATCGCAACCGATGTAATCCTAAGCCCGGTTCTGGCCAGCCTGCGCGGCGGTTCGATTCGGGTGGAAGAGGGCCTGCCCTCAATCCGGAACGTCCGTGTGGGCCGACCGGCAGCAGGACGGGGCTGGATTGGGCTGACACCGCGCGACGCCTACGAAACCCGCGATGTTACACAGGCCGGGTTGCTTCCCCCCTGGCTGGTGTTGCTGCTGGCCGGTGGGTTCCTCTTGGCCGGTTGGTTGCGCGAGGGGCGTCGCTAGCGCGGCTTAAGCACTTTTTCACGCTCTCCCGCGATGCTCTGAGCAGATTATCGCGGGAAAATTTTACATGAGTCTTGCTGAGAAACTGGCACGGGAACGGCGCGCGCGATTGGCTGCTGAGCGCCTGTTGCATCTGAAACAGGCCGAGCTCTCTGCCGCCAACCGCAAACTGGGGCGTCATGCCATCGCTCTGACACGTCAGATCGATGAGACTCAGGCCGAGGTTGCGACGGTTCGCGATGAAAACGAAAAGGTCAAATCAGATCTGACCGTAGCCAATGCCAAGATAGAGGTGGCTGAACGTCGCCTTTGGCACTCGATCCAGACCATCCCCGACGGGTTTGCATTTTTCGATGGCAACAACACACTGATCGGTGCCAATGCCGCTTACCTTAGCGTTTTCGATGGGCTGGAAGAAGTCGCACCGGGGATCAGCTATCCGCGTATTCTTGAGATTCTGACCCATGAAGGGATCGTGGATATCGGCGCGGAAAAGATTGCGGACTGGCAGGCCCGTATGCTCGCGCGCTGGGCGCAACCGCACCCGGAACCTCAAGTGATCCAGCTGTGGAACGGCCAGTATATCCGGTTGATCGATCAGCGGGGCCACGGCGGCGACGTGCTGAGCCTTGCGCTGAACATCACCGCCTCGGTCCGGCATGAGGCCGAACTGAACGCCGCGCGTGAACGGGCCGAGGCTGCCAACCGCGCCAAATCCGCCTTTCTGGCCAATATGAGCCATGAGATTCGCACGCCGATGAACGGGATCGTTGGCATGACCGAACTGCTGACCGAAACTCCGATGAACGAAGAACAAAGGCTCTATGTCAGCACAATTCGTAATTCGGGCGAGGCACTGCTGGCCATCATCAACGATGTTCTCGACTATTCAAAGATCGAGGCCGACAAGTTGACGCTGCACCCCGAGCAGTTCGATTTTGAGCGCTGTATCCTAGAGGTCGCTATGCTGTTGCAGCCTAGCGTACGCGACAAAGGCCTGACTTTGTTAGTGGATTATGACCTGTTCCTGCCCACGCTTTTTGTAGGTGATCCGGGGCGGATTCGTCAGATTCTGACCAACCTCGTGGGGAACGCGGTGAAGTTTACTGCACAAGGCCATGTATTGATCCGTGTGACAGGCGTACCAGACATGACCACAGAAAGCTGCGATATCCACGTAGCCATCGAGGATACGGGCATCGGGATTGAGGCTGACAAGGTCCCGCACATCTTTGGTGAATTCAATCAGGTCGAGGATGCCCAGAACCGCCAGTTCGAAGGCACGGGTCTGGGGCTGGCGATCACCAAGCGTCTGATCTCGATGATGGGCGGTGTCGTTTGGGTCGAAAGCGATGCGGGCAAAGGATCTTGCTTCGGTTTCCGCATATCGTTGCCCACTGCTGAAGGTCCGCAACCTATTCCACCCGATTTGGCGGGGCAATTGGGGCGTGTTTTGGTGGTCGAAGATATGGCCGTCAACCGTGCCATCCTGACCAAGCAATTAGACCGCCTCGGGTCTCAGGCGCTGACCTGTTCGACGGGGGCCGAAGCGCTGTCTGCAATGGACAAAACGATTGATCTGGTCCTGTGCGATCACGATCTGCCAGACATGGATGGGTTGGAGCTTGCCACCACTCTGCGTGACAAAGGATGGGGTGATCTGCCAATCGTGGTGATGTCGGCCAATCCCGGTGTGTTCCACGCCGATCCGGCCCATCGGCTCATTAACGGTGTGTTGCAAACACCCATCCCGCGCGCCGAGCTGTATTCGCGGCTGATGGCGCTGGGCGCGCCTGTATTCAAGCCGGATCGCAGCGACGACTGCGCCTCTAATCTCGAGACTAATGCACAAGTTCCGCAGGAGCAGAGGCTGATGCGGGTTCTGGCAGCCGAAGACAATCGAACCAATCAGCTGATCCTTCGAAAGATGACCAAGGAGCTGAACATCGATTTGAAATTCGTCTCCAACGGGTTGGAGGCGGTCGAAACCTTCGCCAGCTTTGATCCGGATCTGATCTTCATGGATATCTCGATGCCCAAGATGGATGGCAAAGAGGCGACAGGTGAAATCCGGCGACGCGAGATCGGAACAGATCGCCATGTTCCCATCGTGGCCCTGACGGCCCATGCCATGACAGGGGATGACCAGGGGATACTGGCGGCGGGGCTTGACTATTACCTGACCAAACCGTTGCACAAGAAACTGATCCAAAAGATGATACTGGAACATCGACCTGCTGAGGCTCGTGCGGTCGGTGCAGACGGTGAAGGCACGGAATAGGATCGATTGATGTCAGATGAGCGCGGTTTTCGTCCCCGAGGATTGGGCGAGATTGCAATTCGCTGCGCCGATATGGCGGCAATGGTACAATTCTATGAGAAGGTGATCGGGTTGCAGCGGCTGCAAGGCGACCATAACAGCGCCATCACCTTTTTTCGGATCGCCGAAGGGTTCGGCGGGCATACACAGGTGCTGGCCCTGTTTCACCAATCAGTTGGCTCTGAGCGTGGACCAGAGCAGACTGGCGAGACAGTGCCGGTAACAGGGGGCGCTTCGGCCCTGCACCATATCGCGCTGTCGGTGCCCTTTGCCGAGCAGGACGCGGTCATGCGCTGGTACGACCAAATCGGGCAGCCCTATCGGGTTGAGCATTTCGGCTGGATCGGCTGGCGCGGCATCTTCACTCAAGACCCCGAGGGGAACACGGTGGAACTTGTGGCTTACGATCCTTCGATGCTTGATCAGGCCTGATAGGGGCGTACAAACACGGGTTTGTCGTCTTCCGACAGATCGGCCCGGTATTCGTACCCGCCGCTATCAAAATCCAGCAGGCCTTTGGGGTCGGTCAGTCGATGTTGAATGATGTACCGGGCCATCGCACCACGCGCCTTCTTTGCAAAGAAGCTGACGATCTTGGGGGTGCCGCCCTTGTCCTCCTTGAATACCGGGGTCACAACGGGCAGCTTCAGCGCTTTCAGGTCGACTGCGCTGAAATATTCCTGGCTGGCGCAGTTCACCAGAGCTTTGCTGCCAGCCTCAGCAGCTTGGGCGTTCAGCGCCTTGCTCAGCTGATCGCGCCAGTATTCATAAAGGTTTTTGCCACGTCGGGTTTTCAGTTTGCTGCCCATCTCAAGCCGATAGGCTTGAATGGCATCCAGTGGGCGCAATACACCATAAAGCCCAGATAGGATGCGCAAATGATCTTGTGCCCAGGCCATTTCGTCGGCGTCCAGCGATGCGGCCTCAAGCCCCTGATAGGTATCGCCTGCAAAGGCCAAAGCGGCAGGGCGCGTTGCATCTGCTTCCGGCGCGTCTGAAAATACACGGTACCTGTCCCGATTCAGGCGGGCCAAGTCGTCGCTCAGGTCCATCAGCTTTTTCAGATCGCCCAAGGTCAGGTTGCGGGCGGTCTTCGACAAGCGGATCGCGTCATCCTGAAAATCGGGTTGGGTCACTTGGACGTTTCGTTCTGCCCAATCCAGCCGCTTGGCCGGGGAAATCACTACCAGCATATCCGCCCTCGTTTCTCGCCTGCTCAGGCGTATCTAGCCCGCCTGTTGCAGCACGTCCAGAAACGCCGCACCAAACCTTTCGTGACGACGGTCGCCCAGAACTTGCTCCATCGCTCGTGGATCATCCGGGCGTAATTGCGCCACCTTGGCCAGTTGCGATGCCGAACAGCTCAGTGGTTTGTCGATCCCGTCGGGGCCGCGCGACAATTGTGATTGAACCTCAAGCAACTGATCGTAAATGTCGCCCTGATTGCGGCCGGCAAGTTTGCGCCTCGCGGGGTGCAGCTCTTCGACTGCCCCGATCAGAACTTCGAGGAAGGTCGCACCGTAGCGTTCCAGCTTTTTCGCCCCTATACCGCTGATCCGGGCCATATCGTCCAGATTTGCGGGTCGAGTTTCCGCCATCTCGATCAGGGTGCGATCTGGGAAGATGACATAAGCCGGAACCCGCGCGGCCTCGGCCAGTGCGCGCCGCTTGGCCTTGAGCGCCGAGAGCAGCGGCGCGTCTTCCTCGGACACCATCGCCTTGACCGCGGGTCGCCGGGTGGCTTTGCGGATGGTATCCTTGCGTAGATCGATCTGCGCCTCACCTTTCAGGATCGGTTTGGCGGTTTCGGTCATGCGCAACGCACCGTGGCGTTCAGGATCGGGACGGACCAGATCGTAGCCCATCATCTGCCGGAAGATCGCTTGCCATTGCGGGCGCGACCAGTCTTTACCGATGCCATATGTGGATAGATTGTCGTGCCGACGTGCTCGGATTTTGTCGGTCTCATTGGCCAACAGGATGTCGATCAGATGACCCGCGCCGAACCATTCTTCTGTGCGCAGAATAGCGGACAGGGCCATGCGAACCGGCGTGGTGCCATCGAACACTTCAGGAGGACTGTCGCAAAGATCGCATTTGCCGCAAGGTTCGATCTGTTCTCCGAAATATCCCAGCAGGGTCTGGCGGCGGCATTTTAGGGCTTCGGCCAATCCAAGCAACGCATTCAGGCGTGCATGATCCGCCATCCGCCGTTCAGATGGGGCCAGCCCTTCGTCGATCTGCGACCGCCGCAGTCGGATATCGTCAGGGCCAAACAACGTAAGGGTTTCGGCAGGACCACCATCGCGCCCGGCACGGCCGATTTCCTGATAGTAAGCTTCGATCGATTTAGGCAGGTCCGCATGAGCAACCCAGCGGATGTCGGGCTTATCGATGCCCATGCCAAACGCGACAGTGGCGACGACGATCAGCCCATCCTCGCGCGCAAAGCGGGTCTCGACGATGCGGCGATCTTCGGCCTCCATCCCGCCGTGATAGTGGCAGGCCGTGTGACCTTCGGCGCGCAGGGCTTGCGCAAGCACTTCGGTCTTGTTGCGGGTGCCGCAATAGACGATGCCGGATTGGGACTTTCGGGCGGCAGCGAAATCGAGGACTTGTTTGCGCGGTCCATCCTTGGCCGCAAAGGCCAGATGGATATTGGGTCTGTCAAACCCGCGCAGGAATTTACGCGGCTCAACACCGTCGAACAGCTTTTCGACGATCTCTTCCTGCGTTTCCGCATCCGCTGTCGCTGTAAAAGCGGCCAGCGGTACATTTAACGTGCGACGCAGCTCTCCGATCCGCAGGTAATCAGGGCGGAAATCATGGCCCCATTGGCTAACACAATGCGCCTCGTCCACGGCAATCAGATTGACGTTGATCCGACGTAGCATTCCCAGTGCAGACCCTGCGGCCAGCCGTTCCGGCGCCATATAAAGCAGCTTGAGCCGACCATCCTCTATAGCATCCCAAACGGCATCAGTTTCCTCAGGTGTATTGCCCGAGGTGAGCGCGCCTGCCTCGACACCGGCCTCTTGCAGCCCACGTACCTGATCGCGCATCAGGGCGATGAGCGGAGATATCACCACAGTTACCCCGTCGCGCAACAGTGCAGGCAATTGAAAACAAAGGGATTTACCACCACCCGTGGGCATGATAGCCAGCACGTTTTCGCCCGCGGTCACGGCATCGACAATCTCTTCCTGCCCGGGGCGGAAGTCGTCGAATCCAAAGACGTCTCGCAACAAGGGTGCGGAGTCGAACATGCGCCGGAGGGTCCTGTATTAAGGTTTGTCTGCTCTTAAGACAGGACCATCACATACTAAGATTCGGTGAACAAGAGGTCAGTAGAAATAGACCGCATTGTTGATCAGGATGATCCGCAGGGCATAGACCCCGATCAGCACGACAAGAGGCGTCAGATCCAGACCGCCCATGTTGGGCAGGATGCGACGGATGGGGCTATAAATCGGTTCTAATATCCGATTCAGCCCATACCAGATTTGCGCCACCAGTTGCTGGTGCAGGTTAAGAACCTGAAAGTTGATCAGCCAACTCATGATCACATGGGCAAGAATGATGAACCAGACAATGTCTAGTATCAAAAGCAGGATTTGGATCAGCGACAGCATGGGCACTCCGTTCGTCAATTGCCCAGAGACCTAAGCGCGCCTGCGCCAAAGAGCAAGTCTGCAGCAACACAACGCTTGCGAATTACCACAAAGCCCCCTCTTATGAATTCAACAAGAACAGGGGCAGAAATGGCGGAAATTTCCAAGCGCAAGCGCATCTGGGGCTGGTGGTTTTTCGACTGGGCTTCGCAGCCCTATCACACCTTGCTGGTGACCTTTGTATTTGGCCCATATTTTGTAAGTGTTGCTGCACAGTATTATCTGACATCAGGTCTGGTGGAGGAGGCTGCCAAGGCGCAGGCGCAGGTTGTCTGGGCGAACGGCATGACCATTATCGGGCTGATCATTGCCTTTGGTGCGCCATTGCTGGGCGCGATGGCAGATGTCTCGGGACGGCGTATCCCTTGGATATTTGGATTTTCGCTGATGTACGTGGTGGGATCCGCGGCGCTTTGGTACACGATGCCTGATGGCTCGAATATGTGGCTGATGATTTCGGCCTTTGGGCTGGGCTTTGTGGGGGCCGAATATGCGCTCATCTTCATCAATTCTCAGCTGCCCGATTTGGGGGATGACAGTGAGGTCGGTGAGATCTCGGGATCAGGTTTTGCGTTTGGCTATTTCGGAGGATTGCTGTCGCTGGCGATTATGCTGGCACTGTTCGTCGAGCAGCCCAATGGCAAAACCCTGATCGGGATGGACCCGATGTTCGGTCTGGATGCGGCAACGCAGGAAGGTACTCGGTTTGTCGGGCCCTTCACAGCCGGGTGGTTCATCCTGTTCATGGTGCCGTATTTTCTTTGGGTCAGGGACGACACGAACACTGATAAACAAGGCAGCGTGGGCGAAGCCTTGCGGTTGCTGGGAAAATCCGTCGCTGCCTTGCGTCATCGGGTGAGCCTGGCGACATATCTTGGGTCGTCGATGTTCTACCGCGACGCTCTGAACGGGCTATATACCTTTGGTGGAACATACGCTGCGCTGGTCCTGGAATGGGATATCGTCAAGATCGGTGTGTTCGGGATCGTCAGCGTACTGGCTTCGGCCATCTTCGCATGGGTCGGCGGTAAGATGGATCGGAAATACGGCCCTAAACCAGTGATACTGGTCGCCATATGGGTTTTGATCTTTGTCTGCCTGACGGTTGTGTCGATGGATCGAACTCAGATCTACGGAATTTCATTGCCCGAAGGCTCTGGCCTGCCGGATATGGCGTTCTTCGGGTGCGGAATTCTGATTGGCGGTATGGGAGGTATCCTGCAATCGGCTAGCCGATCTATGATGGTGCGCCATACTGATCCCGCCACCCCGGTTGAAAGTTTTGGGCTTTATGGGCTTTCGGGTCGGGCAACCGCCTTTGCAGCGCCACTTTTGATCGGGATAGCAACGGCAGTGACCGGTAGTGCAAGACTAGGGGTGTCACCGATCATTCTGTTGTTTATTCTAGGACTAGTCCTGATGCGCTGGGTGAAACCGGAAGGGGATCAGAGCAGATGATTTTATTACGTTTTTTAGCTGTCTTAACGGTGATGACACTTGCAGGCGCGGCAGGGGCGCAACCGCTGGCCAAGCAATTGTTCGGGGCTCAGAAGGTGGGGTCTCAGCAAAAATCAGCGGCTTTCGGCAGTTATTCGCGCGGGTGCGCTGCAGGGTCGGTGCAATTGCCCGAAACTGGGCCAACATGGCAGGCGATGCGCCTGTCCCGCAATCGCAACTGGGGGCATCCGCAGGCGATCGACTATGTGCAGGATCTCAGCCGGTTTGCCGCGAAACAGCCGGGGTGGAATGGTCTCTATATCGGGGATATCAGCCAACCACGGGGCGGGCCGATGACATCGGGCCATCGTTCGCATCAGTTGGGTCTGGATATCGATATTTGGATGCTGCCGGGTGACAACATGCGCCTTAGCCGTAAAGCGCGCGAGAATATCTCGTCCATATCCTTACGCCGCGCGAACGGCGCCTATGTGAACGGCAACTGGACCAAGCAGCATCATGCGGTGTTGCGCGAAGCCGCCAAGGACAAGCGCGTTGCCCGGATCTTTGTGTTCCCTGGTGCCAAGGTGCAGATGTGCAATGACGAGAAGGGCAACAAAGCCTATCTGCGTAAAATCCGACCGTGGTGGGGGCATCACTATCATTTCCACGTGCGGCTGAAGTGCCCGAAAGGGTCGAGAGGTTGTGTCAATCAGGACCCGCCACCCAAGGGCGACGGTTGCGCCGAGGCACAGCAATGGGTGCGCAATATTCTGAACCCTCCGCCGCCTGATCCGAATGCGCCTCCACCAAAGAAACGACGAGAATACCGTCTGGCTGACTTACCCAAGCAATGTACCGCTGTTTTGCAAGCCAACTGATATTAGCGCTGCTGCTAACAGGGCAGGTTTGGGCAGTCGAGCTAAAGCGGGCTTCGTTGCTCGACATTTATGTCTGGCGCAACACTTCTGATTGGTTTGGTGGATTTTCGGCGATTCACATCGCAGAAGTCGGCGAACGTTTGATCGCGATCAGTGACCGGTCAAGACTGATCACAGCGCGGGTCAATCGGGACGGTGATAAGATCATCGGTATCGAAATTCTCGGGCAATGGCCAATCCTGTCCAGCAAAGGGCGCGTCCTAAAGGGACGGGCAGGGGATTCCGAAGGGATTGCGGTTGCCTCGGATGAAAGTATCTACATCTCGTTCGAAGGTGTTCACCGCATCGCACATTATACGGCGCACAACACAAATACACGGGTTCTGCCGCGTCCACGAGAGTTTCTGAATTTGGACCGCAACGGGTCATTCGAGGCGCTGGCGATCGACAATCGGGGACGGCTTTATACACTGACTGAAAAAAGCAGGACCACTCGCGGGGATATCCCGGTCTATCGCTGGGATGGCAGACGCTGGTCAACGCCGTTTGTTTTGCAGTCGCGCGGAAAGTTCTTGCCGGTTGCCGCCGATTTCGGTCCTGACGGGCGGTTTTATGTACTTGAGCGTGCCGTTGCATTCATTGGCTTTCGAACGCGCCTGCGTCGATGGGAGATTGTCAATGATGCCCCTCAGTCCGAAGAAGTGGTACTTGAAACCAGCACCGGACTTCACGACAACCTCGAAGGATTGTCGATCTGGCGCGACGGTCAGATGCGTTTGCGCGCTACGATGATCTCGGACGACAACTTTCTGGCACTGCAACGGACAGAAGTGGTTGAATACCTGTTGCCCGATTGACAGGTCGTTATCAAAGGTCTAAACGCACGGCCTGCCTTGGGATGAGCCTGGGGCCAAGTCGCCGCTACCTTGTCAAAACGGGCATCTGAAAATGCAACGCAGCTTTATTCCCGGCATCATTGCCATGGCCGCCATTGTCGTGGCCTCAAACATCCTAGTCCAGTTCCTCATATTTGATGGGCTGTTGACCTGGGGTGCTTTCACTTATCCGCTGGCCTTCCTGGTCACGGACATCATGAATCGCGTCTATGGCGTAGGTCCAGCCCGCAAGGTCGTGTTTGCCGGTTTTGTCACCGGTATCATCTGCTCGCTGATCGGCAGCCAGATCATGCTGCAGGGTGACGGCTTCACCTATGCCGCCGTACCGCTGCGGATTGCCGTTGCCTCGGGCACCGCGTTCCTGATCGCACAACTAACCGATGTCACCGTGTTCAATTCACTGCGTGGCGGACGCTGGTGGCGCGCACCGCTGGTCTCGACGCTGGTTGGGTCTGCACTGGACACCGCGCTGTTCTTCACCATCGCCTTCTCGGCTTCGGTCACCTTTTTTGGTGCCAATGCTGACGCCGCGATCAGTTGGGCGTGGGAACCTGTGCCATTCATGCTGTCTGGCCCGATGGCGCCGCTCTGGGTGACACTGGCTTTTGCTGATTGGCTTGTGAAACTGTCACTGGCTTTGATCGCGTTGATTCCGTTCAAAGTGATCGTTGCCCGCTTGACCGCTGCACAGCCTGCGTAAAAAAGTTCTTTGAGATTGGCACAAGTTGTGTCACGCTCCTTTCTAACCGCAACAGATAGAAAAGGAGGTGATCCAGTGTCGAGAAAGAGATTGGAGAGAGGTGTCGGAACAACCGGGGGGATCGCCTGTTAAGGCAGCCCTTGGCGGAGCGCTCGCTCCGGCTGGTCGATTGATCTAACCGACCCCACCTCCTGAACTTTCGAAGGGCCGTCCCAGCGGGGCGGCCCTTTTTGTTTTTACCTGTGCCTAGTAAGGTCTGACCCATGTTGCGCATCAACGACGATATCATCCTGCAAGACTGGGAACTGACCGAAAGCTTCGTGCGCTCCTCCGGTCCCGGCGGGCAGAACGTCAACAAGGTTTCAACGGCTGTCGAGCTAAGGTTCGAAGCAGCGCGCTCACCCTCCTTGCCCGACCCGGTCAAAAATCGATTGAAACGTATTGCTGGGCGGCGATGGACTAAGGACGGAGCGATTGTCATCCAATGCGAAGAAACCCGTTCCCAGGCCCGCAATCGCGAGATTGCGCGCGCCCGGCTGGGGGAACTGATTGCCCGCGCCTTGGTCAAACCCAAGCGTAGGATTGCAACGAAACCGACCTATGGCTCGGTCAAGCGTCGATTGGCAGCCAAAAAAGCACGCGGCGATGTCAAGGCGCTACGGGGCAAAGTGTCCGAAGAATGATCTGGCATCTCGGCTCTTGGTTGATAGTCTGACCCGCAACAAGGGCAGGAGGGCAACAACATGAGGCTGGAGGGTAAAACCGCAATCGTGACCGGTGGTGCATCCGGGTTCGGTGCGGGAATTGTGCAAAAGTTCCTTTCCGAAGGTGCCCGCGTTATGATTGCCGATATCAATGGCGATGCCGCCCGCGATATGGCCGCTGCATCGGGCCAGGATGCCATTTCTCAGCAAGTTGACGTCTCGGATGTGGACTCCGTTCAAGCCATGGCTGATGTCGTAAACAGTGTCTTCGGATCGCTTGATGTACTGGTGAACAATGCGGGCGTGACTCATATGCCAACGCCACTGGAAGACGTCAGTGAAGCTGACTTCGACCGGGTTTTTGCAGTGAACATGAAATCTGTCTACCTGACAGCGCGCGCCTTTGTGCCGGGCATGAAGGCGCGCGGCATGGGCGCGATCCTGAACGTGGCCTCAACAGCAGGTCTGTCACCGCGCCCCAATCTGAACTGGTATAACGCGTCCAAAGGTTGGATGATCACGGCAACAAAAACGATGGCGGTGGAACTCGCCCCATCGGGCGTGCGCGTCAATGCGATCTGTCCGGTGGCAGGAGAAACGCCTCTGCTGAAATCCTTCATGGGCGAAGACACACCGGAAATTCGCGCCAAGTTCCTCTCGACCATCCCGCTGGGCCGCTTTTCGACCCCTGAAGACATGGCCAACGCCGCCTGTTTCCTGTGCTCGGACGAGGCCAGCATGATCACGGGCACCGCGCTTGAGGTGGATGGGGGCCGATGCATCTGATCCGCTCTTCATCTGGCCAAAAATATCTCCGCCGGAGGCAGCGCGCCGCGGCGCGCTTATCTGCCCAACATCAGAGGTTTCGATGACACCCGGCCCCAAAAACCTGATCACCGATGTTCCGGGCCTGAAGGTTGGCAATGCGCAGGACGAGGCGTTGAAATCGGGCACGACCGTCTTGACTGCGGATCACCCTTTCACGGCTTCGGTGCATGTCATGGGTGGGGCGCCGGGCACGCGTGAAACCGATCTCTTGGCGGCTGACAAATCCGTTGACCGGGTTGATGCGATTGCGCTTTCCGGTGGATCGGCCTTTGGGCTGGATGCCTGTTCGGGTGTATCCGATGCCTTGCGCGCAGAGGGGCGCGGTTTTGTAGCTGGTTCGGCCATCGTCCCGATTGTGCCGGGGGCGATTCTGTTCGATTTGCTTAATGGCGGAGATAAAGACTGGGTCGAAAACCCCTATCGCGCGCTGGGGAATGCCGCGTATCTGAACGCCTCACCAGAATTTGAACTGGGGACTGCCGGGGCCGGAACCGGCGCATTGGCGGCAATGCATAAGGGAGGACTGGGCTCGGCCTCGCTAGTACTTGAGGATGGAACAACTGTTGGCGCACTGGTTGCAGCCAACCCGCTGGGCAGTGTGAGTACGCCCGGAGATCGCCATTTTTGGGCGGCACCATTCGAGATCGGTTCCGAGTTTGGCGGGCATGGCCCGGATCCGGCCTCGGGTCTTGGCCGCATCCACACCAGCCGCAAGGCGGAGGCCATGAAACCAGCCCAGCCAGATCGGACAAACACAACCATTGCTATCGTTGCAACCGACGCTGCACTGACTAAACCGCAATGCCAGCGAGTGGCGGTGGCTGCCCATGATGGCATCGCCCGCGCCATTGTTCCCGCGCACACGCCCGGCGATGGAGATCTTGTATTTGGCCTCAGCACAGCTGCCCGTGAAGTTGAGGCCGAAGCAATGGCGATGATCGGCCACGCGGCCTCAATCTGTCTGGCGCGGGCGATTGCGCGCGCGGTCTATTTGGCGTCACCCAGTGCAGGCGATCTTCTGCCCTGCTGGTCTGCCGTACATGACTTAAGTTAAGGACGAACTAGTCTCCGCTGTGACACAGTGCCCTCGCGCGGCAATCTGCGCGTTGACTCTCTGCTGCGCCAAAGGTCCTTTCTGTGCAGCCAATTCGTATCGGAGCAAAAGCTATGAATCGTATCCTTGCCACCGCAATTGCTGGTCTGCTGGCCCTTCCCGCCTATGCTGAAGGTGACGCCGAAGCTGGCAAGAAAGCCTTTAACAAATGCAAATCCTGTCACCTGATCGCTGATCCCGCCGGTGAAGTGATCGTCAAAGGCGGCAAGACAGGACCGAACCTTTATGGTGTTGCGGGTCGTACCGCCGGCACTGTCGAAGGGTTCAAATACGGCGACAGCATTGTTGAAGCGGGTGAAAACGGCTTGGTCTGGGATGAAGAGACTTTTGTGTCTTACGCCCAGGACCCCAAAGCGTTTCTGAAAGATTATCTGGGTGAAACCTCGGCCAAGTCAAAAATGACCTTTAAACTGAAAAAGGGCGCTGAAGACGTTTACGCTTATATCGTGAGCGTTTCGGGCGAATAACCAGGTTCGTCTATATCATGTAAAATAGTGCGAAAGGCCGCAGCCCCTGCGGCCTTTCGTGCGGTTGAATGATGCCTCCATCGGCGTCACTTTGGATAAAAACCGGTATGACTTTGAGCGCCGGGATTCGCCAACAGGAGACGACAGATGGGAATCATGATTCCGGCCTGGGTTGAAGGCGAACTGACCCCCGTTGACAAGCTTGAGGCACACGAGAAAGGCCTCAAGCACAAGGCCGTATCGGTCTTCGTTGTGCGCGGAACCGAAATCTTGCTGCAGCGCAGGGCGATGGGCAAATATCACACGCCGGGTCTTTGGGCGAATACCTGCTGCACACATCCAGATTGGGAAGAAAGCGCCTCGCATTGCGCGGTACGTCGTCTGCGCGAGGAGCTGGGGATTACCGGGCTATATCCTGAGTATCGCCACAAGCTTGAATATCACGCCGACGTTGGCAATGGCATGGTTGAGAACGAGGTGGTCGATGTCTTTCTGGCGCACGTGCGTGGACCATTGAAAATCGAGCCTAATCCTGACGAAGTGATGGATATTCGTTGGGTCGACTATCACGATCTGCTGGCTGAGGTGAAACGGCACCCGAACCGCTTTACGCCATGGCTCAAGATTTATCTGCACAACCACGCGGATACGATCTTTGGGCCTGACTTGATTATCTCAGCCAAATCGTAACCCTGTCTTGCAAGGCGCTCGCAAGCGGAATACATCAACGCGTCATGGCCAAGCAGAAGCAGAAAACTGACCCGAATTACAAAGTGATTGCCGAAAACCGGCGTGCACGATTCGATTACGCGATCGAAGACGATATCGAGTGCGGCATCGTACTGGAAGGGTCCGAGGTCAAATCTCTGCGCGCGGGCGGGTCGAACATTGCTGAAAGCTATGCGTCGGTTGATGACGGAGAGCTGTGGCTGATCAACAGCTATATCGCGCCCTATGAACAGGCGAAGGTCTTCAAACACGAAGAGCGCCGCCGCCGTAAGCTGCTGGTGTCGCGCAAAGAGTTGGCAAACCTGTGGAACGCGACTCAGCGCAAGGGTATGACGCTGGTGCCATTGGTGCTGTACTTCAACCACAAAGGCCGGGCGAAGCTGAAGATCGGCATCGCCAAGGGAAAGAAACTGCACGACAAGCGCGAAACACAGGCCAAGCGCGACTGGTCACGCCAGAAACAGCGTCTGATGAAGGACCACAGCTAGAACGCCATGGTCGCCTGAACGGCCCGCTGCCAGCGCGCATAGGCCGCGTCTCGGTCGGCCTCGGCCTTCTGGGGTTCAAACCGACAGTCAAGATCCCAGGTTTCGGCGAATCCTGCCTGATCCGGGTAGACACCTGCTTTCATTCCCGCCAGCCAGGCGGCACCCAGCGCGGTGGTTTCCTGCATCACCGGGCGGTCAACGGGCGCGCCCAGAATGTCCGAAAGCCCCTGCATGGCCCAGTCCGATGCGCTCATTCCGCCATCGACGCGCAGGATCACGTCAGCCTCGGCCCCCCAATCGCCCTGCATTGCGTGCCATAGGTCGCGGGTTTGGAACGCGATGCTTTCCAACGTGGCGCGCGTGATTTCGGCGCGGCCGGAATTGCGGGTCAGGCCAAAGATTGCGCCGCGGCAATCGGGTTTCCAATAGGGCGCACCGAGCCCGGTAAAGGCAGGCACAAGGACAACATGTTGGTTTGGATCAGCTTGCGCGGCCAGTTCACCGCTTTGCGGTGCGGCTTCGATGATTTGCAACGCATCGCGCAGCCATTGCACTGCCGCACCGGCGATGAAGATCGAGCCCTCAAGCGCATAAGTTTTCTGCCCGTCCAGCTGATAGGCAATGGTGGTCAGCAGGCGGTTTTTCGAGTCCACCGGCTGCGCACCGGTGTTGAGCAGCGCGAAACACCCCGTGCCATAGGTGGATTTCATCATGCCCGGCTGGAAACAGGCCTGCCCGATGGTGGCAGCCTGTTGATCCCCTGCCACGCCGAGAATCGGGATTTCACTACCAAACAGGGATGTTGATCCGAAATCTGCGGCACAATCCCGCACATCGGGCAACAAGGCCTGGGGGATGTCCAGCAAGTCACAAATCTCGCTGCTCCATTCCCCCTTGTGAATGTCGAACAGCAATGTACGAGCGGCGTTGGTGGCGTCGGTGGCGTGCATGCGCCCTTCGGTCAGTCGCCAGATCAGGAAGGTGTCGATTGTGCCGAACAGCAGCTCTCCCGCGGCGGCACGGTCGCGCGCGCCTGGCACGGTATCCAGAAGCCATTTGACCTTTGTGCCCGAGAAATAAGGGTCCAGCAGCAGCCCCGTCTGGGCGGTCACGTCATCTTCGCACCCCGCTTTGCGAAGACGTTCGCAAATTTCAGCAGTGCGCCGGTCTTGCCAGACAATCGCGTTGTGAATCGGGGCACCGGTGGCGCGATCCCAGATAACTGTGGTTTCGCGTTGATTGGTGATCCCAATTCCGGCGATCTGGCTGGCGGCAACACCGGTGGTTTCCAACACCTCCCGGCAAACGGTCAGGACGCTGTCCCAGATTTCTTCGGCATCATGTTCGACCCAGCCTTCCTGCGGGAAATGCTGCGTAAACTCGTGCTGCGCAGTGCCGACGCGCTGCATTTGCGCGTCAAACAGGATCGCACGAGACGATGTGGTGCCCTGATCGATTGCCAGAATATAGGTCATGCCTGCGCCCCTCCCGCATTGGTTTTGCGGGACTTTAGCGCAAACAATGCCAAACGTTCCAGAGGGGAAATCAGACCTTTGACACCGGCAGATTATCGATCAGCCGCACGCCCTCGACCAAGGCGGCTGCAAACAGGCGTGCCGGTCGGTTTGCATGTGTCAGAGGCTCCAGCGTTTCAGCGCAGCGCAGTTGCAGATACTCCACCTCGTCGAAACCGGCGGCCAAAAGATCGACCTGTGCCTGGGATGCCAAAGCATCGAATTCTTCGCCGTTTTTCAGAGCCTGAACAAGTGCGCGCATGATGCGGTGTTTTTTAGCCGCAATTCCCAGACCCTGATCCGACAGCCTCTGGTTGCGCGAAGACATGGCAAGACCCGAGGGCTCTCGTACCGTCGGGCAACCAATCACCTTGATCGGAATATCCAGATCGCGGGCCATCCGTCGGACGATCATAAGCTGCTGATAGTCTTTTTCCCCAAAATAGGCTCGATCCGCCTGCGTTTGCAGGAACAGTTTGGCGACAACGGTCGCCACGCCATCGAAATGACCCGGGCGGAATTCACCCTCCATTGTGTCAGTCAGGCCCGAGACCGAGACTGTGGTGGCGAATCCCTCGGGATAGATCTCCTGAGGGTCGGGTACGTAAATCGCATCAACGTCATAAGGGGCCAGCTTCTCGGCATCTTCCTGTTCGGTGCGTGGATAGTTGGCAAGGTCTTCTGGGTTGTTGAACTGTTTGGGGTTCACGAAGATTGTCACGACCACTCGGTCGCAATCCGCTTTGGCGGCTTCGGCCAGTGACAGATGTCCTTGATGCAGCGCGCCCATGGTCGGGACGACTCCGATCACCTCGCCCTTTTGGCGCCATTCACGGGTCAGTGCACGCAAATCCGCCAACCGACGCAGAATAGGCGCGGTCATGACTTGGACCCTTTTGAAGGGGTCTGATCTGCAAAGACATGTTCGTCTGCCGGAAAGCTACGGGCACGAACCTCGGCTGCGTATTCTGCAATTGCTGCTTCGGCCAGCGGGCCAAGATCGGCATAGCGTTTGACGAATTTTGGTTTGAAAGCAGTGAAAAAGCCCAGCATGTCGTCTACCACCAGAATTTGCCCATCACACCCGGCGGAGGCGCCGATACCGATGGTGGGGATCGCAATCTGGGACGTGATCCGGTCAGCCAAGCTTTGCGGAACCTTCTCTAACACGACGGAAAACGCACCGGCCTCGGCAACGGCACGGGCGTCGGCCAGTACGGCATCGGCCTGTTTGTCGCGCCCCTGTACCTTGTAGCCGCCCAGCGTGTTGATTGATTGCGGTGTCAAACCGATATGCGCCATCACCGGGATGCCGCGTTTGACGAGAAAACGAATGGTTTTGGCCATCTCCACGCCGCCTTCCAGCTTGACCGCGCCTGCACCGGTTTCGGACATTAAGCGGGCCGCGTTGCGGAAGGCCTGCGCCGGGTCGTGTTCGTAACTGGCGAAAGGCATGTCTATCACCATCATGGCTCTGTCCAGCCCGCGGGCGACGGCCTGGCCGTGCATGATCATCATGTCCATCGTCACCCCGAGGGTCGAGGTCAGCCCGTGCAGCACCATTCCGACGCTGTCACCGACCAGGACGAAATCACAATGCGCGTCCATCAACCGCGCCATCGGCGTCGTGTAGGCAGTCAGCGAGACCAGAGGTTCAGTGCCTTTCCGGGCGCGGATATCCTCGGCGTTCGGGGCTTTCTTGCGGGCGGTGGCGCTCATGATCACTCCTCGCAGGGTTCATGTTGCAGTGCGGCATAGCAGATGCGGCAGATGCAAAGAAACCCCGGTTGCGCCAACAATCCCTTGATTGACCCGGGGTTTCTGGCAGGATCGGTCTCAGAACGATCCGTAGTCAGCGGAATAGTCGTATAATGTGGGGAGAGATTTTCATGACAAAGCAGCGCTTTCGCTCATTCGCGTCGGCCTTGGCCCTAGGTTCCAGCCTGTTTGCCACGCAGGCTCTGGCTAAATCCGACATCACCATCGCCATGCAACTAGAGCCGCCGCATCTGGACCCAACCAGCGCCGCCGCTCAGGCAATCGATTCGGTTGTCTACACCAACATCTTCGAAGGTCTGACCCGCTTTATGGGCGATGGATCGGTTGTTCCCGGGTTGGCTGAAAGCTGGGAGATTTCGGATGACGGCACCGTTTACACATTCAAACTGCGCGATGGCGTGACTTTTCATGACGGCACTACGATGGATGCCGAGGACGTCAAATTCAGCCTCGACCGGGCGACAGCAGAAGACAGCGCCAATGCACAAAAGGCTCTGTTTGCTGGGATTGAGACTGTCGAAGTTGTAGATCCTCTGACCGTTCAGGTGACGTTGAAGGAACCGAACGGTAATTTCCTCTTCAACCTTGCCTGGGGTGACGCGGTCATCGTTGCGCCGGAAAGTATCGAGAATATTAAGACCAACCCGGTTGGCACGGGTGCGTTCACCTTTGCCGATTGGGTGCAAGGAGACAGCATCACCCTGAATCGAAATCCCGACTATTGGGGCGATCAGCCCGCGTTAGAGACTGCAACGTTCAAATTTATTTCGGACCCGACCGCCGCCTTCGCTGCCATGATGGCCGAGGATGTGGACGTGTTCGACAATTTCCCTGCTCCCGAGAACCTGCCTCAGTTCGAGGCCGATCCGCGCTTTCAGGTTCTTGTCGGCTCGACTGAGGGTGAGACAATCCTATCGACCAACAATAAACAAGAACCCTTCGACGATGTACTCGTGCGGCAGGCCCTAGCCCATGCCATCGACCGGCAAGCCATCATCGACGGCGCGATGTTCGGTTATGGCACGCCCATCGGCACTCATTTCGCGCCGCACAACCCGGCTTATGTCGATCTGATTGGTAATTCGGCCTACGACCCTGAGAAAGCTAAGGCACTTCTCGCCGAGGCCGGATATCCCGACGGGTTTGAGACCACTCTGCACCTGCCGCCGCCCTCTTACGCTCGGCGCGGGGGTGAGATCATCGCTGCTCAGCTGGCCGAGATTGGCATCAAAGCCGAGATCATCAATGTGGAATGGGCGCAATGGCTGGAAAGCGTGTTCAAAGGCAAGGAGTTCGGCCTGACCATCGTCAGCCACACCGAGCCTATGGATATCGGTATCTATGCGCGTCCTGACTATTACTTCCAATATGACAGCACCGATTTTCAGGCTTTGATGGACACTCTGAATTCCACCACCGACCCTGATGAACGCACTCGTCTGTTGGGGGAGGCGCAGCGCCTGATCGCAACCGATTACGTTAACGGGTATCTGTTTCAGCTTGCCAAGCTCGGGGTTGCCAAGGCGGGTGTTCAGGGTCTTTGGGAAAACGCGCCCACTGCAGCGATCGACCTGACTGCCATCAGCTGGGACGAATAGACCCTAGGGAGGTCCGTGCATGGTCAAGTCAATCTTCGTCGCTCTTACCCTCGCGGCGCAGATCGCTATTACATCTGTTGCTCGGGCCGAATCATCGCTTAGCCAGGCGGTTGAGTTGTGGCTGCAAGGCGACGATGAGCAGGCCCTGCCCATGCTGGCAGAGCTTGCCGCTGAAGGTGACGTAGAAGCGCGCCTGTTACTGGGTCGGATCGAAACATCGGATCTTGGGCCGTCGCCATATCGTCAATCGCTGGGACCCAAACAGTCGCGAAAGCTTTTTCGCCAGAAAGATTGGTCGGCCTTTGGGCAGTCGTGGTTAACGGTCGAGGCGCGCGCTGGAAACGAGTTGGCGCAAATCTTACTCCAGGCCAAGCATCCGAACCCCGATCTTGACCTGATCGCAAAACTCAACGCGCTTGGTGAGCATCAGGCCACCGATTATCCAACACGCATCGTGGCTTTGTATGGTAACGCCAGCATGCGTGAGACTCTGCAGGCCAACGATCAAGTCATGCAGGCCTTGAAACCCTACTTGGCCTATCTGTCTCAAACTCCAGAACCACGCGGAGACGGGCTTGCAGCATTGCGTCATATTCAACCTGATCCGGTCGACGCAAACTCGGACCAAGCGCTGGGTATGGCGGGTCTGCTGGCGCTTGGGCTAGGGTACGGCGATATCTCGCTGGATAACCCGTGGCGTCAATCGGTAGAGAGCTGGCTGATGTCATCGGAAGAGACACACCCCATTGCCCAACTTTGCAATCAGCAATGTACCGATGACGCTCCGGCCTGCGCTTTTGCATTTTTGGCACTGACGGGCGGGTATTATGAGGCCATCCGGATCGACAGCCCGCTTGAAACTGTGATCCCGCAAGATGAGTTTCTGGATAGTCCGCGCGCCCGGTTGATGGTCCTGCGCCGCGCCGCGCTGGCTCGTACTGAAACCAATCTTGATTGGCTGTCAGAGACTGAGCCCGCCGCCGATCTCTCGGCCTGTGCGATCAAACTGGTCAACGACGAGCGGCAGGCCTACGAGTAGGTGCTGGACCCGCGCAACCCAGACACTTAACCTGTTACCAATGCTACGTTATGCCCTCAAACGCCTGCTGTCGCTGATCCTGAGTCTGGCCGTCGCATCGGTTGTCATCTTCGCGGTGATCGAGATTGCGCCCGGTGATCCGGCGTCGTTCATGCTGGGTGTGAACGCGCAGGCAGACACTTTGGCTGCCCTGCGGGCTGAATTGGGCCTCGATGTCTCCAAAGTCGAACGGTATTTCAACTGGGTCGGCGGGATGCTGGTTGGGGATTTCGGCACATCCTACACTTATCGCACGCCGGTGTCGCAGATGATTACGGATCGACTATGGGTGTCGTTGCCGCTGGCGTTGTACGCACTGACCCTGTCCACGCTTATTGCGTTTCCCGCTGGTATCTATGCAGCGGCACGGCGTGGCAAACCGGGTGACCTGGCTGTAATGGGCGCAACGCAACTCGGGATAGCAGTGCCGAACTTCTGGTTTGCAATGATGCTGGTGCTGATCTTTGCGATCAATCTGCGCTGGTTCAATGCCGGCGGGTTCGCGGGTTGGGAAAACGGCGTCTGGACAGGCCTGCATTCTCTGACCCTGCCCGCGATCGCCCTAGCCCTGCCACAGGCGGCTATTCTTGCGCGGGTTATGCGATCAGCATTGCTGGACATTCTGGCCGAGGATTTCATGCGTACTGCCCGCGCCAAGGGTCTGTCACGCCGTCAAGCGCTGTGGCGACACGGGGTGCGGAATGCTCTGATTCCTGTGCTGACGATCATCGGGCTCCAATTTTCCTTCCTGCTGGCAGGCTCGATCATCATCGAACAGGTTTTCTATCTGCCAGGCCTTGGACGGCTGGTGTTTCAGGCGATTTCTGCACGTGACCTGATCGTAGTGGAATCGGTCGTCATGTTGCTGGTCTTCGCCGTCATCATGGTGAACTTTTTGGTCGATCTGGCCTATGCCGCCGTCGATCCAAGACTGAGGAGCAGGACATGAGCCGCAACCTAATCCTCGGTGCCGCGCTGTCCTCACTGGTGCTTTTGGCAGCGCTCGTATCGTTTGTCTGGACGCCATATGACCATGCCGCGCTCAATATACCGGCCAAGCTGCAACCGACAAACACACAACACTGGTTCGGCACCGATCATTTCGGGCGCGACATGTTCTCGATGATCATGGTCGGTGCGCGTACCTCGATTGCGGTGGCGTTGGTGGCCGTCGGGATCGGCATGGCGCTGGGCGTCCCCTTGGGCCTGACCGCTGCCGCGCGCAAAGGATCGTGGCTGGACGAAATCATCATGCGCGGCAATGATCTGGTCTTTGCATTTCCCTCTCTTGTCATCGCCATTCTGATCACCGCTGTCTTTGGTGCCGGGGCCATCAACGCGATCATCGCCATTGGTATCTTCAATATCCCTGTCTTTGCGCGCATCACCCGAGGTGCGGCCCTGTCGCTGTGGGAGCGCGAGTTCATCCTCGCCGCCCGCGTGTCAGGCAAAGGGGCGGCACGCATATCGGCTGAACACATCCTGCCCAATGTCGCCAATCTGCTGATCGTTCAGGGAACGATTCAATTCTCTCTGGGTATTCTGGCCGAGGCCGGGCTGTCTTATGTCGGCCTGGGTGCGCAACCGCCCACACCAAGTTGGGGCAGAATGCTGGCCGACGCGCAAACAATGGTCAGTTTTGCCCCGCATTTGGCTCTGATTCCGGGTTTGGCGATCATCGTGACGGTTCTGGGTCTGAACCTTCTGGGTGATGGCTTGCGCGACTGGTTGGACCCTCGGATACGGGTGGCCCGCGCATGAGCTTACTTGAGATCAAGGACCTTTCGCTAACCATTCACGGCACTCAAATCCTGAAACGGATCAACCTATCACTTGCGCCGGGGAGGATTGTGGCTGTGACGGGCGAGAGCGGTTCAGGCAAGTCTATGACCGCCCTTGCCGTGATGCAGTTGCTACCCAACGGGGCTGATGCGGAAGGAGTGCTGCAGCTTGACGGTCAGAACCTGCTGAATCAGTCAGAAGCAGAGATGTGCGCCCTGCGGGGTGCCGCGATCGGAATGGTTTTCCAAGAGCCGATGACTGCCTTGAACCCGGTGAAGACAATTGGCGATCAGGTGATGGAGACCATCCTGATCCACAAGGCCATGCCCCCCGCCCAGGCGCGCGCACGGGCCGAAGAGGTTTTGGCGCGGGTCGGATTGCCCACCGACCGGTTCCCTATGACACGCTTTCCGCATGAGCTGTCGGGTGGACAGCGTCAGCGTGTGGTGATCGCCATGGCGATTGCGTTGCGCCCCCGACTGCTGATCGCAGATGAGCCGACAACGGCGCTGGACGTGACGACGCAGGCACAAATCCTCGACTTGCTCAAAGGACTGGTGACGGAATACGGCATGGGTCTGCTGATGATCACCCATGATTTGGCAGTGGTTGCTGGCATGGCGGATCAGATCGTAGTTATGCGGCATGGCGAGGTGGTTGAAACCGGCGCAACTGAACATCTGCTACGCCATATGCAACACCCCTATACCCGCATGCTGTTCGAGGCTTCGGGGCATCAGGTCAACCTGCCGGTAGCCCCAGAGCCACGGCCATTGCTGGAAGTCGACAAAGTGGTTCGGGACTACCGCTTGCCCAGAAAGCGCTTGTTCGATGCACCTGGCCATCACCGGGCCGTCGATCAGGTTAGCTTTACGCTGAACCGAGGGGAACGATTGGGGTTGGTTGGTGAGTCCGGCTGCGGAAAATCGACCCTAACGCGGGCGATATTGGGTCTCGAAGAGGTGCAACAAGGCCGAATATCTCTGGATGGTCAGCCTGTATTTACAGGCCATAAACCCAATCTGGCAGTACGTCGCAAGATGCAGGTGGTGTTTCAGGACCCCTACGGCAGTTTTAATCCGCGCCACAGGGTTGCGCGCCTGATCACCGAGCCGTTTCACCTACTCGAAACCCCGCCAAACGGGTCCGAACGGCAGGATCGCATTGCCGAAATGCTTACTGCGGTTGGCCTCAGCCCGGATGACTCAAGCAGGTATATCCACGAGTTTTCGGGCGGGCAACGCCAACGGATCGCCATCGCCCGTGCACTGATCATCCAGCCCGAGTTGATCCTGTTCGATGAGGCTGTCTCGGCCCTCGATGTCTCGGTACGCGCCCAGATCCTCGATCTTTTGGTCGAGCTTTGTGAGACCTACGATCTGACATATCTGTTTATCAGCCACGATCTGAGTGTGGTTCGTACGATCACCGACCGCGTGCTGGTGATGCAGGCCGGCAAGATTGTCGAGCAGGGTGAAACCGAGCAGGTCTTTATCCAGCCACAGCACCCCTACACGCGAACGCTAATTGATGCAGCGCCCAGTCTGCAAGAGATCGGACAGGGAGCTGCATGATCCAAAAGTACTTTATTAGAGCCTGTTTTAGGAGTTTCTGATGTCTAATCCCCTCTGGTTCGATCCCAGCCTGTGTCTGATTGGTGGTGAATGGAAAACACCTGCGTCAGGGCAATCCTTGACGCTTGTTAATCCCTCGGACGGCTCTGAAATCTGCCAGATCGCAAGGGGTAACGAACGCGATATAGATGCTGCGGTGCAGGCCGCCCGTTCTGCGCGCGATGAGGAATGGGGTCGCATGACCGCGCTGGAAAGGGGGCGTGTTCTCACCCGGTTGGGGCAACTGGTTCTGGAACGGGTGGATGATCTGGCACAGCTTGAGGCGATGGATGTCGGCAAACCGCTGACCCAGGCACGGGCGGATGCCGTTGCCTTGGCGCGGTATTGCGAGTTTTACGGCGGTGCTGCTGATAAAGTGATGGGCGAGACCATTCCCTACTTGGATGGTTATACGGTCTACACGCTGCGTGAACCGCATGGTGTGACCGGCCATATCGTGCCGTGGAACTATCCGATGCAGATCATTGGCCGCTCGGTCGGGGCGGCGCTGGCGATGGGCAACGCCTGCGTTCTGAAACCGGCGGAAGAAGCCTGCCTGACCGCATTGGCCTTCGCTCACCTGGCGACACAGGCGGGCTTGCCACCCGGGGCCTTGAATGTGGTGCCCGGACTGGGAGGTGAGGCGGGCGCGGCCCTGTCGGCGCATCTAGGTGTGGATCACATCTCATTCACAGGTTCGGTCGCGACGGGCGCGTTGGTTCAGCAGGCGGCGGGTCGAAATGTTGTTCCGGTGACGCTGGAATTGGGCGGCAAGTCTCCGCAACTGGTCTTCGATGATGCCGATCTGGATGCTGCGCTGCCGTTTCTGGTGAATGCGGGCATTCAGAATGCGGGCCAAACATGCTCGGCCTCATCTCGCATTTTGGTTCAGCGGGGCGTTTATGAGCAGGTCAAGTCCCGTATGTCAGAGGCATATAGCGAGCTATCCGTGGGACCGGCGATGAACGATCTGCGCGTCGGGCCGTTGATCTCGGAACGGCAAAAACAGATCGTAAACGGTTTTCTTGAGAAGGGCGCGGATTTGACCATCGCCGGACAGGGGCAAATCGTGGAAAACGCCCCAGAAAATGGGGCTTATGTCCTGCCCACACTCTTTGCTGACGTCTCTCCGGACCATGTGCTTGCGCGGGATGAAATATTTGGCCCGGTTCAGGTTTTGATACCGTTTGAAACCGAGGAAGAGGCTCTAAGCATAGCGAATAGCACCGACTATGGCCTTGTCGCCAGCGTCTGGACGCGGGATGGGGCACGCCAGATGCGACTGGCCAAGGGGCTGCAGTCGGGGCAAGTCTTCATCAACAACTATGGTGCGGGCGGCGGTGTTGAGTTGCCTTTTGGAGGTGTTGGTAAATCCGGCCACGGCCGCGAAAAAGGCTTCGAGGCGCTGTACGGGTTCTCACAGCTTAAGACGGTCGCTGCCTATCACGGCTAAACGATCACCTCGATCGCTTTCTGCGCTCCGACGCCAAAAACCCGCTTGTACCGCTCAATCTGATCTGTTGGCCCCATTGCCTTTTCCGGGTTGTCAGACAGCTTCACGGTTGGTTTGCCATTGGCGGACACTGCCTTACAGACCAACGAGAAAGGGGCCAGCGCGTCATTTGGAACAAGCCCGCGAAAATCGTTGGTCAGCAGAGTGCCCCAGCCAAACGATACGTTAGTCTGATCAGCAAACTGGGCGTGCAGCTCGCGAATTTTGTCCACGTCCAATCCGTCCGAGAAGATAATGCGTTTCTGAGTGGGGTCTTCACCTCGAGATTTCCACCAATCAATTGCAATTTCGGCCCCGGTTGCAGGATCGCCGCTGTCGATACGTATTCCTGTCCAGCCTGCCAGCCAGTCGGGAGCGCGGTCCAAAAACCCTTTGGTGCCATAGGTATCAGGTAGAATAATACGCAGATTACCGTCATGTTCTTCATGCCAGTCGCTAAGCACATCATATGGCGCTTGGGCGAGCGCAGCGTCATCTTCAGCCAGAGCCGAATAGACCATGGGTAATTCATGTGCATTGGTGCCGATAGCCTCTACTTCGCGGCGCATCGCAATTAGGCAGTTGGACGTACCGGTGAAGGATGATCCCAAACCTTCGATCATCGCCTGCACGCACCAGTCCTGCCACAGAAACGAATGCCGCCGTCGTGTGCCGAAATCCGCAATTCCCAGTCCCTCAATGTTGCGAAGCTGGGCGATTTTTTCCCAAACGCGTGTCATTGCGCGGGCATACAGTACCTGAAGCTCGAACCGACGCATCCCGTTTAGAACTGCGCGCGAGCGGAGTTCCATCAGCACAGCCAATGCTGGGATTTCCCACAACATGACCTCGTGCCACTTGCCTTCGAAGGTCAGTTCATACTGATCGCCTTTGCGTTCCAGATGATAAGGCGGCAGACGCAGATTTTCGAACCACTCCATGAAATCAGGGCGGAACATCTGGCGTTTGCCATAGAACGTATTGCCGCGCAGCCAGGTGCTTTCACCCCGGCTGAGACTGAGGGATCGGATATGATCCAGCTGTTCACGCAACTCACCTTCATCGATCAATTTGGCCAATGGAACGTGATTCGACCGGTTAATGAGCGAAAAAACCACGTCTGTTTGGGGCTTATTACGAAACACTGACTGGCACATCAGCAGTTTGTAGAAGTCTGTGTCTATTAATGACCGCACAATTGGGTCAATCTTCCATTTGTGATTGTAGACCCGCGTCGCGATGTCGACCATGGGGACCTCCTGCGATTTCCGTTGTTAGATCAATCAGCGCGCTGATTGGCAAGAGTCGCCGGATTGGTAACAATGCCCATGACAAGTCACATTGCGGGCATATTATGAGTGTCCTTCACGCTTTAGTGAGGGGGTGGGGATGGTTGAGAGGTTGAATTTGGTGAATGAGTCTCGAGTACGACTTTGACATAGTGGCGATTGCTCCGGATGAGGTTGATCCGGAACATGGACACACAGCGGTAACAGGGCGACCCCCGGTGCGCGCGCAGTTCAGGAATATCAAGACTGCAGATGCCTTGCGGGCAGCTTCGCCTAAAATACGTCGCATATTTCTGGAATCTGGCTTCAGTCTGGATACGGTGAGTGACAATCGGTCCACCGGATATTACCGGCCCGAGGATTCCGAGAATCGCGTCGTAATTCTGAAACGGCTTTTTGCAAACATTCGGAACATGGGTGTTCAGGGCGAATATTGCGGCGAGTTTGATTTTCATCACTTCCTGGCACACATCAGGGCAGCTAAGCCCGGTCATGTTCTCCGCCCGGCACCTGCGCGAGCCGTACAAGCCCAAAGCCCCGAGTCGGTACGCCCGGAACGGCGCACCCTGGTTGGGCGATTGGGATTTGCGTTGGGGCTGGCTGTGATATTGTTTGTGATACTGAAGCTCCTGGCGGAGTACGGCGCAGCGAATTGATCCTCAGGCCAATTTGACACCCGCTTCGCGCATTGATTTCTCGGCAGCTGATAATGATCCATCCATATCTATCGCACGGCACAGACCGGTTCTGATAGTAACGTCAAATCCCAGTTGTGCCGCATCTACCGCCGAATAATGGACGCAGAAATCTGTCGCCAGTCCAACCATCGTCAACTGTCCGATCCCGCGCGTTTCAAGATAGCCTTTCAGACCAGTCGGAGTGGAATGATCATTTTCGAAGAATGCCGAATAACTGTCGATGTCGCGGCGAAAGCCTTTTCGGATGATCAGGTCGCCATCGGTACGCAGGTTCGGGTGAAAGGCCGCGCCATCCGAGCCTTGAACGCAGTGATCAGGCCACAGGACTTGAGCGCCGTAGGGCATCTTGATCATTTCGAACGGGGATTTGTCGTCATGTGAGCTGGCGAAAGACGAATGCCCCGCCGGATGCCAATCCTGAGTCAGGATCACCGCGTCGAAATCGCCCATGATCGCGTTGATCGGAGCGACGATTTCATCGCCACCCGCAACGGCGAGTGCACCTCCCGGGCAGAAATCATTCTGAACATCGATGACGAGCAGCGCGTGGGACATGTTGGTCTCCTTCAGTTACATAATCGGTATGGCGCGCAGCGTGGATCGTCAATGCTGTCTCTTGAGTGTTTTCATCAGGCGCATTAGATCGCGCACATGTACACAATCGCTGCCCTATACCATTTCACACGCTTCCCTGATCCTGATGCATTGCGCCCTGCCTTGCACGAGCTTTGCCGCGCTCAATCGGTGAAAGGAACCCTGTTGCTGGCGCACGAGGGGATCAACGGCACCATAGCCGGCCCCCGCGCTGGGATTGATGCGGTGCTGGCGCATATCCGCGCGCTTCCGGGTTGCAACAATCTGGAATGGAAAGAGGCAACCTCAGACCACCCACCCTTTGGTAAGATGAAGGTGCGTCTGAAAAAAGAGATCGTGACGATGGGGCAGCCCGATGTCGACCCACGTGCCAGTGTCGGAAACTATGTTGAGCCCGAGGACTGGAACGATCTGATCCGCTCGGACGATGTGGTGGTGATCGATACGCGCAATGACTACGAAGTTGCAATCGGCACGTTTGAAGGCGCAATAGATCCAAACACGGCAAGTTTCCGCGATTTCCCAGCATGGTGGGAAGAAAACAAAGAGCGATTTCACAACAAGCGTGTCGCCATGTTCTGCACCGGCGGAATTCGATGTGAAAAGTCCACTAATTATCTGCTGGGGCAGGGCGTCGAGGATGTCTACCACCTGAAAGGTGGCATCCTGCGCTATCTCGAGGAGATGCCACGCGAAGACAGCACGTGGCAGGGTGAGTGTTTTGTCTTCGACAATCGCGTTTCAGTTGGTCATGGGCTGGTCGAAGGCCCACACAAGCTTTGCCATGGCTGCCGCCGCCCAATCCTGCCTGAAGATGTAAAGCGCCCTGAATACGAACATGGTGTATCTTGCCATCGATGTGTTGATGAGACGTCCGAACAGGACAAGGCACGGTTTCGCGAGCGGCAGAGACAAATCCAGCTGGCCCGCGCGCGAGGTGAGGAACATCTGGGGTCAGATTGAATTCATCTTGCAGGCTATGCCGAAAAACGGATGATGCCTTTGGGCCTGCCTGATGGAGCGGATATGACTCACGAACCCAGAACCCTGGAAGAATGGAAATCCACCCTATTGGCAGCCTTAGGGCTGGTTCTGGCCAGTTTCCTCGCTTGGTACGGTTTGTCGCGTCTGAATGAAACCACCGCAGGTGACACGATCGGTACGATTGCATCGGTTGGGCTGGTGGTCTGGATGGTTTCGCAATCCTACTACTACATAACCCAGGTGAAATCCCCGCGCAGAATGCTGTTTTTGATGGGGGTGTCCTTCATTCAGGTTGTGCCGTTCCTATTTGCAGCCGTCTACGGCGCCTTCGGGTATGAGGATCATTGTGTTGTCGGCGCCAAAGGACCGGCAGATATTCTGTATTTTTCGTACGTCACTTTCACCACGGTCGGATATGGCGACATGTCTCCGACCGGCCTGTGCCGTGGGTTGGCCGTGGCCGAGGCGGTTACGGGCTATATCCTGTTGGGCATGTTTGTAGCCGCAGCCGTGGCGCTATACGCGCGCAACCACAGCAAGTAGACCAGCTTATTTGTTGTGATCGATCCATCGAGACATCAATTGTCTGTCGCGGAAACACTCGGACGGGATCGGACGCCGTTTGGTGCGCGAGATACGCTCCGCAAACGCGACCTGCTTGCCCGTTGGATAGTTTGCGAAAGGCGACGGGTCATGCGGCTTATGGGCCGATATCCAGTCTGATAGTGATTTACGGTCGTGTTGCGCCTCGACAGGAATCTCAAGCGCGGACTGTTGCGCAATCGCGCGGGCATAGCGCATCTGCCGATCTGTCACAGGCAACAGGTGATAATCGTTTGACGTGCCGCCAAGTGCGGCTTTTCGCATGTTCTGGGCCATCGGGGTTATCCTCTGACTATGTAGAACATAAATAGAACATCAACCTTTCATTTCAAGAGAAGGCCATTTGGATTCGGCGAGAACCTGCCAATCACTGGATTTATTGACTGGTCAATCAATGAAAGCTAAGTCTGTCAGCAACACACACCTCCCCTTGCGCAGGGGTGATCCGAAAAGAGAAGGACTCGGCATGAAATTTCAGCCCAAGGCCAGCCATTTCATCAACGGCAATTATGTTGAAGATACCAGAGGCACCCCAATCGACGTTATCTATCCAGCCACCGGTGAAGTTATCGCGCGGTTGCATTCTGCAACACCTGAAGTCATAGAACAGGCTCTAAACAGCGCAAAATCGGCTCAGGCAAGCTGGGCCGCCATGTCGGGCACGGAACGGGGCCGGGTCCTACGGCGTGCGTCGGACATCATGCGGGATCGCAATCGGGCGCTTTCAGTTCTCGAAACCCATGACACCGGCAAGCCACTGCAGGAAACACTTGTGGCAGATGCGACAAGCGGCGCAGATGCTTTGGAATATTTTGGTAGCTTGGCAGGGTCTCTGACCGGCGAACATATCCCACTGGGGGGTGGAGATTTCGTTTATACGATCCGCGAGGCATTGGGTGTCTGTGTCGGCATTGGTGCGTGGAACTACCCGACCCAGATCGCCTGTTGGAAAGGTGCCCCAGCGCTGGCCTGCGGCAATGCGATGGTCTTCAAACCGTCTGAAACCACACCATTGTCAGCTTTGAAGGTGGCCGAAATCTTGATCGAGGCGGGCGCGCCAAAAGGTATCTACAACGTGGTGCAAGGCTATGGAGATGTCGGGGCCAGCCTGGTTACCGATCCGCGTGTGGCCAAGGTCTCGCTGACGGGGTCGGTTCCAACGGGCCGCAAGGTCTATGCGGCGGCAGCCGATGGCATGAAACACGTCACCATGGAGCTGGGCGGGAAGTCCCCGATGATCGTTTTCGACGATGCAGATCTCGACAATGCGGTCTCGGGTGCGATCTTGGGCAATTTCTATTCTTCGGGGCAGGTATGTTCCAACGGCACTCGCGTCTTTGTACAAAAGGGTATCAAGGAAGCATTTCTTTCGCGTTTGTCCGATCGTCTGGCCACTGCGAAAATTGGTGATCCGCTGGATGAGGAGGTCAATTTTGGCCCGATGGTCAGCGAAAACCAGATGAATATTGCGCTGGGCTATGTCGAAAAAGGTAAAGCCGAGGGTGCGAGGTTGGTCTACGGCGGCGACAGGATCGCAGGTGACGGGTACTACATGCAGCCCACAGTTTTTGCCGACGTCACCGACGATATGGCAATCGCACGAGAAGAGATTTTTGGACCTGTGATGTCGGTGCTGGATTTTGAAACCGAAGAAGAGGTGCTGGCGCGTGCCAATGATACCGAATTCGGTCTGGCTGCCGGTGTCTTCACCAATGACCTGACCCGCGCCCATAGAATTGTGGCGGGGTTCGAAGCTGGCACTTGCTATATCAACACCTATAACCTCGCCCCGGTTGAGGCCCCGTTCGGTGGGTCCAAGATGTCGGGCGTGGGGCGCGAGAACTCGAAACTGGCGATCAACCACTTTAGCGAGATGAAGACAGTGTATGTTTCGATGAACGATGTCGAGGCCCCTTACTGATCAAAACCGGTCATTCAGACTCTGTTCCCGACATTTCGCGTCGGGAACAGAGCATAACCTGACATTTGGCTGTGGCTGACTTTCCTGAGAGCACTAGGTTCGCAGACAGGAGATCAGACCATGAAGACCCACGCTCAGGCCGTCGTGATCGGAGGAGGATTGGTTGGCTGCTCAATCCTCTATCATTTGGCCAAGCTTGGTTGGACCGATGTGGTTCTGTTGGAACGCGATGAGCTGACCTCGGGATCAACTTGGCATGCGGCAGCGAACATCCACGGCCTGCATGACAACAACAACATCACCCGCATCCAGCACTATACGATGAACCTGTACAAAGAGCTGGAGAAGGAAACCGGGCAGGGCTGCGGGGTTTTCCAATCTGGTTCGTTGTATCTGGCGCAAACCGAAGATCGCGAACATCAGCTACGACTGCAGGAGGCGAAAGCCCGGTTCTACGGTTTGAACTTTTATGAGATCAGCCGCGAACAGGCGTGTGAACTTCACCCGTTGGCGCAGTTTGACGACATCCGTTGCATCATGTTCGAACCCGATGGGGGCAATGTCGATCCGTCCGGGGTTCCCCACGCCTACGCTGCGGGTGCGCGGGCAATGGGGGCCACAATTGAGCGGTTTTGCCCTGTAATAGGGACTGAACAGCAATCCGATGGCTCTTGGATCGTGCGCACGGATAAGGGGGACATTCACACTCGATGGGTTGTGAATGCGGGGGGCCTGTGGGGGCGCGAAGTGGCTGCAATGGCGGGCATCGAACTGCCACTGCAACCGACCGAGCATCAGTATTTCGTCACTGAAGCCATCGACGAAGTGGCTAATCTTGGGCACCGCTTACCCTCGATCGCTGACCGGGACGGAGAATATTACTTCCGCCAGGAAGGCAACGGCCTTCTGATCGGCGCCTACGAGAAAGACATGCGGTTTTGGGCCGAAAGCGGCACGCCGCTGGATTTTGCCCATGACCTGTTCCCAGACGATCTGGACCGGATCATGGAAAATGTCATCCGCGCCACAGAACGGGTCCCGGTTGCTGCCACGGCGGGCGTCAAACGAGTGATCAACGGGCCAATGATCTGGTCTCCTGATTCAAACGCAATCTGGGGTCCAGTGCCCGAGCTGCAGAACTATTTCTGCTGCACCGGCATCATTCCCGGTTTCTCGCAATCGGGCGGGCTGGGTCTGCTGTCTGCGCAATGGATGATCGAAGGCGAGCCGCAATACGACATGTTCGCCTGGGATCTAGCCCGGTTCGGCGACTGGGCCGACAAGGCCTTTACCAAGGCACGGGTCGAGGACGTCTATACTCACCGTTTCGCCATCCATTTCCCCAATGAGGAGCGCAGCGCGGGACGCCCCGCGCGCCTGCGTCCCGCCTATGAAATGCAAAAGGATATGGGCGCGGTCTTTGGCTTGAACTGCGGCTGGGAACATCCGCTGTGGTTTGCCGATCAGCCCGGTTTACAGGAAACCAATGGGTTCACCCGTCAGAACTGGTGGGAACCGGTGGGCCGCGAGGTGCAGATGCTGCGCGATCATGTGGGTGTGATCGACATCTCGAACTTCGCCAATTACGTCGTGAAAGGCCCAGGTGCTTATGACTGGCTGGATCGTCTGGTGGCCAACAAGGTCCCGACCGAGGTTGGTCGTTCGTGCCTGACGCCCCTGATTTCAGTTCGCGGCGGCGTGGCTGGTGACTTTACCATCACCAAGTTAGCTGATGAAGAGTATATGATGATCGGTTCGGGTATGGCCGAGCGTTATCATCAGCGGTTTTTCAACATGATCGGCTTGCCTGAAGGCACCACGTTCGAGGTCGCCACCGATCGCATTGCAGGCTTCAACGTGGCTGGGCCCAAGTCGCGCGAATTGTTACAGCGGCTGACCAATGCGGACCTTTCAAACGACGCGTTCCGCTTTATGCGCTCGCGCACCATCGAGGTGGTGGGCATTAATTGCCTGGCCATCCGCGTCAGCTTTACTGGCGATCTGGGGTGGGAGTTGCATTGCGCGGAATCAGATCAAATCAGGCTCTATTCAGCGCTATTTGAGGCAGCAAAAGACCTGAGCGGTGGCCCGGTTGGTGGCCGCGCACTGGGATCGTTGCGCATCGAAAAGGGGTATGGCTCGTGGGGGCGAGAATATTCTCAGGAATACTGGCCACAAGAGGTTGGCCTGTCAGGTCTGATCAAGTTGGACAAAGAATTTCTGCACAAAGATGCTTATCTACGGGTCAAGGATAACGCCCCGCGCGAGGTGCTCTCGATATTCGAGGTCGATGCGGACAAAGCCGACGCCACTGGCGGTGAACCGATCTTCACCCCCGACGGTACCCCGGTGGGCCGGGTAACTTCCGGCGCATATGGGTATTCGGTCGGCAAATCCCTGGCCCTGGGTTACGCCAACCCCAAAGCCGCAAAACCCGGAGACACGGTTGACATCTTCATCCTTGGAAAACCACACAAAGCTAAATTCCTTTCAAAGCCACCGTTCGACCCCGCCGGAAACAGATTACGCGATACGAAAGCCGTTGCGGAGCCAGTGAAATGACCAACGTTTTTGACCGGGTTGCCGAGTTTGCTCTGAACGGTACCGCCGAAGACATTCCCGACACAGCACGCGAGACAGCTGCGTATTTGTTGCTGGATACGATGGGTGTTCTAATCGCTGCAGGATCGATGCAGGCCGGTGGGATCGCCCGGGATACCGCAGCGTTGCTTTTTGCAAGTTCAGAGCCTGATTTTAGCGCTCGGATGCTGTTCGACGGGCGGCGCGCCAGTCTTGCAGGTGCAGCTTATGCAACTGCCAGCCAAACCGATAATCTGGATGCCCATGACGGGTTCAATCCCGTCAAAGGCCACATCGGAGTTGCCATTGTTCCGGCGCTTGCTGCGTTGGCCGAACAATGCCCGGATCTGTCGGGTCGTGAGGCTCTGGCGGCTATGATCATCGGGTATGAAATCGCGGGTCGGGCTGGCCTGACCCTACACGCAACGGTCAGTGACTATCACACTTCCGGTGCCTGGAATGCGTTGGGCGTGGCTGCTTTGGCGGCGCGTTTACGCCGTCATGCCCCAGATCAACTGCGACAGGCGTTGGGGATTGCAGAATTCCACGGGCCACGCAGCCAAATGATGCGCGAGATTGCAAATCCAACAATGTTGCACGACGGTTCCGGTTGGGGTGCCCTGGTGGGGTTGTCATCTGCCATCCTGGCCGAGCGCGGATTTACCGGATCACCTGCAATCACGATCGAGGCGAAAGAGGCTGTTCCATTCTGGGACGATCTTGGCCGGGTCTGGCAAGTTGAGCAGCAATATATCAAACCCTATCCAATCTGCCGTTGGGCACATGCATCAATCGACGGTGTTCAGATGCTGATGCAGGTACACAAGCTGACACATCAACAGATCGCAGCCATCCGCATCAATAGCTTTAAAGAAGCAGCTTGTCTGTATTCTGACCACCCTCTGACTACCTCACAAGCTCAATACTCGTTGCCATTTGCTGTAGCGGTTCAGGCAGTTCACGGCCGCATTGGCGTGGAACATATCTCGGGCGAAGGCCTGTCCGATCCAGCGGTCGCAGAGATCACAAGGCTGATTAAGGTCAATGAGAGCCCACGTCACTCTGCCCGTTTCCCAGCAGGACGATGGGCAGATGTCGAGATCGAAACCTTGGACGGATCTGTTTATCATTCAGGTGATATCAACGCGCGCGGTGGTCAGGAAAATCCCCTGAGCAAACAGGAGATTACCGATAAATTCACCGAATTTGCAGCGCCAGCTGTGGGTGGCGATCGGGCCGCCCAGATCCTTGCGGCCACATTGAATTTGACCCAACCCGGGTCGAGCTTTTCCAATCTGTCTGCCCTGATATACGACCCACCCGCATGTTGATACGGCACCACGCCGAATTAAATTACATGATCGAGAATCGCCAAGTTAGAGACTGATATAAGGTGTAAAACGAATGACCAACTCTGAAACAGCATAACCACTGGGCGCTGCGGGTCCGATCAATTCAATCCGCCTGTTTGCACGATTTCAAGCATATCAGAAATTTGCGCGCGGGCATTGGCGCTCTCCTTAGTAAGCGTTTTGGCATCTGCCAGAGGTTTGTCAGATTGCCGTTCAATCGGTTGATCTAACGATATTCTGATTCGATTTAGATCGCTGAAGACATTCGAATCCTCCGCATCAATCTCATTCGTGCCCGCCAACCAGGATAGGCGGTCGGCAGCCTCGATCTGACCAGTTTCTCTTAACAATTCCGCCGCGGCGTTGAAGTTTTGCTCCCGCGCCAAAGCTTGAGCCCGCATTACTCGCGCGTCGTCCGAGGGATCTTCAGACAATTCTAGCAAAGCCTGGCGAGGATGGTCGCTTAGTAGAGATGAACGCGCCCGAATCTGGGCACGCTCGATAGCATGGTTTTGATCGCCCGATGGGTCTGTCCATTCCCGGGCAGCGCTCGAAAACCCAAGATTGACCAACCTACGCGCCACCGATGTGGCCGTATCCACGCTCAGGGTAATGCGAGTTTTCTCCTTCAGTCCGAAAATGTAGCGCAGGAAGGTGATGTCATCCGCCCGCTCAACAAGCAGTTGCAGCACCTGATCTCGCGTGCGGCGCCAATCCTTATCATCAGGTGCATTTTGGATATGATGCATGGCACCATCAAACTCCTGCGACATCGACAACGCAAGCACATGAGCGCGCGCCATCATGGGCCCGAGTTCGGAGTTTCTGAGTTCACGTGCGTAACCTGCCGCTAAATCGAGATCTTTGGGTGGTATCGAAACCCGATCAGCCCATCTTTTTTCGATCAACCGCGCCAGCGCCAGAGGCGCTTCCTCAGAAGCACTTGGGGTGGCTATGACTTCAGTCAAGTGAGCGCTCGCGGTATGTGCATTGCCTTCGGCATCGGCGATCGTGGCCCTGGTCAGGGTCACGTCGGCCGTTTCAGCGGTCATCAATCTGTCGACCGAACGCAAAATACGCCGCGCTGCTTCCAGCCGCCCGGTTGTTGCCAGCAAGTCTGCCAGAGTCGACCCGAGTTGCCGCCTAAGGTGTTCGGGAAGCCGGTTGAATGCTTGCTCGATTATGTTCAGCTGTGCCTCCGGTGCCAATTTCTTCTCGGCCAGAAGTGCCCATAGCGCTGCAGCGCTTTCGCAGCTTTGTTGACCTTCGAATGAGTGCGGTTCAGACGCAGTCAAACCATCGAGAGTAGACGCCATCGCCGAAATACGTTGTTGCTCTGTCGTCGTTCCTGGCAGCAGATCTAACACCTGCAGCGCTTCGGCTCCGAATCCATAATATGTGTACAGCTTGGCCAGATTCAGGGCCTTTTCCTGATCGAGTCGATCAAACTCCTGGAATAGCCCCGTTCGCAGACGCGCTACCTGCACCACAAATGGTTCGGGGCCTGCCCAGGAGTCGAACTCCAGTTCAGCATCGGTGATGCATTCAAATTTGGCATCGAATTCCGGAAGTTCCAGACTTTCGAGACCCCGGGCGTCGTCCAGAACTGAAGACAATCGTAAATTGGGCGCTTGTGCGTCTGAGGTTTTCAAAGGTCCAAAACGAGCGGATTGTCTGCGCCCAACACCAGCAAGTGTGAGGTCAATAACCTCACGATCTGCGCTTTGTAATATGCGGGATATCAGCTCGTCCTCAAAGTTTTGATGACTCATTTGCAACAAGGGCAACGCCAGCGCAGTTGCAGGGATGTGTGCTGGAGGCGGAGCTTGCTTTGCGATGTCCGGGTGAAGGTCTGTCACCACGTCGATTTTTGGAACCGCAACCGGAATGAATTTACCGGGCGAGATGTCCACGACCACCATAGTTTGTTGATGCAGAAATGCGGTGGCGACACATTCACATCCAAAGACCATCTTCAGAGCTCCACCTGAACTAGCCTGAGTTAGAGACTGAAGTCTTTTGCTGGTCAGCCGGTCAAATACGGTTCCGGTATCGAATGTGGCGCCTTTGATAGCAATATTCAGATCAGCACCGCGTTCGTTTGGAGTCATAACCCAATCGGTGCCGGCAGGCACTTGTATCACCAGACGGGTGTATCCATCGTGTTCACCCGAGCGAACACGCAGCACCTGCGCTGACACACTGGTGCCAAGGGCCAATAAAATTAATGTCAAAGCCCGTATCATGCAGCCGCCTGTTTGATTTCTTTCAAGGCCTCTTCAAGCTCCGAAAAATTTGGGCGGTTGTGGGTTGGCGTGTTTTGGCGTCCGACCTCGATGCACATCGCAGCGTTGTGATTGTGCAGATTCGCGACCAGAACCTCCTTGATGAGTTGATAAAAATGGTTGTCTTCTTCAACTACAGCTTTCAGTTTGCCAGCAAACGGACCGACCAAACCATAGGCAAGAAAAACGCCCAGAAAAGTGCCGACCAACGCGCCGCCGATGAGTTTTCCCAGCACCTCTGGCGGCTGGTCGATCGAACCCATGGTTTTGATAACGCCTAGAACCGCAGCTACGATACCAAGAGCAGGCAGGCCGTCGGCAACAGTTTGCAAGGCATGGCTCGAGTGCATGGCATGATGGAAATTTGCCTCCATCCGTTTTTCAAGCACCTCTTCGACTTGATGCGGGTCGTCATAGTTCATCGCGGCTGAGCGCATGGTGTCGCAGATCAAATCCACGGCTTCTTTGTCGGCTTTGATCTTGGGATAAGCTGAGAAAAGCGACGAGTTTTCAGGCTCTTCGATGTGTTGTTCGGCCTCAACCGGGTTTGCGCGCGCGATCCGGATCAACGAGAACAACAGGCAAAGCAGATCACGATAATCTTCGGGCTTCCACTTCGCGCCTTTGAACACTTTGCCAATATCTTTCGCGGTGTGTTTGACCCCACCCATGTCGTTACTGATCATAAAAGCACCAATCGCGGCGCCTCCGATCATCATCATTTCATACGGTAATGACTTCATGATAATCGCCATCTTGCCGCCAGCGGCGAGATATCCGCCAAAAACCATAACGAAGATAACAGCAATTCCGATGAGTCCGATCATAAGTGATCTCCGGCGTTAAGGTGGGAGAAGTGGTTGCCCATCAGCATTATTCCTGTGGGGCGCGGGCGTTGCGCCCAGCCATGATGACGCTGATACCATAGGCGGCCTCGGGGCTGAGACCGGCCATCACATTGGCGGCAGCCTCCGGTGGCATGCGTGACAAGAATCCGGCGGCGAATACTGCATCCATGGTTTCGAACAAGGCCGCGGCATTCTTTGGTTTCATGCTTTGGTAAACATCAGTCAGTTGCGTCAGGTCGCTTTCGGCGGCCGTTTCGGCAATAGCGACGGTCTCACGCAGCGACTCTTCGGCTTCCTGCAGCATGGCCAACCGGGCTTCAATGGCCTGATCTGCGATGTCCAGCGCATGTTCTCGATCGACAATCGTGCTTTCCCGCTGATTCAGTTCGACTTCGCGGCGTAGCAGTTCTGCTAGCAAAACTTGCAGATCCGCGGCGCTGGTCTCAATGCGCTCCGACTTGATTTGCTTTGCCAAGGCCGGATCAGTCCCACGCGCCACCGCAGGCCCAGCCTCAAGCCCGATCCGAATGATGGCGGACCCGATCATCAGCAAGGAGATGACGGTCAGAACTCCTCCGCGCGGGCGCTGGTCAGAATTCTTTTTTCTTTGGCGGATCATTGGCCCGACCCGCTTGACGCTGCAGCATGCCGAAAGAACATCAAGCCCTCGGGCTTTGTTACGGGTTTTAGGGATATGGGCTCAGAATTTTCAGGAACAGTTTCTTCGACAGCGTCCACGTCAGATTTTTCCTGCGCGTGCTCTTCGGGCTGCTCAGGGCTTGGTTGGTCTTCCTGTACGACATCGTGCATCGAGGCCATCATCAGTTCCAGGCGCTGCGCTACCGACTCCGCCCGTTCAGTCAAAGTCTGCAGGGCAACCCCGGACTCGTCGGAAGACTGACGGGCGCTATCGAGCGATTTTCGCAGCTCTTCCGCTTGGGCCGAAAGAACGGAAACCGCACCACCCACGCCCTTTTCAAGATCAGTAAATCGACGCAAACGTCGCGCCAAAATGAAACAGTACAGTCCTGCCCCAAGCGCGCCTGCTACCAGCAGAATATCGGCAATCAGTTCCACCTTCGCCTCCTAATTCAATACAAATTCTGTCACCAGAACGTCGCGCACACGGCCGTCACCCACGACAATTCCTATACGTCGCAGCAGGTGCCCACGGATGCGCACCAAGGCGAGTGAATCTTCAAGGTCGTTCAGCTCGACCGCGCGCAGATAACTGTTCAGAACATCCATGATTCGCGGCTGCATCTTTTCAACCTCGGCGGCGTAGCCCGCGTTCACCTCGAGTTGTGCATGGAACTTGAGATGCCGTGAATCGCCTGCATTGACCGAAACGATCACCGGCGGCAGATCAACAAAGCTCACGTCTGGCAACGCCGTCGCTGGCCTTTTATTGCTATTGCTATCTTCTTCTTTTGCTTCGGCACCGCTACCAATTGGCAGTAAGCCAGAGGCGGTTATGAAATAGCCACCAACACCGCCTGCCACGGCCAGAATCATCCCAAGAATCAGGCCCTTATTTCCTGATTTTTTAGGGGTTTCCACTTCGTCAGCTGTTGCATCGGTCATGCCGTCCTCATGAATCTGTTCGGCAACTGTCATAACCCCGCAGGGACTAACCGATTGTTAAGGGCAATCGTCCAAACAGGGGTTGAGCCGAGCAGAATGTCGGTGAGTCGGAGGTGAGTGTGCAGCAGATCGGAACTGTCTGGGCAAGTTTGGACAAGCGCAAACAAATTTTCGTGGCCGGTGCGGTAGTGCTGGTGTTTCTGGGCGTGCTTGCGATGTCACGGATTGCGACGGCACCGTCGATGACGCTGTTATATTCAGGTCTCGAAAGCGGTGCGGCGGGTGATATCGTGCGATCGCTGGATCAGCGCGGTGTTGCGTATGAAATCCGGGGTGGTTCGATCTATGTACCGGGTTCGCAACGGGATGAGTTGCGCATGACGTTGGCCAGTGAAGGACTGCCAGCAAACGGCAACCGCGGATACGAGTTGCTGGACTCACTCAGTGGATTTGGCACGACGTCGCAGATGTTTGACGCTGCTTATTGGCGGGCAAAAGAGGGCGAGTTGGCCCGCACGATTGTCGGCAGCTCACATGTCAGCCAGGCACGCGTACACATCGCCAACGGTTCGGCCAACCCGTTTCAACGTAGTGTTGCGCCGACTGCTTCGGTATATTTGGTGCCATCGGGTGCGCAGATCACAGGAGATCAGGCCAAGGCGATCCGGTTACTGGTGGCGTCAGCTGTCAGCGGGCTTGCACCAGAAAACGTCACCGTAATCGATTCGAACGGCGCTGTGATCGGAGCACAGGAATCAACCGTGGCCGCTGATACTGCAGACGATAAAGCACGCCAGTTGCGGGAAAAAGTTCTTCGACTTGTCGAAGCACGCGTCGGGGCCGGTAATGCCGTGGTCGAGGTCAGCGTGGATACGGTGACCGAAACCGAGTCGATCCGTGAGCGCCGCTTCGATCCTAAAGGTCGCGTAGCGATCAGTACGGATGTTGAAGAACGGTCTGACAGTGCGCGAAATCAGTCTGCAGACGTGACCGTGGCGTCAAATCTGCCGGATGGGGATGGTGCTGGCGGGGACGAATCCAATTCAAATGCCACCCAGACCCGCGAGCGGGTGAATTATGAGGTTTCCGAGACCGAACTCGAGGTTCACCGAGCGCCGGGCGCCATCAAACGTCTGACCGTTGCAGTGCTGGTCAACGGTGCCCGAACGGTTGATGCAGAAGGCGTCGAACGATTTGAACCCATGCCGCAGCCAGAGCTTGACGCGTTGGAGGAGCTCGTTTCCTCAGCCGTAGGTTATGATGCCGAACGCGGTGACGTCATTACCCTGAAATCGCTTGATCTACCTGTTGTTGAGCCGCAGGGTACATTGGTATCGTCGTCGATCTGGCAGAAGATTCATCTTGATGCCTTGTCGCTGATTCAGATGTTCGTTTTGGCACTGGTATCCCTTGTTTTGGGTCTGTTTGTCATACGACCCATTTTGACACAATCTGCTGCACCTGCGTTGCTACCGGCAGGCATACCGCTGGAAGCGGAGCCTGCAACTTACTTGACGGGAGAGATCGCAAATGGTGATGCGCAAGAGTTCACATCACTTCCTGAGACCGCTCAGACAAATGTTCCGGTAATAGCCAGCGCCCATGGTGAAGACCCCGTCGACCGATTGCGCGCCATGATCGGTGACAAACAGGAAGAGACGGTTGAGATCCTGCGAAGCTGGCTTGAAGAAGGTGAGGAGAGGGTGTGATGTCTATCGCTCATCTCCTTGAGGATTTCACCGCCCCAGCAGCTTGTGTCGCTGTTCATCTATTGGATGAAGAGGCACTGGAAGAACAACGCCTTGCGGCCTTTGAGCAAGGCTATGGTGCCGGTTGGGAAGATGCGGTGCAGGCGCGGGAACAGGGTGGGGCGCAGCTGAGCTCTGACTTGTCTGCAGCGCTAGCAGACCTGTCGTTTACCTATCAGGAGGCGTTAACCCGGATGACATTGTCGCTGGAACCGATGTTTCAGAGCCTGATAAAGGTGGTTTTGCCCGAAACCGTCGAACTGGGCTTTTCCGCCAGATTGACTGAACAGCTTTGTGAGATGGCCCGGGAACAGATCGGGCAGCCGATGCTACTTACCGTTCCGGACGGTGCCGCCGATCAGGTTCAGGCAGTTCTTCCACAAGATCTCACGCCGTTGCCACAAGTTGCCGAGGACCCTTCTCTGCAGCCGGGACAGGCGCGTTTGCAAGTGGGCACCGCCTATCGAGAGGTGGATTGTAGCGCTTTGCTCGCGTCCATTGCCGCAACTTTCGAAGCCTATCTATTTGAAGCAAAAGAGGCTCTGTCAAATGAGTGATTCCCAAGCTCCGAAATCCGAAAAGCCAAATCCGTTCGAAGCGGTTCCGATCGAAGTCACAGTTTCGGTCGGTCGGGCGCGACCTTTGATCCGTGATCTGCTGAACATGGGCGAAAACGCCGTTCTGGCGCTGGACAAACGTATTGAAGACCCCGTCGACCTGTATGTCGGGGACCAATTGGTCGCGCGCGGGCTGCTGGAGGAAATGGAAGGAGATCAGGCTGGGCAGCTGGCTGTGCGGCTGACAGAGATCTCGGATCTGCAAAACGGGATCGGATGATGCGCCATCTGATCTGGCTGGCAATTCTGCTGGTCGTCCCCACCAGCGGCATGGCGCAGGAGTTGTCGCTGTCTATGGGCGAAGATGGATCGATTTCGGCCCGGACGATTCAGCTGATATTGCTGATCACGGTGCTCAGCCTGGCACCGGGTCTGGCGATCATGATCACCTGTTTTCCGTTTCTGATCACCGTATTGGCGATACTGCGGCAAGGGATTGGGTTGCAGCAATCGCCGCCCAACATGCTGATTGTCAGTCTGGCGCTGTTTCTGACCTATTTCATCATGGAGCCGGTTTTTACCGAAGCGTGGGAAGTCGGCATCCAGCCAATGGTCGAGGAAACAATCGACGTGGAGCCCGCGCTGGAACGCGCGCTGGTGCCGTTTCGCAGCTTCATGGCGGCGCGTTTGGATGTCGATACGTTCCAGGCGATGGCAGCATTGCGACCGGATGGCGTGGATTTGCAGCTGTCACCCGAGGCACCTCTGTCCGTTCTGATGCCTTCATTCATGCTGTCCGAGATTGCGCGGGCATTTCAGATCGGGTTTCTGATATTTTTGCCGTTCCTGATCATCGATCTGGTTGTTGCGGCCGTCCTTATGTCGATGGGTATGATGATGGTGCCTCCGGCCACGGTTTCCCTGCCGTTCAAACTGGCATTTTTCGTGATTGCAGATGGTTGGGCTTTGATCGCAAGCGCGCTGGTACGCAGCTATTCGCCTTGATCTATTGCCGGGTGATCTGCAGGCAGGCGCGCAAGCCTTGGTCTCCGGCCTCAAAGCTCAGCGTTCCGCCATGTTGCTCGGCAACGGTGCGTGCGATGGTCAGGCCAAGCCCAAAGCCATCTGACGAACCGGTGTTTGACCCACGCTGGAACGGGGCCAGCAATGCCTCGATATCATCAACCGACAAATCGGTGCCTTTATCTTCGACAATAATCGTGGCGGATTGAGCATCGGTTTCCAGCTCAACCTCGGCCCGGCGCCCATATTTCAAGGCGTTGTCGATCAGATTTGACAGCGCCCGCCTCAACGAGATTGGTCGACCCATCACCAGAATGCGCCGTGTCTCAGGCAGCGATCCGTGCCCCCGGCGCGACATGAACAATGACGGCGCACCTTCGACAGCCACAGGTTCAATTGCTTTCAAAGATACCGGCAAGTTCATATCCTGATAGTCGGCGACCAGTGACTCGACCAGTGAGGTCAACGAGATCTGCCGCGGTTCTTCAACGCTGAGCTCGGACCTTGTATAGGTTAGTACACTTTCGATCATGCCGGTCATCTGATCCACGTCTGCTTCGAGCTTCTCGCGCAATTCGGCATCGTCGATCAGGGCGGCACGCAGCCGGACACGCGTTGCCGGCGTACCCAGATCGTGGCTAACACCCGACAGCACAATGGCGCGTTTCTCAAGCTGCGCGCGTTCAGCCTCAAGGTGATCATTCACTGCAGCCACGATATCGCGCAGCTCTTCCGGCCCGTCCGCATCATAACTTTGTGGCCCACCGCGACGTTTGCGGTCACCAAGTGCCTGTGCAAAGCGCGTGAAGCTGTCTGAGACATTCCCGACCGAGGTCAGCAACGCGGCCAGCGCGACTATTCCCAGCAATATCGCGGGCAGGCGCAGATCAATCGGCGCAGCTTTGCAGCCCCAGATTTCGGTGCCATCGACCTGCTGCCAAACCCCGCGCCCGAATTGCGCGATCAGGATGGGTTCGCTGCAATAGGTCGCAAGCAGGCGCGTCAGATTGCCCATCTTCTCGGGCCCGGTCTGATCGTTGCCCGACACGATATCCGAGACCGGATAGACCAGACGATCGGACAATACCGCTAGCGTCAGTTCGCGTCCACTCAGAGGGGCTGAACTGTCGGTCAGGATCGACAGATTGGTGACAAAGCGGCGATCCGAAAAGCCCGGCATTTGTTGGAATTCTCCCCTATCGGCAAGTGCGGCGGCCTTGGCCGGCAAGGGATTGATCAGCAAGCCGGGTGGCGGTGCCATCCCCGTCCGCAAATCCTCGTATACGGTGAATCCCGCAACAAATGCCTGAGTTTGGAAACGGTTCCAGGCCTGTGCAGAGGTGAACCACAATACGGTTGCCAACATCCCTGCAGCGAAGGCTGACAGCGTCCAGACCCAACCAAAACTGCGCAGGCGCAATGTCATGCGTCCTCATCTACCGAAATGTCGGCGGTAAATATGTACCCAACCCCACGCTCAGTGCGTAGCATCTGAGGCTCTTTCGGATTAGCCTCGATTTTAGAGCGTAGTCGCCCAACCAACATATCGATGGCGCGGCCTTGCGCCTCGGGCTTGTCAGCCTCGCCGGTGACATCAAGCGCGGTGGCGATCTCATCCCGGGTTAGCGGGATGTGCGGATTTGCTAGCAAGACTTTCAGCAGGGCGGTCTCGCGCTGTGAAAGCGAGACTAAATAGCCGTCGGGCGAATGTACCTCGTCCCGTTTGCCGTCAAAGACCCAGCCGTCAAAGTGAAATGTACGGGTACGGCGGCGATAAGCCAGCGAAGGGGTGCGTTGCGCGCGCTGCATCACAGCACGGACGCGGGCCAGCAGAAGCTGCGGGTTGAATGGCTTGGCAATGTAGTCATCCGCGCCAACTTCATATCCCGCCATGCGCTGGTGATCTGCCGACAAGGCAGAGACCAGAATGATCGGTACATCTTGCTCGGCACGCAATCTGGCGCAAATTTCCACACCGTTCTCATCGCCCAGCATCACGTCCAACAGGATCAGGTCGATCCGACCTGAGGTCAGATGCGTGCGTATTTCACTTTCCGAACTGGCAGGCAGCGCTATATACCCGTTCTGCTGAAAGAACTGGGTCATCATCGAACGCATCTCAGAATCGTCGTCCACCACCAGGAGCCGGGGAATACCCACTCTAATCCTCCTCTCAAACTTCCTCCGCTGCCGCCAATTGTAACGAATGGAAACGGATTCAAGCCCAAAGTAACACGCGGTAACAAAAGCGGTGAAAATTTCCGCCTTGTCAGGATATTGCTCTGCATTCTGCGTTGCCATGCGGCATTCTGTTAGCGCTATATCGAGCATCGCCGCCCATTGGGTGGCACCGAATTCTCAGGGAGGAGAACAAATATGAAGCGTTTTGCATTTGTCACTGTGTCGACCTTTGCCATTGCGGCCGGGTCGTCGGTAGTGGCCGAACCGCAGGCAGAAGTTCTGCACTGGTGGACATCCGGCGGTGAAGCGAAATCAGTCGCGGTTCTGCAGGAGGAGTTTGCCTCGAACGGTGGCACATGGACCGATATGCCGGTCGCAGGTGGCGGCGGTGATGCGGCCATGACTGCGCTTCGCGCACGTGTTCTGGCCGGTAACGCGCCGACAGCTGTTCAGCTGAAAGGCCCCGCCATTCAGGAATGGTATGAAGAAGGCGTTCTGGCAGACATCTCGGCCGTGGCCGAGGCAGAAGGCTGGGCTGATGTCCTTCCTGCGTCGATCGCGGGGCACATGAAGTGTGAAGGGACCTGGTGCGCGGCTCCGGTGAACGTTCACCGTGTTGACTGGATCTGGGCCAACGCGGACGTTCTGGCTGCAAACGGTATCGAGATGCCCAGCACTTGGGATGAATTCAATGCCGCTGCCGAAAAACTGCAAGCCGCCGGTGTGATCCCGCTGGCTCATGGCGGTCAGGCATGGCAGGACGCCACCGTATTCGAAGCAGTTGTGCTGGGCGTCGGTGGACCTGAGTTCTACCAGAAAGCACTGGTCGACTTGGACCCCGAAGCGTTGACCTCGGACACCATGGTGCAGGCGTTTGATCAGATGCGTACCCTGCGCGGATACGTGGACGAGAACTTCTCGGGCCGCGACTGGAACCTCGCAACCGCGATGGTGATGAACGGCGAAGCCGCGTTCCAGATCATGGGTGACTGGGCAAAGGGTGAATTCCTGGCGGCTGGCAAAAAGCCCGGCGAAGATTTCCTGTGCGCCTCGACCCCCGGCGACGGGTATCTGTACAACGTCGACAGCTTTGCCATGTTTGACGTGGAAGGCGACGACAAGAAAGCCGGTCAGGACCTGCTCGCCAAGCTGATCGTTGCACCGAACTTCCAGAAAGTGTTCAACCTGAACAAAGGCTCGATCCCTGCGCGGACCGATGTTGGTCTGGAAGATTTTGACATCTGTGCCAACCTGTCGGCCGAAGACATGGGCTCGACATCTGCCGCAGGTTCGCTGCTGCCGTCTTACGCCCATGGCATGGCGCTGCGCGGGTCGCAGTCCGGTGCGATCACCGATGTTGTGACCGCACATTTCAACTCGGATATGTCCTCTGCTGACGCGGTTCAGCAACTGGCGGACGCGGTAGCAAACAGCTACTGATCCAATACGCTCTGCCCCCTATACTGAGGGGCAGAGCATTTTTCCCCGGAGGCTAAAATGTCCGAATGGCTGGAAAACCACCTGCCCAAGGTGGTGCTGGCACCGTCGTTCATCGCCGTATTGATCTTTGTCTACGGATTTATCGGATGGACCGCATGGGTGTCGCTGACCCGATCGAAACTACTGCCGAAATACGAGATCAAGGGCTTCATCCAGTATGAACGCCTCTTTGACTCGCCCCGTTGGGATACGGCGATCAACAACCTGTATATCTTTGGCGCGCTGTTCATCGTCATCGCGATGGTACTGGGCCTGTTGCTGGCCATCCTGCTGGATCAGAAAATCCGCGTCGAAGGAGCCATCCGCACGATCTACCTCTACCCGATGGCGCTGTCGATGATTGTGACCGGTACCGCGTGGAAGTGGATTCTGAACCCGGGCCTGGGCATAGAATCCATGGTGCAGGGCTGGGGCTTCACAAACTTCGAGTTCGATTGGTTGGTGAACCCTGATTACGCCATCTACACCATCGTGATGGCCGCGATCTGGCAAAGCTCGGGTTTCGTCATGGCGCTGTTCCTGGCCGGTCTGCGGTCAGTGGACGGAGAGATCATCAAGGCCGCGCAGGTCGATGGCATCCCGACATGGCGCATCTATACTGCGATCATCATCCCCTCGATGGCCCCGATCTTCCTGTCAGCCTTCATCGTACTGGCGCATCTCGCGATCAAAAGCTTTGACCTTGTCATCGCCCTGACGGGTGGCGGTCCGGGCTACGCGACTGATTTGCCTGCCACTTATATGTACGCCATGGCGTTTTCTCGCGGCGATATTGGTCAGGCGGCCTCGTCCGCGATGATCATGATGCTGGTCGTCTTTGCCATCGTGGTTCCCTATCTTTACTCAGAGCTGAGGGCGAAAAATGACTGATCTGTCGATGCCCCAAACCCAAACCCGTACCCAAAGCGCCACTGGTAAGATTGCCCTGCGTTGGCTGCTTTACGTCCTGCTGGGCCTGTTCGCGCTGTATTACCTGATGCCGCTGTTCGTGATGTTGACCACATCGTTGAAAAGCCTTGAGGAAATTCGTACTGGCAGCCTGATTTCGCTTCCGCGAGAGGTCAGCTTTGACGCCTGGAAAACTGCATGGTCCGGCGCCTGTACCGGTATCCAGTGCGAAGGTCTGCGGCCTTACTTCTGGAACTCGGTCCTGATCGCGGTCCCTGCGGTGGCCATCTCGACCCTGCTGGGCGCGCTGAATGGCTATGTCGTGGCGCAGTGGCGGTTCAAAGGCGCGAATATCATCTTCTCGCTGATGCTGTTTGGTTGCTTTATCCCGTTCCAGGTGGTTCTGCTGCCCATGGCGCGCCTTCTGGGCATCATGGGAATCGCAGGAACCATTCCGGGTCTGATCTTCGTCCACGTGATCTACGGGCTGGGCTTCACCACGCTGTTCTTCCGCAACTACTATGTCACCATTCCGGCTGAGCTGACCAAGGCTGCGCGCGTCGATGGGGCCGGGTTTATGCGGATCTTCTGGTCGATCTTCCTGCCGCTGTCGCTGCCGATCATCGTGGTGACCGTCATTTGGCAGTTCACGCAGATCTGGAATGACTTCCTGTTCGGTGTGTCCTTCAGCCAGGCGGGGACACAGCCCGTGACCGTGGCGCTCAACAATATCGTAAACTCCACCACCGGCGTCAAAGAATACAACGTCGACATGGCGGCCGCGATCATCGCGGGTCTGCCGACGCTGCTCGTCTATGTCGTTGCCGGTAAGTATTTCATCCGCGGCCTGACCGCTGGCTCAGTGAAGGGATAAGACCCATGGCTCCCATCCTTGATATCAACAAACTCTACAAGAATTACGGCCCTGTCGAAATTCTGAAAGACATAAACATCTCGATTGAACCGGGCGATTTCCTGGTGCTTGTCGGCCCCTCAGGCTGCGGTAAATCCACCCTGCTGAACTGCATCGCGGGGCTGGAGGAGATCACCGGCGGCACATTGTCCATCGGCGGCAACGACATGACTCATGTCAGCCCAAAGGACCGCGACATCGCGATGGTGTTCCAGTCCTACGCTTTGTACCCGACCATGTCGGTCGCCAAGAACATCACCTTCGGCATGAAAGTGCGTGGGGTCGATCAGGCCACTCAGGATGCCAAGCTGAAAGAGGTCGCGTCGCTGCTGCAGATCGAACCGCTGCTCAACCGCCGCCCAAGCCAATTGTCGGGCGGTCAGCGTCAACGGGTCGCAATGGGTCGGGCGCTGGTGCGTGATCCTAAGCTGTTCCTGTTTGACGAACCCCTGTCGAACCTTGATGCCAAGCTGCGGGTCGAGATGCGGACCGAGATCAAGAAGCTACACCAGACGCTGGACGCTTCGATCGTTTACGTGACCCACGACCAAATCGAAGCGATGACGCTGGCGACCAAGATCGTCGTGCTTAAAGGCGGGATCGTGCAGCAGATCGGAACACCGGCCGAGATATACAACAACCCGGCCAACCTTTTCGTAGCGGATTTCATGGGCTCTCCGGCGATGAACCTGATCCCAGCACAGGCATCGAACAATGGTTCGGGGACGCAGATTTCGATCACGCGAGAAACCGGCGATACGCTGGTCTTAACCGATGCGCGCGCACCGGAACTGCCGCAGGATGTCATCCTCGGTCTACGCCCGGAAGACATCGCCGAGGCCGGTTTCCGCGCCGGGGCAGGTGTGCAAGAGGCGGCCTGCATGGTCGATATGGTCGAACCTGCCGGGGCCGACACCTATGTGGTGTCAGAACTGGGGGGCAAGCAGGTCACAGCGCGCCTGCATGCCGAAACCAGCGCGCAGGCGGGCCAGATGTTGAACCTGGCTTTCGACATGAGCAAGGTGTCGTATTTCGCCAAGGAAACCGGTGAACGGCTCAATTGATTCCGTGGATTCAGGCAACGGATCACCACTGTGCCGCCGGTGTTAACCGGCGGCACGCTCGTTTTCGGATATCAGGATCAGCCGGTGTTTTTCAGGTCCTTGATCAGGCGATTTAGGTCACCGCCACGCGCATCCAGCATCGCGCCGATTTCAGTGCGTTCGGTCAGCAGCAGGTTCACGCCTTCGATGAACATGTTGTAGAACTTGCCGCGACCCGATTTGTCCGACACCAGGAAGGTCACCTCGAATGGGGACGAGCCGCGCAGTTTGACTGAGGTTCTGACCTCGTATCCGGTCTTGATCTTACGCGCATTGCGCACGGTTACCTCGCCGCCGATAAACTCGCGGAACCGGCGACCATATTTGCGCGAGATATAGCCCTCGAACGCCTTGGTGAACTGGCGCAGCTGCGCGGATGACGCTGTGCGTGCATCCGCCCCCAACGCATAGCGGGCCATGATCGGCACATCACCGTATTGAACGAAAATCTTCTGAAAATCGCGTAGCATGGCATTTTCGGATTTGCCGGAGTCGATGATACGCGTGATATCGGCCACCACGCTGTTGACCAGTTGCTTGGCCTGCGCTTCGGTCAGCGCAAACGCGGGCAGAGGCAATGCGGCAACTGTCATCCCGGTCAGGGCAGCGGCTACAAATCGGCGTCTGTTCAACAGGTTATTCGGCATAGGGGTCCTCATACGGGTCAAGATAGGGGTCTCTGACAGGGTCGGTCCCGGTGTTGGCGTAGGGATCGTCATACAGACCCAGATAGGCGTCTTCATCATCCCTTGCCAGTTCAAAGCGGCGATTTTGCAAATAGATCGTACGTGCCTGCGCGTAACTATCGGCACTGTCATAAAGAATTGAATCGACCGTATCCGAGAACCGTCCACGATCCCCCATGCGCCGCACAACCTCGGCATAGACACCAATGTTGTCGACCGGACGCACCGGAGAGAAGTTAATTGGGTTCGAGAAAAGATTGAATACGACGCCGACAGCATCACGTGCGGTCGACGGGCCATAGAAAGGAAGTTCCACGTAGGCGCCCTCGCTGACACCCCAAACATGCAAGGTTTCTCCGAAATCAGTGTCGACGGGCGGCAGGTTCAATTCATCCGCCGGAGCGGACAGGCCAAATCCACCCACGGTCGAGTTGATCAGAAAGCGCAGCAACGCGTTGCCCGATTGTTTCAGATTGCCTTGCAACAGATAATCCAGAGCCTGCCCTGGCATGGTCAGGTTTTCAGCAAAGTGATTGAAGCTGGTGACCATCGGATCGGGCACGATCTTCACATAGCCTTTTGAGGCTGGACGGAACAGGAACCGGTCAACGCCCAGATTGAACTTGTGAATGCCACGGTTGGCACCTTCGTAAGGGTCGAAAATCTCACCTCGCGCGGCAGCGTCCTGTGGCTGCGTTGCGCATGCCGACAGAACCGTCATGATGGCGAATATGAATAGGTGCTTCAGGCGAATATAGCTTGGCACTGTCTTCTTTACTCCAAAAATACCCGGTGGTGTGCCGGGCCTTCAATCAATACGGCCATTGCGCTCATGGTGCGCAATTCGTCTCACATAGAGGTTTCGCGCGGAATATGAAACAACGACTCGCGTTTACCTCAGTAGGTGGGAGGTCGTAAAGTGACACGAATTCAACACTTCCTGAACAGGAGAACACCCGCGCAGTTCGCAGGCCTTAAGAAAATTACCGCTTTCCCGCTTTCCGAAACCTGCGTTCCCGGTTAGCGTCCGCGCGGAATCACTGTGAGATGAGGATCAACCACATGAGTATTGCAGCAAAACTGGACAGCTTGGGTGTCAATTTACCGGACGCGCCCGCGCCCGCAGCAAACTACGTTCCGTTCGTGCGCATCGGCAACATCGTCTATGTGTCGGGCCAAATCTCCAAGGCGGACGATCTGATCACAGGCAAGCTGGGCGATGACATGGATATTGAGGCAGGTGCGGCTGCGGCCAAGGTCTGCGCCATCAATCTGCTGGCTCAGGTAAAAGCGGCGTGCGACGGCGATATCGACAAACTGGTGCGGGTGATCAAACTGACTGGTTTCGTGAACTCGACTGCTGATTTCACCGCGCAACCGCAGGTGATCAATGGCGCGTCCGATTTTCTGGTTGAGGCGCTGGGTGAGGCTGGTCGTCACTCGCGCTCAGCCGTCAGCGCGGCGTCGCTGCCGCTAGGCGTCGCGGTCGAAATCGAAGGCATCTTCGAGGTTCAATGACACCTTCGCTGCCCCTTGAGTTTCTGAAGCGCCCGATTGCACATCGGGCGCTGCATGACGTTGCAGACCAGCGGCCCGAGAACAGCCGGTCCGCCATTCGTGCTGCGATCGACGCGGGATATGGCATTGAAATTGATCTGCAGCGCACGCGCGATAACCGTGCGATGGTGTTTCATGACTATGACATGACTCGCCTGACCGGACGCGCGGGACCTATTCAGCAAATCACTGCGGCGCAGGCTCAGGCGCAGCCTCTGCTGCATTCCGACGGTGAGAGTATCCCGTCATTCGAAGAGGTGTTGAACATGGTTGCCGGTCGGGTGCCTCTTCTGATTGAGCTTAAGGATCAGGATGGGGCAATGGGACCTGATATCGGTGCGTTGGAAGCGGATGTAGTAATAGCGCTGAAAGGCTATGTCGGACTGGTCGCACTAATGTCATTCAACCCACACGCGGTTGCCGAACTCGCGCGCCTTGCGCCACACCTACCGCGCGGTCTCGTTACCGGCTCTTACGACCCAAAGGCCGAGCTTTTGCCGCAATCCATTTGCGACCATCTGCGCAATATCCCGGATTTTGACCGTGTTGGGGCCAGTTTCATCAGCCATGAAGCTTCTGATCTTGACCGACCCCGGGTCGCCGAGCTGAAGGAGCAAGGTGTGCCGATCCTGTGCTGGACGGTGCGCTCGCCTGAACAAGAGGCCGAGGCGCGCAGGGTTGCCGATAATGTGACCTTCGAAGGCTATCTGGCCGAATATCCCGCTTGATCCTGCCGCGCGCGATCACAGATAAAGGTGCAGCGCGGAGGGGACATGGATCAGGCACAGATTGAGGTTCGGGTTCTGACATCGCTATCGCAGATAACAGCGGGCGATTGGGACAGTTGCGCCTGTCCTGAGGTTGCTGATGGCGGGCGACCGCATGATCCGTTCACCGCACACCGATTTTTGCTGGCTTTGGAAGAAAGCGGTTCGGTCGGACGCGGCACAGGCTGGCAGCCGCAATATCTGACGGCTTATCTTGATGGAATGCTGATCGGTGCGGCGCCGATGTATGCCAAATCGCATTCGCAGGGTGAGTACATCTTCGATCACAGCTGGGCCCATGCTTATGAAAGTGCAGGCGGGCGATACTATCCGAAACTGCAGATCGCTGCGCCATTTACACCCGCAACAGGCCGACGTTTTCTGGTACGGCCCGGCTATGATGCGGTGGGCATGTCAGCGCTGGTGCAAGGCGCGGTGCAGTTAGCCGCCGAAAATCGCATCTCCTCACTGCACGCCACCTTCTGCACCGAGGCCGAGGCGCTGGCTGGCGAACAGATGGGCCTGATGGTCCGGCATTCGCAGCAGTTTCACTGGCTCAATGATGGATACACCGATTTCGATGGGTTTCTGGCAGCGCTATCTTCGCGCAAACGCAAAAATATCCGGAAAGAACGCGAGCAGGCCTGTGACTTCGGCGGGCAGATTCGTACGATCACAGGCGATGATCTGCGGCCCGAGCACTGGGATGCCTTCTGGCGATTCTACCAGGATACCGGCGCGCGCAAATGGGGATCACCCTACTTGACGCGGCAATTCTTTGATATCGCTCAGGAAACCATGACAGATGACATCGCTCTGGTGCTGGCCGAACGCAACGGATACGCGGTAGCCGGGGCCTTGAATTTCATCGGCCGGGAAACGCTCTATGGCCGCTATTGGGGCTGCGTGGAACACCATCCCTGCCTGCATTTCGAACTGTGCTATTATAGGGCGATCGACTTTGCCATTGCCGAAGGGCTGGCCCGGGTTGAGGCAGGTGCCCAGGGCGAGCACAAGCTAGCGCGCGGTTATATGCCGACCCGCACGCATAGCTTGCACTGGGTCGGTGATCCGGGTTTTGCTGATGCAGTTCAGAAATATCTGGACGCCGAAGCCCACGCAGTGGGAGAAGAGATCGAGATTCTGACGGATTACGGTCCGTTCAGGAAATCGAACCCGGAGGAACAGCAATGACCGAACTTCTGTCGACCGAGACCCGCGGCCCGCTGCTGGACCCGCTGTTCAGAAATGGCTGGACCATGGTTGAAGACCGCGATGCGATCACCAAGACCTTCATCTTCGACAATTTTGTCGCCGCGTTTGGCTGGATGACGCAAGTGGCGATCTGGGCCGAGAAATGGAACCACCACCCCGAATGGTCGAATGTCTACCGCACAGTCGAGGTGGTGCTGTCCACCCATGATGTTGGCGGCCTGTCCGCACAAGACGCCAAGCTGGCGCGCAAGATGGATAGCCTTCTATCGGTCGCCAGCTGACCCTGCACCACCTGCCAGCAACGCAGCGGTTCCTAGTTGTTTGAAATCATCTGGAGAAATGGTTCCTCCGCTGATATCGATATTGGCCGGAATTCTGATCGTGCGGCTGCCGACCGAGCGGACGCTGCGGGTCGACGGGTTGATGTCGAGGCATCGCGTCTCATAACAGGTCAAACCGGCGGTATTGATCTGAATGCGGGTCTGTCCGTCTGGGCCGGTAACAACAGGTGATTGCGGTACATCACAAGCCGCGAGCACCAGAAGCGCGCCGAGGCTGATCCATCTCGTCATCTTACGCCTCCTGATTGAGCATTAGTTTAATTGCCCATTGCCATCCAGATCAGCCGAGGTGAAATCGCTGTCCATCTGGGCGTCGTATTCTGGCCGTGAGATAGCGTTATCTCCATCGCGGTCAACATTCTGAAACTGCTTGATGTCTAGGAACGGTTTAGCTTCATCCAGGCCAAGTGTGCCGTTCTTGTCTTCGTCCATCGCTTGAAACGCATAATCCGAGAACGCGTTGAATTCGTCCCGGGACAGAAACCCATCATTGTTCTTGTCGATATTGTTCAGCTCGGCATCGTGCAGTTCTGCGACACTTTCGGCGCTTGCGGTGCCAGACATCAGAATGACAGCGATGATGATCAATGCTTGTTTAAAATCCAATCTCCTCAGCATGCGTAACGTTCGCCAGACAACCCACCTGCAGCAGCGCCCGCCGCCGTCAGAATGGTTTTGCCCGATCCACCGCCAAATTGATTGCCGATCACTCCGCCGATCAATGCGCCGCCTATGGTGCCGCTCAGACAAGCGATCTCGTGTTGCCGAGCAGCTTGTTGCTGGGGTGTAGGGGCAGGGCCGCACGCGGCTAAGGCGCCGGCGCCACCAAGAATCAAAGTGATTAATTTCAGTCGCATCAATGAACTCCCGGGTTGTATGTCCAAGTATTGGCACATCGGGTCGTTGCATCAAGTTAAATGCGTTTCATGTGGCCCCGGTGATGCCGGGGCCAACCGGGATCAGAAGGTTTCAAGCAGACCTTCGCCAGCCGAAATCTCGCAAACGCCCGGATTCTCTTCGATGTTCAAGGCGATTACCTTTCCGTCATTGACGAACATGGCATAGCGCTTGGACCGTGCCAGAAGACCAACCGGTGGTGCATCGAAATCCATGTCTATCGCCTTGGTGAATTCTGATGCGGCGTCAGCCAGCATGGTCAGTCCTGCGGCAGTTGCTCCAGTGCTTTCACCCCAAGCGCCCATCACGAAGGGATCGTTGACCGAAATACAGATGATCTCATCAACTCCTTTTGCGTCGAATTGGCCTTTTGTCCGCATGAAGCTTGGGACATGCGCGGTCGTGCAGGTCCCGGTAAATGCGCCGGGCACAGCAAAGATCACCACCTTGCGCCCTTTTGTTTTTTCTGAAATCCGCACCTCTTCAGGGCCATCGGCTCCCATCTGAATTAGCGTCGCGTCGGGCAGCATGTCACCTGTTGAGATCATTTATTAAGCTCCTGTCATTTGGATTTGCAGAGTCGGGCTTTGTCGCAATATAGGTTGTCGAAAGAAAGAGACCATCGGAATTCTGCAGGGGAGCACAACATGAGCCATATCGTCGTGATCGGAGCAGGGCAGGCTGGTGCTTCACTCGTGGCGCGGCTACGCAAAGATGGGTTTGAGGGCGACATCACCTTGATTGGTGCCGAGCCGCACCTGCCCTATCAGCGCCCACCTTTGTCCAAGGGTTACCTGTTGGGCGAGATGGAGTTGGAACGCCTGTTCCTTCGACCCGAGAGCTTCTATGCCGAGAATAACATCACCCTGCGACTGGGGCAGCGTGTGACCGGAATTGACCCCAAGGCCAAAACGGTAACGATAGGTGATGACGTGATCGCCTATGACGAGTTGGCACTGACCACAGGCTCTGATCCGCGTCGCCTGCCCGCAGCCGTTGGTGGCGATCTTGAAGGCGTCCATGTGGTGCGCGATCTTGCGCATATCGACGAGATGGAGCCTCGGGTAACCGACGGCGCGCGCGCTTTGATCGTCGGTGGCGGCTATATCGGGCTCGAGGCCGCCGCGGTTTGTGCCAAGCGTGGGGTCAAGGTGACCTTGGTCGAGATGGCAGACCGTATTCTGCAACGTGTCGCCGCGAAAGAGACCAGCGACTATTTCCGTACGCTTCATACGGAATACGGAGCCGACATTCGCGAAGGCGTTGGGCTGGATCGTTTGGTTGGAGAAGATGGTAAGGTGACGGGTGCTATTCTGTCCGATGGCACTGAATTAAAGGTGGATTTCGTCGTGGTGGGGGTCGGAATCGCGCCCTCAACGCAACTGGCTGAAATGGCGGGGTTGGAGCTGGACAACGGCATCAAAACCGATGCCCATGGCCGCACCTCGGACCCGTCGATCTGGGCGGCGGGTGATTGTGCCTCGTTCCCGCATGGTGAGGGCCGCATTCGTCTGGAGAGCGTGCCCAACGCCATCGACCAGGCCGAGATTGTGGCCCAGAACATGCTGGGTGCTGCCAAGGATTATACCGCGACGCCGTGGTTCTGGTCGGATCAGTACGACGTCAAGCTGCAGATTGCGGGCCTAAATACAGGCTATGATCGCGTCGTGACCCGAAAGGGTGAAGGCGCGACGGTGTCCTTCTGGTACTATAAAGGCGATCAGCTGATTGCGGTCGACGCGATGAATGACCCGCGCGCTTATATGGTAGGTAAACGCCTGATCGATGCGGGTAAAACAGCCGATCCGACGGTGGTGGCTGACCCAGAAGCGGAACTGAAACCGCTGCTCAAAGCGTGAGGATCATCGCCGGTAACTTCCGGGGCCGCGCTTTGGCCTCGGTCGGCAAGGGCGATGCTGGAGCACATCTGCGCCCCACCACCGATCGGGTGCGGGAAAGCCTTTTCAACGTCCTGAACCATCAGATCGACATTGATGGTCTGCACGTGTTGGACCTGTTTGCAGGTACTGGTGCGTTGGGGCTTGAAGCGCTGTCGCGCGGAGCGGCCCATGTTACGTTTGTCGATGATGGGCGAATTGCGCAGAGTCTGATCCGCAAGAATATCGATCTGACCGGAAGTCGGGACCAGACCACTCTGATCAGACGTGACGCAACGCGGTTGGGGGAAAACCCAGGCGACGCATGCGATCTGGTCTTTCTTGATCCGCCTTATGGCAAAGACCTGGGTCAAAAGGCGCTGGCGGCGGCCACCAAAGGTGGCTGGCTGGCCCAGGACGCCCTGATCGTGTGGGAGGAAAACGCCCCCATGATTGCTCCAAATGGGTTCACTCTGCATGAGGCGCGAAAATATGGCGACACGTGCATTTCGCTGATGAGGCGAACTGGGGGCTGATATGCATGATCTGGTCATTTTCGATTGCGACGGGGTTCTGGTTGATAGCGAGGTTCTGTCCAATCAGGTCATGATCGACAATCTGGCCCAATATGGTCTGCACCTGACCCTTGCAGAGTGCATGTCTCTTTTCGTCGGTGGTACGATGACTGGTGTCCGAGACAAGGCGCGCGATCTCGGTGCGGATCTGCCTGACGACTGGACCGATCAAATCTACTCGGAAATCTATGAGAGGCTGCGAGCGGGCACTCCTTTGGTTGAAGGCATCCCAGAATTGCTGACGCAATTGGATGCAGCCAGCATTCCTTATTGTGTCGCCTCAAATGGCAGGCCAGAGAAAATGCAGATTACTCTGGGTCAGAACGGTCTGTGGGAGCGGTTCAGCACGGTCATGTTTTCGGCCCATGTGCTGGGCTCAGGTAAACCTGACCCCACCCTGTTCCTGACAGCGGCGCAGCAATTTGGCGCCAAATCGCCGGTCGTGATCGAAGACAGTGAGAACGGCGTCACCGCCGCCATCCGTGCCAATATGCGCTGCCTCGCCTATGTAGCCCACGACGACGGCGCGCGGCTGGCAACGCTGGGGGCCGAGGTCTTCACGGATATGTCACACGTGCCGGGGCTTTTGGGACTCTGACCGAGAAATATGCTAAGGTCGGCCCATGGACCGCGCCATCACACCTCCGTTTTGGGGCTTTTTGACAGACAGCGACGCCACCACCGGGCCGCCGACCAAACCGATGCGCGCGCCGATTTTTATCAACGACGCGGTGATCCCCTGGCGCGATGAGACGTTGTTGCTGAAACTGTTACGCGATCAGGCGACCGATCAGGACGAATAGGTCGGATGATATTTGCCACCCGGTGACAGCGTGAAAATCTCAACCCCATCGGCCGTCACACCCACCGAATGCTCAAACTGCGCCGACAGAGATTTGTCGCGAGTCACGGCAGTCCAGTCATCGGCAAGTGTTTTGGTTTCGGGGCGACCCAGATTGACCATCGGTTCGATGGTGAAGAACATGCCTTCTTCCAAAACCGCGCCTGTACCCGGACGGCCATAGTGCAGGACATTGGGCGGCGCGTGGAAAACACGGCCCAGCCCATGGCCGCAGAAATCGCGGACAACGCTCATCCGGTGCGCCTCGACATAGGCCTGAATGGCATGGCCTATATCCCCGAAGGTATTGCCCGGCTTGACCATATCGATGCCCTTGAACAGCGCATCATGGGTCACCTGAATCAGCCGCTCGGCTTTACGCGGAAGCTTACCAGCCACGTACATACGCGAGGTGTCACCAAACCAGCCATTGACGATCACAGTGACGTCGATATTCAGGATATCGCCATCCTTCAGCTTCTTCTCGCCGGGGATGCCGTGACAGACTACATGGTTCACGCTGATACAACTTGCGTGCTGATAACCTTTATAGCCAATGGTCGCTGATTCTGCGCCCGCATCCTCGACCATCTGAGTGATCAGCCCGTCAATCGCACCAGTGGTCTGACCAACAAAAACATGATCAGCAATATCGTCCAATATCTGCGCAGCCAGCGCCCCTGCCGCATGCATTCCGGCAAAGTCAGTCTGTTCGTAGATACGGATGCCATCCTTGGTCAGACGGCCACGATGTTCTTTCATCGGTGCGAGACTCCAAATATTTCACGCAGCACTTCTTTTACGCTGCTTGTGCAGAAAGTACCAGAGGGTGCAGTTTTCAACCAGTAAATAGGGCTGAGTAATTTATGTACTAGCCCATGTGCCATCGCCGGGCGGGTTCGACCCAGACGCCTTCGGGTGTGATCCGCGTACCAACGATAAAACGCTCAACCCCTATCGCGGACTCAAATGCCGCCGCATAAGCCGGATCGATATCCGCAGCCAGAGCGAACCTGTCACAGTCGGAGCGCTGCACCAGATAGAGCATGATTGCCCGGTGCCCCTGCGCCGCCATGGCCGCCAACTCCCCCAAATGCTTGGTGCCGCGCGTTGTAACGCTGTCGGGAAACTCGGCCAGACCGGGCTGGCGCGATAGGGTGACGCTTTTGACCTCGACATAAGCATCGGGTAGGCCCGGCCCAGTCAGCAGGAAATCGATGCGGCTGTTTTCACCGTATTTGACCTCGGGGCGGACGGTTTCATAGGCCGACAGTTCGGGGATTTCACGTGCCTCGAGCGCCGCCCGAAGCGCCTTGTTTGGGACTGATGTGTCGACCCCAGTGAAATGCCCGTTCTCATGATCGACCAGCCGCCAGCCGTATTTCAGTTTTTTCTTGGGATCGTCGTTGGGCTCCAGCCAGATTTTCTCACCCGGTTCCGCCAGACCCAACATTGAGCCGGGATTGGCGCAATGGGCTGTCACCTCACGCCCGTCTTCCAACCTGCAATCGGCCAGAAAGCGTTTGTAGCGGCGGATCAGGCGGGCGGGGACAAGGGGGGTTTCAAATCGCATGGCCAAGGGCCTATACCTGCCCTAACGGTCGATCAAGAGGGAGGGCGCGCCATGGCCAATCCAACCGCTGCAATGTTGGTGATCGGGGATGAGATCCTCTCGGGCCGCACCCGCGATGCCAATATGCACTATCTGGCCGGAGAGCTGACCAAACACGGCATCGATCTGAAAGAGGTGCGCATCGTCAGCGATGATGCGCGCGCGATCGAAGCGGCAGTCGGGGCGCTGTCCCAGGCCCATGACCATGTGTTCACCAGCGGCGGCATCGGTCCGACCCATGACGATATCACCGCCGATTGTATCGCCCGCGCTTTTGGCGTGCATATCGATGTTCGTGACGACGCGCGGGCGCTGCTTGAGGCGCATTACGACAAATCCGGGCTGGAGCTGAACGCAGCCCGCCTGCGGATGGCGCGTATCCCGGACGGGGCGGAATTGATCGACAACCCGGTCTCAACCGCGCCCGGTTTTACCATCGCGAACGTCCATGTCATGGCCGGGGTGCCTTTGGTTTTTCAGGCCATGGTGGCAAGCGTCCTACCGTTGCTCACCGGCGGCAGCCCGCTTTTGTCGCAGACCCTCCGCGTGGATCGGGGTGAGGGCGATATTGCGGCGACCCTGGCCGCACTGGCCAAGGATTTCGACGATCTGGCGATCGGTTGCTATCCGTTCCAAACCAATGGTGTGTTCGGGGCAAATGTGGTCGTCCGTGGCGTCGATGGCGGGCGCATCGATGCCGCCATGACCCGCCTCGCGAAAGAGATCGAGCTTTGAGCCCCGATTGGGCCGCCATCGTTGACGGCACATGGCCTGCTGCAGGCTATCAAATGCAAGGCCCATTTCGGCTGCGACAAGGGCAGGGCGGAGGGTCGCGCGTATCCGCCGCCAGCCGGATCGGAGAGGTAACCTGCGCCGATATCGAAGCAGCTGAAAGCGCCATGCAGGCGATGGGCCAAAAGCGCATATTTTGTCTGCGCCCGGGGGATGAGGCGCTGGACGCTCAGCTTGCTGAACGCGGCTACGACATCCTTGATCCGGTCAATATCTACTCCTGCCCGGCGCAGCAGTTGACCGATATCCCGATCCCGCGCGTGACCGTGTTCAACATCTGGGAACCGCTGGCCATCATGCGCGAGATCTGGGCGCAGGGCGGTATCGGCCCCGAGCGGATTGCCATCATGTACCGGGCACCGGGCCCAAAGACCGGCCTTTTGTTGCGCCACAGCGATCAACCCGCAGGAACCGGCTTTGTGGCTATTCATGAAGGTATTGCGATGGTGCACGCGCTGGAAATCCTGCCGGATCACCGCCGCAAGGGGTTGGGCCAGTGGGCCATGCGCGCCGCGGCCTTTTGGGCGCTGGACAATGGCGCGCAGACCCTTAGCGTGATCTGTACCAAGGCGAACGCGGGGGCCAATGGCCTCTACCACTCGCTGGGGATGAAGATCGTCGGAGAATACCACTATCGCCAGCGCATCTGAGGAGAGCGATTTGACCAAACCGGACATGCCCACTGCCCTGGATCTGCCAATGGTGGACCCACTACCGTCAGAGACGCAGAAATACTTTGATATCTGTGTCGACAAACTGGGAATGGTGCCGAATGTCCTGCGCGCCTATGCCTTCGATATCGACAAACTAAACGCCTTCACTTCGATGTATAATGACCTGATGCTGGCCGACAGCGGGCTGACCAAGCTGGAACGTGAGATGATCGCGGTCGTCGTGTCCTCGATCAACAAGTGTTTCTATTGCCTCGTAGCCCATGGTGCGGCGGTGCGGCAGCTTTCGGGTGACCCGCAACTGGGCGAGATGCTGGTCATGAACTACCGTGTCGCCAAGCTGGATGCACGCCAACGTGCGATGCTGGATTTCGCCGCCAAGATGACCACCGCCAGCACCACAATAGAAGAGCCCGATCGCCAGCTTTTGCGCGATACCGGATTCTCGGACCGCGACATCTGGGATATCGCCAACGTCACCGGTTTCTTCAACATGACCAACCGCGTGGCCAGTGCCACTGCGATGGTCCCGAACCCCGAGTATCACGCCCAGTTCCGATGATCCGAACCCTGTGCATCTGTATTGCTTTGCTAGCCGCGCCTGCCTTGGCGCAGGAGTTGAATTTTCCTGCGGGTACCCGGCAGATATCTGACCGCACCAGCGCGCTGGACAGCTATGACGTGCCGACCGGCGTGTTTGCCGATGGCTCGGTTCCGTCGCGGACCGTCGAAGGGCGCGTTGAGCGATTGACATGGCGGCTTCAGGCTGGGTCCAGCACAACGCTGCAAATCCTTGCGCCCCTGCGGGACCAGCTTCAGGCGCAGGGTTTCGAGATCGCGTTTGAATGCGAGGCACGCAATTGTGGCGGGTTCGATTTCCGCTTTGGCACCGAGGTGGTGCCGACACCCGACATGTATGTGGCGATCCACGATTACCGCTTTCTGTCCGCGACCCGCGGCGACGAGGTGCTGAGCCTGCTGGTCAGCCGTAACCCGCCAGATGGCTATGTGCAGATGATCCGGGTGACTCCGCTGGGCACGCAACCCGCGCCGCCATTGGTGATCGAAGATACCGTTGAAGGCTCGGCCGGGTTGCTCAGCGATCTCAGCGGCACCGGTCACGTCATTCTCGATGATCTGCACTTTCGCACCGGCGAAGTCGCGCTGGGCGAAGGGCCATTTACCTCGCTAGCGCTGCTTGCGGGCTATCTGGCCGACAATCCATCGACCCGCTTGGCGCTGGTCGGACACACGGATGATACCGGCGCCCTGTCGGCCAATATTGCGGTCAGTACCAAACGGGCCGAAGCCGTGCGCGCGCGCCTGATCGAAGCGCATGGCGTTGCCGCCGACCGGATCGAGGCGCAGGGTGTGGGCTATCTTGCGCCCATCACCTCGAACGCCACGCCCGAGGGCCGAGATATCAATCGCCGGGTCGAGGCGGTGTTGTTGGTCAACTGACGGGCGCGGGCATCGTAGCTGCCCTGCGCACCTCTTGCCCTGATGCCGCACCCTGATGCACACTTGCAGATGAACGGGGCATCTGCCTTGCCGTCGGACCTGTTGGCAGGCAGTCCCACCCGCCACCATGCATAGGGAGGAGTGCGTCATGGCATCCAGGACCGACGATTCCACACCGCCGGATAACATGGCCCCACAACAAGCCATGCCCGAGGTCAACAGGCTAACAGCTGCAGATATCACCGCGTCGCTTAAGGCCGGGTTTTCCGACTTCCTTGCGCGCCCGGTCATGAGCGGCTTTTTTGGCCTGTTCTATGCGGTATTCGGCATCCTGTTCGTCTGGTGCCTAGTCTGGCTTGGCAAAATCTGGATGATCATTCCTGCGGCGGTAGGCTTTCCGCTGGTCGCGCCCTTCGCAGCCGCGGGGCTCTATGAGATGTCCCGTCGCTTGCAAAAAGGGGAAAGCTTCGGGTGGTCCGACATCCTCACCGTCATGGCCAATCAACGCAAACGCGAACTGGGCTGGATGGCCTTCGTCACCCTGTTCATATTCTGGGTCTGGACCTATCAAATCCGCCTTTGGCTGGCGATCACTCTGCAAAAAGCGTCATTTTCCGATTTTGAGGGGTTCTTGAACATCGTGCTTTTCACGCCGCAGGGCTGGACCTTCCTTGCGATTGGCACCTGCGTCGGGGCGTTTCTGTCGGCTGTGCTGTTCTCGGTAACCGTTATCGCCATGCCGATGCTGCTGGATCGTGAAACCAATTTCGTCTCTGCCATGCTTACCTCGGTTCGCGCCGTCTCCGAGAATCCGGTGGTGATGCTCGGCTGGGCTGCGATCATCTCGGTCACCATGCTGATATCGCTGGTACCTGCGTTTTTGGGACTTGTCTTTACGCTGCCGATCCTGGGTCACACCACATGGCACCTGTATCAGCGGGCTGTATCACCTGCTGAGGTTTGACCGGCAGATTCAGATCGAACGAGCGACAAAAAAAGACCCGCACTGATCAGCGCGGGTCATTTAGGTTCCACAGGGAGAATTCTACCAATCCATCGGACCTTTTTCAGCGAAGGATGCGACCAGAAAATCGATGAAAGCACGCACCTTGGGCTGGGTGAACCGGCCCGGCGGATAAACTGCGTAAACGCCTTGCACCTCGTCCGGAAGCGAAGGCATCGCATCCACCACCTCGCCCGATTTCAGCGCGTCGGCATAGAGATAGCTTGGCAGATGTGCGATCCCAAGGCCTGAGATTGCGGCGTTCAACAGCGACTGCCCGTCATTTACGCTTAACCAACCAGCGGTGCGCACCTGACGTTTTTCGCCCGACGGCGCGGTCAGTTTCCAGACGCTGCCCGAGGACTGGCTCGAATAGTGCAGTAGCTTGTGTTCATTCAGGTCGTCGATCTTTTGCGGGCGCCCAAACTGCTCGATATAGCTGGGCGCTACGACCATGCGTTTTACGGTTTCAGTCAGTTTGCGGGCGCGCAAGGTGCTGTCTTCCAGTTCCCCAATGCGCACGGCCACGTCAAAGCCTTCCGAGATCAGTTCGACGTAACGGTTGTTCAGCACCATGTTCACGGTGATATCGGGATAGGCAGACAGGAATTCCGAAAGCACAGGTGACAGGTGATTGACACCGAAATCTGTCGCCACACTGATCCGCAGAAGACCAGAAGGGTCGGATTGCATCGAGGTTACAAGCGCATCTGCCTCGCCCGCATCGTTGAGCACGCGCCGGGCGCGATCATAATAGGCCAGTCCAATCTCGGTCGGTGAAACCCGGCGTGTGGTGCGGTTTAGCAGTCGCGCACCCAGCCGCGCCTCAAGGCTCGACACGTGTTTGGACACGGCTGATTTGGAGATACCCATTTTTTTGGCCGCGTCGGTGAAACCACCCTGGTCCACCACGTTGGAAAAGGCCTCCATTTCGGTCAGTCGATCCATTCTCGTTCCCCAGGTCTTCTGTTCGTTGTCTCTTTATCGCGATCAATCTGGGCGAGAACTGGGCAGACATGAGATAATATCAGGGTTTTGATAGGGATCGTTTGCGACTGGGAAACGCCGAAGTTGTCGTGCTGTAATTCCAAACACCCAACACAAATAACCGATATCTGGACTTTTTCTCTATCGTGCTATGGTGAGGATGGCATTTTTGTGACCATGGAGGAGATCATGAAAGCCCTATTTGCTGCTGCCGCTCTGTGCCTGTCCGCAACTCTCGCGTCGGCCGGAGGAGAAACGCCGTCAAACCCTGATGCCAGGGTTTATTTCGCAAATCTGACTGACGGAGACACCGTACAATCACCCGTCACGATCGTGTTTGGCCTAAGTGGCATGGGTGTCGCTCCTGCCGGAACCGAAAAGGAGAACACGGGCCACCATCACCTTCTGGTTGATCGTCCTCCGTTGGGGCAGGGTGAAGACGGCGCGGATGAACTGGCCTATGGGCTGCCCGCAGATGACAATCACATCCACTTTGGCGGCGGCCAGACCGAGGTCACGCTGGAATTGAGCCCGGGGGAACACACTTTGCAGCTTGTGTTGGGTGATGCGGGTCATGTGCCCCACGCGACGCCAATCGTTTCAGAGGTGATTACAATCACTGTAGAGTAGTGGTTAAGCGCTGAATTGTGCGTCGAACTCAGTTTCTCCTGTTCGGGTAAAGCGGATGATGCGGCTGTCAGGTATACGCACCAGCCAGCCGATCTCTTCCATGCGGGTCAGCATGGCGCGGCCAAGCTTACCGGCCAAATGCGTTTCTCGTTCGCTCCAGTCTAGACAGGGGCGGCAAAGCGGTGCGCGGCTGCGGCTGAGCCCTTCCAGATCGATGCCAAAGCCGGTGCAGAATTGAGTGCCCTCTTTGGTCAGGTGAACCGCGTCCTCCGTTGCCTCAAGATACCCTTGTTTCTGCATTGCGGTGAACATCTGCACCCCACGGCTGCCCGCAAGATGGTTGTAGCAAACCCGCGCTGACCGCATTTCCGCATCTTTTGGTCCGGTCTGCGTCCGCAGATGGCCGCGCCCTGCAGCCAGCCCCATAAGGTTTTCCAGCACATGCGCTACATCTTCTCCGGACAGTCCGTAATATTTGTGCCGTCCCTGTCCACGCACCCGGACCAGGCTGCCTGCAAGCAGCTTTTTCAGGTGTGAGCTTGCGGTTTGGGGGCTGATCCCGGCCTCACGCGCCAGTTCGCCAGCCGTCAGCGCTTTGCCTGACATCAGTGCTGTTAACATATTGGCACGCGCAGGATCGCCAATCAGCGCCGCGATCTGTGCAATATCCGGTCCGTCTCGCATGCTTCGACCATAGTCGAAACATAAGCCGCATCCAAGAGGTTATTCTTTGCCAATCATCAACTGGAGGCATCTATGCTCACTTGTATAATCCAATACCAGATCGATCCGACGAAAAAAGAGCAGTTTCAGACCTATGCGCGCAATTGGGGACAGGCGATTCCGCGATGCGGGGCTGATCTGGTCGGATATTTCGCACCGCATGAGGGGTCATCGACCTTAGCCTATGGAATCTACAACATTCCCAGTCTTGCTGAATATGAGTCCTACCGCGCTCGTCTGTCGGCTGATCCACTTGGGCAGGAGAACTACGCATTTGCGCAACAAGAAGGCTTTATACTACGGGAGGATCGAACTTGGCTCAGATGTGTCTCAGCGCCGTATGATAGAACGTAACGAACTACGCCTTTTCTTCCTGCCTCGCGTCCTTCGGAATACTCGGTTCGACAAAGGACAGAATCGCCACAACCGCAAGCAGGCTACCGGCCGAAATGGCAGCGACCGCCCATACGATTTCATTCATGTGGGCAATCGCAGCCAAAGCCGCTGAGATGGCGACGACGGCAACCCGCACCAGCGTTTGTGAGATCGCTTGCGCCGCGATCCGTTGGGATTTTGGGGCGACGTCCATAAAATAAAGCCCACGAGCACTGCCCAGCCCGGTGACGGCTACAGTTACGATAAACAGCGACACGGCATGCAGATGCACGTTGTGATCAAATCCCCAACGATGGATCGCTACCAACCCTATCCCTGTAAGGGCAACCATCGACGCCCCGGCCACCATGACGACTCGATTGGAATAACTGCTGAGCGCCCTCCAAAGGGGCGACGCCACCAACAATGCGGCTGCCGACGATACAACAAGCGCTGTCAGACCCTGCGACGAGCTGTGGTGCGCCTCTGCCGCCAGCAATGCGTAGAAGGGAACTGACAGGCCGGTCAGAACAAAAGCAAGCCGGATCAGAACATATTTCTGAAACCAGCGTTCTTTCAGTAGCGCTTTGGCCTTTTGCCAATATGCCTTCATCGCCTCCGAACGTGTGTTGGCGGACGACGCGGTGCTCGAGGTCTGATCCGGCGATTTCTCTTGCAGAGTCATCATGAATACGGCTGAGAAAACGAAGCAGGTGGCACCAAGTCCGACTACTGTGCTGTGTCGTGTCAGTGCGGGGGCATCCTGAAATAGCTGATGCAGCAACAGTACAATGGCAATCGTTGCAGCGCCTCCAAGCGCCTTCTGCGTATAACTAATTCGCATCCTGTCTTTTGAGGTCAGATTGTCGCTGATGAAATCGATGATCATCAGGCTCTTGATCTCTCCCAAGACACCGATGACGAATATCCCAACAACAAATGCTGCAATGGTTACCGGTCTACTGCCATAGGTAACGGCGAAAATGACAATCAGAAAACATATAGCAACCGCCAGATCAGCCCGGGCGATGGCTGACTTCTTTTGGGGAAGTCGGGCGATCGACTGTGCAAAGAACATATCCGCAAGCGTGCCCGCCGCGTGCCGAATGGTCACCAAAAGGCCAGCCAAAAAGACGGGCAGGTCCAGTGACACCGCAAGAAAAGTCAATACGATCGCCGGGCTGGCCATGGACCAGGCCATGACGGACAGCGCACCTTGGCCGGCTATAATCGGCAGGTTGCTGCGGCGCGGTACGAACGGCTCCTGACTCATAGTCCCGTTTCAAACAACGTGTGTTGATCGTGCCAACTTCACGATAAACGGGAGACTATAGCAAGGATTGGCAACCGGATTGGCGCCAATCCGATGCAATTTAGAAAGTTGCCGCCAGCCGCGTCCCCTGATTGATTGCGCGCTTTGCGTCCAACTCGGCGGCCAAATCTGCACCACCGATCACATGAGGTGTTATCCCGCGTTCAATTAGCTCATCTGCCAGTGAACGGTCCGAGACCTGACCCGCGCACAGTACGATCGTATCCACCGGGATCACAGTCGGGTCTTCGTGGGCTTCGCCAAAGCTCACGTGCAGGCCGTCATCATCGATGCGCTCGTAATTCACGCCGCCTACGAAATTAACGTCTTTCATCTTTAGGGTCGCACGGTGAATCCAACCCGTTGTCTTGCCGAGCCCCTTGCCGTGACGCTTTGCTTTGCGTTGCAGCAACGTGACCTGCCGCGCGGGCGCCTCAGGCTGCGGACCTTCGGGTGCCAGTCCCGAGCGATGTTCGGCCGGGTCAGTGACGCCCCATTCCTTCATCCAAAGAGGCAGGTCCGTGGTCGGGCTGTGGCCATCTTCCAGCAAGAATTCGGAGACGTCGAACCCGATGCCTCCGGCCCCGATCACAGCAACCGATTTGCCGATCTCGGCCTTGTCGCGTAGCACGTCGATATAGCTGAGCACATTGTCTTGCTCTTGTCCGGGGATCTGCGGATCGCGCGGGGTGACACCGGTGGCGATGACCACTTCATCGTAACTGGTGAGATCATCCGCGCTGACTTCGCGGTTCAGTTCGACCGTCACACCCAGATCGTCCATCATGGTGCGGTACCAGTCGACCAGTCCCCAGAACTCTTCTTTCCCCGGCACCTGTTTGGCCATGTTTAATTGTCCGCCAATCTCGGCGGCGCGATCAAACAGGGTTACGTCATGGCCGCGCTGGGCGGCAGTCATCGCGGTCGACAAACCGGCAGGTCCCGCGCCGACAATGGCCACGGTCTTGCGTACCGCGGACTTGCCGATCACCAGTTCGGTTTCATGACAGGCACGCGGATTGACCAGGCACGAGGTCAGCTTGCCGCTGAAGGTATGATCCAGGCAAGCTTGATTGCAGGCGATGCAGGGGGCGATCTTCGCTGCTTCACCGGCGATCGCTTTGTTCACGAAATCCGCATCGGCCAACATCGGACGGGCCATAGACACCATGTCAGCGCAGCCGGTGGCTAAAACCTCTTCGGCCACTTCAGGCGTATTGATCCGGTTCGAGGTGATCACCGGGATGCCAACTTTGCCCATCAGTTTCTTTGTGACCCACGCAAAGGCCGCACGGGGTACGCTGGTGGCAATCGTTGGAATTCGCGCCTCGTGCCAGCCGATCCCAGTGTTGATGATTGTCGCCCCGGCCTGCTCAATCCGCTGCGCAAGTTCAACGACTTCGTCATGGGTCGACCCATTGGGCACCAGATCAATCATCGACAGGCGATAGATGATGATGAAATCGGTCCCCACGGCTTCGCGCGTGCGGCGTACCACTTCGATTGGCAGGCGCATCCGATTTTCATAGGACCCACCCCAGCGGTCGGTGCGCTTGTTGGTGTGGGTCACGAGGAACTGGTTCAGGAAATACCCCTCGGACCCCATGATCTCGACCCCGTCATAGCCCGCCTTCTGGGCCAGAACAGCGGCGTTGACGATATCGCTGATCTGCTTTTCGATGCCCTCTTCGTCCAGTTCATGCGGCGGAAACGGAGAGATTGGAGATTTCACCGGGCTGGGGGCGACGCATTTCGGCCCATAGGCGTACCGCCCCGCATGCAGAATCTGCATTGCGATCTTACCACCCGCCTCATGCACGCGTTTGGTCACGATGGAGTGGTTTGCCACTTCTGTCTCATTGGTCATCATCGAGGCTCCGGGTAGGACCGAGCCCTCTAGGTTTGGGCCAATTCCACCCGTCACCATCAAGGCCACACCGCCACGCGCGCGATCCGCGTAAAACTCGGCGACACGGTTCCAGTCGCCAGTCTCTTCCAGCCCGGTATGCATCGAGCCCATCAGCACGCGGTTCTTCAGCGTGGTAAAGCCCAAATCCAGCGGGGCCAGCATGTTTGGGTACGCAGTCATGGCAAACTCTCCCTCCCGACTTTGTCCGTCAGATTGACCTTCGCGTCACCGTTGTCACGCGAAACCTAACGTCATTCCCTTTGCGTTTTCCGCAGTGCTTGCTACAGACGCTTCAAAGCATCTTCATGAGGCCAAGCATGACCCCCGACCAAATCGCCAAACTGCCTTATCGCTCCTGCGTGGGGTTGATGTTGATGAATGCAGAGGGCAAGATCTTTGTCGGTCAGCGCAATGACCGCCACAAAGACGCGTGGCAGATGCCCCAAGGCGGAGTGGACAAGGATGAAGACCCGCGCGATGCGGCGTTGCGCGAGCTGTGGGAAGAAACCGGCGTGACTTCTGATTTAGTCGAAATCATCGCCGAGACCGACGGCTGGCTGCCCTATGACTTGCCGCATGACATTGTGCCCAAAATCTGGAAGGGCCGGTATCGCGGGCAGGAGCAGAAATGGTACCTGATGCGGTTTCTGGGGCGGGATGATCAGATCAACATCTCAACTGAGCACCCGGAATTCACCCACTGGAAGTGGCAGACACCGTCACGGCTCGTTGATGAAATCGTACCCTTCAAACGAGACGTGTATGCGCGTGTGGTCGAGGTCTTTCGAGGACATTTGCCTGAGATTTGACCGCAGTTCACTTCATTGAGTGCATGTCGGTTTGCAGACAGTCAATCTCTCAAAGCGGAGCGGTACCGAAGGGTCTGAAGAATGGCCGATATGCGGAACAAAGCAGACTTTGTCATCCGCAACAACTATCGCCATTCTGGATCGGCGGGCAAGGCACCGTGGCATAGGAGCAGTAGACACAACAGTCCCCTTCCAACGGCTTCAAGACCGCTGCGCAAGACTTGCATTCATAGAACCACTGGCAAGCATCCGTCGGCATTATTTCGGTTTCGCTGTGACCGCATTTCGGGCACGTTAGGGTGCTTTCAAGCACTACAGTTTGCTCTGTCATTGTCTCACATCTGCATTATCAGGTAGTCGTTGATCCGGGCCTCGTTAAAGACGACGACCCAAGCTAACGCGGTGATTGCGGTCGTCCCCGAAAGCCACCATTTCAACTTTGTTAGGGAACCGCGCTGATAAGATACAAGCCACGATATAGCGACAAGCACCGTCGAAATCGCCAATACGTAGTTGCTTGCCGCCGCGATCTTTCCGAAAATGGCAAGCCAACTGCCTCCTAGTCCCATCAACATCATTGTCATGGGCAATACACAGCAAGTCGCGACGCCGAGTGCTGACAGTGATCCCAGATAACTAACGCTAAGGTACTTCTGCATTTCTTTCCCTTGACTAGTTGGAGTTGTCGAAGTGTCAGCCGCTTGTATAACTTCTGTAGACGCTACAGGATCAAGACGGGAAAACTCACATGTTTGCGATTGGGGAAGCATCCCGGCAAAGCGGTGTCGGCATTGAAACGATCCGCTACTACGAACGCGAAGGGATCGTGCCCAAACCAGAACGGGCACCTAATAACCGGCGGATGTACTCCGCGCACGATGTTGGAAGGCTTCGTTTCCTGAAGAAATGCCGTGATTTGGGCTTTCCACTAGCCGATACAAAAACGCTTCTCAGCCTGTCCGAAGGCGACGGAGAGGATTGCCGATCCGTAAAAGAGCTGGCTGAGCTTCATATCTTCAATGTGCGGGAAAAGATAAACGAACTGAAGCGATTGGAAGCGGCGCTGAACGAACTCACAGCCAACTGCGACAGCGGGAATGTCTCTTGCCCGATGCTCTCAAAACTGCGCACCGACTAGTGTAACTTTGGGCTCAAAGCAGCCCTTTCCCCCGCAACAACTCAAGCATGTTTGCCTCCGGCCTTGGCCCGATATGGCTGATCACCTCCCGGGCGCAGACATTGCCGATCCGCGCGCAGGTCTCGTAATCGCGGCCTGTGGCCATACCGTACAGGAACCCGGCAGCAAACTGATCGCCTGCGCCGGTCGCGTCCACCGGGATAACCTTTTCGACCGGTACGTCGATTCGCGCGTCGCCGTTCAATACGGTCACCCCGTCGCCAGACCGGGTGCAGACGACCAGAGGGCAAATCTCGGCTGTCTTGGCCAACGCCTCTTCCAGATCGTCGGTTTCGAATAGCGATTTGATCTCGGCCTCATTGCCGATCACGAAATCCAGCTCATTCTCGATCAGCAGCAGGAAGTCGACCCGGTGCCGTTCAACACAGAACGGATCGGAAATGGCGATGCCTGCCTTACCACCGCCCTTGTGGCAGTTGCGCGCAGCTTCCAAAAACGCCGCCTTGCCCTTTTCCTTGTCGAACAAATAGCCTTCGAGGAACATGATTTGGCTGTTGCCTGCGACATCTTCCGAGACATCCTCAGAAGACAGTTCAGAGGAGATACCCAGATAAGTATTCATCGACCGCTCACCATCCGGCGAGACAAAGATCATCGAGCGCGAGGTTGGCAGCTCTCCACCCGGCACCGGCGGGTTCACGAAATCAACCCCATCTTCGTTCATCGCATCCGCATAGAACCGGCCCAGTGCGTCATCATGTACGCGTCCGATGAAAGCGGAATCCAGGCCCAATGCACCCGCCCCGGCGATGGTATTTGCAACCGAACCGCCCGGTGTCTGCACCCGACCTTCCATCGAGGCGTACAGCACTTCGCCGCGTTCCTGCTCGATCAGCTGCATGATGCCCTTTTCGATACCCATCAGCTCAAGGAAACTGTCATCCGCCTGGGAAATCACGTCTACAACGGCGTTTCCGATGCCCGTCAGTTGGTAGGTCTTCATAGAGTCTTGTCCTCAAATTCGCAGAGATCGCGGATGATACAGGTCGGGCACTGCGGTTTGCGTGCCTTGCAGTGATAGCGGCCATGCAGGATCAGCCAGTGATGCGCATGCAACTGGAAATCGGTCGGGATGTTATCTTCGATAGCGCGCTCAACCGCGTCCACATTCTTGCCTGGACAGATGCCGGTGCGGTTGCCAACGCGGAAGATGTGCGTGTCTACTGCCTGCGCCGGATACCGCCACCACATGTTCAGTACGACATTAGCGGTCTTGCGCCCCACACCCGGCAGCGATTGCAGCGCGGCGCGGGAGTTCGGCACCTCGCCTCCATAGTCCTTGACCAGAATGCGGCTCAGCTTGATCACATTCTTGGCTTTCTGACGGAACAGACCGATGGTCTTGATATGTTCGATCAGACCCTCCTCGCCCAGATCCAGCATCTTTTGCGGGGTATCGGCGATCTTGAACAAGTCGCGGGTAGCCTTGTTGACCCCGGCATCGGTTGCCTGTGCCGAAAGTGCCACGGCTACAACCAGTGTGTAGACGTTGACATGATCCAGTTCGCCCTTGGGCTCAGGATCAGCGTCCTGAAACCGGGTAAAGATCTCGCGGATCCTGTGATATCCAAGCTGTTTTGCCATTCCGGCCTTAATGCCGCCCGCAGGCCTCTGACACAAGCCCAAAGCCATTGCGCATGTTCCGGGTCGCGGGGGCGTGACCTGCACGCTATGATTTACACAAGCGAATGAGGTGAGACCCATGAACATCCAGAACTCGGAAAGCGGATATCACTACAACGTCATGCGGCGTGCGATCGAGTTGATCGATCAGGGTGGAGAAACCCTGAGCCTCGAAGATCTCGCGCGCCAAATGGATATGAGCCCAGCGCATTTCCAGCGCCTGTTCTCGCGCTGGACTGGGGTGTCGCCCAAGCGATACCAGCAATACCTGACTTTGGGCCATGCCAAGGCACTGCTGCGCGAACGTTTTACCACGCTAGAGACCGCGCATAACGTCGGATTATCCGGTAGCGGGCGGTTACACGATCTGTTCCTGAAATGGGAATCCATGAGCCCCGGCGAATACGCGCGTAAAGGCGCGGGTCTGACGATCTATTGGGGTTGGTTTGAAAGCCCATTTGGCCCGGCTCTGGTCATGGGGACCGACAAGGGGATCTGCGGCATCGCCTTTGGCGCTGAAACAGGTGAAGAAGAGGCGATGGAAGACATGCTGTCGCGCTGGCCACTGGCGGAGTTCGTCGAAGACCCGATGCGTTTGCGCCCGTGGGTTCTTAGTGCCTTTGGCGCGGAAAGTGACCGCTTGCAGCCGACCCCGCTCTATCTGATTGGCTCGCCGCTGCAGATCAAAGTGTGGGAGGCGTTGATGCATATCCCATCTGGACAGGTCACTACCTATTCAGAAATCGCGCAGCGGGTTGGCTCGCCACAAGCGGTGCGTGCGGTGGGCACGGCGGTGGGCCGGAACCCGGTCAGCTGGCTGATCCCGTGTCACCGTGCTTTGCGCAAATCGGGCGGTCTGGGTGGTTACCACTGGGGACTGCCGGTCAAACGCGCCATGCTGGCCTTTGAGGCGGCGCAGGCAGACGCCTGATTGACAGGTCGATCCGAGGCTGCCAAAAGGCGCGGCAGGTTCGGGTCCCCCGCCGTTCGCAGCCTTTGGCTTTGGTGAAACCCGGTTGAATAGCATCTGTTGCCCTTTCCAGGCGCGCGGATGGCAATGCGAGCCCCGTCCAGATTTCGCGCCCGTTCAAGGAAACGAGGCAGATCATGACACATACTCAATACATCGCTCCGATTGCGGAGCTGAAAGAGCAGGCTAAGCGCCTGCGCAAACGTTTGCAGGATAGCGGGGTGAAACTATCGCATAGCGAGGCCTTGGAACTGCTGGCGAATCAGCATGGTGCCCGCGACTGGAATACATTGCATTCGATGGCCGGTAATCGAATGCAACTACGCGTTGGTGACCGGGTTGAGGGCCGATATTTGGGTCAGCCCTTTACTGCGGAAATCCGTGGCCTGACAATTTTGAGTGATGGATCACATTGGCGGGTGACCCTGCAGTTCGGCGCGCCTGTAGATGTGGTACAGTTCGATAGTTTTTCGGCTTATCGGCAGCGTGTCACCGGCGAGATTGGCTGGGATGGTCGATCCACCCGGCACACCTCGAATGGAGAGCCTCAACTGACCATTCGACCGGTTTGATGGCGAGCTCCTGCCCGGCGTTTGCAGGGCAGGAGCATTTCTATTCTATTCGCAGCACCCGCTCCCGGTTGATTTTGCGGGCGCGCTGGGTGCTTCATTCAGGTTTGCGCCTCGCCCAAGCCATGTGCGTTCGGCCAAATAAAAATCCGAGAACTTCTGATCGAAATCCGCGGGTACGGATTTCGCCGGAATTCCCGTTTGCAGCACAGCCTGCTGCCATGCCTTCACCTTGGTATAACCCGCCAGCATGTCATAACCGCTGTGTTTTTCGACAATAGCCGCGCGGTGCAGCAGCGGCAGCCAGGCGATATCAACATTGCCGAGTTCTTCGCCGGCAAAAAATGAGCCCTCGCCCAGTTGTTTCTCAATCCTGGCGAATGACGCATCCAGTTTGAGGATGCGATCATCCAGCGTCGCCTTGTCGGCGCTCTGCATCGTACCGCATTGGACTAGATAGTGTTTCGTCGCCTGATAGCTCCAAGCGCGATTAACTGCGCGTTGCTCGGGCGAAATGTTTGCCTGCAATGGCGCGGTGACATCGTCGATATATTCTACGATCGCGTCGGATTCGAACAGCGCGGTACCGTTCTCGGTTAACAGGACAGGCACTTGGCCCGTCGGTGAAATTTCCAAAAACCAGTCCGGTTTGTCGCTTAGGCTGATGTATTCCACGTCATAGGCTACGTTTTTTGCTTCCAGCATCGCGGTGACACGCTGCACGAACGGGCAGATTTTGAAGCTGATAATTTTGATCATCGTTTTATCCTTTTGATACGTTCACCTGTAAGACGGCGCCCGCATCAAAAAGACGAAGATTGGCTCAACATTTTTTGCAGTTATCAGATTTTAAATGATATTCCGCGATATTTCCGCGTGTATCGATGGTCCAGTTACAGCAATCGTCAAATGCTTTACGCAGGTCGTCGCGACCCTTTTGAACTCTGGATTTCAATGTCGAATAAGATAGTCCGTGAGCCTTGGCATATTCTTTTTGGGACACGCCATTGATGTCGATGTCCATAAGCAACTTTGCCGTCTCGGCGGGCAAGCCGCGGATAAATGGCTCGACGCAATTTTCCAGTTCCTGACGGATGCCCGGATTGTCACTGGAATACCAAAGATCTTCAGGATCAACGGTCTTTGCCCGCGCGTTTTTTCTGTAGAAATCGATGATTGTGCGGTCAGCAGTCTGGAACAGCCAGGATTGCAATTTGGAAGGGTCGCTGAGTGTCGGCAGCCCTGTGAAAACCTTGATCGAGATTTCCTGCAAAAGGTCGTCTACATCCGCCGGGTTTGCCACCTTGGAATGCAGGAACGCCTTGATACGTGCGCGGTAGTTTGGCCAGATTTCTTCTATTTGCATAACTGGCAGGTATGGTCACCCAGAAGGCTTTTTTCAAGTTTGGCCAGTTCCGAGACGCTGGGATGCGTATCCAAATGAAAGCGGAGCGCGCCTGCGAAGCGCACTCCCCCAAAGTCAATTGTTATGGATGCTTACTCCGCAGCCCAGCCGCCTACTGCCTTCACTTCGAGGAAGTCTTCCAACCCCCACACGCCGCCTTCGCGTCCGTTCCCGGATTGCTTCATGCCTCCAAACGGTGACCCTGCACTGCGAGACTGGCCATTCATCTCAACCATGCCGGATCGCAGCACGCGGGCCATTCGATTGGCGCGGTCGCCATCTTGGGTCTGCACATAATTGGTTAGCCCATAAGGCGTGTCATTGGCGATCTCGATGGCCTCATCCTCGGTATCAAACGGGATCATGGTCAGGACGGGGCCAAAGATTTCTTCGCGGGCGATTGTCATCTGGTTGTTGGCATCAGCAAATACAGTGGGGCGCACATAATAGCCCTTGTTCAATCCATCGGGCCGTCCGGTGCCGCCAGCAACCAGGCGCGCCCCTTCGTCGATACCCTTCTGGATCAGGTCCTGAATCTTGGTCCACTGAACCTCATTCACCACCGGCCCAATATGGCGACCTTCTTCAGCGGCGCTGCCCACGGTAATTTTGTTGGCCACCTCGGCGGCGGTCTCAACCGCCTGGTCATAGATCGGACGCTGCACCAGCATCCGGCTGGGCGCGTTGCAGCTTTGGCCGGTGTTGTTCATCATGTGCAGCACGCCGCGTTTGACGGCCTTTTCATCGGCATCCGCAAAGACCACATTTGCGCCTTTGCCACCCAGTTCCAGATGTACCTTTTTCAAGGTATCGGCGGCGTTTTTGGAAATCGCAGTACCTGCGCGCGTCGAGCCGGTGAAGCTGACCATATCCACATCTGGATGCCCCGATAGCTGCGAGCCGACGCCGACACCATCGCCGTTCACCAGATTGAAGACGCCTGCTGGAAAGCCAGCTTCATCCATCATCTCGGCAAAAATCATCGCGTTCAGCGGGCTCTGTTCCGAGGGTTTTATCACCATCGTGCAGCCCGCAATCGCGGCGGCGCCCACCTTGAGCGTGACCTGATTCATCGGCCAATTCCAGGGCGTGATCAGGGCGGCTACACCTACCGCCTCATAGATGATCCGGTCATTCGGCGCGTGATCACCCAGCGGACGTTCGAACTGAAACGCCTTGGCGGCGCGGATAAAGTTTTTCAGGTGATAGATGCCCGCACCGGATTGCTGGGTACGCGCCATGTCAATCGGCGCACCCATTTCCATGGACATCGCCTGCGCCAGATCCTCCGAACGCGTAGCATAGATGTCGACCAGCTTTTCAACCAAAGCGATGCGCTCTTCGACTGGGGTGGCCATCCAGCCGGGCAGGGCGGCTTTGGCCGCAGCGACCGCCGCATTCGTGTCGGCCTCAGATCCCAGCGAGATCACCGCGCAGGGCTCTTCGGTCGAGGGGTCGATGACTTTGAAATCAATTGGTTCTGATGGGGCAACCCATTTGCCGTCGATATAGAACTCGCGCTTTTCGATCATGGCTCATCCTCCGGAGCAAAAATAAATCGACCGTCCGGTCGGTTTTCATGTGCACTTTGTCACCTGACTTGGTGCAAGGCAAGTGAGAATCATAATTTGATCAAATTATGTATCTACCGAATTTCCTGACAGGGCAACATGAATGGTTTAACCTTTGCGGTAAGTGATTAGATTGGCAGCAACCGACTCACGATTTTCTACAGTAGAGGAGTTTTCCAATGGGTTTGCGTATCAACGACACCGTCCCGAATTTCACAGCAGAAACGGATCAAGGTACCGTCCAATTCCATGACTGGATCGGCGACAGCTGGGCAATCCTGTTCTCGCATCCCAAGGATTTCACCCCCGTCTGCACGACCGAGTTTTCGGCCGTTGCGCAGCTGAACGATGAATGGGCGGCGCGGAACACCAAGGTGATGGGTGTGTCGGTCGATGGTGTCGAAGACCACAAGAAGTGGAAGAAAGACATTGAAGCATATGGCAACGCCAACCCCGGCTTCCCGATCATTGCTGATGATGGGCTGGCCGTGTCCAAAGCCTTCGACATGCTGCCGGCAGAAGCGTATCTGCCCGACGGTCGTACGCCTGCCGACAGTGCCACCGTACGTTCGGTCTTTATCATTGGTCCGGACAAACAATTGAAGCTGTCGATGACCTACCCAATGACCGTGGGCCGGAACTTTGCGGAAATCCTGCGTGCACTGGACGGGCTGCAAATGAGCGCCAGGGGCGTGGCAACTCCCGCCAACTGGGTGCCGGGTGAGGATGTGATCATCCCGCCTGCGGTATCGAATGATGAGGCGAAAGAAAAGTTCGGCGAGTTCGAGACGATCTTCCCTTATCTGCGTAAGACCAAAGCGCCGTCCTAAACGGATAGACGGGCAGGGGGCAAAAGCCCCCTGCTTCTTTCAATGCAAAAATGCTGGTGTGGTCCCGGAAGGGGCGCACAAACCCGAGCGCAAAATCTGCACTTCGAATGATCTCAGCACCGGCAACACGGTATCACCATAGCCGCGTGCACCCGACTGCAGTTCGGGAAACAGATCGAACAGTTCTTCCTTCACCGCCAGACTCATCACGTCGAGTGTATGGTCGCCGGGATAAAATGATTCCGACCACAACCCTTCAACATTCACCAACTCATGCTGGTCGAACAGGATGTGAATATACTCGACACCTCCTTCCGGCGGCAGCTGATTGATGGTCTTACCGTTGACCAGAGATTTAGCAGTCGCCAGCATCATCGAGTGACTATGATGAAGTTCCATTGCCGGCGACGAAACGACCACCCGATGCTGCGGCGACAGCAGCAGATCTCGTGACGGCGTTTGCGGTCCAAGACTGCCTGCGCTGATCCGGATCGGACAATGCTTTGGGGTCTGATGCAGATCCGCCTCGCTCAGCCACCGCCTGCCCACCCAGCGCACGGCCGGGCTGGTGCCATCCGCGACGATCACCTGATCCCCGACTTTGATCTCTTCAATCAAACGGCGACCGGACGGAGTTAGGATGTAGGACCCCGATGTGAAGCAGACAAAGCTAGGCAGGCTGTCATAGGCCACCGGCGGCGCGGGGTTCTGCGCCAGCGTGTTGCCTGTCAGAACATCCCCGACTTCAACATCGCCAGAGGTCACGACGATGTATTGCGTCCCTGAAAAATTAATCAGCGTATAGGTAACTGGCGCCCCGCTTACAGTTGCCGTGTAACCTTCGAAAATCTGGAGGTTGCCCGAGTTGTCCAGGTTAGGAAGCGTACTGGTGTTAAACTGCTGGCCGCCGTTTCCATCCGGATCCTCAAGAAGGCCGTCATCATCGGTGATTTCGACCTGATACCCTTCGGTGATGGTCACGCTTGGATTGCCAAACGGGTCGCCGCTGATTTCATAGATGGTGATCGAGGCCAAAGCGGAGCGATTTCCCGGATATCGATATATTTCTTAACTTTGAGCTAACTCAACTTATAAGTGTTAAGAATTGGTTTACCGAACCAGCACCTGAGTGCGGCTAAGGACGGTGTGAGCGGAACCCGAGGCCCCGTGGGTGTCCCCTTTCTAATGAAGCGCGCATAGGGTCTCACAGCTTTATTGACCGGCCAAATCAGGATCAGAATCCAAGGCAGATTGACTAAGTATCATGTGCACCCCACACTTGCGGCTTTTGAACACTTGGGGGTTTTGACATGGGCAATTTTGAAGAATCTCTGGATCCGGAAGACTGGACCCTATCGCGCAATCTTGCACATCAGATGGTTGACGATGCGATCGGGCATTTGTCCCAGGTCCGTGATCGGCATGTCTGGCAGGAAATGCCGGATACGGTTCGAAACTTCTTCAAATCGCCTGCACCCATGACGCCGCAGCCGCTTGATGCCGTCTATGCCGACCTGCGCGAAAACCTGTTCCCGTATTCCATGGGCAACATCCATCCACGGTTCTGGGGATGGTATATGGGTTCGTCCAATTTCACCGGTGCACTGGGCGATTTTATTGCCGCGGTTGACGGTTCGAACCTTGGTGGCGGCAACACGGCTGCGGCGATGATCGACAATCAGGTGGTTGACTGGTTCAAGGAATTGATGGGCTTTCCCGAGGACGCTAGTGGAACTCTGACCAGCGGTGGCTCGATGGCCAATATGGTGGCTCTGAATGTGGCGCGAAACGCACTTGCCGGCGTTGACGTTCGCGCCGAAGGCATATTGGGCATGCCGCAACCCCTCAGGTTTTACTCTTCAGACCAAGTACATAGCTGCCATCAGAAAGCACTCGAGACGATGGGCCATGGCGCAAAGTCGCTGACAGAGGTTGCAAGCGATGACCACAATCGAATGCGCATCCCTGCGTTGGAAAAGGCCATCGCAGCAGACCGGGCCAATGGCATCAAACCGGCCTGCGTGATCGCGACGGCAGGGACGACGAATACCGGTGCAATGGATGATCTCACTGCAGTTGCGGAAATCTGTCGTCGCGAAGGGATGTGGTTCCATGTTGACGGCTGTATTGGAGCTTTCCTGCGCCTGGCGCCCGCCAACAAACATTTGGTTGATGGAATAGAGTTGGCCGACTCCATCGCCTTGGACCCGCATAAATGGCTGCACACCCCTTTCGAAGCTGGCTGCGTACTGGTCCGGGACGCAAAGCGCCATTTCGATACGTTTGAGATGCACGGCGACTATCTGCAAATTCAGGAACGCGGGCTGATCGCTGGCAAGTTTTTGGCCGACTATAGTTTTGAGCTTAGCCGTGGGTTCAAAGCACTCAAGATCTGGATGTCACTGAAAGAGAACGGGGTCGAAAAGTTTGGCCGTCTGATCGATCAGAACATCGAACAGGCGCGATATCTGCAGCAATTGGTGAGTGCCGACCAGCGGCTTGAACTCGTCGCGCCCGTGGATCTGAACATCGTGTGCTTTCGCTATACCAATGGGATCGCGGATGAAGATCGGCTAAGGGAAATCAACACAGAAATCATGTTACGGGTTCAGGAATCCGGCATCGCGGTTCCCTCTGATACCACCCTGGACGGGAAGCATTGCTTGCGCGTGGCGATCAACAATCACCGCACGCGGCGGCAGGATCTGGAGCTTTTCCTCGACATTGTTCTGCAAATCGGAGCGGATTTGGAATGAGAGCTCCGCGCCAACACATAGGTCCGAAGCGGGCAGTACTTGCTTCGGTTTATGCGGACCATAAAGACAAAAAGACCCCGGCCTGAACCGGGGTCTCTCGCATCCAGACAGTAAAGGCAGATTACTCTGCGCTTTCCTCTTTCTTTTCTTTCTTCTCGGGAACGATCTCTTCGCCGGTTTCCTGATCGACGACTTTCATCGACAGGCGCACCTTGCCGCGATCATCAAAGCCAAGCAGCTTAACCTTCACTTCCTGTCCTTCCTTCAGAACATCCGACGGATGGTTCAGGCGGCGGTTTTCGATCTGGGACACGTGGACCAGACCGTCGCGCTTGCCAAAGAAGTTCACGAAGGCACCGAAATCGACGATCTTGACCACTTTACCGGTGTAGATCTGACCTTCTTCCGGCTCAGCAACGATCGAGTGGATCATCTCATAGGCCTTCTTGATCGATTCACCATCGGGCGACGCGATCTTGATGACGCCGTCGTCATTGATGTCGACTTTGGCACCCGAAACCTCGACGATTTCGCGGATGACTTTACCGCCCGAACCAATCACTTCGCGGATCTTGTCGGTTGGGATGTTCATGGTCTCGATGCGCGGGGCGTGGACCGAGAATTCGTTGGTCTCAGATAGGGCTTTGCCCATCTCACCCAGAATGTGCATCCGGCCGTCCTTGGCTTGCGCCAGGGCTTTCTCCATGATCTCGGGCGTGATGCCCGCAACCTTGATGTCCATCTGCAGCGAGGTGATGCCGTTTTCGGTACCCGCAACCTTGAAGTCCATGTCGCCCAGGTGGTCTTCGTCACCCAGAATGTCCGACAGGATTGCGTACTCGCCGTCATCTTCCAGGATCAGACCCATGGCCACACCGGCAACCGGTGCTTTCAGCGGTACACCCGCATCCATCATCGACAGCGAACCGCCGCAGACCGACGCCATCGAGGACGAGCCGTTGGATTCGGTGATCTCCGACACGATGCGGATCGTGTAGGGGAAGTCGGTTGCCGCAGGCAGAACCGCCTGCAGGGCGCGCCATGCCAGCTTGCCGTGGCCGATCTCACGACGGCCCGGTCCACCTACGCGGCCAACTTCACCAACCGAATACGGAGGGAAGTTGTAGTGCAGCAGGAAGTTCGACTTGAAGTTGCCATGCAGCGCGTCGATGAACTGCTCATCGTCACCGGTGCCCAGAGTGGTCACGGCAAGCGCCTGTGTTTCACCGCGGGTGAACAGAGCGGAACCGTGGGTCCGCGGCAGCATCGAGGTTTCTGCAACGATCGAACGGATATCGGTGGTCGAACGACCGTCGATCCGCTTGCCGCCCTTGACGACGTCGCCGCGCAGAATGCCAGCTTCCAGCTTCTTCATTGCGGAGCCGAGGTTGCCGTCTTCCAGCTGCTCTTCGGTCAGCGCTTCCTTGATTGCTTCACGTGCAGCGGCAACAGCGGCGGTGCGCTCTTGCTTGTCGGTGATCGCGAACGCGGCGCGCATCTGCTCTTCACCGGCGGCCTTAACGGCAGCATACAGCTCCGAGTAATCCGGCGCTTCGAAGTCGAACGGCTCTTTTGCGGTTTCTTCGGCCAGCGAAATGATCAGGTCGATCACCGGCTGGATTTGCGCGTGCGCAAAGTTCACCGCGCCCAGCATCTCTGCCTCGGACAGTTCGTACGCTTCTGATTCCACCATCATCACGGCGTCTTTGGTGCCGGCAACAACCAGATCCAGACGCTGCTCGGGGTTCAGGCGCAGGTCCTGCATGTCATCGACGGTCGGGTTCAGAACGTATTCGCCATCCTCGAAGCCAACGCGAGCACCGGCGATCGGGCCCATGAACGGCGCACCGGAAATGGTCAGGGCAGCGGATGCCGCGATCATCGCAACGATGTCGGGATCGTTGACCAGATCGTGGGACAGCACGGTGCACATCACCAGAACTTCGTTTTTGAAGCCGTCGACGAACAGCGGACGGATCGGACGGTCGATGAGTCGCGCAGTCAGCGTCTCTTTCTCGGTCGGGCGCGCCTCGCGCTTGAAAAAGCCACCCGGAACCTTACCGGCGGCATAGTATTTCTCTTGGTAGTGTACGGTCAGCGGGAAAAAGTCCTGACCCGGTTTTTGAGCCCGCGCAAAGGTCACGTTCGCCATGACGCTGGTTTCGCCCAGCGTGGCGATCACGCTGCCGTCAGCCTGACGGGCAACCTTGCCGGTTTCCAGTGTGAGCGTCTCTTCGCCCCACTGCATAGATTTCTTCGTTACATCAAACATATGCGTATCCTAGAACGGAGCACTCCCGCCCCTGCGGGTCTCCGGTTTGCGTGGCGGCCCCATTGCCGCCGACCCCATTTATCTTCCGTTCGAGTGCCGGGGTCAGGGCACAACGTCTCAGATGACTGGCCCATACATCAGTTTGCAAGCTTTGGAAAGTCGGGAGTTTTTGAGGGGCAGGGGTTTGCCTAACCCCCGCCTAAGCCGGGCAGGGGTCGATATATCAAAGGATCGCGTGCGCCAGGATCATCACTACGCCGCAGCCAAACGCATAGCCAGTATCGACCGCGATGGCGAAACCGCTTTTCTGCGCCCATGCCCCGACCGAGGCCGTCTGTGCTGCGACTGCAAGGATGGCCAGTACCGCAACCCCAAGGCTGTTGGTCGTCTCAGTTACGGCGATCACTGAGGCCAGCAGGATCAAAAACACGATCTGGGCTGCCATTTGCGGCAGAGGTGGAGACGCGGGTGGGGTGGGATCGATCCGCGTGCCTTCGGCCCAGCGTTTCTGAAATCCGATGGGGCCGTAGATCAGCCACCCCAACAGAAAGGCGGCGATTACGCCCGCGCCAAGGGCGAGCCAGTTGATCACAGCGCAACCTCCAGCGATTCAAGGATTCGGGTCCAGCCGCCTTCATGATTGTCGCGGCTTTCCTGCGACGGAAAGCGGATGTGGTGCAGGCGCAGTTCGGTGCCCTTGTCAGTGGGCGTGAAATCCAGCGTCACGGTGGAATCGTCCTGACTGTAGGGAGAGTTCCAGGTGAATTGCAGCCGGTTGGGCCGGTCGATGACCTTATATTCGCCCTCATGCGGGAGGTCTCCGGCCTCGGGTGCGCGCATGATGATCTTGAACCGGCCACCGACCTGGGCGTCGGATTGCGCCTCGGGCACGGTCATGTTGGGGCCGGGCAGCATGAATTTAGCCAGCATTTCCGGGTTCAGCCACGCGTCAAACACCTTTTCAGGCGGGTGCGGAATGGCGCGCGTTATTTCAAGGGACAGTTCCGTCATCTTCTGGGTCCTCCAAAGCAGTTTCCAAGGCGTCCAGCCGAAGCGCCCAAATTGAACGCAGCCCGGCAAACCATTCATCCACGGCTGACAAGGGATCCATCTGAACCTCGATCAGATGTTCGCGCCATTCTGTCCGACGCTGCACCAACCCGGCATTTTCCAGCACCTTGATGTGCTTGGATACCGAATTGAGGCTCATCTCGAAGCGTCGCGCGATATCCGTCACCCGCAAGGGACCCTGCTGCGCAAGCATAGTCAGGATCGCTCGGCGTGTCGGGTCGGACGCGGCCTTCAATATTGCGCCCAAGTCATAGCGACTCTCTCGTTCAACCATTTGGATGAATTACACTCCTTTCATGCTTCAGTCAACCATTTGGGTGAATAAGGCGTTACCCATGGTTTTGACAAGCCAGTTCCTCCAGCTGTTTCCACAGGGCTTCGGTAGCCGGCTGACCCGGCCCTGCTTTTCGTGCAGCGCATATGTTCCAGGTAATCGGTGGCGTGGTCTCGATCAGCTTGACCGATCCGTCTGCGACCAGTTCGGCGAAGGTTTCAGGCATCCCGCCGACAACAAACTCTGGGCCCGTCAGCAGCGACGTTAGAAAGGCATAATCATCACTTTCCACCTGAGGCAACGCTCTGACCTTTTCGGCCGCTTCGTCGGTGCCGCCCAATGCCCGCTTGATCGCCGCACGCCAATGCTTGTGCAGATGCGGCGAGGCGAAAGGATATGAAAAAAGCGCGTTCAAGGTTACAGGCGAGGTGCCGTGCAGTGGATGTGAAACATGGGCAGCAAACGCCACCGCACGTTTTTCGAACATCATCAGCTTGATATTCTCGGTCTCGGGCGTATGCGTCAGATCGCCTAGATAGATGTCGATTTCATCGCTCTCAAGCATCTCGATCGGTGCCTGTTGCGCGCTGACATCCACCCTGAAACGGAATGCCGGGGATTGCTGCAAGGCGGCCTGAATCGCGGGCCGCACCAGCGTTCGCGGCGTTAGAGGGCCACAGCCGATCCGCACGGTTTGACCGGTATCCAGACGGATACGCTCCACCTGATCAGCGCAGCGATTCAAATCCGCCTGCAGAGTTTTGGCCACGGGCAGGAACGTTTGCCCCTCACGCGTCAGCCCGCTGTTGCCGCGTTTGCGGTGAAACAGCGGAAAGCCGACTTGTTCCTCGGCCATCGAAACATAACGCGACAGCGACGCGTTCGAGACGCCCAGACGTTTGGCCGCTTCCTGAAAGTTGCCCGTCTCGGCAAGGTGCAGAAAGGCGGAAAGAGTCTTTTTAGTTAACACGATGACCCTCAAGTTTCAGTTACTGAACATTAAGTTTCAGATCCTGCAAAAAAGTAAACCCGCGTTTGCGGAGCGAATGGTCCACCCGCTAGGACATACCGCATATCGGCCCACTCGGCCAATCCGATTGAACGCAGGAGTCGAACCGAATGTTTCGAATAAAATCAGTAACTACCAGCCTCGCTGCGGCTTTGTGGGCGGTTGCCACGACGGCCGTTGCACAGTCCGACAAGCCCAATATTCTGGTGATCATGGCTGACGATGTCGGATGGGCCAGCCTTGGCAGCTATCATCAAGGTGTCAAAAGCATCCAGACCCCGAATCTGGATCAGCTTGCCGCCGAGGGCGCCCGGTTGACCGACTATTATGCGCAACCCAGCTGCACTGCAGGGCGTTCCGCCTTTATCACCGGTCAGTTCCCGGTACGTACCGGCATGCACACGGTGGGCCTTCCGGGCGATCCGGTCGGGCTTAGCGACGAAGACCCGACGTTGGCAAATATCCTCAATTCCATGGGCTATACCACGGGGCAGTTCGGTAAGAACCATCTGGGCGATCTGAACAAGTTCCTGCCAACGGCCAAGGGTTTTGATGAATATTGGGGCTGGCTCTACCACCTCAACGCTATGGAATACACGACCGACCCCGACTGGCCGGATGATCCGGAATTTGCCGCTCAGTTCGGTCCGCGCAACATTATCCACTCGTTTGCTACGGATACCGTTGACGAAACCGTCGACCCCCGCTGGGGGCCGGTGGGCAAACAGCGCATCATTGATGACGGTCCAGCCCCGCCTGAACGTCAGAAAACCCTGGATGATGAGGTCACGGCCCACACCATCGATTTCATCAACCGCGCAGTTGACAGCGAAACCCCGTTCTTTGTCTGGATGGCGCCTGCGCGGGCGCATGTCTGGACCCATCTCAGCCCGGAATACGAGGCGATGCTGGGCGACGGGCGCGGCCTGCAGGATGTGGTCATGAAGGAGCTTGACGACAATGTCGGCAAGGTGACCGCGCATCTAGAAGAGCTTGGTATCGCCGACAACACCATCGTCATCTTCACCTCGGACAATGGTCCGGAAACGATGACATGGCCCGATGGTGGCACCACGCCATTCCACGGCGAAAAAGGCACCACCTGGGAGGGAGGATTCCGCGTTCCCGCGATCATCCGTTGGCCCGGCAAAGTTGCTGAAGGTCAGGTGCTGAACGGTATCTTCGACGGCATGGATTGGATGCCCACTCTTGTCGCGGCAGCAGGCGGATCGCAGAACCTTCCTGCCGATCTGCTTGAAGGGTTCGAAGGCTATCAGGTGCATCTGGACGGGTATAATCAGCTTTCATATCTGACTGGCGAAACACCCAGTAACCGCAAAGAGATTGTCTATTACGAAGGCACCGATCTGCAGGCGATCCGCTATAACGACTGGAAGGCGCATTTCACCATTCAGGAAAAGGGCTGGGCCGGTCCTAAAGAGGAACTGAACGCGCCATTGCTGTTCAACCTACGCCGCGATCCTTATGAGAAAGCGGCCGAGGAATCCGGGATGTATACCCGCTGGATGGGCAACAAGATGTGGGCCTTTGGTCCGGCAGCCCGGCTGGTTCAGGCACATCTGGCGACTTTTGCGGATTTCCCTCCACGTGGTGCGACCGTGGGCAATGAGACCCACGTTCAGGAACAGGTCAGCAGCGAAGGTGGCATGTCGCAATAGCAGCCCGAGTTCACCTGACCCCCATTAAACGCCCGCCGAGTTGCGGGCGTTTTCAATAGTGCGCATTGCTTCGATATTTGGCACTGGAAACCCGATGACAGAGGCCGGATGTGACGACATTGGCGCGCTATTGTATTGGGTCTTCGTGCGCGCGCGGTTTCGCCGGATTTTGCTGTTCCTCTCTGAGAAGTCCTCGGAGAACAGCGGCAGTTTCGACCCTCGATATTGGTTTTCGCGTTCCATCTGGGCTGGAAGGCACCACCGATGATTTAACAACATCAGCCGTTCGAATTGTTTTAGTCGAAAACACTCTGTCCAGAACAGATTTCAATGGCATCGTTCACCTCCCAACAACTTAATTCGCCCAGATGCTTGTCGCTGCGGGTCAGATCTGAGCCTCGAGGGAGAAGCTCAAAGATCATATGCCGTGAGTGGTAACCCGCAGCGACACGGCGCATGTATGAAAAATTTGACTTTGAGAAAGGGGGAAGGATTCCACGTTTCGCATCATTTTTGATCAAGTGGTAAAAATATAGCTGTATTACTTACGCTTACGTCAACCTTCGGAGCTATCGCCATTCGGTCGCGACGCCACGTCACAATTAGACCCTTGATTGATTATGGGTCTTCTCGTCTTCCGGAGCACGAACTTCTTCCTGGATTTGATGCAAATCGGCTGAGAATCGCTCGCATTCCGGGTGATCAAGGTAACAAAAGGGCGCGCCTGTCAAAGGCGCGCCCAGTAAATATAGGGAGGACTATGAAAACCTGACGCCCGAAACAAAAGAAGCGCCTACTCACTAACAATGTCAGCATGGCGCATTCTTTTGGTCTGGTCAGTGAAGTGGTTCACATGGAGCAAAAAAATTTGTTCAAAGTGTAACTGCACATTTTAATGCCACTCCTGAACGTGGGTTGGCCTATAGTTCTCGGCCATGCTTCATGCACGATGCCATAGCTGATTCAGTGTTACACAAAACAAATACGCCCGCCTATTGGCGGGCGTACTAGATGTACAAAAAAGGGGCGTTCAGTGCCCGCAACGCACGAACAAAGCGTGATTAGCGGCGGATGCCCAGCTTTTTGATCAGGTCCTGATAGCGCGCTTCTTCTTTGCCCTTCAGGTAGTCAAGCAGCTTACGGCGCTGGGCGACCATTTTCAGCAGACCGCGACGACCGTGGTTGTCTTTCTTGTGGGTCTTGAAGTGCTCGGTCAGGGTGGTGATGCGCGAGGTCAGGATGGCAACCTGGACTTCTGGCGAACCGGTGTCGCCGTCCTTGGTTGCGAATTCTTTCATGACGCGTGCTTTTTCAGCGGCAGTAATCGACATCGGGGTCTCCTTTAAAGGTTAGAGTTGATGGCGCAGGCCGGGATGTCGTCCAGCACAGGCCCATGGAGAAAACCGCACCGATTCCAATGCGGATGGGCGCGTATAGGCGCTTTTGTTGCGAATGGCAAAGGGATTCTGCGGGTTCAACCAGTGAAAGCGTACTGTGCCAATTGGGCTTCGGTCACAAACAGAATATCATCTGCGGCTAGACCTTCTGCACCAAATATCTGCGCAACGTTCTCGCCGTTGACCCTGACATGGGTCAGGTCATTGTTTTCGCTGTCTGGCTCGATGGTCAGCTCAGGGTCTTCTGGGCCGTCCCAGGTGACTAGCAGCTTATCGTGACCAATCTGGAAATCCATGATTGTTGCGGCCTCCTGATCCGGTTCTGGCTGCACGATTATTTCGTCATCGCCGTCTCCACCGGTGACGATATCTCCGTCTTTGGCCAGTATGACATCATCGCCAGCGCCCCCGTTCAGAAAGTCAGGGGAAGTCTCCTCCCGACCATCGTTGCCGTTCAGAATGTCATCCCCGTCTCCACCGAACAGGGCATCTTGTCCTGCACCGCCTGTCAGATAGTCATCGCCGTCGCCACCTTGCAATTGATCGTCGCCGTCATCGCCCCTCAAGACATCATCGTCCTGACCGCCGAAAATCCGGTCATCGCCGTCGCCACCTTCCAACTCATCCATTCCGAAATGACCATACAGGTCGTCATTGCCTGACATTCCGGCCAAATTGTCGTCGCCATTCCCGCCATGTAGCACATCGTTCCCGACGTTTCCGATTAGCGTGTCCTCTCCGGAACCACCGTAGATGATGTCATTTCCGTCCCCCCCGTCGATGAGGTCGCCGCCTTCGTACCCATTAATCTGATCATTACCCTCTTGTCCGGTCAGAACATTTGCATCCTCATCGCCCGCGATGACCAGATTTCCCTCATGCTCAGAGAGGATTTCACCTGTGTTGGTATCTTCAGATGAATCGGGCTCTTCAACATCTTCATCCAGTTCGAGGAGGTTGCCTTCGGTCAATTCATCCTCAACCGAGTCATCAATTTGCTCACCATCCTCCTCGGTTGTTTCGTCGGGTACGAGAACGTCGCTTATCGCATAGGCGGCCCCTCCTAATGCAGCCATCCCGAATAAACCGATCAGAAACATGATTACCCTCCGCAAGCACACTTGCCCCGAGTGTAAAACATCTCATGCAATCAATAGGTTGGTCAAAGCCAAGTTGCAGGCGTGGTTAACCCTTTGTCACCACAACTGAGGCTGTTGCGCGTAAGCGATGTAGAGCGGGTGCTTTGGATGGCCGTCTTTGGTGAGCCCCAGATGATACATCGGTTGACCAGTGGCGCGCAGCAGTGCTTCGACAGATCGACCGCGATCAAGATGCGCGCCATGTGTGCCCCAGCCAGCAATAACCTGATCGGCCCAGTCAACACCTTCCAGAATGGCTTGGTCGTTCTGCGGTCCAACAGGATCCTCGGCTGCGCGCATTTTGCGCGGGTCGGTATCGCGCCATGCAAAAATGTTGGTAACCTGAAATGCGCCGAAGCCCAGTGTTCGCGCCCGCCGTTCACAGCGTTCCACCGTGGGATCGTTCTGTACCTCGGTTGCGGTCGATGGGTTCAGCATCACAAACAGCGCCTTGCGCCCCGCCGGATCCCAGATGCGGGTCAGGCTATAGCGATACTTTTCGCAGTTGGAGTAGATGGCGGTCGAGGGCGCGTCGCCCTTGGTATGAGAACGGGTGATCATGCCCTTCGCCTAACACGTGGTTCAAACGACGAACACCCGGCTGGGATGCAATTCACCGGATTTGTATATCCCGACGGCCACAGCCTTGCCATCCAGCGAAGCCCAGGCCTCGTCGCCGTATTCGACGTCGGATGCCAGCACCATTCCCGGATTGCCATTGCGCAGTCGGGTTGCCCCTTCCGGGGTGCATTTCAACTCAGGCAGATCAGACAGGCCGGTTTCCAACGGGTGCAGGTATTCATCCAATGCTGTGGATTTGGCCATCTCGTCGATCTGTTCGATGGACAGGCCGTCTTCGGCCTCGAACGGACCCGACCAGATGCGACGGAGTTCTTTGACGTGGCCGTAGCAGCCCAGCGCTTCGCCCAGATCGCGCGCGATCGAACGGACATACCCGCCTTTGCCGCATGTCATTTCCAACATCACATGATCGGTGTCGGGTCGGTCGACAAGGATCAATTCTTCAACCCACAGGGGGCGTGCGGAAAGTTCCACATCTTCGCCATCGCGGGCCAGTTTGTACGCGCGCTGACCGTCGATCTTCACAGCTGAAAACTTGGGCGGCACCTGCATGATGTCCCCGAGGAACGGTGAGAGCGCCTGTTTGATGTCTTCATCCGTCGGGCGTGCAGAGCTTTCCGAGATAACTTCGCCTTCGGCATCGTCGGTATTGGTCGCCTGTCCTAATCGCACAGTGAATGTGTAGGCTTTCAGCGCATCGGTGATGTAGGGAACAGTCTTGGTCGCCTCGCCCAAAGCTACCGCCAGAACGCCGGTCGCTTCGGGGTCCAGCGTGCCTGCATGGCCTGCTTTCTTGGCGTCCATCGCCCAACGCACCTTGTTGACGACCGCGGTCGAAGTCATGCCCGCAGGCTTGTCCACCACCAGCCAACCGGAAATGTCACGACCCTTGCGTTTGCGTCCCATCTTGCACCTTGAAACTTACTGAGGCGCGCGAGTTAGCGGATCGCTTCGACGCTGTCAATTTGCCGGTACGTTCTCGACGACGCCTACTATTGGTCCCAGTGAAAAACCGATGTCCGATCGGTTGTTGGCGCGGTCATACATCCGCGAAATATTGCCATCCAGAAACAATGCGTTCGGAGTATCCAGCGCGTCGCGGAACACCCTGCCGAATTCATGGAAGGTGACGTAATCCTCAGAGATTGCAAATACCGCACGGGTCCCTTCAGCGTTGGTTCCGACACCATTGCGTATATAGAGAGAGGTCGAATCCGGCAGGAATCGGGGGTGCAACTCTCCATCGATGACAAGCATCGGGCCGGACTGGGTGGCGAACCGGCATTCCGGCGCGCGTTCGATGTAATCCAATGTCTCAAACACATCGGCGCGTCCATCGCGAATGCAGAACACACCGTTGGGCAACAGACCGAAGTTTCCCGGGCCAGCATTCGGGATCACACGCATCTGTTCTTCGCCGTCCTCAACAAAGTGACCCACGGGCGAGCGATCATCATGATACATGCCCGCGTTCATCGCAAAGGCCAAACGCTTACCGTCAGGGGCCAGAGCTTCGTTCACTGACGAGAAATGGCCCAACAGGTCGCCATTCTCATCGTTCAGGAACAGGCGCAAATCTTCGGATGCCGCGTCTACCTCGCAAATGGTATAGCGCTTGTCCTCGTGGGTCAGCTTTTCACAAGTCACTGCCCCAGCCTGTGCGGCCCAAACAACTGCGCCTAATGTGACAGATAGGCGGATCACTCGTCCAGATCGCGGCGCACCGCGTCCTGTTCGAACATGCGACGGGTGTCATCCAGACGGTCGAATGTGTCATCCAACCGGAACCGCAGATCGGGAGAGAATTTCAGTCCGACCTTCTTGCCGACCATGCGCCGCAGCTCACCCTTGTTGCGAGCGAGCAGTTCGATCACGTCCTCCTGCCCTTTGCCGCCCAATGGCAGCACATAGGCGGTGGCGATCTTTAGATCGGGCGAGGTGCGCACCTCGCCCACGGTGATCGACATGCGGTTCAAATCGGGGTCGTGGACATCTCCGCGCGCCAAAACTTCGGACAGGGTACGGCGGATAAGTTCGCCGACACGCAGCTGTCGTTGGGACGGGCCGGGGCCATCGTGGAATTTGTTCTTAGCCATAAACCCCGATCTAAGCGCAAAGCCGGGCTTTGCCAAGCGGGTGCGAACGGGGTAGGAGGCTTTGAGCCGACTTTAGAAAAGGACCAACGCAATGACCCATATTCCGGGGATCGTCATTACAGGGGCTTCGGGCCGTATGGGGCAGATGCTGATCAAGACCGTGACCGACAGTGATCAGGCACGCCTGGTTGGTGTGGTCGAGCGCAAGGGTCACGATTGGATCGGTCAGGATGTTGGTGAAGCAATGGGTGGCCCTGCGCTGGGAGTTTTGGTCACCGATGATCCGCTGGAGGCCTTCGCGCAGGCGCAGGCGGTGATCGACTTCACCGCACCTGAGGCGACGCTGGAGTTTGCCGCTTTGGCCGCGCAGGCGCGCTGCGTGCATGTGATCGGCACCACCGGCATGAGTGACGAACAGATTGCGGCGCTGGAACCGGCCTCGCGCCATGCGGTGATCGTGCGGGCAGGAAACATGAGCCTTGGCGTGAACCTGCTGGTGCAACTGACCAAAAAGGTTGCCGCCGCGCTGGATGAGGATTTCGACATTGAAGTCATCGAAGGCCACCACCACCACAAGGTTGATGCACCCTCTGGTACGGCCTTGATGCTGGGTGAAGCCGCCGCCGAAGGGCGCGGCGTCAAATTGGCGGATGTGTCCGACCGTGGTCGTGACGGCATTACCGGCGCGCGCAAACGCGGTGATATCGGCTTCCACGCCATCCGCGGTGGAGACATCGTCGGCGAACACGACGTCTTGTTTGCCGCGCCGGGAGAACGCATCGTCTTGCGCCATCTCGCCACGGATCGCGCCATCTTTGCGCGTGGCGCGCTGAAGGCAGCGCTATGGGGGCAGGGTAAGGCACCGGGCCAATACGACATGGTGGATGTGCTCGGGCTGTAAGCCAGAGACGGGCCGCGCAACGGCGTTAAACTCGGGCCTATGCGGAACCTTACATCTCGAGTGGCGACCGGATTGGTGCTGATCGTGTTCTATCTGACGCTGCTGCCCTTTTTGATGCACGGGCTGGGTATGATCGGTGTTGGCCTGTCCGAGGACGCGGCTAGGCAGAGCTATCTCTTTTCCGAACGTCAAGATGTCGGCAACGCGGCCATGATGCTGCATATCTTTGCCGGAACTTTGCTGGTGGCGCTGGTGCCGCTGCAGCTGCTGCGGGGCCTTCGGCAGCGGTTTATCGGATTTCATCGCATGTTGGGCGGGCTGCTGGTCACGCTGGCGCTGATTACCGGCCTGGCGGGCATGACCTATATCCCGTTGCGCGGAACCATCGGTGGACCGCTCATGTCTGCAGCGTTCTTTCTGTATGGGCTCTGCCTGTTCACCGCTGGATTAATGGTGGCGAGGATGGCGCTGATCAGGGGTCGTGCAGGGCATTGGGCCTGGGGGTTGCGGCTGTTCTGGCTGGCTCTTGGGTCATGGCTATACCGTGTGCATTACACGCTTTGGTACCTGCTGACCGGTGGAGTGGGGTCAGAGCCCGATTTCTCGGGCCCTTTCGATCTGGTGCAGAACTTCGCGTTCTTCGTGCCTTATCTGCTGGTCGTACAGTTCTGGATCGCCCGCAAACGTTCGAGTCATCAGGCGGCGTTGGTCATAAATCCCTGATCTTGTCCGCTCGCAGCGGGCAGGCCAGATAGACGCCGAATTCTTTCCCGATATCGGCGCTGACGCGGGCATGAACCCGTCCTTGCCGGTCAAGGAAACGCTGGTGGTCTTCGACCGGGAAAATCCCCTCGTGCCAGATGCCGGGGTGAATATAGAGCCCGCGTGAGCCGTCGCACCAGAACGCCACCACTTTTTCGGGCGTCAGGTTGTCGCCGGGCAGGGCGGCGGGGACGATGAAGGGTTTGTTGTCCAGCGGCCAGAACATCTGCCCCCCGTCCGGGTGGTAGTTCATATGCCACAGCAAGACCTGATCGCGGGGTCCGGTTTGACGGCCCGTCTGTGCCTTTTGCGGATCGGTGGACCAACCCAGAACGTAGTGGCCTTTGACGGCCTCGTTCTCACCATAAAGAACATCGCCCTGCCAGTCGCATTTGAACGTGCCTTCGACCCAACCCGCTTCGTCGCCGGTTCCTTCGTCAATTGGTCGCCAACCTTGCTGCGGCCAGCGCACAATTTCGATCTCGAACGTATCCGGGGTGTCGACCAGACAGCCATACCCCTTGACCGAAGTATCCGTTGCGCGGATCAGCGGCACCTCGTGCCAGGGCAGGGATGGTTTTGAACTGGCCTCGAAGATGTACTCTGGCGCGGTCATGACGAACCCAGATGTTTATCGACCATGCGCTGCACCATCGGCGCGAAATGGGCGAAATCCGGTGTTTCCATTTCCGCGCGCTTGCCCGCCTCGTCGAGATAGCGCACCTGGATGATCTCTTTCAGGTTCGGGTTGGCCTCAAACTCCGCGACCTCCGCGGCGCTCATCGGGCCGCCTTGTAGTTCTAGCGTATGAACCGAGGCGGCGGACAGGCGGTTGAAATAATCAGGCTTCGTCGCGCAGAGATATCGCTTGGCCGCCACATGATAACGGCAGCAATCGGTGATGACCGAGGGGAAGAACTGCTCGAGCACCTCTGCTCCCGCGTCCTCGTGGTGGCGATCTTCGGTGTCGTCGGGATGATAGGTGCCAAATTCAGATGTGAAGTGACCAATGTCATGCAACAGCGCGCCGACAATGATTTCTTCGGGCTGCCCATTTTGTTCGGCAATCGTGGCACCCTGCAGCATGTGCTCGGCCATGGTCACGGGTTCGCCCAGATATTCCTCGCCACCACGGCGCTCGAAGATGTCGCCGATAAATGCCACGATGTTGTCCTGGTTCAGGGTTGAAAAGTCGGGTTTCATTCTGCTGCCTCCGGCTGTGCCATCCGCATGGCTGCCAAGGTCGAAAGCAACCCATCCTTGTCAGCATAGCAGCCCTGCAGCCAGCGTGACCCCGCGCCGGAGTAACCCAGACGCGCATGCAGGACGCGGGTGTTGTCGACAATAAAGCTTTCGCCCGGTTCCAGCTTGAAAGACACGCCCATGGCAGGATCGTCGATGATCTCACCCAACTGACGATAAGCGGCATAATAGGCCTCCATCTGATCGAAAGGCACATCAACGAACGGAGCGGAGGAACGGTTGTTGAAGCGGATGCCGATCAATTCGCCATCCGGAGACAGTTCGATCATCGGGCGACGCGATTGTAGACAGACGCCGTCAGAGCCCTTGTATTCAAACCGCGCCGGATAGCCCGCCAGCAGGGCGAAACCTTCGGGGTTCTGATCGCGTAGACGCTCGGCCGCGCGGAAGCCATCGACAACAATGGAATCCCCACCTTCGGCCGAATTCTCAAGACAGTAGAGGATTTGCAGCGTTGGTACCGGGTCGCGATAGGGATTGTCGGTATGGGCCTGCAGACCTAATCCGGTATAGGCGAGGTTGGTTGGATTCACCTCGGTCCGGACCTCAAAATAAGGACCATAGTTGGTCTCACGCACATAGCCGAACAAATCGGCCACTTTCAGCAGCGATTCTGGCTCGGTGGGACCATCTGTTAGCTTAGCGAACCCGTATTCCGCCACTGCGGCCAGCCAGTCGCGCTTGGCCGTGGGGTTGGCATGCACCGCATTCCAGTCACCGCACGGCGCGTCGATGCCGCGTTCCCAAGTTGTGATGTCTGGGGCCAGACGGCCGATCTCGCTGTCCCGATCGCGATCATAGACGTGTTCGGCCAACCAACTGGCAGGAAAAGTCACAGTTTTGTTTTCGGGCTGGAAGGTGACGATCAGATCTCCGTTAACGACCTCTGCCGCGCTGATCGAAGTCTCAGCCGGAATATCGCTGATTGTAATCAGGCGCTGACCATTGCCCGACGCTCGTGTTTCGGGGTCCAGAGCGTTGTCGCGCAACCAGATGGCGTGAAATCGGGATTGAGTGCCGTTCGCAAAATCGATGGTGACCATCGAGGGGTCATGGGTGGCAGAGCGCAGCATGGGGGTTCTCCTGTTCAGCGCGGGCTTTGCTTGAAGAGATACGCGCTTCGTGGCATTACCACAATTAAACCTTATTGCCGCTGAGGCCTGGAAAATCTTATGGCTAAGAATAAGATCGGATTACCCCCTCTGGACTGGCTGCGCGTGTTCGAAGCTGCCGGGCGACTGGGCGGTTTTTCTGCCGCTGCGCGCGAATTTGGTCTGACGCAGGCAGCGGTCAGTCAACGGATCGGCAATCTTGAGGCTTGGTTAGGTCGATCGCTGTTTGTGCGCGAGGCACGGGGCGTGTCGCTGACAATCGAGGGTGAAAGCTATCTGCCATTGGTGCAGGACAGCCTGCAGGCACTGGAACGCAATACCGAGGATCTTTTCGGAAAAACCCCGCGCGAGCTTCGGGTCGCAGGACTTTCGTCGCATATCCACGCGCTGGTTCTCCCTGCCTTGCCCACGTTCCTGGAGGCGCAGCCCAAAGTGCGTGTGATGACAGATTCGATGGCGCGTCGCGCTACGTTGGAGGAAGAGCGTACCTGGCTGCAGATCCGCTATGGCAGAGGCGTCTGGCCTGGGCGAAAGGCAAAGCTTATCGCGCCTGAAGTGCTGGCACCGATGGCAGCATCTGGCATCAAGTGGGGCGCGCCGCTGATTGATCTACGTGGAGAACGCCCCGGCTGGAAGGATTGGGCGCAGGTTGCGGGGGTTGATGAATTACCGGCTAGCCGGATCAGTTTCGACTCGGTGGGTCATGCGATTACGGCAGCGCGTCAGGGCATGGGGATCGCGTTGGGATCACTCCCTTTGGCGTCGAGCAGTTTGGAGACCGGTCAACTTCTCAGACTGGATATGTCCGAGCTTGCGACAAAAGATGGCTATTGGCTGACATGGCCCGAGGATAGGGTGCGCTCGAATCGACAGCGCGCTTTGATCGATGACTTCTTGCAGGCGCTGCGCGATGGCTGATCAGAAATCGATAGCGATGCCCTTTTTCTCCCAATCGCCGTAACGGGCCGGATCTGGTCCGTCGCGCCCGCCCAGCTCTTTGGGCCGTGCCTTCGCTTCGGCCTCTGCGTTTTTGCGGCGTTCTTCTGCCTCGGCAAGGGCGCGCTGGGCGGCAGGGGGCAGGTCTTTGCGCTCGTCACTCATGACATTGGGTTCCTTTCCGTACAGGGCCTTGATATACGCCCTCGTCCGCACAAGGCAATGCGGGCAAAGGTCACGAGAGGCACTCAGCATCATGTTAAATTCCGCCACAGCAGCGCGCCGAAGTGCGATCTATCTGCTGGATCAGATACTCGGCGAGGAGCGGCTGTTGCCCGAATGTCTTGCGGCAGGTGCGCTGGATCGATTGGCCCCTGAGGATCGCGCGCGGGCGCAACGATTGACGATCGAAACCTTGCGCGGGCTCGAGCGTGCCGACCGGCTGCTGGCCGATCACCTGCGACAAACGCCCGCGCTGACGGTTCACAACGCCTTGCGGCTTGGCACGGTCGAGCTGTGTCAGGGCGAAGCCGCGCACGGGGTGGTGAATTCCATGGTCGAGATCGTGGGCCGTTCGCGCAAGCATGGACGGCTGAAGGGGTTGGTTAACGCGGTTTTGCGCAAGATTGCCGCCGACGGGCCCGACGCTTGGCCCAAGATGCGTGTGCCTCGCCTGCCAGAGTGGTTGCGCGAACCGCTGATCATGGCGTGGGGTGAAGACGCCGTGAAAGGTATGGAGCACGCGCATTTCAACGGGGCACCATTGGATTTGACGCCAAAACCAAGCGTCGAGATCGCGGGTGCAGAGATGTTGCCCACCGATTCGGCGCGGCTGCAGGATGCGGGGCAGGTCTCGACCCTGCCGGGATATGAGGCCGGGGATTGGTGGGTTCAGGATGCGGCGGCGGCGTTACCCGTTCGGGTTCTGGCCCCGAAAGCCGGAGAGAAAATTCTGGATCTCTGCGCCGCGCCGGGTGGAAAAACCTTGCAGCTATCCGCTGCAGGTGCAGATGTCACCGCTCTGGATATCTCGGAGGCGAGACTTGTGCGCGTTCGCGAGAACCTGAAACGAACCGGCCTGAAAGCTAAGGTTATCGCCCAAGATGCGCTGGAGCATAAGGGCCAGTATGACGCTATCTTGCTGGACGCACCCTGTTCGGCAACGGGTACGATTCGCCGCCATCCGGATTTGCCTTTCGCCAAGGACGGTTCGGAATTTGGCGGGTTGATCGAGTTACAGGCGCGCATGCTGGCCCATGCCTGGACTTTGCTGAAGCCCGGCGGGCGGTTGGTCTATTGCACATGCTCGCTTCTGCCGGACGAGGGTGAAGTACAGATTGAAGAGGCACTGGATAGCTATTCCGATATGCAGGTTGACCGCGCCGCTCTTGAGATTGCGGGCGTTGAAGCAGATTGGATCACTGAAGAAGGTGGCCTGCGCTTGCGTCCCGATTACTGGCAGGACAAGGGAGGGATGGACGGGTTTTATATCGCCTGTCTGAACAAATCCGCCTGACGCGACGCTTTTCGATGACTTGACGCGCGGACCGGTCTATCGTGTGCTCAAGCGCCCGCAGAGCGCAAGGGGCAGAGTCGCAAGCGTCATGTCAAACACGGATACAATGGCCAATCGCTGGACGCGGTTTCATAACCGTCTTTACGCGCGCCTGAGTCAAAGGCGGAAGGCGGTCTCGGGATTCGTCGGCCAGCCCGAGCCGCGTACGGTTGGGTCTTTTGCCCGTGGTCGGCAACTGGTGGCCGGGAATTTGCTGTTTGCGGGATATCTGGTCGAGGCTGATGACACCGACCTCTGGGATGTGGTCGCGCCAAGCCTTGATTTCGATGACGAACGCCACGGTTTTGTGTGGCTGGACGATTTGGCGGCCGTGGGCGACATGCGCGCCCGGGAAAAAGCGCAGCGTTGGGTCTGGGGTTGGATAGATGCGCATGGGCGCGGCAAAGGCCCTGGTTGGGCGCCGGACCTGACAGGGCGGCGGGTCATGCGTTGGATCAATCACGCGGTTTTTCTTCTGCGCGGTGTTGATGAGGCGCAAAGCAAGGCTTTCTTTCGATCGCTGTCGCAGCAGACGTGGTTTCTGTCCAAACGCTGGACAGCGGCAACACCGGGATTGCCAAGGTTCGAGGCTCTGGCCGGTCTTGTGCAGGCCGGATTGGCGTTGGAAGGTCAGGAGCAGATGGCAGACCCGGCCTTGCGTGCTCTGGCCCGTGAGTGTGAACGTCAGATTGATGCCGAAGGCGGTATCCCAACCCGCAATCCCGAAGAATTGCTTGAGGTGTTTACCTTGTTGTCCTGGACTTCGGCGGCTCTCAGCGAAGTGGGCCGCGGCACACCTGCTTCGCAGACCGAAGCGATCAAACGCATCGCGCCGACGTTGCGAAATCTGCGCCATGCGGATGGGGCGCTGGCCAGATTTCACGGCGGTGGGCGCGGGTTGGAAGGACGGTTGGATCAGGCGTTGGCGCAAAGCGGGGTAAAGCCGCAGCAGCACTCGGACCTGTCGATGGGTTATGCGCGTCTGGCGGCCTCGCGCACGACGGTTCTGGTGGATGCCAGCGCGCCACCCAAAGGCGCAGCCTCGTATAACGCGCACGCGTCCACCCTTGCGTTTGAACTGACCTCGGGCCGGCGCCCGCTGATCGTGAACTGTGGATCGGGTGGCAGTTTTGGTCAGGATTGGCGACGTGCGGGGCGCGCAACCCCGTCCCATTCAACCCTGTGTGTCGACGGCTACTCCAGCGGGCGGCTTGCCGAAGTCGCAAAAGGATCGTCGCAGGAGGCGCTGGTCGATGGCCCTCGGGACGTCCCGGTGGATTTCGAAGATGCCTTTGAGGGCACACGGTTCATGGTCGGCCATGATGGTTACAACAAAGTGTTCGGTCTGACCCACGCCCGTACGCTCGAGCTGCGATTTGATGGGCGCGAGCTTGAAGGAGAAGATATACTGCTGACCGCAACCGACAAAGCCAAACGGCAATTTGACCGGGCCATGGACGGGGCGGGCCTGAATGGGATCGCCTTTGATATCCGTTTTCACCTGCATCCCGACGTTGATGCGGCGTTGGATTTGGGCGGTGCGGCCGTGTCGATGGCGCTCAAAAGCGGCGAGATTTGGGTTTTCCGCCACGATCGCGTTGGAAAGTTGTCAGTTGAACCAAGCGTTTACTTGGAAAAAGGTCGATTAAAGCCGCGCGCGACAAAACAGATCGTTCTATCTGGGCGCGCAATGGAGTATGCGACGCGCATCCGGTGGACGCTCAGCAAGGCTCAGGATACAGCCTATGCCGTGCGGGACACGCACCGGGACGAGCCCGTATTCGACTGACGCCAAAAGGACCTTTGGACCCATGACCGATCTTCACCCCGTGCGCCGCGCGTTGCTTTCCGTTTCCGACAAGACCGGATTGATCGAACTGGGCAAGGCACTGTCCGAACGCGGGGTCGAGTTGCTTTCGACTGGCGGCACGGCCAAAGCGTTGCGTGATGCTGGCCTAGAGGTCAAAGATGTGAGCGAGGTGACCGGTTTTCCTGAGATGATGGATGGCCGGGTCAAAACGCTTCACCCGATGGTGCATGGCGGCCTTCTGGCGCTGCGCGACAATGATACCCACGTTGCCGCGATGAACGAACACGGGATTGCTGCGATCGACCTGCTGATCGTGAATCTCTATCCGTTTGAAGCGACCGTGGCGAAGGGTGCAGGTTACGATGAGTGCATCGAGAATATCGACATTGGTGGACCTGCGATGATCCGGGCGGCGTCCAAGAACCATGCATTCGTTAACGTCGTTGTGGATGTCGAGGATTATTCTTCGCTGCTGGATCAACTTGAAGAAAACTACGGTAAGACGTCTCTGGGTTTCCGACAGTGGCTGGCGCAAAAGGCCTATGCCCGGACTGCCGCTTATGACACCGCCGTGTCCAACTGGATGGCCGACGCATTGCAGCTTGAGGCGCCGAAACGCCGCACCTTTGCGGGTGAGTTGAAACAGACCCTGCGCTATGGCGAGAATAGCCATCAGCAGGCTGCATTCTACACAGATGGTACAGATCGCCCTGGCGTGGCGACCGCTGTGCAGCATCAGGGCAAGGAACTGAGCTACAACAACATCAACGACACGGACGCGGCGTTTGAACTGGTCGCCGAGTTTGATCCGGCGGACGGCGCAGCCTGTGCCATCATTAAGCACGCGAACCCGTGCGGTGTGGCCAAGGGGGCCACGTTGCTTGAGGCCTATAAAGCCGCGTTCGATTGTGATCGGACCTCGGCCTTTGGCGGAATAGTTGCTCTGAACCAGCCTCTGGATGCGCAAACCGCGCAAGAGATCACTGGAATCTTTACCGAGGTCGTGATCGCTCCGGGTGCGTCGGACGAGGCCAAAGCGATATTCGCCGCGAAGAAGAACCTGCGCTTGCTGACCACAGAGGCTCTGCCTGACGTGACAACAGGAGGGAAAACCGTGCGTCAGGTCGCCGGTGGCCTGCTGGTGCAGGACAAGGATAACGGCTTTGTCGGCATGGATGACCTGAAGGTCGTCACCAAGAAGGCCCCGTCTGACGAACAAATGCGCGATCTGCTGTTTGCCTGGAAGGTCGCCAAACACGTAAAATCCAACGCTATCGTCTACGTTAAAAACGGCGCAACCGTAGGCGTTGGTGCAGGCCAGATGAGCCGCGTCGATTCAGCGTTGATCGCCGCCAAAAAGGCCGAGCGCATGGCCGACGTACTGGAACTGCCCCAACCACTGACCATCGGCTCGGCCGTGGCATCTGATGCGTTCTTTCCCTTTCCCGACGGATTGATGGAGGCCGCCGAGGCAGGCGCCACTTGCGTCATTCAGCCCGGCGGTTCGATGCGTGACGATGAGGTGATCGCGGCGGCAGATGAGGCAGGTCTGGCCATGGTCTTCACCGGTATGCGGCATTTCCGTCACTGATGCGCAGCCCGCTCCTCCTCTGGGCCGGACTGGCGGCGCTTTTGATCGACCAGATCAGCAAGTATCTGGTCGTTCACGTGCTGCGCGTTGCGCAGGGCGATATCGGCGTCCTGCCGCCGTTTCTGGTGTTCAAATACGGTGAGAATCGCGGCATCAACTTCGGGCTGTTTCAGGGCGACAGCGATGCAGCGCGCTGGGTCCTGATCGGCATTTCTCTGGCGATTTGTCTGGGTGTCCTGATTTGGTTGGGCCGAATAGCTCCGACGAGGTTTCAACAATTCTGCGGTGGCCTGCTGATCGGCGGCGCGCTGGGAAATGTCGTGGACCGGGTGCTTTATGGCTATGTTCTGGATTTTCTGAACATGTCCTGCTGTGGGATCAATAACCCGTTTGTGTTCAATCTGGCGGATGTGTTCATATTTGCGGGAGCATTAGGTCTGGTCCTGTTCGATGGCAAAAAGCCCTCGTGACCTGCCCGATGATATGCGATAAAAGCGCCTGAAACTGGCTGGAGACACTGATGCGTATGCCACGCACCATTCTTGTTCTGACACTCGCCGCGACAGTTGCGGGCTGTTCTGATATTGGTTTGCGCAATCTTCGGGCGCCCGGGCCCGGGCCGGATGAGTTCTCGGTCTTGCCGGTTAAGCCGCTGACCCAACCAAAGGATTATGCTTTTCTACCTGCACCTACCCCCGGTGGTGCGAATCTGACTGATCCCAATCCAAAGGCAGATGCTGTTGTGGCTCTCGGCGGTAGCGAAGCGGCCCTGAACCCCAATACCGCGATTCCTGCGAGTGATGCAGCGCTGGTCACAGCTTCAAGCCGATATGGTGTTCCCGCCAATACGCGGCAGGTTGTTGCCCAGGAAGATGCGGATTTCCGTAAGAAGAAGCAGCGCTTCACGCGTTTGCGGCTTTTCCCGGTGGATCGTTATTCGCAGGCATATCGGCGCGAGTCGATCGATGCGAACAATGCAAACGAAGCGGCGCGGCAGCGTGGTATTGAAACACCTTCTGCGCCTCCGTTGGAATGAACTTTTCTTAACATTCCGTCATTGGCCTTGAACACTGGCAGCACCACCGTAGTTTGAATACCAGAAACGAAACGGAGGATGCCCCATGGTTCGGGCCCTGGCATTGTCGGCTGCCCTGATCGCAGCATCCCCTCTTTTGGCCAAAGAGGGGCATGAGGCGGTTACCACTTTCACGCTTGATAACGGCATGGACGTCGTAGTGGTCGAAGACCACCGCGCGCCGGTGGTGCAGCATATGGTCTGGTATCGGGCAGGCTCGGCAGACGAACCGATCGGGTCCTCTGGTGTCGCGCATTTTCTGGAACACCTGCTGTTCAAGGCCACCGATACAATGGAAGCGGGTGAGTTGTCGGCCACCGTCGCGGCCAACGGGGGAAATGACAACGCATTTACCTCTTATGACTACACTGCCTATTTCCAGCGCGTTGCCGCCGACCGGTTGGAACTGATGATGCGGATGGAGGCGGACCGGATGCGCAACATCCGCCTGACTGAAAATGACATCGTGACCGAGCGCGACGTCATCCTTGAGGAACGCAACCAGAGGACCGAGAACAATCCACGCGCGCTGTTTGGCGAACAGATGAACGCAGCGCAGTATCTGAACCACCGCTATGGCGTCCCCATTATCGGCTGGAAGCACGAGATGGAAGAACTCGACATGGACGATGCCCTGTCCTTCTATCAGACCCATTATGCGCCCAATAACGCCATTCTGGTGGTGACTGGTGATGTTGACCCGGACGAGGTCAAATTGCTTGCAGATCAGTATTATGGTGTGATTCCCGCCAATCCGGACCTGCCCGAAAGGATCCGTTCGCAGGAGCCCCCGCAAACGGCTGAGCGCCGCCTGACCTACAAAGACGCCCGGGTCTCGCAGCCTTATGTGCAACGCAGTTATCTGGCACCCGAACGCGATGCAGGGGCACAGGAGAAAGCCGCGGCGCTGTTTCTTTTGGCCGAGTTGCTGGGCGGTAGCACCACATCCTATCTGAATGAAAAGCTGCAGTTTGAGCAGCAACTGGTCGTCTATACCGGTGCGTTCTACCGGGGCGTTTCACTGGATGACACAACCTTTGATCTGATTGTTGTTCCGGCCGAAGGTGTCTCGTTGCAGGAGGCCGAGGATGCGATGGATCAGGTCGTTTCAGACTTTATTGCCGAAGGCGTGAACGAAGAGGATCTGGAACGTATCAAGATGCAACTTCGCGCCGCTCAAACCTATGCGCGCGATAATGTGGACGGAATCGGAAACCGCTATGGACGCGCGCTGACCAGCGGGTTGACGGTCGAGGATGTACAGGCTTGGCCGGATATCCTGCAGGCGGTGACAAGCGATGACATCATCGCGGTGGCACGAGAAGTGATACAGCCCGAAACATCTGTAACCGGTTGGCTGATGCGTGACGATGAGGTGACACAATGAAACGGATTCTTGCGACTCTGATCGCTGTTGTTATCGCGCTGCCCGCATCGGCTGAAATCAAAATCCAGGAGGTAACTTCGCCAGGGGGAATCACCGCATGGCTGGTCGAAGATCACTCAATACCCTTTACCGCGCTTGAGATGCGATTTCGTGGCGGCACCTCCTTGGATGATCCCGATAAACGCGGCGCAGTTTACCTGATGAGCGGGTTGATCGAGGAAGGCGCGGGCGACATGGATGTCCGGACCTATGCGCGCGAGCTTGAGGCATTGGCGGCCTCATTCAGCTACCGCGCGACGGATGATACAGTCTCGATTTCAACCCGCTTCCTGACCGAGAACCGCGATGATGTGGTCAATCTGTTGCGGACTACAATTCACGACCCCCGCTTTGACCAAGATGCCATTGAACGGGTGCGGGGGCAGGTGCTCTCGGGTCTGAAATCGGACCAAACTGATCCGAACGATATTGCCGGACGCAGTTTTGCAGCAATGGCTTACGGAGATCACCCCTACGCGACGGACGGAAAAGGGACGATCGAAAGTGTTTCGGGGCTGACCCGTGACGATATCATTGCGGCCTACGAGAACGTCTTTGCCAAGGATCGGCTATATGTCGGGGCCGTCGGTGACATCACCGCAGAAGAATTGGGCACATTGTTGGATACTCTGCTGGTGGATTTGCCAGAAACAGGGAAAGCCATCCCGGATAAGGCCGATGTTAAGATCGATGGCGGCATAAGTGTGGTGGAATTCAACACGCCTCAATCGGTTGCTCTTTTTGGCCAAAAAGGCATTGACCGCGACGATCCTGATTTCTTTGCAGCCTTTATCCTGAATCACATATTAGGCGGTGGTGGATTTGAAAGCCGCCTGATGCACGAAGTGCGGGAAAAACGTGGTCTAACCTACGGTGTCTCGACCTTTCTGGTGCCCAAGGATCTGGCCTCGGTTTACCTTGGTTCGGTCTCATCCGCCAACGACCGGATTGCCGACGCGGTTAACGTGATCCGCGATGAGTGGGCCCGCGCTGCGTCCGAGGGATTTACCCAAGAGGAACTGGATGACGCCAAGACCTATCTTACAGGCGCATATCCGCTACGGTTCGACGGGAATGGACAGATCGCGGGGATCATGGTGGGGATGCAGATGGAAGACTTACCCATCGACTATATCGCAACCCGCAATGACAAGGTGAACGCGGTGACACTGGAGGATTTAAACCGGGTAGCCGCCGAGTTTTTGGACCCCGAAGGCCTGCATTTCACCGTGGTTGGGAAACCGATCGGTCTGGACGGATAGCGGTCAGACGACCTTGCTGCGCGTCATGACCGTGTGATTGTGTTGAGCCAGTCGTGCAGGACGCGCAAACTATAATCTGCCAAGGGTACTAGAAATCCCTTGGCGTGCAATTTTGTGACTTAGGAGTTCATTAATGAGTCGTGGTCATAATTTGGCCAGAAACATCAAGGATGCTTTCGTTGTCGAGGCGATTGAGCGGTTAGATCAGACCGGTGTCTCGTGCGACAATAGGTAGGATAGAAAGACGCCATGATAGTTGCGGTATTAGGAATGGGTATACTTGCAGGGCTGCTGACATTTGCGGCTTCACTGGCTCTTGGCCAATCCCTGCTTGGCGCGTTCATACTCTATATTGTTGCCAGTTTGTTGACTACGCTTTTGGTTGCAGCTGGCCTGTGTGCCAAACGCTCGTAGCCTTCTTTGAAACGGTAATCCTGCGGGTCTTTAGACGCTGGCGACACCTATGTCCTGACCGGTACTTAGTTGTGTTTTGCTGTCCGCAGCATCTGCCCCATCATTTGCCCGAATTTGCCTGACCCGCGCTGATAAAGCGCTCCGTCGACGGCTAGAACAGTGCCGCTGATATAGCTGGCAAGGTCAGAGCTGAGGAACAGGCAGGCGTTTGCCACGTCCTTCGGTTGGCCCCAACGGCCCAACGGTACGTCTTTGCGTAACGCTTCCCCAGCATCTGGGGTAGGGGCAAGGCGTTTGGCTCCCTCGGTGCCTTCGATGAAACCGGGCACGACCGAGTTCACACGAATGCCTTCCACACCCCATTCCATCGAAAGGGTCCGGGTGATTTGATCCACGCCCGCCTTTGCCGCGCAGACATGGGCCTGACCTTCATAAGGTAAGTAGGCCTGCGGGGCCGAAATGTTGATGATGCTGGCGCCGGGGCGTTTGAGGAACGGGTAGGCCCCCTTCATCACGTGGATCGTGCCCATCAGGTCGATATCGATCACAGTTTTGAACGCATTGACTGACATCTCAGCCGCCAGCGCCGGGAAGTTACCTGCTGCGCCCGATACCAAAACGTCAAAATCGCCTAATGTATCATGGAACTGTTTCAGTCCAGCCGCTACGGCCTCAGGGTTCCTCACGTCAAACGCTGCACCGAAGGCATCCTGTGCGCCAGCGGCTTTCAGAGCCGCGACCGTATCATCAACCTTTTCCTGCGAACGACTGGCTACAGCCAGTTTGGAGCCCGAGGCCGCAAAGGCCTCGGCAATGCCGCGATTGATGCCGCTGGTTCCGCCGATGACGATGACGGTTTTTCCTGAAAAATCCATGTAGACCTCCCTTGGCAGGGAGCCCTACTCGCCGTAGGGCACCCAGATGTTTTTCACTTCGGTCGCAGCCTGAAGGAACCGGCGGGAATGGTCCATGCTCCAGTCAAATGCCGTCGCGTTATTGACCCAAGTTCGCTTCAGGTTTCCGGCCGAGACGGCTTCGATCTCTTTCGAAAGGTCGGTGGACGAGAACGACCAGACCGCATCCACGTTCAGATGTGAGGCCAGCGGTTTCGCCAATTCCACATGACTGCCGGTCAGGATGTTCACCACGCCAGCGGGGACGTCCGAAGTTTCGAGGATCTGGTAAAAGTCTGTTGCCGCCAGTGGATAGGGCTCGGAAGCCACCAGAACTGTCCGGTTGCCCATGGCAATCGCTGGCGCCATCGCAGAAACCAGACCCAGAAGCGGTGCCTCGTCGGCACACAGAGCACCGATCACGCCAACGGACTCTTTCATCGCAATAGCGACTCCCCGGATCGGAACGCCATGCACCTGACCGTCATACTTGTCGGCCCAGGCAGCGGCGGCAAACAGACGCTGGATTGAGGCTTCAACCTCTTTCGCGCCGTCCTTTTTGCCGGTCATTGCGTCGATACGCGCGGCGAATTCATCGGCACGGGCCGAGAGGTTTTCGCCGATGTAGTACAAGATCTGCGCGCGCAGGTGGCCGGTTGTCTTGGACCAACCCTTGGCACCAGCTGCGGCCTCAACCGCGTTCCGGATGTCCTTGCGATTACCAAGCCCCACATGGCCCAGCAGACCGGATTTACCCCAAACGGGCTTTGAATAGCCACCGTCGGGCCGCGCCTGTTTACCACCGATATACAATTTGGCGGTGCGGTCGATTGGATCGACCGGAGCACCTTCGCCCATGATCGCCTCGATCTTCGCCAGCGGTTTACCTTTGCCCTTGGGCTTTGTGTATGCCGCCAAACCTTCCCAGCCGCCTTCGCGACCAAAGCCGCTTTCGCGCACGCCGCCAAACCCGGCGGCGGCGTCAAACAGGTTGGTCGCGTTCACCCAGACCACGCCAGCAACCAGCTTGGGCGCGATGTCCAGCGCGAGGTTTACGTTTTCGGTCCAGACCGTTGCTGCCAACCCGTAGCGGGTGTTGTTTGCCAGTTCGACCGCTTCTTCGGGGGTGCGGAAGGTGGACGAAACTAGCACCGGTCCAAAGATCTCTTCCTGCATCAGCGGGTCAGAGGTCTCCAACCCCGAGATCAGCGTTGGCGGGTAGTAGCAGCCGTTCGCGGGCAAGTCGCAAGCGGCCTGATGAACGCGACCAGCGGTGTTACTTTCAACCATGCCCTTGATGGTCTGCAGCTGAACAGGGTCCACTACAGCGCCCACGTCGATGCACTTGTCCAGCGGGTCACCGATGCGCAGGGTGTCCATCCGGGCACGTAACTTAGCGTGGAAACGATCGGCGATGCCCTCTTGAACCAGAAGGCGCGAGCCTGCGCAGCAGACTTGACCCTGATTGAACCAGATGGCGTCGACCAGACCTTCGATGGCACTGTCGATATCGGCGTCATCAAAGACGACGTAGGCGGACTTACCGCCCAATTCTAATGTCAGCTCCTTGCCCGACCCTGCAGTCGCCTCGCGGATGCGCCGCCCCACAACTGTCGAACCGGTAAAGGCGATCTTATCGACGTCCGCGTTTACGATCATCTCGCCCACCGCACCGTCTCCGGTCACGATATTGACCACGCCTTTCGGCAACCCGGCCTGCGAGCAGATATCGGCGAACAGCAGTGCGGTCAGCGAGGTGTACTCGGCCGGCTTCAGAACCACCGTGTTGCCCATTGCCAGCGCAGGCGCGATTTTCCACGCCAGCATCAACAGCGGGAAGTTCCACGGAATGATCTGGCCGCAAACCCCCAGCGCCTGAGCGTCGGGCAGTTCGCTTTCCATCAACTGCGCCATGCCCGCATGGTAATAGAAATGCCGCTGCGCCAGCGGGATGTCGATATCGCGCGATTCACGGATCGGCTTACCGTTGTCGAGGCTTTCGAGCACGGCAAACAGGCGCGAATGCTTCTGCAGCAGGCGCGCAATCGCGTAGAGATAACGTGTACGCCCCGCGCCGCCCAGCTTCTCCCATTTGGGTTGCGCCTTGCGCGCGGCGGCAACGGCAGCGTCCACGTCACCCTGTTTCGCTTGCGTCAGCTTGGCCAGAACCTCTCCGGTCGCCGGATTGCGGCTATCAAACCCTTTGCCGGGTTTGGTGAATGCGCCATCGATATAGTGGCCGAACTTGTCGCCCTGATCGACCAGCCAGGCCAGAGCCTCGGCTGCGCTTTCGGGGGCAGGGCCGTAGTCCATGGTCTCGAAAATCTCTTTGACTGTCATTGTTTTTGTCCTCAGCCCATGGAGTGACGGTAACCAGCGGAGTAAGCGCCGGTGACATAGTGTTCCAACTGCCGCTCGATATCGCCCAGCAGTGATGAGGCGCCAAAGCGAAACAGATCCGGTTCCAGCCAGCGGTCGCCCAGCTCGTCCTTGATCAGCGACAGATAGACCAGCGCATCCTTGGCTTTCGAAATCCCACCCGCAGGCTTGTAGCCTACGCGATAGCCGGTGCGGTCATAATAGTCGCGAATGGCTCGGATCATCACCAGCGAAACAGGCAAGGTTGCGTTGACGCTTTCCTTGCCGGTCGAGGTCTTGATGAAATCAGCACCTGCCATCATGCAGACCAGAGAGGCGCGGGCGACATTGCGCAGGCTGCCCAGTTCGCCGGTGGCAAGGATGGCTTTGACATGGGCATCACCACAAGCGACGCGGAACGCTTTCATCTCATCATAAAGGGCCTGCCAATCGCCGGACAGCACATGACGGCGCGATATCACAATATCGATCTCTTCGGCGCCCGCTTTCACACTTTCTTCGATCTCGGCCACGCGCAGATGGAATGGAGATAGACCAGCCGGGAAGCCAGTGGATACCGCCGCAACCGGAATACCAGTGCCTTCCAATGCGTCCACAGCCGTTTCGATCATGTCATGGTAGACGCAGACCGCTCCGGTTGTGATTGGCGGCATGTCCAGCGCCTGCAGAACCGACGATGCCACTGGTTGCCGAGCCTTGGCACAAAGGCGGCGAACCCGCCCTACTGTGTCATCACCCGATAGGGTGGTCAGGTCGATCATTGTGATCGCCTTCAGCAGCCATGCTGCCTGGTATTCCTTCTTTACCGACCGCCGACCGGGCAGCGTCGCGGCGCGGCGTTCGATGGCCGAAGTGTTGGCCTGTACGGCCCGCACCCAATCCAGATCCAGGTCCATTCCCGGGTTCCGGGGCTCGGTCACTTGCGGCAGATGCGGGGTGCGCACGGGGCTTTCTGAGCTCTGCGTTTCCATTTTTCCGTCCTTTTGGAGGTTTGCGCCAAATTCGCATGGGCTGCGAAGAAAAGAAAGGTGTGCCGACCCCTGCAAAGAGTAAAATTTTGACCAAATGGACAAAAAAGATGTTTTCTTGCGAGTAATTCGCATTTGCATTGACTTAGTTGCGAATGGTTCGCATATTCAGAGGTAACAAGGCACCTAAATGGAGTCGCAAATGATTCGCCGTACCTTTCTTGCAGCATTGGCTTTCGTTGCTGCATTACCAGCCGCCGCTATTGCCGAGGCGCCGTTGAAGGTTGTCGCAACGACCGGCATGATCGCTGATACGGCCCGGCAAATCGGCGGTGATCAGGTTGAAGTTAAAGGTTTGATGGGCCCAGGTGTTGACCCACATGCTTATCGTCAGACGCGCACAGATATTGTTGCGATGACCCGCGCAGATCTAGTGCTGTGGCACGGCCTCTATCTCGAAGCGCAGATGGAAGATTTCTTCGATGATCTGGGACGCAAGCAAACCGTTGTGGCAGTTGCGGAGGGTGTCGACAAAGGCAAATTACGCGCTCATGACGACTACGCCGACAAATATGACCCGCATGTCTGGATGAGCCCGGTGCTATGGCGTGATGTTGTGCTTGAGGTGCAAGACGCTCTGACTCTAGCTCGCCCTGAGGCTGCAGAATTCTTTTCTGCAAATACTCAAGCGTTTCTGGCCGAGATCGACGCGTTGAGCGCTTATGGCGAACAGATGCTTACTGCAGTTCCTGATGACAACCGTATGTTGGTAACCGCCCATGACGCCTTTGGCTATTTCGGTGCTGAATATGGCTATGAAGTGCTGGGTGTTCAGGGCATCTCGACCCAATCAGAGGCCGGTTTGAACCGCATCGGTGAGTTGGTCGACACACTCGTGAACCGTCAGTTGAAAGCGGTCTTCGTGGAAAGCTCGGTCTCTGACCGGTCCATGCGTGCTCTGATCGAGGGTGCCGCGGCTGAAGGCCACGAGGTCGGTGTCGGTGGAGAGCTTTACTCGGACGCGATGGGAGAGCCCGGCACATATGAGGGCACTTATATCGGAATGCTTGATCACAACATCACCGTGATTGCCGGGGCGCTGGGCGCGGATGTGCCGCAGCGTGGCATGAACGGCAAACTGTCGGCGGGGCTCTGAGCCATGCTGGAACTCGCAACAGTTCAAGGTGTTTCAATTGAAGGGCAGGATATTGATCGCTGCCCGCTCGCCATTCGCGGTCTGACTGTCTCGTACGGTCAGAAGCCCGCAGTGTTCTCGGTGGATATGACGGTGCAACCCGGCGCGATGACGGCGATCATCGGACCGAATGGGGCTGGCAAGTCCACTTTGCTCAAGGCCGCGTTGGGGATCGTATCGCCTCTTTCCGGTCAGGTGACGGTGTTTGGCCAGCCGCTCGAAGATCAACGTGCGCGTATCGCCTATGTCCCGCAGCGCGCCAGTGTGGATTGGGATTTTCCGACACGCGTGATTGACGTGGTTCTGATGGGATTGTCGCGTCAGTTGGGTCTACTGGGTCGTGTTCGCGCACGTCATATGGCCCGCGCCATGGACTGTTTGAACCGTGTCGGAATGCGAGAGTTTGCTGACCGTCAGATTGGTCAGCTTTCCGGTGGTCAGCAGCAGAGGGTCTTTCTTGCGCGTGCATTGGCTCAGGATGCTGATCTGTACCTGCTGGACGAGCCCTTTGCGGGCGTGGACGCCGCAACCGAAAAGGCCATCATTGCTGTGCTCAAATCACTAAAGCAAGCAGGCAAGACCGTTGTCGTGGTGCATCACGACCTGGCAACGGTTTCGGACTATTTTGACCATGTGTTCCTGATCAACACCCGCAAGGTGGCCGAAGGTTCGGTTGAGCAGGCCTTTACTGCGGAAACGTTGCAAGCCGCTTATGGCGGACGCCTCGCAACGGCACAGATTGATCAGATTTCACGCGCGCTGGGATAATCATGCTTTGGGATGCTCTGACCCTGCAGCTAGGCTATAACGCCACGCTGGTCGCGATCGGTGCGACGTTGCTGGGCATTTCAGCGGGAGTGACCGGCACGTTTCTGTTCCTGCGTAAGCGTGCCCTCGTAAGTGATGCCATTAGCCATGCGACCCTGCCGGGGGTTTGCCTTGCCTTCATGGCATTGGTGGCGTTTGGAGGGGATGGGCGCAATCTAATTGGTCTGTTGGTCGGTTCGGCCATATCGGCTTGGGTCGGTCTGCTTTGCATGAACTGGCTAACGCGTCATACGCGGCTTGCAGAGGATGCTGCGATCGGTGCGGTTCTTTCGGTCTTCTTTGGTTTTGGTGTTGTCCTGCTGACGGTGATTCAGACCATGGGTGTTGGACGTCAAGCAGGGTTGGAGGGGTTCTTGCTTGGGTCCACCGCCGGAATGCTCTGGGCAGACGCGCTGGTGATCGCAATCGGTGGCGCGGCGACTCTGTTGCTGGTGATGATTATCCGCCGTCCGATGACGATGGTGGCCTTTGATCCCGAATACGCCGCCGCGCGTGGGTTGCCTGTGCACCGGATTGATCTGGCGATGATGGGACTTGTTATGGCGGTCACTGTGGTCGGGTTGAAGATCGTTGGCCTGATCCTAATTGTTGCACTGCTCATCATTCCTCCGGTGACAGCGCGGTTTTGGACAGAACGATCCGACCGTGTTGTGCTGCTGGCAGGGATATCCGGGGGGCTTGCTGGCTTTTTGGGGGCAGGAATTTCGGCCTCGGCACCGAACCTGCCAACCGGTCCGATCATTGTCCTGGTCAGTTTTGGATTTTTCGCGCTGTCACTTTTGTTCGCACCGGTTCGAGGCGTTTTGGCGGCGGTACTGCGGCACCTTAGGTTCCAGCGACGCGTGCATATCCGGCAGGGTCTTCTGGCGCTGGCGCAAGGTCAGAAGATCTATGAGCCACTGACCATTCGCCTGCTGCGTCGTGCGGGTATCGTGCGCGCCGATGGTGTCGCGACAGATGAAGGGAAAGCGCGCGCCGCCAAAGCGCTGCGGGACGAAAAGCGGTGGGAATTCGTACGTGCCGATCAGGCGCACGAGGCCACCGCGGCGCTGTACGATGGTTTGCGTGATATCGAGACTGTTCTAACGCGCGATCAGATCGCCGAAATAGACCGTCGCATCGGTGGCCCGCAGGAGGTCATGCCATGAGTGGTGAAGAATTTGTCCCTCTGTCGCTGACCCCTCTGTTGATTGGAACATTTGCAGCCATCGCTTGCGCGCTTCCCGGAAACTTTCTGGTTCTTCGTAAACAGGCCCTTATTGGCGATGCGATCAGCCATGTGGTTCTGCCCGGCATTGTCGTGGCGTTTCTGCTGACAGGTGCGATCTCTACTTGGCCAATGATGCTCGGCGCGGCCGGGGCCGCTGTCGTTGCCGTTGTGATGATCGAGGCGATCCGACGATTAGGTCAGATTGAACCCGGCGCCGCAATGGGAGTGGTGTTCACAACCATGTTTGCGGGCGGGGTATTACTGTTGGAACAGACTGATACCTCGACGGTTCATCTAGACGTGGAACATGCGCTTTATGGCAATCTGGAAAGCTTGATCTGGTTGGATGCCACAGGATGGTCGTCTCTGCTGGACGTACAGGCGTTGGCTGGTCTGCCCCCCGAATTGCCCCGAATTGCACTGACGATGGTGGGTGTCATCTTGTTTACCTGGTTGTTCTGGCGGCCGCTCAAGATCTCGACATTCGACGAAGGATTTGCTCGTACCATTGGCATCCGAACCGGTGTGTTGGGTATGGCGCTGGTCATCACAGCGGCGATCGCTGCCGTAGCTGCATTTGATGCCGTGGGATCAATCATCGTGATCGCCATGTTCATCTGTCCACCCGCTGCGGCTCGGATGATGACGAACCGGCTGGAAACCCAGATTGTCTGGAGCGTTCTGTTCGCGACCATTTCAGCCATCTCGGGATATGTTCTGGCTGGGTACGGCCCATTGTGGCTGGGGGGTGCAGATGCTGTTAGTGCTGCGGGAATGATCGCGACGATATCTGGCTTGATACTGGCGCTGACCGCCGTCCTTGGCCCCTGGCGAACCCGCAGCGGAGCCCCCAGCCAGGCTTAACTTGGCGTATTCACGCCAATGGGTTTCGCAAGGTTTCGGCTGAACTTCGCCAACTGGAAACAATTTCCAAATATTAACGGGATTTATTCCATGTGCGATGGTACGCAAACCTTGATCAAATACCACAAGACCACCACTCACTCTGGTATATCCGGCCAGTATTGACCTAAGTCGCTACCCCCTTTACGACAGGGTTAAGCTGGCCGGATACATCATTTGCTCGCCCGCTGTACCATCCAAACCTGTGGTCGAATCGCGCATATCTATGCTAGGTATAGTGGTATGGTGTATGCAGACCCCAATATCAGCAATGATCGCCCGGTAATTCGGCAGCTTGATGATGCAGCGATCAATCGGATTGCTGCTGGTGAAGTCGTGGAACGGCCGGCCTCTGCAGTTAAAGAATTGGTCGAAAATGCCATAGATGCCGGGGCCAAACGCATTGCCGTCGAAGTCGCGGATGGCGGCAAGACCCTGATTCGTGTCACAGATGATGGGTGTGGGATCGCAGCCGGGGATTTGCCACTGGCGCTGTCGCGCCATGCGACATCGAAGATCGACGGCGCCGACCTGTTGAATATCCACACCTTTGGATTTCGCGGTGAAGCACTGCCCTCGCTGGGGGCTGTCGGGCGTTTGACCATCACCAGCCGTGTCTCGGGTGCTGATGCGGCCTCGATCCAAGTGTCCGGTGGCAAAATGGATGCAGTGAAGCCAGCAGCCTTGCGCGCTGGGACTGTGGTTGAGTTGCGAGACCTGTTCTACGCCACCCCGGCACGGCTGAAATTCATGCGCACGGACCGGGCCGAGGCGCAGGCGATCTCGGACATTGTGAAACGTTTGGCGATGGCCGAGCCTTCGGTCGCGTTCACTCTGCGCGATGTCTCGGGTGGGGGAGAGGGGCGCGTGACCTTTCGTGCCGACCGCGAGAATGGCGATCTGTTTGATGCGCTGCATGCCCGATTGGCGCGCGTTCTTGGCCGTGAGTTCGCTGAGAATGCTTTGCAGATCGATGCCACACGCGAAGGGCTCAGGCTTTATGGCTATGCCGCGCTGCCGACCTATTCGCGCGGGGCTGCAGTGGCGCAGTATCTGTTCGTCAATGGGCGACCCGTGCGGGACAAGATGTTGACCGGTGCCCTGCGCGCGGCCTATTTCGATTTCCTCAGCCGCGACCGGCATCCGGCGGCGGCGCTGTTCATAGATTGCGATCCAACGCTGGTGGATGTGAATGTACATCCGGCAAAATCCGAGGTTCGGTTCCGCGATCCCGGCCTCGCGCGTGGCTTGATCGTGTCCAGCCTGCGTCACGCGTTGGCCGAGGCCGGGCACCGGGCATCTTCGACCGTGGCCAACGCAACCTTGGGTGCGATGCGGCCCGAGCCGGCACCTGCAACCCCGGCGCGGGTGTATCAAATGGATCGCCCGTCATCCGCGGCGCGTCAGGCGGCCTATCGGGCGCAGTCTCCGGGCTTTGCGGAACTGTCGCAGGACTATAGCGGACGCATCATGGAACCGGTGCCCGAAACTGCACCGGTGGATGAGCCGCAAGACCTGCCCTTGGGGGCGGCGCGCGGGCAGGTGCACGAGAATTACATCATCGCCCAAACGGCAGACGGCATGGTGATCGTGGATCAACACGCCGCACATGAACGGCTGGTTTACGAAAAGCTCAAGGCTCAGATGGCCGAAAATGGCGTTGCCGCACAAGCGTTGTTGATCCCCGAAATCGTCGAACTGACAGACGGTGACTGCGCGCGTCTGATGGCCGTTGCAGAGGACCTGTCGCGCTTTGGATTGACCATCGAATCCTTTGGTGGCGGGGCCATCGCGGTGCGCGAAACTCCGGCCATTCTTGGCGAGGTCGATGCCCGCGCGATGATCCTCGATATCCTTGATGAGCTTGCTGATCAGGGCGAAAGCCAGACGGTGCAAGCGCGGATCGAGGCGATCCTGAGCCGCGTGGCCTGCCATGGTTCGGTTCGGTCTGGCCGTCGGATGCGGGCCGAAGAGATGAATGCCCTGCTGCGCGAGATGGAGGCGACGCCCCATTCCGGGCAGTGCAACCACGGGCGGCCAACTTATGTGGAACTGAAGCTGAGCGATATCGAACGCCTGTTCGGCCGCAGTTGATCCGCTGGCCCGCTCGGGCTATGAAGAATAAAACAAGAACATCCGAGGCAACATGATCGAGATTGCTGGCACCCAATATGCGTTGAATGACCCTATCATCCTGATTGCAGGCGGGGTGGTGGTGTTGATTCTGCTGCTTCTGTTTCTGTCACTTCGAGCGTCACAGCGTTCAGCTCAAATGGCGGAGCCGCTGGCCAGGCAGATGGCGCACCTTGGGCAGCATGTGCAGCAACTGAGCCAGGGGCAGGAACAACTGCGGGGTGGCCTACAGCATGTCTCGGACACGCAGGCCAACGCGCAGGTGCAGGTGATCCAGACCGTTGAATCCCGCCTGTCATCAGTGCAACAGCAGATGAATGACCGGCTGGCGGATAACGCGATGAAATCGGCGCGCGCTCTGGCTGAGATGCAGGAGCGGATGAAGGAATCGCTGCATGGTTCGTCGAAACAGACGGCGACCTCGCTGACGCAATTGCAGGAACGTCTGGCAGCCATCGACAAAGCGCAGGACAATATCACCAAGCTTTCAGGCGACGTGCTGTCGTTGCAGGATATTCTGTCGAACAAGCAGACGCGCGGGGCATTCGGGGAAATCCAGCTGAACGATATCGTTTCGAAGGCGCTGCCATCAGATAGTTTTCAGCTGCAGGCCACGTTATCGAACGGACGGCGCGCTGATTGCCTGATCAACCTGCCGAACCCTCCCGGACCGATCGTGATCGACAGTAAGTTCCCGCTGGAAGCCTATGAGGCGCTGATCGGATCGACCAACGACATGGAGCTGAAAGCAGCGGTACAGATGTTCCGCAGTACCGTGCGCAAGCACATCAACGATATTGCCGAGAAGTACATTCTGGACGGTGAAACTGCAGATGGTGCGCTGATGTTTCTACCCTCTGAGGCAGTCTATGCCGAGCTGCACGCCAAGTTCCCTGAATTGGTGCAAGAGAGTTTCTCGAAACGCGTTTGGATCGTTTCACCCACAACTTGCATGGCGACGCTGAACACCATGCGGGCGATCCTTAAAGATGCGCGTATGCGCGAACAGGCCGGTGCGATCCGCAAGGAATTGGGGCTGCTGCATAAGGATGTGGAACGTTTGGGCGACCGGGTGTCGAACCTCGACCGTCATTTCGGGCAGGCTGCAAAGGATATCTCGGAAATCAAGATCAGCGCGGAAAAGGCGGGTCGCCGGGCGCAACGGTTGGACAATTTCGACTTCGAAGAGCTTGCGCCGGATGACCAAACAAACGTCGTGCCGCTGGGAAAAACCGAAGGGTAAGCGTTATTGGATCGACAGGTCCAAATTGTAACCAACCGTCTTGCCTGTGTCGCGATCGTTACCCATCAGATAAACACGTATGGTGTAGTCGCCATCATCGGGAAGCTCGATCCGGGCGGTATTTCCATCGATTGAGCCGTTGTAAATTGCGACGCCGTCGCTATCCGGCGGCAATATGTTGAAATAGATCACGCCGTTGCCATTGGTGTCACTGACCTTAAGGTCGGCGAACATCTCCTGCCCCGCTTTGGCGCCCAGTTTATAGTCGAAATATTCGTCGCCGGTGACAGTCCCATTCACCATCGTACCGAAATTGCCCGGTTGGAATTTCACGTCTGCGGACATCTGTGCAGAAACGCTGGCTCCAAAAGTCAGCAAAAGCGCTGTGACTGCCATCCTTAAGAACATTGAAAACCCCGATCTAGTTAGCGTCGATAAACAACCCTACCACAACGGGTCAGATTCGAAGGAATGGCTGGAACAGGCGCGGCATCAGCTTGCTGAACTTCAGTGGAGCATCAGTGACGGCCAGGCAAATGCAGTCTTCAGAGATATCTGCCGTAGGGGTATGATGGATAGACTGGTCAGCGATTTCGACATCGCCACGGTCGAAGCGGTCGATCTCGTCAGAGAATGCACCCTGCAGGACCATCGTCAGTTCTATGCCTTTATGGCTGTGATCCGGCACTGCTGCCCCGGCGGGGATAAACAACAACCGGGCGGTGGCTTCGCTGGTCGTGGGCAGGATTGCCTGTTTGACTCCCATGCCGACGGGCTTCCATTTGATCGCGTTCACGTCGCCGCCGACATAGTCCTGCAGCGGTGTCGGAAGAACTGCACAAGACGGGTGCGCGGGTTTCACCTTTGGTGCGCCCTGAGCAATCAATGCCATTGTTGCCGCCAGTGAACCGTCACTCATGCTTGCTGACGCATCTTGTTCCTGCAAAACGCATCCGCCAACTGCGTCAAAGCTTTCAGCGCGGGCGCGGCAGTGGTCGCAAAGAGATAGGTGCGTGGCGACCATCAGGTCGAACGCTTCGGGCAGATTGCCTGCGGCATAGGCCATCAGCAGGTCGTCTGTCAGGTGATGTTTAATCTCGTTGCTCATCATCGTCATCTCAATTCATTGCATGGCGCAAGCGATCCAGCGCCAGCCTTATTCGTGATTTGATCGTTCCCAAAGGCAATCCGGTCTGAGATGCGATTTCTCGATGGCTCAGATCGCCGAAATAGGCTTTCTCGATCAGTTGTCTTTGCGCACCGGGTAGCGCTGCTATCGCGTCGCGCAGTTGCGCAGTTTCTTGTTGAAGTGCCAGAACGTCTTCTTGCTCGGGTTCGGGTTCAGGACCCCAGCCAAGTTCCTCGGGCTCGGGGCGGCGTTGTTTGCGCAATACGTCAATGCGCTTGTTTCTTGCGATCGTGAACACCCAGGTCGCAACTGTTGCCCTTGTCGGGTCAAAAAGATGCGCCTTGTGCCACAAGGTCGCCATGACCTCTTGAGCGCATTCCTCTGCCAGTGCAGCGTCTGACCCGGACTTGATTAGGAATGCCTTTATTCGAGGCGCAAAATGCTGGAACAGTTCAGCAAATGCGATCTGATCCTCCGCATCTCGGATGCGACGGACGTGATCCACCCATTCCTTTCTCGTATCACAACCTTTGTTTTGTCTGTTCACCGATTTACCTTTAAATCGTTTGGCGCCGTGCACGGCACTTTTGACAGCAGGTTGTGCTGCCGCTTCGTCCAAGGTCACGGTATCTATTTCGGTAAACATAACCTCATTACGTTGTCTGACCCAAGTTGGATCAGTCTGGTGCAAAAAAATTCATCCAAAACGAGCAGTATTTCGTAATGTATGATGTAGGGGCATTCGGAAATGGATGTCTTTTGAACAATTTGCAGTCAGTACGGAACATCTGCGTTATGAACACTGTTGATCACATCGCGGGTCATACCTTTCACGGGCGCAAGGGTGCGATCGATAATTCGTTTCGCTATTCAATCGATTATGTTCTGTTTGACCCTGAAGTATGTGCCACGACGCCCTTTTTGTTTTCGTTCAACAAGGTGAATCTGACCGGATGGCGAGATAGCGATCACGGTGGCGAGCCTGGTCGGGGTCGCGGCGCGATTTGGCTGCGTGAGTGTTTTGAGGCGCAGGGTATTCCTCAGCCGGAGCAGATTACTCTGTTGACCCAACCGCGCATGCTTGGGCATGTGTTCAATCCCGTGAGTTTCTGGTTCTGCTTTGATGACGTGAATCAGCTCTATGCTGTGGTTGCTGAAGTGACCAATACTTATGGTACGCGTCACAGCTATCTGTGCTACAAACCCGATCATTCGCCCATTGCGCCAACTGATCGGATACTGGCTGACAAGCTGATGCATGTCTCGCCGTTTCAAGAAATTGAAGGGACCTATACGTTTCGGTTTGATTATCGCGACGAGCGCGTGGGTGTCTGGATCGACTATGGCCGCGGCAGCGGGGGGCTGATCGCCACCCTGACGGGTCCACGCCGGCCGCTTAGCAACCGCATTATTCTGAAATCGCTCTGGCGCCGACCGTTCGGAGCGCGAAGGGCGGTGTTTCTGATCCACTGGCAAGCGCTTAAGCTATGGGTCAAGCGCGCCCGGTTCAGCCCCTTTCGCACCGCGCCCGTTCCTGATCAGCCTGTATCGCGTTCACATCAGTAAAGCCCTCCGCTTTGCGCAAGATCAAAGACGATCGCCTGTGGCATCGTTCAGATAACAGTGAACCGCGAACACGAGGAGTTGGGACATGTTGGAAATCTCGGCAAGAAAAATCGCCCAGGTTGCCATGATGGGGCGAGAGTTGAACCGGGCCGAGGGCGAGTTACGCGCATTCATCGAACGCATGAGCGAGGATGAACAAGCAGAACTGGTCGCCGTCATGTGGGTCGGTCGTGAGAGCTTCTTCGCTGAAGATCTGGCCGAGGCCATTGCTACCGCAAAGTCCGAGGCCTCAACCCCTTGCGCGGATTATCTGATAGGAACGCCGCATTTATCCGATCACCTGGAAAATGGGTTGGATGCGCTGGGAATCTCTGCCGAAGATGTCGAAAACGATCTGATGTAATCCCTGTTCTCGCGTTATGGCGTATGGGTTGGTCCGGATGCTGGCGCATCGGATTGATTGATCCGCTTTCATTAAATAATATTAATGCGGCGTTCCTCCGAGGTTAATGTCGAGTTCTTTTATCAGGTTCATCAACAGCAACGATGAATACTGGAGGAATTCGACATGGCACACGTCAATACAACCGCAGCTGATTATCGGTCTCTTTTCTTCGGCCAGTTTGCGAGCCAGCCTGAGGCCCCATCTGCATGGCAGCGTCGCAGAGTTTACAACAAGACGATCCGAGTGCTTGAAAAGCTCAATGATCATCAGCTTAGCGATATCGGCATCCCACGCGCTGAGATACGGCAGCGCGTATATCGAAACGTTTATCACAACACGCCCTATCAGGCCTGCTCTTAGGCACTGTCCGGTGCGATCCGAAAAGCAATCTATGTAAGTAAGCGCGAGGTAACGAATATGCTGGATAGCAACCCAAATCCGAAACAGAACGTGTCTAACAGTGCGCTGTTATTGTTCGATCAGGCGATGAGAATGCGCGCAATCCAAGCCGATATCGTTCGCGCCGGTCAAGAGCTGAACCGTCTTTCAGATTTCGAATTGTCAGAGCTTGGGCTCAATCGCTGCGATGTTGAAGCGGTGATAGCGCAATATATTTGACGGCTGTCAGCGACGCCACAATGTGATCAGCCGCTTCGCGTGTTCGAAGCGGCTGATTGCGTTTTAGGCGGTGTGGTCCACGATCTGCAGGTGTTGTGCCAGTGTGTCGATCTCGTCCATCCAACCCTGTATCAGTTTCGGATCACTTGGCGCGGCGTGGACACCGGCAGGGATAGCACGGTTCAGGACGGCTTCGACTGCAAGGGACACCGGGATCGAAACCAGGCGTGCCATGGCCGTGCCGCGTTCGTCACCCCAAGCGTCCATGACATAGGTCTTATGCCAGACCTCAACGCCTTCTTTCTCGGCTTTCAGGCCCACACACAGAACCACGCGGTCGGGTTCGCCCTCGTCATAGGCGTTTTCTTCCCAGAACTGATCCGACATCTCTTTCAGGCGGGCGTCGCCTTCTGGCCCTGTGAGGGTCTCGATTTCAGTAAACACATCCGACCACGCGTCAGCCCAACCGTTCAGGCGCAGGGTGCCGCGGACGAATTCTTTGACCGGCCAGTGATCCTCGAACTGGTACTCGGCCTTAAACGGGATCGAGTCGCGGTTCGGGTAGACCTCGAAGCTTTCGGGCGTGGGCAGCGGGGCGATATAGCTGCTGATCGCGTCCCACGGGCGCGCGACGTCCAATGGGGCATAGTCGCGGATTGATTTCGACGGTGAGCGCAGCGCCTTTAGAACACCTAACGGTGACCAGCTGAACTTGTAGCGGAACGGGTTTGGGTTCTTCGGGATCCCGCCGCAATACGAGATAAAGCTTAGGTGGTTCTGGGGATCGAAGGCGCCCGAGGCGCGGTAGTCGGCGACCAGAGCATGCGCCATCAGGTGGTCGATCCCAGGGTCCAACCCGACCTCGTTGACCAGCGCGACACCTGCCTCGCGCGCCATGTCATCCAGCGCGCGCATCTCTGGTGCAATATAGGATGACGACACAAAGTTGGCCTCTTTTGAAATTGCCAGCTCTGCCAGTGGCACATGCCAGTCACCCGGCAGCATCGAGACGATAATGTCGCCCTTCTCAAGCACCGCGCCTAGGGCGTCGATGTCGAAGGCGCGGATGTCATCCGTCAGGTCTCCGACCTCGGCCTTGGCCTTCTCGACAGTCCGGTTCCAAACATTGACCTTGTGCCCGCCTTCGATTAGGCGGCGCAGGCCGGGGATGGCCGACAGGCCGGTGCCACACCAGTGAATCGTCATCTCTCAGATCCCTTCGATATGTGTTTTGTAGGTTGCCTCAGCCCGCCCCCAGACACCGCTGTCCAGATCGGTCAGCGTCAGCAGGGACGGTAGCAGTTGCGCCGCATAGTCTTGCGAGCTTTCGACGGGCAGCATCGACGGCAAATTGTCGATGGCCATCACATCCATGACCGGGTTGGTCGCCACGCGCAAAGCAGGGGCGTTCCATGTGGTGGCACGGTCATAGACCGGCACTGGGTTGTAATCGCTGTCCGGGTCGCAGGCCACGTCGCCGATGGCCGTCAGACTGCGTTGTGCGCTCAGAGCATCGCGCGGGACAAAAACCGGGGTGCCCGGTCGGGCGAAGATGCAGTTCAGGAAGAGATCGTGATCAAGGATTTCGGGAAATGGCCCGCCTCTGGACGTCTCGGCAATGTCCCATTTGGTGACGGCGACCCCCATGGCCTCGCACATATCGGCGGCGCCGGTCCCGACACGGCCTAACGCGCCGATGACGATGGCGCGGGGACGGTCGGCTCCTGTAGCGTCCAGTTCGGCCATCAGTTCATCATTCAACGCGTCTTTGTTGGCATAAACACCAACGGGTGGGCATTCCTGCCCGCGTTGCTGCGCTGCCCATGTCTTCAGTGTAACCGCAGCCCCGGCGTACCCAGCCCAATAGCCAAAGGCTGCAACCCTGCGGCCATCTGCGTCCACCAGATATTCCAAGTCATAAAGCGTGCCGCCACCGGCCTTAAACCGCCGCAACAATTCGCGTCCAGAATGCTGACCCTTATAAGCATGGCCAAACATGATGTGGCGGTGAGGCAAGGGCGTGCCATCCTCGGGCAGCTCTTTCAAGCCAAAGACGATTGCGTCAAGCGGGGCTTCTGGCCACGAATTTTCGGACGCGATTTCGCAACCTGCCTGTCTGTAACCATCCAAAGGAATAGCCCGTACAGAGCTTTTTTCGACCGTCACACGAATGCCTGCAGCGATCAGTGCGGCGGCACCTTCAGGGGTAAGCCCGACCCGTTCCTCGTTCGGGCGCTGTTCCGCCCGGACCCAGAGATGTGTCATCATACTTCCTTTTGTCAGAGCATTCCGGCGGCGCGCACCGCCTGAACCGATGGCCGAGCCTCCATCGCCTCGCGGAAGGCGATGATCTTGGGAAAGGCCGAAACGTCGACGCCGTCACCTTCCAGCCAGCTACAGACCACATAGAGGTAAGCGTCGGCTAGCGAGAGTGTCTCACCCAACACGAACGGACCACGCAGCCCGTTTGTAACGATATAGTCGCATGACGCGGTCATCGTCTGGGGTACCTTGTCCTTCATGTCCTTCCAACTGGCCTTCTTGTCCGCCCAACGAGGCCCGCGCAGTTTGTGCGCGTGGTTCACATGCATGGTCGAGGCCAGATAATACATTACCTCCCGCATTCGCGCTGCCATCACGGGATCAGCCGGAACCAGCCCGGCCTCGGGTGCTTTGGCGGCAACAAACTCCAGTAGGGCGCCGGTTTCAGTCAAAATGCCACCATCAACCGCAAGCGCAGGTACACGGCCTTTGGGATTAATTTGCCTGTACGCGGGCTTTGTCTGCTCGCCACCGGCGAAATCAAGCTGCACGGCTTCATATTCCAAGTCGGCCTCTTCCAGCGCAATCGCCACAGCGACTGAGATTGTGCGGGGGGCAAAATAGAGCTGCATCCGTGCCTCCTTACAGGTGGGTTTGTGCAAAATGCCGATCTGGTGCTTCCAGATGGGGCACTGCATTGAACAGGACCGGGCTCAGCTGTGAACCGATTGGGTGCAGACGATGCATCGACGTATTCATGATGGCAAGCGCCACCCGTGCCATCGAAGTGATATCCAGCATCATCGCCTGCCGGACCACCATCGAGATCAGCCCCCCGGATGTCACAACAATCGCGGGCCCGCCTTCGGTCCCGATGTCGCGCAACGCGTCGCGGACGCGGGTTTCAAATTCGACGAAGGTCTCTGGCGGGTTTTCAATTTCGCCATTGGCCCACGCGGTAAATGTCTTGGGAAGATGTTCCACAAACTCTTCGCGGTCGATTGGAATCGCCACGCCATGTTGCTCATGAAACAGCTGCGCGAGGGTGAAGTATTCAATTTCGTTGAGGCGCGCGTCGTGCACAGGTTCGGCCAAACCCATGCTGGCTGCTGTCTCCACATGACGTGTAAGGGTGCCACAATAGACCCGAGGGTGATGGGCCTGGGTAACTTTCAGATGCGCACCCAGCCAACGCGCTTGCTGGTGGCCCAGATCGCTGAGCCTGTCGTAGCTATTCTCGTCCCGCGCGGCGGTGTTGGCCTGCCCGTGACGCACCAATGTAATGAATGACATTTCGAACCCTCTTGCGACGAAGTCTTAGGGCAGCTTCGCGTTCGGGGCCAGAGGGGTTTGGGGAAAAACTGCATCAATTCACGCCCCTCCCTTGCGAGCTAATCTGACGGGCGTATTGTGCATTCTGGTTGATCGGGGGAATGTAATGGCAGTCGACGAAAAACGGTTTCTGGAAGATCTGCATAAATTACGGCAGTTCGGAGCTTCTGGCGTGGGCAAAGGTGTCATTCGGCCTGCTTATTCTGAAGCTGACATTGCAGCCCGTCATTGGCTGGCAGGCCGCATGGCCGAAGCCGGGTTGACCCCCCATTTCGACCCGGTTGGAAACCTTTTCGGATTAGCCGAAGGACCGTCGCTGTTGATGGGGTCACATTCGGACAGCCAACCCGAAGGCGGCTGGCTGGATGGCGCATTGGGTGTGATTGCGGCGCTTGAGGTCGCGCGGTCCAGCGAGCAACCTATTTCAGTTGTCAGCTTTCAGGATGAAGAAGGTCGGTTTGGTGTCACAACGGGCTCGGCGGTTTGGTCTGGCGGATTGGATCTGGTACGGGCAGATGGGCTGACCGATCATACCGGAGAGACCTTTGGTTGCGCACGCGCGGCGATGGCGGATTGTGCCGCTAGTTTCGTCGACCCGGGTCGGTTCACCGGGTTCATCGAAATGCATATCGAACAAGGCCCCTCGCTTGACACGCAGGGTGACCAGATCGGTGTTGTTACCGACATCGTCGGCATTCGCGATATGGTGATTCAGTTTGTTGGCCAGCAAAACCACGCAGGTACAACGCCCATGCACCTGCGACGCGATGCATTTCAAGCGCTGTCCCTATTCAATTCACGCCTTAATGACCAGTTTCGTAACGTGGTAACGCCGCAAACAGTCTGGACTATTGGGCATGTAGACCTGCATCCCAGCGCGTCCTCAATCGTGCCGGGCCGCGTGCGTTTCTCGATGCAGTGGCGCGATGGAGATGCAGATCGGCTGGCAAAGATGGAAGAGATCATTCGCAACACCGCGAGCGATATCGCCGCACAAACGGGTGTGGAGCTTAGCTATGGATCCCTTCTGGGCTTGGAGCCTGTGGCGATGGATCACAAACTTCGCAAAGCGCTGGAAGCGGCTGCCGAGCAGATCGCGCCAGGCCGGTGGCGACGGATGCCATCAGGGGCTTTGCATGATGCAACCAATGTTTCGCGCATGATGCCGGTTGCGATGCTGTTTGTCCCGTCAATTGGTGGAATCAGCCACGATTTTGCCGAGGATACAACCGAAACTGACCTGGTTGCCGGCTTGAAGGTTCTGGATTGTGCGGTTCAGAAACTGAGGTCATGAATGTGATAAGGTGCTGTAAGATCTGAGCTTCTACCTTCGTATGGTCTGGGAAGGATTGGAAAAGCAAAGCAGTAAGTTAGGCGCGATCTAAAGAGTGTTGCTTAATGGAAAAAAGTTTCCTATAGGAACATTATTAAAGCATACACTCGCATACGAGCCTGGCCAGTCCTTGGTCTGCCATCGAAAACCGGGGCTGAATCGTTGCAAAATATTCAGCTTGGGTCAGACTGACGGGATAGCTTCTGTTCACTATATAATTAGAAGGTAGCCATCATGACATCCTTAAGACGCACGCCTCTTCACGCTTTGCATGTTGAGTTGGGTGGTAAGTTGGTTGATTTTGCTGGGTGGGAGATGCCTGTTCAGTATCCATTGGGGATTATGGGGGAGCATAAGCA
>NZ_JBQFPS010000005.1:0-313089 GCF_056536485.1 Ruegeria sp. CL5
CTGCGACGCCATGCTGTCGATCCGGGCGGAAGCACAGGACATCATCGACGGCAAGATCGACGCGGAAAACAACCCACTGAAAAACGCCCCACACACGGTGCGCGATCTGGTCGGCAACTGGGACCGCCCCTACACCCGCGAACAGGCCTGCTTCCCTCCGGGCGCGATGGGCGTCGACAAATACTGGTCCCCCGTCAATCGCGTCGACAACGCATATGGCGACCGAAACCTCATCTGCACATGCCCTCCAATGTCAGAATACGAAGAAGCCGCAGAGTAATACACAAACAAAAACCCGCCGGACTACCGGCGGGTTTTTCGCTCATCGGAAACCTCTGTCCCGATTTGATACCCTTTAAGATGTCGTTTTTAACGGTCGATGGGTCTTTTTCGCTTGCTGCAGGTGCGAAGGAGCCATACCCCTATCCGTGGGACACCCCTCCCCAACGAGGGGCGTGTATCTGGAAGGGTAATACAGATGACAATCGAACAACCGGCGACGCGGCCGGCCAATCCGCGTTTTTCTTCGGGCCCTTGTGCCAAACCTCCCACATTTGATCTGACCAAACTGGCGGATGCGGCCTTGAGCCGTTCGCATCGTGCTGCTGTTGGTAAGGACAAGCTGAAGGCGGCCATTGAAGGCACGCGCGAGATTCTGGGTATTCCAGCGGATTATCGCATCGGTATCGTTCCTGCGTCTGACACTGGCGCGGTTGAGATGGCGCTGTGGTCGCTTCTGGGTGAGCGCAAGGTCGAGATGCTGGCCTGGGAAAGCTTTGGCGCGGGTTGGGTGACCGATGTGGTCAAGCAGCTGAAAATCGACGCGGATGTGAAAACTGCCGATTACGGGCAAATCGTCGATCTCGCGTCCGTCGATTTCGCCAATGATGTAGTGTTTACTTGGAATGGTACCACCTCGGGTGTGCGGGTTCCGAATGGCGACTGGATTGCTAATGATCGTCAGGGTCTTACGATCTGTGACGCGACGTCGGCGGCCTTTGCGATGGATCTGCCTTGGGACAAGCTTGATGTGACCACTTTCAGTTGGCAGAAAGTGCTGGGTGGAGAGGCTGCGCATGGGATGCTAATCCTGTCGCCTCGCGCCGTTGAGCGGCTTGAAAACTATACCCCGGCATGGCCATTGCCGAAGATCTTCCGTCTGACAAAAGGGGGCAAGTTGATCGAGGGGATTTTCACCGGAGCAACGATCAACACGCCCTCGATGCTGGCGGTCGAAGACTATCTGTTCGCTTTGGACTGGGCGCGCTCGGTTGGCGGCTTGCAAGGCCTGATCGCCCGCGCGGATTCCAATGCGGGTGCGGTGCATGCGTTCTGCGATCAAAACGACTGGATCGGCAATTTGGCCGAGGACGTAGCGACACGTTCGAACACTTCAGTTTGTCTAAAGTTCACCGACGCGCGTATTCAGGATGGTTCGGCTTTTGCCAAGGCCGTGGCCAAACGGCTCGAAGCCGAAAACATCGCACTGGATATCGGTGCCTATCGCGATGCCCCTGCGGGTTTGCGCATCTGGTGCGGTGGCACGGTCGAGACCTCGGACATTGAGGCGATGTTGCCATGGCTCGCATGGGCCTTCGAGACCGAAATCGCGGCGCAGACTGAAGCTGCCTGATGTTATTGCCGGGCCACCCAAGGCCCGGCGCTTCCATACAATTCAAGGACCAAAGATATGGCCCCCAAAGTACTCGTATCTGACAAGCTCAGCGAAACCGCTGTGCAGATCTTCCGTGATCGCGGCATTGATGTGGATTTCATGCCCGATCTGGGTAAGGACAAAGACAAATTGGCCGAGTTGATCGGTCAGTATGACGGCCTCGCCATCCGTTCGGCCACCAAAGTCACGCCCACCATTCTTGATAAAGCCGACAAGCTGAAGGTCATTGGCCGTGCTGGGATCGGCACCGATAATATCGACAAGGATGCGGCGTCGAAAAAAGGTGTGATCGTGATGAACACGCCGTTTGGAAACATGATCACCACCGCCGAACATGCCATTGCGATGATGTTTGCGGTTGCACGGCAAATTCCCGAGGCCAGCACCTCGACCCATGCTGGCAAGTGGGAAAAATCCAAGTTCATGGGGATCGAACTGACCAACAAAACACTCGGCGTGATCGGCGCGGGTAATATCGGCGGCATCGTTTGCGAGCGTGCGCTGGGGCTAAAGATGAAGGTTGTCGCCTATGATCCCTATCTGGGCGAAGAGAAAGCCGCCAAGATGGGCGTAGAAAAGGTCGAGCTGGACGAGCTGCTGTCACGTGCTGACTTTATTACTCTGCACGTGCCGCTGACCGACCAGACTCGTAACATTCTGAGTCGCGAGAACCTTGCCAAAACCAAACCCGGTGTGCGCATTGTCAATTGCGCGCGCGGCGGTTTGGTCGACGAAGACGCGCTGGCGGAGGCGTTGCAGTCGGGACATGTCGCTGGGGCGGCTTTTGATGTGTTCAGCGAGGAGCCTGCCAAAGAGAACGCGCTGTTCAATCTGCCCAATGTTGTGTGCACACCTCACCTTGGCGCGGCAACGACCGAAGCGCAGGAGAACGTGGCGTTGCAGGTGGCCGAGCAGATTTCGAACTACCTGCTGACCGGCGCGGTAGAAAACGCGCTGAACATGCCAAGCGTTACGGCAGAAGAGGCCAAGGTCATGGGGCCGTGGATCAAGTTGGCTGGCCATTTGGGCAGTTTCATTGGTCAGATGACGGACGAACCGATCAAGGCGATCAACATCCTTTATGATGGTGTTGCGGCCGAGATGAACCTGGCGGCTCTGAACTGTTCGGTGGTCGCTGGTATCATGAAGAAATTCAACCCCGAGGTGAATATGGTTTCTGCTCCGGTCGTGGCCAAAGAGCGGGGGATCCAAATCTCGACCACCAATCAGGATAAGTCCGGAGCCTTTGAAGGCTATATCAAGGTGACCGTCGTGACCGGGAAACGCGAACGTTCGATCGGGGGAACCGTGTTCAGTGACGGCAAGCCGCGCTTTATTCAGATCAAAGGCATCAATATCGATGCCGAGGTTGGCGCCCACATGCTTTATACCACCAACGAGGATGTGCCGGGTATCATCGGTGCATTGGGGCAAACTATGGGCACGCATGGTGTGAACATTGCGAACTTTACCCTTGGTCGCGCTGAGGCGGGAGGCGAAGCGATCGCGCTGTTATACGTCGACGAACCAGTTCCGGCTGAAGCGCGCGCGCAGCTGGCGGAAACCGGTCTGTTTACCCAGATCAAGCCACTGGAGTTTGAGGTGGCCTGAGTGTCGCTGTTGAATTTCTGAAACAGATTGATGCCCGGGCTTATGCAAAGCGCGGGCATCGCCTTTTCAAAGAGTCGTATTTGCGTCAGAAGTGCAGCAATCGCAGATGCCCGAGGGGAACCAGATGACCAACCCGATCTACGCAATCGGTGATTTGCACGGGCGTGTGGACGAGTTTGACCGCGCATTGTCGCTGATCGAGCGCGATGGTGGTCAGGACGCCGAAATCGTGTTTTTGGGTGATTACGTCGATCGAGGCCCAGACAGCAGGGGCGTCATCGACCGTTTGATCGCGGGACGTGATGCAGGCAGGCGTTGGGTCACTCTGCTGGGCAATCATGACCGGATGTTTTCGTGGTTTTTGGAGGATGTGCCACGTCATGATCCGCATATGTTGGTGGGGTATCATTGGCTGCACGAGCGGTTGGGTGGTGTCGAAACACTTCAAAGCTATGACGTGTTCTTCGATCAGCAGACGCGCTTAGAGGATCTACATGCCATTGCACGGGGCGCGGTTCCTGTGGCGCATCGGATGTTTCTGCGGGGGCTCGTGGCCATGCATCAGACGCCAGAGATTGCGTTTGTTCACGCAGGTATCCGGCCCGGAATACCGCTGAGCGAACAACAGGAAAATGATCTGGTGTGGATCAGGCAGAGCTTTCACAATCACCGTGGCCCGCATCCGAAGCTTGTCGTCCATGGACATACGCCTGTGGATCAGGCGACGCATTATGGTAATCGCATCAATCTGGATAGCGGTGCGGGGTATGGCCGCCCGGTAGGCGTTGCGGTGTTTGAAGGTCGGGATTGCTGGTTGCTGACGGACAAGGGCCGCGTTGCGCTTTTGCCCTGACGATCAGGACTGTGTGAACAGGTCTTTGCAGCGGTCACGCAGGATGTTTTTTTGCACCTTGCCCATTGTATTGCGCGGCAGTTCGTTAAGCAGGATCAGTTGGCGGGGGTGTTTAAAACGGGCCAAAGCACCCTGTATCGTATCCATGATCGCTTCGATATCTGGCGTCTGACCGGGGGTCGGAACCAGAATGCCAACCGGGGTTTCTCCAAAATCCGGGTGGGGTACGCCGATCACCGCGCTTTCCAGCACGCCGGGTTGTTCATCCAGCAGCAGCTCGATCTCTTTAGGGTAAATGTTGTACCCGCCCGAGATGATCAGGTCTTTCCCGCGCCCGACGATATGGACATAGCCATCTTCATCGATCCGCCCCAGATCACCCGTGATGAAGAACCCGTCTTCGCGCAGTTCTGCGGCCGTCTTTTCGGGCATTTGCCAATAGCCCTGAAACACGTTCGGGCCGCGTACTTCGATGATACCGATTTCGCCATCCGGCAGTGTTTCTCTCGTGTCAGGGTCCGTGACCTTCAATTCGACATCTGGCAGGGGGAATCCAACGGTTCCTGCGCGACGCTCGCCGTCATAGGGGTTTGACGTGTTCATATTGGTTTCGGTCATGCCATAGCGTTCCAGAATGCGATGGCCCGTTCGGTCTTCGAATTGGACATGTGTTTCTGCCAGCAAGGGGGCAGAGCCTGAAATAAACAGCCGCATATCTTGGGTCAGCTGACGTGTGAACCGGTCGTCGCTTAGCAGCCGGGTGTAGAAGGTAGGCACGCCCATCATCGTTGTCGCCTGCGGCATCAGGCGCACCATGTCGTCCAGATCGAATTTCGGCAGAAAGATCATCGATCCACCCGAGGCGAGCATGACATTGGTCGCAACAAACAGCCCATGGGTGTGAAAAATTGGAAGTGCGTGGAGCAGCGCGTCGCTGTTGGTAAACCGCCACTCGTTTACCAGAGTCTCTGCGTTCGATAGCAGATTGGCTTGCGTCAGCATCGCCCCTTTCGAGCGTCCCGTCGTGCCCGAAGTATAGAGGAAAGCGGCCAGATCGTCCTCGGTCCGGCGGACCGGTTCAAAGGCAGGAAGCATCCCCAACGCACGCCGTGTCAGGCTGCCCGAACCGTCCGCGTTCAGCGTCTCTAACCGGGCGTTGTTCTTTTGTGCAATATCAGCAAGCCCAGCCTCGTTGGTCGCGTCGCAGACCACCAGAGATGCGCCGCTGTTTTCGATGAAATAGCTCAGCTCTTGCGTCGTGTAGCCGGTGTTCAGCGGAAGAAAGATCAGCCCGGCTTGCGCGCAGGCGGCATAAAGTGCCAGTGCTTCGGCGGATTTTTCCACCTGCACTGCGACACGGTCGCCCGGTTCCAGTTCCAGTCCGGTCAGCGCATTGGCCAAACGGGCTGCCGTGTCCAGAAACGCGGCATGGGTCAGTGTCTGACCATCGGCGAGATGCAGAAACGGCGTGTCCTTGCCCGCATGAATGCCAAACAAACGATCATAAAGCGGGTTGCCCATCCCGGTTTCCTTTCCATCCGACGCTGGAACTCTGTCTCGTAAATGGCAGGGGGTAAAGCCCGGAAAATCAGAATTCGGTGGTCATCCGGTAGCCCGCTGCAAAGTACATTTTGGCGAAGGTCACCGGCTGACCTTGCAGCCAGGTGATGCGCTCTGCTGTAAAGACGGGCTCTCCTTCGGACACATCCAAAAACCCGGCCAATGTGGTGTCAGCGCGGCTGGCTAGAAATGTCAGCTCGACATTTGTGAAAGGGACGGTTTGCACCAGCCAATCATTCGGTCCGATGCTTGAGAAATCGGCCTGTTCCACTTGCGGTACGCTGTCGATCACGATCCAGCGGTCCTCGAACTGAAAGGGTGTGTTGGTGGAAAAATGCATGCATCGCACATGCATGACTCGCTGATCCACGCGCAGGGCCAGACGAGCCGTCAGCCAATCGGGAGCAGTCTGTGTTTCATGCGATACCAGCGCATAGCGATAGGTGCCGCCCGCCGCTTCAATCTCATCACGGACCAGTGGAATGGTGAATCGTGCCTGACGCTGCGGAGCGCTGAGAACCCGGGTGCCCGCCTTTCGACGCCTTTCCAGAAACCCTTCATCCGCCAGTTCCCGCAGCGCACGGTTGACTGTGGTGCGGGTGCACGAAAATTCCACCGCAAGCTCTTGCTCATTGGGAAGCAGGGCATCCGGTTGCCATTCGCCGGATCGGATGCGTTGCAGGACGGTTTGCTTAATGTCTTTGTAGCTGGTGGTATCGCTTGTCTGGGTCATGATTCAAAGGTCCACCAGCAGGTCACTCATCGCCGCGCGATAATTGGCCAGGATCGCATCGCGGGCGATGTGCCGCCCGCCGCACACTTGATGTCGCCCGGCAGACCACAAATCGGTCACAGTTCCGTCTGGCGCCGCGAAGCAGAGCCCGTCAAGCAGTTGATCATCGCGCAGACTGCACAGAGCTGGGTGGCTGCGATCGATGGCAACCAGATCGGCAAGGTGACCCACAGCTAAATTTCCAGCCGCGCGCCCAAGGGCTTGCGCTCCACCTCGTGCGGCCCCGGTATAAAGAGCCTGACCAACCGATCCTTCGCCGCGCACCAAAACCGTGCGCGCTTTGTCACGCAACCTTTGGGAATATTCCAGCGTCCGCAACTCCTCGGGCAGTGAAATGCGTACATTCGAGTCTGATCCGACACCAAAGGCACCTCCGGCTTCGATATAGACGGCACCGTTGAAGATGCCATCGCCCAGATTGGCCTCAGTGATCGGGCAGAGACCGGCGACCGCTCCGGATTGGGCGAGGGCGCGGGTTTCATCGTCGGTCATGTGGGTGGCGTGGATCAGGCACCAGCGCTCGTTCACGTCTGCGTTGTTCAACAACCAATCCACCGGACGCTGACCCAGAGCGGCCTCGACATCCGCGACCTCCTTCTCTTGTTCCGAGATATGGATATGCACCGGGCCGTTAGGAGTTGCCTTGAGCACCTGCTGAAGGTCATCCGGTGAGGTCGCGCGCAAAGAATGCGGCGCGATGCCAATCTGACTATCTGCGTGGGGCAGAAGCGGTTGGCATTCTTCAGTAAGCTGCAAAAACCGATCCACATCATTGCTGAAGCGTAACTGACCACCTGCCAACGGCTCTTGTTTGACGCCGCCATAGGTGTAGAGCACCGGCAGATGCGTCAGGCCAATCCCGGTTTGGCTTGCTGCCGAAAAGATGCTCTGGCTCAGCTCGGAAAGCTGCGTATAGGGCGCACCGCCGGGTTGGTGGTGGACATAGTGAAATTCCCCGACCGAGGCATACCCGGCCTCCTGCATTTCCATGAAAACCAGTGCAGCGATGGCTTCGATGTGCTCTGGGGTGAGGCGATCCAGAAAGCGGTACATCAGGGTGCGCCAGGTCCAAAAGCTTTCGCGCCCGGCAGCGCGGGTTTCGGTCATACCGGCCATGGCGCGCTGAAAGGCGTGGCTGTGCAGGTTGGCCAAAGCGGGAAGCAGGACATCGACACGGGTGTCGCTTGGATGGGCGTCTTTCCCGCGTTCCAGCTTCGTGATCCGGCCGTGTTCGATTTCAACCCGAAGATCGCTAACCCAGTCAGAGCCTAACAGGGCCGTTTTGGCATGAACCGTCATCGCAATTCCATTTTGTGTAGACTTTATGTATTTACCCGTATACGAAAAAATCAAGCGCAGGGGGAGCCCAAAAGAATCGCCATGACAAAAAAAACCGTTCTTTGCTGTAAACAGGTGGCCACTATGGGGGGCGACCAGCCCTATGGGATGATTGAGGATGGCGCGATAGCCGTCGAAGGATCACAGATCGTCTGGGTGGGCAGTCAATCTGAAGTTCCAGCAGCTTATGCTAAATGGCAGCGTGTTGATTACGGTGACCGACTGATCACGCCCGGGCTGATTGATGCCCACACCCATGTAGTATTCGGCGGTAACCGCGCGGTAGAGTTCGAGATGCGCCTAAACGGAGCGACCTACGAGGAAATCGCGCGCGCGGGCGGGGGCATCCTGTCGACCGTAAACGGGACGCGAGCTGCCTCGGAAGATGAACTGCTTGCAGGTGCTCTTCCGCGCGTGGATGCGCTGTTGGCCGAATGTGTGTCCTGCATCGAAGTGAAATCCGGCTATGGGCTCGATGCCGGATCTGAACTGCGCATGCTGCGTGCCGCGCGCCGGATTGCGCAGGAGCGGCCCGTTCGGGTTAAGACCAGCTTTCTGGGCGCACATGCCACTCCGCCGGAATATGCGGGCCGCGACGATGCCTATATCGATGAGGTTTGTATTCCGACTCTACGCGCGGCCCATGCCGAAGGACTGGTGGACGCCGTGGATGGGTTCTGCGAAGGCATTGCCTTTGACCCCGCACAGATCGAACGGGTTTTTGTTGTCGCGCAAGAGCTTGACTTGCCGGTGAAGCTGCATGCTGAGCAGTTGTCTAACCTCGGCGGGGCAAAGCTGGCGGCAGCCTACGGGGCGCTGTCCGCTGATCATATCGAATATCTGGACGCAGACGGCGTTGCCGCCATGGCCACCGCCGGAACGGTTGCGGTCCTTCTGCCCGGCGCATTCTACACGCTGCGCGAGACGCAGATGCCGCCAGTTGAGATGTTGCGCCAGCAGAATGTGCCAATGGCGCTGGCGACCGATTGCAATCCGGGGTCATCACCGCTGACCTCTCTGCTTTTGACGATGAACATGGGTTGCACCTTGTTTCGCATGACACCCGAGGAAGCCCTGGCAGGTGTCACCCGCGTCGCGGCCCGCGCTTTGGGTCTGGATGATACGGGCATGATCGCACCCGGTTTGCGTGCTGATCTCGCTGTTTGGGACATCTCCCATCCGGCCGAACTGTCCTATCGCATCGGTTTCAACCCGCTGCACAAACGTATTTTTGGAGGTGAGGAATGACTCCCCTACCGCTCACTCCGGGCCAGGTGTCGCTGGATCAATTGGCCGAGATTTATTGGACCGAGGCCGCGATCTCGTTGGATGATGCCTGCCGACCCAAGGTAGACGCCGCTGCGGCTCGTATAGCGCAAGCCGCCGAAGGGACTGAGCCCGTCTATGGCGTGAATACCGGCTTCGGTAAGCTGGCGAGCCATAAGATTGCGGCCAAGGACACCTCGACCCTGCAGCGCAACCTGATCCTCAGCCATTGTTGCGGGGTGGGCCCTGCGGTGCCGCGTCGTCTGGCGCGGCTGATGATGTCGCTCAAGCTGCTGTCCTTCGGGCGCGGAGCGTCGGGGGTTCGCTGGGAGCTTGTCGAATTGTTGCAACAAATGCTGGCCCGCGGTGTGACACCTGTGATCCCGGCGCAGGGTTCGGTCGGCGCATCAGGAGATCTTGCGCCGCTTGCCCATATGACCGCAGTTGTGATTGGCGAGGGCGAGGCTGAGGTAAATGGCTCCGTTATGCCGGGTGCGGCGGCCTTGAAAACAGTTGGCTTAGAGGCGATTCAACTTGGCCCAAAGGAAGGTCTCGCGTTCATCAACGGGACGCAATTTTCGACCGCCTTTGCGCTGGCCGGTTTGTTCGAGGGCTGGCGTTCGGCGCAAAACGCGTTGGTGATTTCGGCGGCCTCAACGGATGCGATCATGGGCTCCACCGCCCCTCTGCAACCCGAAATTCACGCGCTGCGCGGCCATCGCGGCCAGATCGAGGCGGCGGCGGCAATGCGGGCCACTTTGGACGGCTCTGAAATCCGCGAAAGCCATCGCGATGGGGATACTCGCGTTCAGGACCCATACTGCATTCGTTGCCAGCCACAGGTGACGGGCGCGGCGATGGACGTAATCCGGCAAGCTGCCGCAACACTGGTGATCGAGGCCAACGCGGCCACCGACAATCCGCTGGTTTTGACCGATCCGGACGCCATTGTCTCGGGCGGAAACTTCCACGCTGAGCCGGTGGGTTTTGCCGCCGATATGATCGCGCTGGCCCTGTCTGAAATTGGAGCAATCGCGCAACGTCGGATCGCGCTGATGGTCGATCCTGCGCTCAGCTTTGATCTGCCCCCGTTCCTGACGCCAGAGCCAGGGCTGAACTCGGGCCTGATGATCGCCGAGGTCACTACGGCCGCTCTGATGAGCGAAAACAAGCACCTGGCCAACCCTTGCGTGACAGACAGCACGCCGACATCGGCCAACCAGGAAGACCACGTCTCGATGGCTGCCCACGGGGCGCGGCGGCTGAGCCGGATGGTGGATAATCTGAACTATATATTGGGGATCGAACTGCTGTGCGCCGCACAAGGCATCGAATTCCGCGCGCCTTTGGCGACCAGCAAAGCGCTGACCAGCGTGATTGGGCGTTTGCGCGAGGATATTCCGTCGCTAGGCGATGATCGCTATCTGGCGCCAGAATTAGAAACCGCGAAGTCGCTGGTCGAAGGCGGCGCTATTCTACAGGCGGCTGCTCTGACTATGCCGGAGCTGTCGTGATGCAGGTTTTCAGCGTTCAGCGTGGCGATGGGCCTATCGTTCTGGGGCAGCCGCATGGCGGCACGTTTGTACCCGACGACATCGCCGCGCGACTGAATGCGAACGGGCAAATTTTGGCGGATACGGATTGGCACATCAATAAGCTCTACGATGGGTTGGTGGCCAATGCGACGGTCGTGCAATCCCATATCCACCGTTATGTGATCGACGCCAACCGAGATCCTGCGGGCGCATCATTATATCCGGGGCAGAACACGACAACATTGGTGCCATTGACCGATTTTGACGGTCAGACGATCTGGGCAGAGGGGCAGGAGCCCTCAGCCGATGAGATTGAAGCGCGACGCATCGCCTACCACGCGCCCTACCACAACGCGCTTGGGCAAGAGCTTGAAAGGGTGCGTGCAAAACACGGGGTTGCGATCCTGTTTGACTGCCATTCGATCCGCAGCAAGATCCCGTTTCTGTTCGAAGGCACCCTGCCGGATATGAACATCGGCACCGATGGCGGTGTGACCTGTGCCCCCGACATTGAGTCCGCGGCTTACGAATTTTCGCACTCCTCCCCCTACAGCACCGTACTGAATGGGCGATTCCGAGGAGGCTGGACGACCCGCCACTATGGCCGACCGAATGAAGGCCAACACGCAATCCAGATGGAGCTGGCGCAATCCACCTATCTGTCCACCGAGACCCCTCCGTGGGCGTTTGACGAGAAGAAAGCCAACCGTCTGCGCCGCTGGCTGGTGGATATTCTCGACGCCATCCAAGACACCGCATTGGAGCATTAACCATGACCGATCCTCGCAAGAATACCCGCGATATCTATCCGCCGACCGGCCCCGAGTTGAACGCAAAAAGCTGGGTGACCGAAGCACCATTGCGGATGATGATGAACAACCTGCATCCGGACGTGGCCGAAAACCCGCATGAGCTGGTGGTTTATGGAGGCATCGGTCGCGCGGCGCGGACATGGAACGATTTCGACCGGATCGTCGCAGGGCTGAAGGATCTCGAAGAGGATGAAACCCTGATCGTCCAGTCGGGCAAACCGGTGGCGATCATCCGCACCCACAAGGATGCGCCGCGCGTTTTGATCGCCAACTCGAACATCGTGCCGCACTGGGCCAATTGGGATCATTTTAACGAGCTCGATAAGAAGGGCTTGATGATGTACGGCCAGATGACGGCTGGGTCGTGGATCTATATCGGCACGCAGGGTATCGTTCAGGGCACCTATGAGACTTTTGCCGAGGCCGGCCGTCAGCACTATGGCGGTGACCTGACCGGCAAGTGGATTCTAACCGGTGGTCTGGGCGGCATGGGTGGCGCGCAGCCTCTTGCAGCGGTGTTTGCCGGGGCCAGTTGTCTGGCGGTTGAGTGCAATCCAGACTCGATTGATTTCCGCCTGCGAACCAAATATCTCGACGAGAAAGCCGAAACGCTGGACGAAGCGCTTGAGATGATTGACCGCTGGACCAAGGCGGGCGAGGCGAAATCGGTGGGACTATTGGGTAACGCGGCTGAGGTGTTTCCTGAGATTTACGCGCGGATGCAGGCGGGTGGAATGCGCCCCGATATTGTCACTGACCAAACCAGCGCCCACGACCCGATCAATGGGTACCTGCCGATCGGCTGGAGCATGGCGCAGTGGAAGGACAAGCGTGAAACTGATCCTAAATCGGTTGAAAAAGCCGCCCGTGCCTCGATGAAACAGCATGTCGCTGCAATGGTCGATTTCTGGAACGCGGGCGTTCCGACGCTGGATTACGGCAACAACATCCGTCAGGTGGCGCAGGATGAAGGCTTGGAGAATGCCTTTGCCTTCCCCGGCTTTGTGCCCGCCTATATCCGGCCGCTGTTCTGCAAGGGCATCGGCCCGTTCCGCTGGTGTGCATTGTCGGGTGACCCCGAGGATATCTACAAGACCGACGCCAAGATGAAGGAATTGTTCCCCGAGAACGAGCACCTGCATCGCTGGCTGGACATGGCGCAAGAACGCATCGCGTTTCAGGGTCTGCCCGCACGTATTTGCTGGATCGGTCTTGGGGATCGCCATCGCGCTGGGTTGGCGTTCAACGAAATGGTCGCCAATGGCGAGCTGAAAGCACCGGTTGTTATTGGGCGAGACCATCTGGATTCGGGCTCGGTCGCCAGCCCGAACCGCGAGACCGAGGCAATGCTGGATGGCTCGGACGCTGTGTCGGACTGGCCTCTGTTGAACGCTCTGATCAATACGGCAAGTGGCGCGACATGGGTTTCGCTGCATCACGGCGGCGGCGTTGGCATGGGCTTCAGCCAGCACGCGGGTGTGGTGATCTGTGCAGATGGCACCGAAGATGCCGCACGGCGCTTGGAGCGGGTTCTGTGGAACGATCCCGCCTCGGGGGTCTGGCGTCACGCGGATGCGGGGTACGAGATCGCAAAGGACTGCGCCCGCGAGCATGGGCTGCGGCTGCCCGGTATTCTGGGTTAGACCAAACTGCCTCTGGTGAAAATGCTGCACCTGCGATATCTCGCAGGTGCGCAAATCGGAGGCCTGACATGTACGTAGCCACTCTGCTGACCAACCCGGCGACCCCTTCGCTGGAGGCAACGCTGGTCGAGTCCTTGCGGAACGCTTGGGGCGGTGGTGATGCGAACTGGCTGAGCCCGGATGAGGCGGCCGAGTTTTCCTTGCCAGATATTCCCGACAATCGCTGGGACGTATGGGCCGACTTGCAGCAGATTGGCGTCGATCTGGTCGTGCAGAAGGCCGAAGCCCGCCGGAAAAAGATGCTGTTGGCCGATATGGACAGCACCATAATACAGCAGGAATGTATTGATGAATTGGCTGACGAGGCCGGTGTGGGCGATCGGGTCAAGGACATCACTGCGCGCGCGATGAACGGCGAACTGGATTTCGAAGGTGCGCTGACCGAGCGCGTCGGCCTGTTGAAGGGGCTGGATGAAGGTGTGATCGGCAAGGTTCTTGACGAACGGATCACGCTGATGCCCGGAGGTAAGGCGTTGCTGGCCACGATGCGCGCGAATGGGGCCTATGCAGCGCTGGTGTCGGGTGGGTTCACAGCCTTTACGGCCAAGGTAGCCGAAGCGCTTGGGTTTGATGAGAACCGGGCGAATACATTGCTGGCAGAGGATGGCAAGCTTACCGGCGACGTAAAACGGCCCATTCTGGGGCGACAGGCCAAAATCGAGGCATTGGAGCAGATCACGGCCAGCCTTGGCATTTCAGAAAGTGATGCAATCGCTGTTGGTGACGGGGCCAATGATCTTGGCATGTTGGGCCGGGCGGGGACGGGTGTCGCGTTGCACGCCAAGCCTTCGGTCGCTGCCGAATGCGACGTGCGCATCAATCACGGTGATCTGACGGCGTTGTTGTATCTGCAGGGCTACAGCAGGTCAGAGTTTCAAGGCCTCTAAAGGGCTTCCTTTAATTTAACGTATGTGTTAAATAAAGCCATGAACACGCTTCTGACCGCATTCTCCGCCTTGTCTGATGCCACTCGGTTCTCGATTGTCGAGCAACTGATGGACGAAGGCGAGCTGCCCGTCGGCGACCTGATTGAAGGCAAGGGCATGTCAGGGGCTGCGATCTCGCGTCACCTGAAGGTCCTGCGCGAGGCCGGGCTAGTGCAACAACGGGTGCGCGGCACGCAGCGGATGTATTCGGTGCAGCCCGAGGGTCTACGTGCAATTGCCGAGTGGACGATTTCGAAACGACATTTCTGGGAAAGCAGTCTCGACCGTTTGGGCGAGCTTATTGAAAGGGAAAACTCATGGCCGAGCTGAAACTGGAACGAGATTTTCCCGTCAGTCCCGAGGACCTGTTCGCATGGGTCAGCGACGGCGCAAAACTGCTGCAATGGTGGGGCCCCGAGGGTTTGCATGTGCCGGAACATGATCTCGATTTTTCTCGCATTGGTCCGTGGTATTCGGTGATGCAGAATGGCGAGGGCCAGCAATTCAAGGTTTCGGGGCACGTCACTCATATCGATCGGCCAAAATCGGTTGGATTTACATGGGCATGGCACGACGATCAGGATCAGCGCGGTGCCGAAAGCCATGTGACCTTTTCGGTTTCCGCAACCGACAGCGGATCACGGCTGGTGGTCGATCATCGCGAGCTTGTCGATGCCGAGTCGGCCACGAACCACAACGAAGGCTGGACGTCTTCGCTGCGCAAGCTCGAAGCCCTTTGCACATAGGTTTTCATCAGGGAGGAGCGATATGCCCCAATATTTGTTTGTTTATCACGGGGGCCACACCCCAACCGATCCCGCTGAGGTCGAGGCGACCATGGCCGCTTGGGGTGCCTGGTTTCAGGACATTGGCGGTTCGCTTGAGATTCCCGGAAATCCTGTGGGTCAATCCTATACGGTCAGCAGTGGCGGGGTCGAAGACAATGGCGGCGCCAATCCGGCCTCGGGGTTTACGGTTGTAAAGGCTGATAGCATCGAAGCCGCAACCGCGATGGCCAAGGGCTGCCCGATGGTGGTGAACGGCTCAGGCTCAGTCGAAGTGGCCGAGGTGCACGAGATCGAGATGTAAGTCTTAGCCGGGGAAGTCCGGCGCTGGCTTGATCACACCACATTCCAGCCCGCGACGGCTGTATTGCGTGGCGTTCATGAATTTGCGGGTGGCCGGGTGATCGGCCGCCAGCACGCCCAAGCTTACCAGAATGGCCGCGATGGCGCATTCGCTGGCGCGGGTCGTGCCATCCGTGATTTTCAGCGCTACACCCATTCTCTTCTCGGGAATGATGGCGACAAAGACGGCTTCGGCCCCTGTTTTGATTGCCACGCGTCCATTCATCGCGCGCATTAATTCGGTACAGGCGCGGGTTTCTCCGGCGATAAGTTCGGGGTGCTTCACCATCGCCGCCGTAAGCTGCGATGCTGCTTCGCTGGAGCGGTCTGACCGGTCAGCGGCTGACGCAAACCACGCCATTGATCGCGCAAGTCCGACCAGGGACGTCGCAAAATTCGGGGCTGAACAGCCATCGATCCCAAAGGTCGGGCTCGTCTCACTTGTGGTCTCTTCGATGGCAGACAGGCAGGCCTGCTGAACCGGGTGATCGATTTCAAGATATTCAGGCCCAGCCCCCATATGCTGCGCCAAAGTCAGGAAACCGCAATGCTTGCCTGAGCAATTGTTGTGTATCTGGCAGGGCGTATCGTCCGCCAGGATGAGTCCGTCTCGGGCTGCCATGTCAGCGGGTTCCTGCGGGCCGCAGCGCAGATCGGGCTCGGACAGGCCGAGGTGATCGAGCCATGCGGACACGCGATCGGTATGGATATGCGCCCCGTTATGCGAGGCACAGGCCAGTGCCAGATGTTCGCTGTTCAAACCGTATTTCGCCGCCGCACCCGAGGTGATCAACGGCAGGGCCTGGATCATTTTAGCCGAGGAACGGGGATAGATTATCGCGTTCGGATCCCCCCAACTGCGCACGATCTGACCACTATCGTCACAGATCACTGCGTGACCCAGATGCAGGCTCTCTAATAGCGATCCGCGCCAGAGTTCTGTCATCGGTACGGCTTGTGTCATGTCCACCCCATAAATCATGCGCAAAAATCTGCCAATCGCCCTTTCGCCTGTGGCGAAACCTGCGTTAGTGTGTGTATGTCGACAATCATCGGAATACGCAACTGAACAGACGAACCGGCAGGGTTCGCACGCATGTCCGATGGGTATGAGGTATTAGGTCGGGCTAGGAGGCTGGACAGATGGGACTAAAGCTCGTTCGCGTGATCGCGGGCCTGTGTATGGCAGGAATGGCGACAACGGCAATTGCTCAGCAGGCGACCAGTACGAACCGCGTCGCGGCAAAGACCGATTGGAGCGTGTTTGTCGAAGAAGACCCCACCGAATGCTGGAGCGTTTCCGCGCCCAAGGAAACAGTGAACACACGCGGTGGCCGCGTCGTTTCTGTGCGGCGCAGCGATATCCTGCTGTTTGTGTTCTACCGCCCAAATGCTGAGGTCAAAGGGCAAGTGACCTTTACCGGCGGCTATCCGTTTGCCTCTGGATCGACTGTCAATCTACTTGTCGATGGCAGCGAATTCGAACTGTTCACGGATGGCGAATGGGCGTGGCCTGCAACCGCCTCGGACGATGCCAAGATCGTCACGGCTATGAAGCGCGGAAGCGAAGCCGTGCTGACTGCCCGTTCGGAACGTGGAACACAGACCAAAGATACGTTCTCATTGCTGGGTTTCACGGCCGCGATCGAAGACGCTGAAAAGCGCTGCACGAACTGATGTGCATACAGATAGGACCTTGAAGCCCCGCTATCCGGCGGGGTTTTCTACGTATGGGTAGATCTTTTGGATTTATTGGAAATTTACTCAACGTCGGAATGTGTTTTTGATCCTTGTCAAAGCCGACTTCACAAATTTCTGAACTAATCAGTTTAGATCAATTTGAGGAGTTGGTAATGAATCCAAACAAATATCTGTCCGCGCTTTTGGTGGCGTCTGCGGTGATCCTTGCAGGATGCGAGAAGGAAGCGGAAACTTATCCAATTACGGGTGAGCAATGTGGACCGGAGGATCCCGTAAAAACTTTGGATGCAGAAGATTGCTACATCCCACCTGCAGTAAACTGACAAAATTGGACCGCTCAGGTTTCTGCCTTGGCGGTCCAACTTGATTGGGCGTGGGTTTTGATCTGTGATAGACAGGTGTCTCTGTCAGGAGGATCGAGGTATGCGATGGGCTATTGTTTTTCTGCTGTTTCCCATGTCCGCAGTTGCGGACCCAACACTGGAGTGTATCGACGCCGGATCGCAGGTTGAGATTGGGTCTTGTGTTTCGGACATGGAAACGCGCGTGAATGCCGCGATAGACTCCAGCTATTCCTTGGCACTTGGCGCTGCAAAAGAACTGGATGACGTCACCGGCCGCGCTGTCGCCACGCCCGCGCTGGAGGCATCGCAAAACGCGTGGACAGCTTATCGCGATGCACAGTGCGAAGCGGTGGGTGCGTCGTTTGGTGGTGGATCAGGCACCGGCATTGCCATAACTGCGTGCCGCGTTGATCTTGGGCGGGCACGTGTTGACGAATTGCTGCGCTATGCGATTTGATGCACGATTTCTTTTGATCTTTGTGCGCGTTCCTATATAGAGGCGCATCCCAAGCCAGAATCCATTGAGATAGCCACATGTCGCCCAAAGCGCCGATCACTCAAGATGTCATGACCATCCCCCGCAAATTACCCGAGGGGAAGGTGAACCTTGTTGGCCTCACCCGTGATCAATTGCGCGATGTGCTGATTGAGCATGGTACACCGGAAAAGCAGGCTAAGATGCGCACCGGCCAAATCTGGCAGTGGATTTATCAATGGGGCGTGCGCGATTTTGGTGAGATGACCAATCTGGCCAAAGCTTATCGGGCACAACTTGCCGAGAATTTCGTGATCGAAATCCCCGAAGTCGTGACCCGTCAGGTGTCCGAGGACGGCACACGCAAATACCTGTGTCGCATCGCGGGAGGGCACGAAGTAGAGGTCGTCTACATCCCCGAAGAAGATCGCGGTACGCTGTGCATCTCGTCTCAGGTCGGTTGCACGCTGACCTGCTCATTCTGTCATACGGGTACACAGAAACTGGTGCGCAATCTGACCGCGGCAGAGATCGTCGGGCAGGTCATGATGGCGCGGGACGATCTTGAGGAATGGCCGACACCCGGTGCCCCCAAGGACGAGACACGGCTGTTGTCGAATATCGTGCTGATGGGTATGGGCGAGCCGCTCTATAACTTTGAAAATGTCCGTGACGCGATGAAGATCGCCATGGACCCCGAAGGGATTTCCCTGTCGCGCCGACGTATTACCCTGTCGACTTCGGGTGTGGTGCCTGAAATTGAACGTACGGCCAAGGAAATTGGCTGCCTATTGGCGATCTCGTTCCACGCCACAACCGATGAAACCCGCGACGTACTAGTGCCAATCAACAAGCGCTGGAACATCGAAGAGCTGCTGCAGGCACTGGCCAGCTACCCCAATGCCTCGAACTCCGAGCGAATTACGTTTGAATACGTGATGCTGGATGGCGTGAACGACAGCGATGAGGACGCGCATCGACTGATCGAGCACATCAAGCGCCATAAGATTCCGGCCAAAATCAACTTGATTCCGTTCAACGAATGGCCCGGCGCGCCTTACAAGCGTAGCTCGAACAATCGCATCCGAGCCTTTGCCAATATCATTTATCAAGCGGGTTATGCCTCACCCATCCGCAAAACGCGCGGTGAGGATATCATGGCTGCCTGCGGGCAGTTGAAATCGGCCACCGAACGCGCCCGAAAATCGCGCAAGCAGATTGAGGCCGAGGCTGGCCTGAACCGTTAGATTCCGCAGATTGTCCGCCACTACGATAAACTTAATAAATTGAATGCTGTTTTGGCATTCAGAATTTGCTATGTTTAAGGGGCATCTGCTCTGGTTGGGGGGTCACTAGCAAACACAAAGTGGTGAAGTTGCTGGGGCGGTGCTGGCAACACTATTTAAGGCCGCTATCATTTTTCGAACTTAATGCGGCATTTCGGCGAACTGATCAGTCAGGGAGGCCATAGAATGATTACAAGACACCTGCCGATCGTTAAGATCGTGCTGTTTATTGCGGTATTGGGGCTTATGTCTGTTGCGGGAAATGCACAGAACAACGATCAGGATGCTCATCTGGCCATTGAAAACCCGGCTGATCTGTCCAAGGAAGATGCTCAGGCTCATTACAAATCTCTGTCCCGGCGCATGGAACGAGGCTATGCCGCAGCCCAGTTGGACGTGCTTTTGAACTATCAAGCCTGGCCGCTGTTCAACGATGCGCCCTATATCTCGGCCACCCATGGGCAGCGCTATGTCAACAGCTACGCCAATCGCATGGCGCATAATTACGGAACCTTGCAGGAAGGTGAGGTTTTGCCTGTGGGCTCGGTTCTGGCCAAAGACAGCATGACCGTCACCGATGAGGGTAACGTGCATCCGGGTGCCTTGTTCGTGATGGAAAAACTACCGGCGGGTACCAACCCTGAGACAGCAGATTGGCGATACATCATGGTGATGCCGGATGGTTCGCTGTTTGGCGACACGATGGGCTTTCGCGCGTCCGAGGTCGATTACTGCCATGTCTGCCACGAGGCAGTTGCTGACAGGGATTATACGTTTTACGTGCCAGAAGAGTATCGCGTCGAGAACTGAACTTCAGCTTGCTGGTAAGGTCAGTTCGGTGGCCTCACGGCGGCTAAGTTGCTCACCCTGCTTGCGTTTGGACAGAACCTCGCGTGCACGCGCGTATTTCTCAGCCTGCCAGAAGATCAAACAGCCGTTGCAGCCTTTGCCGCAACACCCTTCGGTTCCGATGCGATTGGTTTTGAAGCGGCGTTCGTTGCCGTCTTCTCCGATCTTCTCAATCAGTTCATCGCGGCGGCGCGCATAAGCTTTGGCGTTGTCACGACCCGAGGTTTCCAGCCCTTGCACCAGCTTGTCGAACCGAATGCGGCTCCAGTGTTCGTCGGTCAGGGCGCGTTCCTTGCGCAGAACCGAGTAGACTGGGAAACGCGCGCGTAAATCTTCGATATCCTCGTGATCGAACAGAGTGAATGGTACGCGGATGATTGTCTTGGTGCTTCCATGCACCACGTCTAGTCTCGCGCCATCTTGGGCGCGTTCGAAGTTATAAACCCGTAACAACACGGTATCGCGTGAAATCGGAGAGACGAAGTCTAACACATCCCCAGGTTCCAGCTTGTTTTTCACCTCGACTAGAAAGGCATCCTCGGTCACTTCAGTGACGATTCCCGCATATTCCCACTGCGCGATAGACGCGGTGTGCTCGTAATCATGTGCGTAGTTTGTCAGTCGGCCTACGTGGAAGGCAAGCGTGTAGCCTCGGTTCCCGACGGTTTCGAGTTCACGCAAGTAAGGTTTCGGGTCCCAGTTCTCGGGGTCGGCGTGATAATCGTCGATGGCCATACGATAGGCGCGCGCGACGATGGCAGCATAGTATTCCGACTTGCCGCGCCCTTCGACCTTCAGGCTGTCGACGCCGATCTTCAGGTATTCATCCAGTTTCGGCATGATGCACAGATCGCGCGAATTGAGGATGTAGGACCCCCGGTCATCCTCTTCGATGGGCATTAAATCGCCGGGGCGGCATCCTTCTTCCAACAAGAACTCGAACAGGTCGGCGTTTTCGTCGGTAATGCGTAGCTCCTGATGCGTGCCATCTTTGAGGCGCAGCTTCAGACCATAATTCCAGCGGCAGGAATTGGCGCAGTTGCCTTGGTTCGCTCCGCGTTCGGCCATGAAATTCGATAGCAGGCAGCGGCCCGAATAGGTCATGCACATCGCGCCATGGACGAATGCCTCTAGCTTGATGTCGGGGCAATTCTCGCGAATCTCGACCAGTTCGGGGTAGGAGACTTCGCGGGCCAGTACCACAAGCTCAGCCCCTTGATCCTGCCAGAACTTCACCGACAGCCACGAACAGATATTGGCTTGCGTCGAGATATGCAGCGGCAGTTCCGGTGCCCGTTCGCGGACGTATTGGAACACGCCGGGATCAGCGATGATCAACCCATCGGGTTTCACCTTGCGGACGGTGTCGATGTATTCATCGAGCTTCGGGATGTCCTTATTGTGCGAGAACAAGTTCAGCGTCAGGTACGCGCGCCGGCCGTGGCTATGGCAGAACTCGACCCCCTCGATCACCTCTTCCAGCGAGAACTCGGATTTAGTCCGCAGCGACATATCCGGTGTGCCCAGATAGACCGCATCCGCGCCATACAGGATGGCGAGTTTTAACTTGCGTAGATTGCCCGCAGGCATCAGCAATTCGGATCTGGACTGGGTCATAGGGATACCGGGCTAAGGATCAAGGGCGTCTTCTACGCCAATACCCCTGTGCCCAAAACCCCGTTACCTGCGACTGAACCGCGCTGTGCCGATGACCTCGATCAGTTGTTTTCGAACAGGTTCCGGTTGGGCCTCGACCGCGTTCAGCACCTCGCGCAATTCGGCGCGCAGCCCATGCATCTGGTCGATCAGCGAGATCATCATCGACAGTGCGTCGGCCTCCATATCGTACTGGTCATGCAGCTCGCATGCCAGTTCCAGTCGGGCAACGTCAATGCGCTGATATCGCAGCCCTTGCTCCGATTGCTCGGGGATCACGATCTCAGCCGCCAGATATTCGGTTAGGCGATCCGAAGTCAGGCGGGCGATGGTTTCGATCAGTTCGGCTTCGGTCAATGTGCGGCTCATGACGGCATTCCTTTGCGCGGATCATAGCCGTGGGTTTCGCGCCATGTCTCCATGAATTGCTTCAAATCATCGTCTACCTTGTCCGGCATTGCGACGGTCAGTTCGATGAACTGATCACCCCTATCGGACGAGCCGCGCTTCTTGACCCCTTTGCCACGCAGGCGCAGGGTTTTGCCGCTGCTGGTCCCTGCAGGGACACTGACATTGACGCCCCCGTCGATGGTGGGCGCTTGGACCTTGCCGCCCAATACCGCCTCGTCAATGGTGATGGGCAACGTAATATGGATGTCATCGCCCTGACGGTCAAACACCGGATGATCCGCAACCGAGATGGTGACCAGCGCATCCCCGGGAGGGCCTTCACCATATCCCGGTGCCCCCTTGCCACGCAGGCGGATGGTTTGACCGGTCGTGATGCCCGCCGGTATCTTCACTTCAATCCGGTTCCCATCCGGTAGGGTCAGCTTTTGGCTGGCGCCGAATACGGCATCCAGAAAACTGATCTGCAGTGAGTAATTCAGGTTGTGCCCTGGCGCGTGGAACTCTTGTGTTCGTTGGCCATAACCACCCCGCCCGCGCATGAACTCGGCGAAGATGTCGGACATGTCGTCTTGCTCAGTCGAATACCCGCGATAGGGGTTGCCTGCAGCTTCGGCATAGTCCCGATAATATTGCTGCTGTGGACGTTCCTGACCGGACGCATCAATTTCGCCATTGTCATAGCGTTTGCGTGTTTCGGGATCTTTCAACAGGTCATAAGCGGCGGCGGCGGCTTTGAACTTGGCTTCGGCTTCCGCATCACCCGGCTTAAGGTCCGGGTGACACTCCTTCGCGATCTTCCGGTAGGCTTTCTTGATTTCGGCATCGCTGGCGTCTTTGGCGACACCAAGAACGGTATAGGGATCGTCGCTCATATTGCCTCTCGTCGATGTAGGTATGGTCTGGCCTTGATGAAGGTATTTTATCATGTGATTTCAACAGGTCAAAAATCCTTCGGGGTCGAATTACCTCGCAAATTCTGGTTGTCCTGCTAATATCTGCATGTTTCGAAGTGTTGATTGCCGGAGATCACCTTATGTCGCGCAGAATAAAATCCGCTCTCGCGTTACTAGTCGGGAATGCCATCGGGTTGTTGCTTGCTTCGCTGCTGCTGGCGGGCTTTGCAATCAAGCCGATCTCGTTCATCGTTGTAGTGATTGTCTTTACGCTGGTTCAAGTCGTAGCCGAACCGTTGATCCTGAAGCTGGGCGAGAAGAAGGCCCCGGCGCTGAAAGGTGGGATCGCACTGATTGTCACATTTGTGGGCTTGCTGGTGACCGATCTGATAACAGCGGGGCTAACAGTTGGAGGTATTTCCAACTTACTGGCAGCGACTTTGCTGGTATGGCTGGGCGCGTTGATCGCCAGCATCGTGCTGCCAATCTACGTGTTCACCGAGCTGCGTGAACCTAAGAAGAAATCATAACGCGTTCAGGCTGGCCTCGATCGCCCGCCACAGTTCTTCTACCGGCTCGCACCCGACAGACAAGCGGATAAAGGCAGGGTCGACCGCATCGCCCCAGCGGGCACGCCGCTCGGCTGAGCTGTGGACACCGCCGAAGGATGTGGCAGGGCGCAGCAGGGGGCAGGCGTTGATGAACTGTTCGGCTTTGGCCTCAGACTCCAGCGTGATTGTCAGCAGAAAACCGAACCGAGCGGTTTGGGCAGCCGCCAATGCGTGCGATGGATCACCGGGCAGGCCGGGATAGCGAACGTGTTTCACGGCCGGGTGCGATGCCAACCGTTCGGCCAGAACTTGCGCCGAGCTACACATGCGATCAAACCGCACATCCAGCGTTTCAAGGCCACGGTGCAACAACCACGCCTCGTGCGGCCCCGGTATCGCACCTGAAACGCGGCGCCATTCCTCTACCCGTTCCATGATTTGCGCATCGCGGCTGGCGACATGGCCCATCAGCAGGTCCGAATGCCCGCCCATCGCCTTCGTATCCGAACTCACCACCACATCGACGCCAAGGTCCAGTGGGCGTTGGCCCAATGGTGTCATGGTTGTGTTGTCGGCAATCGTGATGCCACCAGCCTCGCGCACGGGCCTGGCGATTGCTGGCAGATCAAGCATATCCAGACCGGGGTTCGATGGGCTTTCCAAGAACACGACATCAATTCCATCAAAGCCACCTTCGGCAAAGGCAGTAGTTGGGCGTTCGACGATTGAAACGCCTAGATTCGACAGGAACCGGTCGGCCAGAAGCCGGGTCACATAGTATCCGTCGGATGGGATCAGCAAACGAGACCCTGCTTTGACCGTGGCAAACAACGCCGCCGAAATCGCCCCCATGCCAGAAGGAAAGCTGAGGCAGGGTGCGTTTTCGAGATGCGACAGGACGTGCTCCAGGTGAACCCAAGTCGGGTTGTCGACCCGGCCATAACTGGCGTGACCGTCTGGATCACCCGGCAAATGAAACATGCTGCTTTGGGTCAATGGCAGGGCCACAGGCTCGCCCTTGTCCAACGCGTTTCCGCGCAGGTGGAGCATCTCGCCGGTCTTGGGTCTAGTCATAGTTCAGCGTCCCGGAATTTGGTCACGCGGGGGAGCGGGCTCCCAGTTCTCGATAATCTCGACCGCCTCTTGCGCGGTGTCGACAAAGCGGAACAGGTCCAGATCTTCGTCCGAGATGGTGCCCGCGTCCGCCAGCGCTTCCCAGTTGATGACTTTCTCCCAGAACTCACGCCCGAACAGCAGGAAGGGAACGCGCTCCATCCGTCCTGTCTGGATTAGGGTCAAGGATTCGAACAACTCGTCCAAAGTGCCGAACCCGCCCGGGAAAATAGTGATGGCGCGCGCTCGCATCAAAAAATGCATCTTGCGGATAGCAAAATAGTGGAAATTGAAGCTGAGATCAGGCGTTACATACAGGTTCGGGGCCTGTTCGTGCGGCAGCACGATGTTCAGGCCGATGGAACACCCCCCTGCATCCCGCGCGCCACGATTACCTGCCTCCATTACGCCGGGTCCGCCGCCGGTGACGATCACATTCTCACGGCAGCCTGTCCGATTTGACTTCTCGGTCATCAGCCGCGCAAACTCGCGCGCCTCATCGTAGTACTTTGACAGACCGGCCAAGGTCGCGGTTCGCGCCGTGTGTTTCTGGGCTGGTTCCGGGATACGTGCACCGCCAAACATGACGATGGTCGAGGTGATTTCACGCTCGGTCATGATCATCTCGGGCTTGAGCAACTCCAGTTGCAGGCGAACGGGGCGCAGCTCATCCCGGCACAGGAAATCATCATCAGCGAAGGCAAGTCGATAGGCCGATGACCGCGTCTGCGGCGTGTCCGGCACTTCGCTTGCGGTCGAGCGGTCGGTCTGTGCGTCGCGAAAGGGGCTGAGGCGATCTTCTCTCATAAACGGGGTTCCCTGCTTGCGTGTTTCCAAAACAGCTATAGGGTTCGCGGGAAGAGTGCCAGTCACGGAAAGACAAGAATGGATTGGAAAAGTGAAATATTGGCAGCGCGGGATCGCATTGCCGGACATGCACAAATCACACCTGTGATGCAGAGCAATGCGCTGGGCTATCCGGTCGAGTTGAAGCTGGAGCATATGCAACACACCGGCAGCTTCAAAGCGCGCGGCGCGTTCAACACTTTGCTCAGCATGGATGTTCCTTCGGCGGGCGTGGTGGCGGCATCTGGTGGCAACCATGGAGCGGCTGCGGCCTATGCAGCACATGCGTTAGGTCATCCGGCGAAGATTTTTGTGCCCGAGCTTGCAGGACCGTCGAAGATTTCCCTGATCGAACGGATCGGAGCCGATCTGAGCGTGGTTCCGGGGGAATATGCCAACGCTTTGACCATGGCTCAGGCACATGAGGTTGAATCTGGTGCAATGCAAATCCACGCCTATGACGCGCCCGCAACTGTTGCCGGGCAAGGGACGTGTTTTGCTGAATGGGACGCGCAGGGTTTGCAGGCAGATACAGTTCTGGTTGCTGTCGGTGGCGGCGGCCTGATTGCTGGGGCGCTGGCTTGGTTTCAGGGTGCGCGCAAGGTTGTGGCTGTCGAGCCGGAAACCTCCTGCGCGCTGAATGCTGCCTTGGCTGAAGGTGAGCCGGTTGATGTTTCGGTCTCAGGCATTGCAGCGAATGCGTTAGGCGCACGTCGAATTGGCGATATCTGCTTCGGTCTGGCACAGGGGATGACTTCGGTTTTGGTTCCCGATGAGGCGATAGCGCAGGCCCAGCAGACATTGTGGCAAGCTCATCGAATTTTGGTGGAGCCAGCTGGGGCGGCAGCCATGGCTGCGCTGATCTCAGGTGCATATCAGCCCGAACCAGATGAGCGGGTTGCGGTTCTTATTTGCGGTGGGAATATTGCGCCGGACCCCCTGGCTGATTGAATTAACTGCTTGTGGAAACACGTTGTGAATTTTATCTATAATTTATGACTGCGACCATTGCCGACACGATATATCAAGCGCTGAGCCAGAAGATCATAACTGGAGACCTTGCCGCCGGTGAGAAGTTGCGTCAGGACCATATCGCGCGCGACTTTGAAACCAGCCATGTGCCGGTGCGCGAAGCGCTGCTGCGGCTTGAGGCACATGGATTGGCCAAAAGCGAGCCGCGAAAGGGCATGCGTGTCACTGCCTTGGACCCCGCCGAAGTGCGTGAGGTGATCGAAATGCGTGTCGCGCTTGAATCTCTGGCATTGCAGCATTCAGCGCAAAACATGACCCCAACCGCACTGAAAGTAGCTGATCGGGCGCGAAAAGACTGCGATGAGGCTGACAGTATGCCGCAATGGGAAGCGCGGAACAGAATCTTTCACCGAGCTATCCTGACGCCATGCGGCCTACCTCGCCTGTTGCATGCGATTGATGATCTGCATATTGCCAGCGCGCGGCATCTGTTCGCGCACTGGCGACCAAAATGGATGCAGCGGATCGATACGGATCACGCGGCCATAATTCAGGCGTTAAAAAGCAAAGATGTGTCAGCGGCGACATCGATTCTGGTGCGCCATATTCGCCGCGCAAATTGAATTCTTTCAGGCAGTTAAGTGCTATTTTTCACCGCTGAAGATTTCACTTGATTTTTAATAGATAAAAATGATGATCATGAGTCAACTGGTAAATAATTATCTATAAAAGGAAGTACAATGAAAACCATGCTGCGATCCGCCTTGCCGACTACCGGTGCGCTCAGCCCGGCGGGACAGATCATCCGTGTCGTGATGGGCATCCTTCTGCTGACAGCCAGCGCAAAAGTCCAAGTGCCATTTTGGCCGGTGCCGATGACCCTGCAGGTCGCTGCCGTCATGGCGATTTCTGCAGCTTTCGGGATGCGCCTCGGATCCGCAACTGTGATTGGCTACATGGTGGCTGGAGCCGTCGGTCTGCCGGTTTTTGCCGGGACACCCGAAAAAGGCATCGGACTGGCCTATATGATGGGCGGCACTGGTGGCTATCTGCTGGGCTTCGTTTTTGCCTCGGCCATCGTCGGATGGGTGGCGGATAATCTGCGCAAGCTGTTTTTGGTCCCGGCCATGTTAGCTGGACTTGTAGCGATATACGCTCTGGGTCTGGGGTGGCTGGCCCAGTTTGTACCTGCGGACAAAGTGCTGGTTTACGGTTTCAGCCCGTTTATCGTAGGTGATCTCGTAAAGATCGCGTTGGCGGCCGTTATCGTGATTGGCCTGCCAACGGGTTTGATGCAGAAAATCCGCGGGTCGCAAGCGGATGCTTGATACAGGACAGGACATCCGCAGCAACTGGACCGTGGATGAGGTGGAGGCGCTACTGCGCCTCCCGTTGCTGGATCTGGTTGGCCGTGCAAATACCATCCATCGGACGTATCATGACCCGGAAGACATTCAGAAGGCCAGCCTGCTATCGATCAAAACCGGCAGCTGCCCGGAAGACTGTGCCTATTGCCCTCAATCCGCGCATCACCGCGAGGTTGAACTGACCAAGGAAAAACTGATGGACCCCGGGCATGTGGTCTCGCTAGCTAAACGGGCCAGGGATGCCGGGGCCGAGCGGTTCTGCATGGGTGCCGCGTGGCGCCAAGTGCGGGATGGGGAAGAATTCGACAATGTTCTGGAAATGGTTCGGGGCGTTCGCAATTTGGGGATGGAAGCTTGCGTGACACTGGGTATGTTGAAGCCGCATCAGGCCCAACGGCTCGCCGACGCGGGACTAACCGCCTACAATCACAACCTTGACACCTCGCCGGAATTCTATGGTGAGATCATCGGGACGCGCACCTATCAGGATCGGTTGGAAACACTCAGCTATTGCCGTGACGAAGGTATCGATCTGTGTTGTGGAGGTATCATCGGCATGGGTGAAAGTCTGCGGGATCGTGCTTCACTATTGCAGGTTCTAGCGAGTTTTGACCCACATCCCGAAAGCGTTCCAATCAATGCTCTGATCCCGATTAAGGGCACTCCGCTGGAGCAACGAGAGAAGGTGAGCATCTTCGACCTGGTGCGCATGGTTGCGACCGCACGTATCACCATGCCAGCAACCCGCGTACGCTTGTCGGCGGGCCGGTCTGACTTTTCGACCGCAGAGCAGGCATTGTGTTTTCTCGCCGGCGCAAACTCGGTTTTCTACGGAGATGTTTTGCTGACCGCACCCAATGCAGGAACGCAAAATGACAGGGACATGTTTGCAGTTCTTGGCGCAATAGCAGAAGATTGACGCATGTAGGGTTGCTTGCGTCGCATTGCGCCATGGTTTCACCTTGCGTATAGGCCACATCAACGTGAACAGATTCTCTAGGGAGACGCCTATGTCAAACGCGCAACTGGAAGCCGCCATCGAAGCCGCCTGGGACATGCGTGATACGATCACACCGGCCACGACGGGCGAGCAGCGTGAGGCCATCGAGGATACTCTGAATGCGTTGGACAGCGGTTCATTGCGCGTTGCCGAAAAGCAGGCAGATGGCAACTGGCACGTAAACCAGTGGGCTAAGAAGGCCGTTCTTCTGGGGTTCCGTATCAAGGATATGGAGATCCAAAATGGCGGCCCGCAAGCCGGTGGCTGGTGGGACAAGGTCGACAGCAAGTTCGCCGGTTGGGATGAGAACCAGTGGCGCGCTGCAGGTTTCCGGGCAGTGCCCAACTGCGTCGTGCGCAAGTCAGCCTATGTTGCACCCGGTGCGGTGTTGATGCCGTCATTTGTGAACCTGGGTGCTTATGTGGACGAAGGCACCATGGTCGATACCTGGGCAACGGTCGGTTCTTGCGCACAGATCGGTAAGAATGTGCACCTGTCGGGCGGTGTTGGCATCGGCGGAGTGCTGGAGCCAATGCAGGCTGGTCCCACCATCATCGAAGATAACTGCTTTATCGGTGCCCGTTCCGAGGTTGTTGAAGGCTGTATTGTCCGCGAAGGCTCGGTTTTGGGCATGGGCGTATTCATTGGCAAGTCGACCAAGATTGTCGATCGCGAAACCGGTGAGGTTATGTATGGCGAGGTTCCGCCCTATTCGGTGGTTGTTGCAGGCTCGATGCCGTCCAAGAACAACGTCAGCCTGTATTGCGCGGTCATCGTGAAACGCGCTGATGAAAAGACGCGCTCGAAAACCGGGATCAACGATCTGCTGCGCGACTGATCCTGAGCTGTTATTTAAGATTTGGCCGCAGAATAGATGCTGCGGCCAAATCTATTCTTGCTTGGGCATCAACCCTAGCACTGTCTGTTGAAAGAAATCTATTGCGGCCTCGCCGCCAGCGCCTATGGCGAGGGCGCCCACTTCGAAGCGCGGAGACTGCATGGATTTTTGCATCTTTTCGCAAACCCAGACATCTTCGGTTTGGAAATCGCCCGTTTCCAGCGGGTGTTTGGTCCAGTGCGAGGATTTTATCAGCCCTGTTTCGGCATCGTACCCGGGAATGTCAGCCGCGCGGTGCGTGTAAGTAAACCAGCCCTTAGGAGACCAGTTCCGCACCCTTAATCGCATCCTGTTTGCGCTTATGGGCTCCATCGTTGAAATCGAGAATCCCCAGGGATTGGGCGTCAGGATCGTTGTTGGGAACAGCATGTAGACCCCGCCATACCCCGGAGTTTCAGCATTTTTGACGGTTTTCAAACCTGAACCTTTGGCAGAGTTTTCAACGAATTGCGGAATCCTGTGTTTCACACCTTCGCGCTCGGTCGACCACCAAATCATATTTTGACCAAACACCTCCCACAGGTTTTTGTCATGGGTCGGCCCTCCCAGCGTGTCTTTGTGCAGATAGGCGAGATGATAGCCATCAATTGCGTTCTCGAAGAAGACCTTCCAATTGCAGTCGATTTCATAAACCACGTTGTCGGGATTTTCCTGCAGCTCGGTCGAGGTCAGATCGTGCGGCCAAGGAACCTGATCTAGCCCGCTCAGCCATTTGTCAAAATCCGCATCCGAGTCAGGATTAACGAAAACAAGATTGCGAAATACGCCCACAGCCGCCCCAAAAAGCGCATTGGATTTCTTGTCGAGATCAGGAAAGCACTCACGCTGGGCAGGAACTCCGCGCAAAGCACCGTCCAGATTGTAGACCCAGTTGTGATAGGGGCAGACAATGGTTTTGCCTGCATTGCCGCATCCTTCCAGAAGTTCTGTACCTCGATGGCGGCAAAGATTGTGAAACCCGCGTAACTCACCATCGGCGCCTTTGATGACAATTACGGAATTTGCTCCGGCTTTGATCGTGCGAAAATCTCCGGTTTCAGGAAAATCCATTGTCACACCGGCAAAGGTCCAGCAGCGGCTGAAGATTTGTGCTTGTTCAACCTGAAACCAATCCTCTGAAACATAGGCTTCTCGCGGTAGTCGGTTTTTCGGTTTGTCGGGTAGCGATGCCGGGGCTTGCATGTCACTTCCTTAGATTGTCAAAAATGATAATTGTCATTATTGACAATAATGCGATTTGTCCAGTATCCAATTTCAAGATTTCGACCGAGGGATAAGGCGGGCAGATGAAACCTGGAAACAGCCTAAGGCATCACAAATGGATGACTATCGCGGCTGTGCTGGTGCTGTTGGCATCAACACTGGCGGGGGTATATGCGATCTGGGGCGTGGTTTTTGTGTACTGGGGCGTTCTGGCAATTCGATCGGGGCAGGCCTTTCTTGTTGAAGCTATTGAGCGCGGAGAGAACCCGGTTTTATTCTGGGTGCTAACGGCGATGTGGTTCGGCTTCGGAGTGCTTTACATCCTGACGGACATTTTCCCCACTCAGACCGCCTGAACGAATAGCTCATGCCCAGAACCAGTTTGAAAAACGTTCGTACGCAGGAAATACTGAGCGCATTTACCAGATGTGTCGCGCGGTATGGATTGGATGGCTCTACACTCGCCCGTATCTCCGAAGAAGCGGGGATCGCGCGGCCTCTGCTTCGTCACTACCTTGGCAATCGCGAAGAAATGATCCAGCGCCTGCTGGACCATGTTCTGAGTGATTTTGCTACGCGGACAAAAACCTTCTTCGATATGTTGCCAGCAACAGGGCGCATTGATGCTTTGATCGAAGCGTTGTTTGGACGCGTTGATTATTCTTCTGAAAGCGCCGCCGTTTTTGCGGCTTTGGTTGCGGCCTCGGAGCGGCACAAAGAAATTCGCCAACCCCTGTTGCGCTTCGTATACGAGTTTGAAGACCGTATCGCTGCTGAGATCCGCGCTGAGAATACAAGCGCTGATCCGAATCTTGTGGATGTCGCGGCTGCAGGGATCACAGCGATTTACTTCAATACAGATGCGGTAATGCCCTTGGTTCCAAAGGAAGGGTGGCGCGACAGGCAGCGCGCAGCCGCATTGGTTTTGCTGGAAGCGGCCTGCCAGAGCGGTCGGACCTGAGTTGACCCACACTCTGGGTCGGCGTATTGCGAGCCTCATGCAAAAGCAAAAGAAACCTTCGCGTCAGCAAGTCTATACTCTTCTGGTTCAGATTGGCCGGAAGGATGGAGATGGTTTGCCAAAAGACGCAACCGGAGCCGCGCTGATGTGTTTTGCCAGCGGTGTGGATGAGGCAGAAGCCGTGCGTGAAACGGTGGCGATTCTAAAACAGGCCGATACCGCTCCTCTGGATGTCACCGGTTACGGCACGCTTGCCGAGCGTGAAGCGCAGGGGCACGATATCGATCCGGATGAGCGGGCATTGATGCAGCGGGCGCTGGACGAAAACGCCGTCATAGTTGCACAGATGACGCCATTCTTTGGAGACGAGAGCCCGGCTTAGTTCCGCGCTCCGAACCATTTGCGGTAGATTTCATCATAGGTACCGTCTTCGCGAAGAGAGAGAAGCGCCTGGTTGACGTCTTCAACCAAAGGCGAACCGGTTGGGAAGGCGATGCCATAATTTTCGCGTAGGAAAATCCCGCCGGTCATACTTGCCGTTCTTCGACCCTCATGACTGGCGTAATAGGACAGAATGGGCGCATCGAATACGACTGCATCCAGATCCTTGTCTTTGAACGCAGCCAGCATGTCCTGAAGGTCGGCATAGCCCGTGAACTCGATCTCGCGGCGGTTCAGAAAGTTGGCTGCTGTTGAATCAGAGATGGTTCCGACTTGCTTGCCATAGAGGTCATTAACCGAATTCACGCTGCCGGTGATCGCATCTACAGTCATCACCGATGTGATCCGGGCCGTAAACACCGATACGATGAACAGCGAGGAAACCACCAGCACAACCCCCAGAATGCGCCCAAACGGCGTGCGGGGCATCCGCTCTTCAAACCCGCCATTGACCACGAGGTTGAGCGCCCACCAGAAGGAAGGGAACCAAGCCTCATTCAGTTTCCGGTCAAAATAGGGCTGCGCGCGTTTCTCGAAACTCCACATCAGCATGCCGCCGCCCAGAAGAATGGCAAAGGCCAGACCAATGGCGATGAACAGCTCGCGCGACAACAGGGCGTGCAGTAAAGACGGTTGGCGCGCTGCCTCCGACGGAACCATGATCTGTAGCCCGGCTTCAAAGATGGGCTGCGTAAAATCCATGCGGGTTTCACGCATGGCGGTGATCGAAATATTCGCAATCGCCAGATCGGCTGACCCGTCCTGAACGGCCCCCAGCATTTCACCAAAGCTCTCGACACGGTTGATCGAATACTCCCAGCCCAGCGATTCAGACAATGCTGCCAGCAGGTCCATCGAGAAACCGGTCTGGACCCCGTCCTCGATAAACGAGAACGGAGGGCGGGTCACAGTTGTAACCGTGAGGGTCTGAGCCTGGCTTTGCTGCGCGAGAGTCGCGAAAGTCAGGCAGATCAATGCGAAGAAGACGCGCTTCATTTGGAATCACCTGTTTCGCGGCCCTCTAACCTAGTTCGGGGCAGCGCGGCAAGGCAGCCGCAGGGTCAAGGCTCATGTTTTGTTGGGGTGCTAAAATCGAAGTCTTTGGATTTTGGTTTGGAAATCTGACTATTCGGGGTTGGCAAGCCGGGCAATTCGTTGAATCTGTGCACGAACGCCGGCATCCATCAGAACAAGAGGCCCGTTATGACCGATCCAGTTGAGCTGACCGCAAATCTGATCCGTTGCCCTTCGGTCACACCCGAAGAGGGCGGCGCGCTGGTTTTACTGCAACGTGAACTCGCAGATGCAGGTTTTGAATGCACCCGTGTGGATCGCGGAGGTGTCAGCAACCTATTTGCGCGTTGGGGGAAGAAAGGGCATGCTCGCAGCTTTGGCTTCAACGGCCACACAGATGTTGTTCCGGTGGGTGATGAGGCCGCTTGGACTGCGCCCCCATTCGGAGCAGAAATTCGTGATGGAGTAATGTATGGCCGTGGTGCAACGGACATGAAATCGGGTATGGCGGCCTTTGCCGCAGCAGCCATTGATTTTGTGCGCAATACGCCTCCGGATGGTGCGGTGATTCTGACAATAACAGGTGATGAAGAGGGTGATGCGGTCGATGGCACTGTCGCCCTGCTGGATCACATGGATGCGACGGATGAGCGGATGTCGGTCTGTCTAGTAGGGGAACCAACCTGTCCGAATAAGATGGGTGAAATGATGAAGATCGGTCGGCGCGGCTCGATGTCAGCTTGGTTTACCGCGACCGGGGTGCAGGGGCATTCTGCTTATCCGCACCGGGCGAAAAACCCATTGCCAGCAATGGCGCGGTTGATGGATCGGCTGGCCAGTCGCGAGCTGGATCAGGGGACTGACCATTTTGATGCCTCAACATTGGCCGTGGTGACGATCGATACGGGCAATCCAGCGACGAACGTCATCCCGGCGCAATGCTCTGGAACAGTGAACATTCGGTTCAATGACCTGCACTCGGGCGCCAGCCTGAGCGACTGGTTGAAATCCGAGGCTGAATCAGTTGCCAAGGCGTTTGGAGTTAAAATCGAAACCAGGATCAAAATCTCAGGTGAGAGCTTTCTGACTCCTCCGGGTCCGCTCTCGGATCTGGTAGCGCGCGCCGTTGAGGCAGAAACCAATATCTGCCCCGAGCTTTCAACCACTGGCGGTACTTCGGATGCCCGGTTCATCAAGAACCATTGCCCAGTAGTTGAGTTCGGGCTGGTCGGGCGCACGATGCATCAGGTTGATGAATGCGTCGAAGTGGAGCAGATCCACCAGCTCAAAGCGATATATAAGCGTATTCTGACGGACTATTTCGCCTGATCTATGCAAAAAACGCTGGTCATCATGGTGAAAGAGCCGCGTCCGGGGCGGGTAAAAACCCGGTTGGGGCGCGATATCGGCATGGTCGGGGCGGCGTGGTGGTTCCGACATCAAACGCGGTCACTTGTCCGACGCCTGCGCGATCCGCGCTGGCAGATTGTTCTGGCGGTTTCTCCGGATCGGGAGGGGATGAACAGCCGTGTCTGGCCCGTCGATCTGCCGCGTAAGCCGCAAGGGCGCGGAGATCTCGGTGATCGTATGGGGCGGATGCTGCGCGGTGCCCCCGATGGGCCAGTATGTTTGATCGGTGCAGATATTCCGGGGATTACACGCGGACACATTGCGCGGGCCTTCGGCGCATTGGGCCGGGCTGAAATCGTGTTCGGGCCAGCCCCTGACGGGGGCTATTGGTTGGTCGGTGCGCAGCGTTATAGCGCGTTGCCGTCAGGGATGTTCAACAACGTGCGCTGGTCGACTGAGAACGCTTTGGCCGACACGCTGGCTTCGGTAAATGGACGTCGAGTGACGTTGCTGGATCACCTGCGCGATGTGGATACCGTGGCCGATCTGCACGGCTGACCCGACAGGCCGCTTTTTGGTCATGACGCGGTCGCATGCCCGTGCTAGGCCAAACTCATGACACGCATTCCGACCAAGCAAGAGGTCCTCGATTGGATCTCGGCGAACCCTACCCTGACCTCGAAACGTGATATCGCCAAGGCCTTTGGCATCAAGGGCGCAGATCGGATCGACCTGAAGCGCATCCTGAAGGAACTTGAGGCCGAAGGCCATCTGGAAAAGCGCAAGCGCAGCTATCGCGATCCGGATCGCCTGCCGCCGGTCAGCGTATTGCAGGTGAAGGCTCCGAACGCGGATGGCGACCTGTTTGCTCGGCCGTTGGAATGGCACGGTGAGGGGGTCGAGCCCATTATTCTGCTCATCACCCGCGCCAGCGATCCGGCATTGGGCGAGGGTGACCGCATTCTGGCCCGTCTGACCGTTGTGCACGAGGAAGACCACAATTACGAGGCACGTCTGATCCGCCGTATCGGCACCAACCCGCGCAAGGTCGTTGGCATTTTCCGCAAAGGGGCCGAGGGTGGCCGGATCGTACCTATCGACAAGGCTGGTTCCACCGAATGGCTGGTCGCGGACGGGGCCGTTCTGGGCGCCAAGGACGGTGAGCTGGTTGAGGCCGAGCAAGCCGGACCCAAGAACCGCATGGGCCTGCCACGGGCGCGCATTGTTGAACGGCTTGGCGATCCGACCGCGCCCAAGGCTGTCTCATTGATCGCCATCCACCAACATGGCATTCCCGACGATTTCCCGGACAAGGTGATTGAAGAGGCCGACAAGGCCAAACCTGTTGGCCTGAAAGGGCGCGAAGACCTGCGGGATATGCCCTTGCTGACGATCGATCCTGCGGATGCACGGGACCATGACGATGCCTGTTATGCGCACGCAGACGATGACCCGAAGAATAAAGGTGGCCATGTGATCTGGGTCGCCATCGCCGATGTGGCCGCCTATGTGACATCCGGTACGGCGCTGGATCGCGAGGCGCGCAAGCGGGGCAACTCCAGCTATTTCCCGGACCGCGTGGTGCCGATGCTGCCGGATCGCCTATCCGGCGATCTGTGTTCCCTGCACGAAGGCGTCCCGCGCGCTTGTATCGCGGTTCGGATGCAGATTGATGCTGAGGGTAGTAAGATCGGCCACCGGTTCGTGCGCGGCCTGATGCGCTCTGCCGCCTCGCTGAACTATACCGAGGTGCAGGAAGCGATCGATGGCAACCCGAACGACCGCACCGGGCCGTTGCTGGAAACCGTTCTGAAACCGCTCTATGCCGCCTATGCCGCATTGAAAAAAGCGCGGGCGGAGCGCCAGCCGTTGGAACTGGACTTGCCTGAACGTAAGATCGTTCTGAGCGACGCAGGCGAGGTGACCAGCGTCGCGTTCCGTGACCGGCTGGATGCGCATAAGTTGATTGAGGAGTTCATGATCCTCGCCAATGTCGCCGCCGCCGAGACCCTGATCTCCAAACGCCGCCCGCTGTTGTTCCGCGTCCACGAAGAGCCCGCACCTGAGAAGCTGGAAAGCCTGAGAGAGACGGCGCAAGCAGCAGGTTTGAATCTGGCCAAAGGGCAGGTGTTGCAGACCCGCCACCTGAACGCGCTGCTGAATGCTGCCGCGGGTACCGAAGATGCCGAGCTGATCAACCTAACCACTTTACGGTCGATGGCACAGGCCTATTACAACCCTGAAAACTTTGGACATTTTGGACTGGCTTTGCGGAACTATGCACATTTCACCTCACCAATCCGCCGCTATGCGGACCTGATCGTGCACCGCGCGCTGATCACGGCCCATGGCTGGGGCAAGGATGGATTGACCGAGGAGGAAATCGCGCGGCTGGAGGAAACGGCCACCCATATCTCGGATACCGAGCGCCGATCCATGATGGCCGAGCGCGATACGACTGATCGCTATCTGGCGGCCTATCTCAGCGAGCGGGTCGGCAATGAGTTCACCGGCCGTATCAGCGGCATCGCGCGTTTCGGGGCCTTCGTGAAGATGGACGAGACCGGAGCGGACGGTCTGGTGCCCGTGCGCTCGCTAGGGCGTGAGTTCTTTCATTTTGACCGTGAAGCCGGGACGCTGATGGGTTCGGATACCGGCCTGATTATTGCCATTGGTCAGCGTGTCACCGTGCGGCTGACCGAGGCAACGCCTGTAACCGGCGGATTGGAATTGGAACTGCTCTCTATCGATGATCAAGCCCTGCCACGAGGACGCGGTCCAACCAAACGCGGGTCGCGGCGCAAGGCGGTCAGCACCAAGCGCAAGAAGGACAAAATCAAGCGCAAGGTCGAACGCAAACGCCGTCAGAGATGATAGGTTAACGCGCGCGCAATCAGCCAGCCGTGGCGTGTGGGGTCGATCTGATCGGGCGCATCGAATAGGATGGCGCGATTGCCATCGATGTGATCCTCATTGGGAAAAGCAGAAGTAAAATCCCCCATCAGTCTGCTCTGGCAGTGCACGAACAACGCAAACCGAGCGGCTTTGTGTCCGCCCAGTCGGATCGTTGATCCCTTGGGTGCCAAATAGGCTGGCTGCCCCCACCGCAACGCCTCTTCCAGCGGCTGAGCCTGCGCTAGCGAGGCCGCAGTTTCGAAAATCAACTCGCGCAGCATAAGTGCTCCTGCGCGAGTTTCTTCTGGCATCGCCCCGTAAGCTGCGGCGACTTTTGCATCCTCAAAGGGTGTCATGACAATGGGATCGCCTGTTCCATTCGATCGATATAGCTGTTGAGCAGTTTATCCTGTTTGATCCGGCGGGTCAGGGGGGTGTCGGACGGTGTCGCGCGCATCGCGGCCAGCATTGGACCGACACTCATGTCCGCCGAGGTTGGTTCCTCACCCATCAGGTATGGCGATTGCCAAAGGTAGGTTGAGATCGCCTCAAGATCGCGCTCTAGCCGGTCCTGTCGTTCTGCGGGTGAGAATCGGGAAACACCCTGAAAGGCCAACCCTTTGACAACAGATTTACGGATCGAGTTCGAGACCGGCTTGCGGATCAGTGCTGGAATGACTGTGAAGAACGTATCGCGCAGGATTGGCCAGACCTCATCATTGGCCCAACGATCCTGGACGACATGGAAGTAAAGATGTTCCTCGGCCATGCGGATTAGGGTACGGGATTGGGCTTTTTGCAGGCCATTCAAACCGGCATCGAAATCTGCACCCTGAGACTCGAGCCACTCGCGGATCAAGTCGCTGTCGGGGATCAGGCGCTCGGGTGTGCGCAGAACCGGCAGTTTCTGATGCGGCATCTTGCGGGGATCCAAAAGGTCGGACCGCCGCCAGCGCTGTCCTGCCCGTTGAAGCATCAGGGCGGTTTTTACACAGAACGGGCTGGCACTGAACAGGCCGAACGCAGAGGGGAAAGTAAGAAGGGTCAGCATCATCAGCTCCATAATTGGGATGTCCGAGGGATACGCCTGACTAATGACAGTTTCCGACATTAGGTTTAGGTTAGTGTGCAGTATGTCTCGTACCGCTCGCCTGTTTCAGTTAATGCAAGCCCTGCGTTCTGGCCCATCACCCAGAACGTCGGTCCAGCTGGCACAGGATTTGGGCGTTTCACCGCGTACAATACATCGGGACATCGATGCTTTGCGTGCTCTGGGGGCCGTAATAGACGGCGAGGCCGGGTTTGGGTTTACCCTGATCGAAGATGCAACTTTGCCACCTCTGGGTTTTACCAATGACGAGCTTGAAGCGTTGGTATTAGGTCTACGAGAGGTGCAGTTGATTGGCGATCCGGCGCTGTCTGATGCGGCAAGCGAGGCCTTGCGAAAGCTGCAGGGCCGGTTGCCGCAGCGCCAATCCCACCGACTAAGTCATGCTGTTCTGACTGCCACGCGGTTTGACAGACCAGCGGTGCCAACAATTGATGTTGCAGTCCTGCGCCAAGCAGCATGGGACGAACGCGCGGTTGAGTTTGCCTATACCGATGCCAAGGGCGTGGGAACCCTGCGTCGGGTCAATCCACTGAGTATCGTCTACATGGATCGCGCCAGCGTTCTGCTCAGCTGGTGTCACTTGCGCGAGGATTTTCGCGTTTTCCGGCTGGACCGTATGCAAGACATGGACGTGTCCGACGAAAGTTTCCGCCCCAAGCGCGTGTCGTTACTGCGAGAGGCGATTGCCCGTATTCGTGCTGAACGCGAGGCACAGGAACAGGAAAGCTAATTTTCTACATTTTGAAAAATACCGATTGTGCGCTATCATTGAACCTGAGCAGTAATCAGGAAAAATCGGAATGCGTAAGTGCGTAGGTGGCGTCATGACCGCCGCATTATGGGCATCCATCGTGCAGGCGGATACAACAGATAAATCAATACGGCCTCTGGCCCGACCATTGGTCGACAATATTCAACTGGCTTCGGCAGACGTGATGGTTTCGGTAAGGCCAGTATTGCGTCCTGAGGTCGAACATTATCGCGTATCTGCCGAATGGAACGCGCGCTTTCAGGCTTGGCTTGGAGCGTTTCGCGAGCGGGCCCGCGCTCAAGGAATCTCGGCCCGGACGCTGGACCGAGCATTGGCCGGGGTGACCTATGACAGCGACATCATCAAACGAGATCGCAATCAGGCTGAGTTTTCAAAACCGATCTGGGAGTACCTGGATTCGGCAGTTTCAAAAACGCGGATTTCGAATGGACGCGCGGGCTTGGACCGGCATCGGGAAACTCTGACGCGGATAGAGGCGCAATATGGCGTTGAAAAAGAGGTTGTCACCGCTATTTGGGGGCTCGAAACCTCGTTCGGAACCTATCGGGGTGGCAAGCAAACTATCAGATCGCTCGCGACACTGGCCTTTGATGCACGGCGGGCGAGTTTCTTTGAATCCCAGCTTATCGCGGCCCTTCAGATCCTGCAGTCCGGGGACGTGGATGCTGCGAATATGGTCGGCAGTTGGGCCGGAGCGATGGGGCACACGCAGTTCATGCCGACCTCATTTCTGGATCACGCAGTAGATTTCGATGGCGATGGGCGGCGCGATATCTGGTCGGATGATCCAACTGATGCTCTGGCGTCAGCCGCCGCCTATCTGGCAAAGCATGGATGGACCAAAGGCCAACCATGGGGGGTAGAGGTCAAGTTACCATCCGGCTTTGATTATGCAGATGCAAGACGAGACGTTACACTGATGCCGTCAGAATGGGCGGCCCGAGGAGTTCTGGCGCACACAGGCCAGGTGGTGCCCGACTATGGAAAAGCTGCAATTTTGTTGCCAGCGGGTGGCCGTGGTGTTGCTCTGATGATCTTCGATAATTTCAAGGTGATCGAGGCATACAATGGTGCCGATGCTTATGTGATCGGGATCGGGCATCTGTCTGACCGGCTTGCAGGCGGTGCTCCGTTTCAAGCCGAATGGCCACGTGGAGATCGCGTGCTGAGTTTTACCGAAAAGAAAGAGTTGCAGCGTCGGTTGACGCAGGCTGGGTTTGACACTCAAGGGATTGATGGTCGCACCGGTCCGAATACGATCAATGCGGTTCGAGCGTTCCAGGTCGCTCAAGGGCTGGTTCCGGACGGGTACCCGTCGCTCAGTCTGCTGGAGCGGATGCGTTGAAAGTAAGGGCGGACCAAATGGGCCGCCCTTTGATCGTGACTAGGACGCGGATTTCATCAATCCCCTGTTGTTGATTTCTTCCAATGCTTCGTCCAGCGATTTGTTAATACGCACAAACATCTCATCGATGTCCTCAGGCGTCAGGATCAGGGGTGGCGAGATGATCATCCGGTCGCCCACGTGGCGCATGATCAGGTTGTTCGCAAAGCAGCGGTCGCGACAGATATACCCAATCGTGCCGGGTTCAGACGCAAATTTGGCGCGGCTTGATTTATCCGGTGTCAGCGCGATTGACGCCATCATTCCAACGATCTTGGCTTCGCCGACCAATGGGTGATCAACCAGTGCCTCCCATTTCTTCTTCAGATAGGGGGCCGCGACATCGCGGACATGATCCACAATTCCTTCTTCTTCCAGAATGCGCAGGTTTTCCAGCGCAACCGCAGCAGCAACGGGATGGCCGGAATATGTATAACCGTGGTTGAATTCGGTGTTGCCGATAACTTCAGCGATTTCATCATTTACGATAGACCCACCGATAGGCGCGTAGCCCGAGCTGAGTCCTTTGGCGATGGTCATGATGTGTGGTCTGATGCCGACAGTTTGTGACCCGAACCAATTCCCGGTCCGACCAAACCCGCAAATCACCTCATCTGCGATCAACAGGATATCGTATTTGTCGCAAATACGTTGGATTTCCGGCCAGTAAGTGTCTGGCGCAACGATAACGCCACCTGCACCCTGCACTGGCTCGGCGATGAAGGCTGCGACTCGGTTTTCACCAAACTCTAGAATGGCCTCTTCCAATTCGCGCGCGCGGGCGAGGCCAAACTCTTCAGGGGCGAGGTCACCACCTTCGGCCCACCAGTTTGGTTGGTTAATGTGATGAATATTTGGAATCGGGATGCCGCCTTGCGCATGCATCCCGGCCATACCACCCAGCGATGCGGATCCGACCGAAGAACCGTGATAGGCATTCTTGCGGCTGATGATGATATTCTTGCCCGGCTGACCTTTCTCAGCCCAATAGGTGCGAACCAGACGGATATTGGTGTCATTCGCCTCGGACCCGCCAGCGGCGAAGAACACGTTGTTCAGATCTCCGGGTGCAAGTTCAGCAAGCTTGGCGGCCAGTGCGATGGCCGGGATGTGAGTCGTTTTGAAGAACGTGTTGTAATACGGCAGTTCGCGCATTTGACGGGCAGCGGCGTCGGCCAGTTCATCGCGGCCATAGCCGATATTGACGCACCAGAGCCCGGCCATGGCATCCAGAATCTCTTCACCTTCGCTGTCGGTCAGATATACGCCGTTGGCGCGGGTGATTACACGTGCGCCTTCCTCCCCCAGCGATCCATTTGCCGAGAACGGGTGAATGTGATGCGCCGCATCCAGCGCCTGCAATTCGGCGGTGGGCATGTGATTGGTGATAGTGGACATCGGCGATTCTCCTGCAAGCGTGATTGCAGGACAGAATATGATCAAATTTTATACTGTCAATCGAATCGCTGCATTCTAGGTGCCGGGCAGGGCATCGCCCATCATTCCCATACCTTGCTCAATGTCCTGTGCCGTTGCCAAAGCAGCCTTCTCCGCATCCTTATTGCGCAGTGCGACGATAATATCCTTATGTCTATCGGGTAGGCTTTGGGTGCCGAATCGACCGCAAACAATCCGCAGTGAAGGGCCGAATCTCAACCACAGACGTTCGGCCAGGTCGACCAGAATCGGGGCATCGGCATGCGAATACAGGGCTTGATGAAAGGCGTGGTTCAATCGCAGATATCCGCCAACATCCCCATCTGCAATCATGAGGTCGAGCCGTTGATCCAGCTTCTCCAGATGGTCAATTTCGGTCGACGAAATGTTCCTGGTGGTACGCCTTGAAAGCTCTGTTTCTATTGATATTCTTGCAAAAATCATCTGCTCGATATCATTGGCAGATAATAAGGGTACGCTGACCCGTCGGTTGCCTTGAAAGATCAGGGCGCCGTCAGAAATTAGGCGTCGTATCGCCTCGCGCACCGGGGTCATGCCTACGCCCAACGAATCAGTCAGACCCTGAATCGTTACCGGCTGTCCTGGCACAAGATCACCAAACAGGATCTGCGATTTCAGAGTGCGATAGACCTGTTCATGCGCAGGGCGTTTTTCTTCATCATCCGGCTGCGTGCTCGCCTTATTTTTGATCAAATCCAAATGGTTTACCTCAATCCGCGCGTTTCTATCTTGTCTGAATTTACACCTGTTCCGACCATAGGTGAAACTACTGCAAAACGCAAAACTTGATCAAATCCAAAAAAAAGTGAAAATAGCCGCATAATCGCAGGGAGAAGACTATGAAACTAAAAACGCTGGGGATGACAGCGATCGTCGCATTGGGGACTTCGGCCGCTTTTGCCGAAGAAGTGCGCGTCTATAACTGGTCCGACTATATTGACGAGGAGTTGCTGAGCAAATTCGAAGAAGAGACAGGCCTGACCCTGATCTATGACGTGTTTGATAGTAATGAGGTTCTGGAAACCAAAATGCTGGCCGGTGGGTCAGGTTATGATGTGGTTGTGCCTTCGGGAACGTTTTTGCAACGCCAGATTCAAGCTGGCGCGTTCCAGGAACTCGACGCAGCCAAACTATCGAATGCAGGAAACCTGTGGGATGTGATTCAGGAGCGCACCGCAGGGTATGACCCCAACAACGCTTATTCGATCAACTACATGTGGGGAACCACCGGCATCGGCTTGAATGTTGACAAGGTCAAAGAAGTTCTGGGCGACGATGTTGCGCTCAACAGCATGGATCTGGTGCTGAAGCCTGAAAACATGGAAAAGCTGGCCTCGTGCGGTGTCCATTTCCTGGATGCACCCGCCGAGATCATTCCGATGGTGCTGCAATATATCGGCGAGGACCCGGATAGCCATGACACGGACGTCATTGCGAAGACCGAAGAGGTTCTGACCGGCGTGCGTCCATATGTGCAGAAGTTCCACAGCTCGGAATACATCAATGCGCTTGCCAACGGTGATATCTGTGTGGCCGTCGGTTGGTCAGGGGACATTCTGCAAGCTCGGGATCGTGCCGATGAGGCAGAAAATGGTGTGGTCATCGAATACCATCCATTCGCGGAAGGCTCGCTGATGTGGTTTGACCAGATGGCGATACCTGTTGATGCACCAAATCCAGAAGGCGCACACAAGTTTCTGGACTTTATTCTGGATGCCAACAACATGGCTGCCGCGTCGAACTATGTTTACTACGCCAACGGTAACAAGGCTTCGCAAGAGTTCCTGGAAGAGGACGTAATCGGAGATCCGGCGATCTATCCGGATGATACGACGATGCAGAATCTCTATATCACCACGCCTTATCCGGCAAAAACCCAGCGGGTGGTGACTCGTCTCTGGACCAAGGTGAAATCAGGCACCTGATCTGATTGATGCGCAAGGCAGACAAACTGCCTTGCGCGATATTTATCCTGACCGATTACCGGGGGCCACTTTGAACACTGAAGTCTTTGCGCCGTGGGACGACCCGCAGGCGAAACCCTTGATCCAGTTCCAGAACGTCACCAAACGATTTGGCGCATTCACCGCGATCGATAACCTTTCGCTGGATATCTATGAGCGTGAGTTCTTTGCTCTGCTTGGGCCGTCGGGCTGCGGAAAGACCACGATGATGCGGATGCTGGCCGGTTTTGAAACTCCGACCGATGGCCATATCCTTCTTGGGGGTCAGGATATCGATCCGATCCCGCCCAATAAGCGGGCGGTGAACATGATGTTTCAGTCTTACGCCCTGTTCCCTCATCTGAGCATCTGGGACAATATCGCTTTTGGTCTGCGTCGGGACAACATGCCCAAGCGCGATCTGGAAGAACGAGTTGAAGAGATGCTGCGCCTGACCCGGCTCGAGCAGTTTGCGCGCCGTAAGCCGCATCAGATCTCGGGCGGTCAACGCCAACGCGTGGCGCTGGCCCGGTCATTGGCCAAAGCGCCAAAACTGCTTTTACTCGACGAACCCTTGGGGGCGCTGGATAAGAAGCTGCGTCAAGATACCCAATTCGAGTTGATGGACATTCAGGAAAAGACCGGCACGACCTTTGTCATCGTGACTCACGACCAAGAAGAGGCGATGACCGTTGCCAGCCGAGTGGCTGTCATGGATCAGGGCAAGTTGATGCAAGTGGCGACACCCGATCGCATCTATGAGACACCGAATTCCGTCTATGTCGCTGATTTTATCGGCGACGTGAACATCATCGAAGGGCGTGCCACGACACAAGGGGATGAAAGCTATCAGATCGATTGGGCCGAGGGTCAGCCACCACTCACGGCGTCATCCGCGACCGCGTTGTCCAATGGGCAGGGCTGCCATCTGGCGATCCGTCCCGAGAAAGTCGCCATTTCAGCCGAGCGCCCCACAGATGCGATCAATGCGATCCAGGGCAAGGTGCATGACATCGCTTATCTGGGCAACCTGTCGACCTATCATGTTGAGCTGCCAAACGGCACGATCATCAAGGCACAAACGGCGAATACCCGTCGTATCTCGCGCCGCTCGTTTACTTGGGAAGATCCGGTCTGGCTGTCTTGGACAGCGACTGCCGCGGTCTTGTTGGAAAACTGATGCGTCGCGCTGTTCTGATCGCCATTCCCTATGTCTGGCTTCTGGCGCTGTTTCTGGTTCCGTTCTTTATCGTTCTGAAAATCTCATTTTCGGACACCGCGCTGGCCATTCCACCTTACACGCCGACATTGGATTTCTCTGAGGGCTGGACAGGCATTAAGAACTTCTTCAGCCAGCTTGATCTTGAGAACTTCGTTTGGCTGACCGAGGATGATCTATACTGGAAAGCTTACCTTTCCAGCGTCAAAATCGCCCTGATTTCAACAATTCTCACGCTGATTGTCGGCTACCCGATCGCCTACGCGATGGCGCGCGCGCCTGAAGAGTGGCGGCCCACATTCATGATGCTAGTTATCTTGCCCTTCTGGACGTCATTCCTAATCCGGGTCTACGCCTGGATGGGCATCCTCAGCAATGAGGGCTATCTGAACCAACTGCTGCTGTGGACGGGCATTATCTCAACCCCGCTGACCATTCTTAACACCAATACAGCGGTCTATATTGGCATCGTCTACACTTATTTGCCCTTCATGATTCTGCCGATTTACTCGTCTCTAGAACGTATGGACGGGTCGCTGATCGAGGCCGCCGAAGACCTTGGGTGTTCGCGCATGCAGGCTTTCTGGTTGATCACAATCCCTCTGTCACGCCCGGGTATCATCGCGGGTTGTTTTCTTGTGATGATCCCGGTGATTGGTGAGTTCGTGATCCCGTCGCTTCTGGGTGGTTCCGGAACTCTGATGATCGGTAAGGTTCTTTGGGAAGAGTTCTTCTCGAACCGCGACTGGCCGGTTGCCAGTGCGGTGGCCGTGGTTTTGCTACTGATCCTTGTGATTCCGATCGTACTGTTCCAGCGCAACCAGCAAAAGCAGACGGAGGCTGAACAATGAGCAGACTCAGCTGGTTCAACACGGTGTCGCTGACATTGGGGTTCGCGTTCCTGTATATCCCGATGATCATCCTGATCATTTTTAGCTTCAACGAAAGCAAGCTTGTCACCGTCTGGGCCGGGCTTTCGACCAAATGGTACGGAGAGCTGGTTCAGAACGAGGCGTTCCTTGACGCGGCATGGGTTACACTGCGGGTCGCTGTGTTCTCATCGACTTTGGCGACGATCCTTGGCACGGCAGCGGCATATGTTTTGGTGCGTGGCGGGCGGTTTTTTGGACGAACGCTATTTTCGGGGATGATCTACGCCCCTCTGGTGATGCCAGAGGTGATAACGGGCCTGTCTCTGCTGCTGTTGTTCATCGGGATCGGGTTGGATCGGGGGATCCTGACCATCGTTCTGGCTCATACGACATTTTCCATGTGCTTCGTTTCGGTTGTCGTCTCTTCCCGCCTTGTTACATTTGATCGGTCGCTGGAAGAGGCCGCGCTGGATTTGGGGTGTTCGCCGGCGCAGGCTTTTCGTCTAGTGACGTTGCCGATCATTGCGCCCGCCGTTGTTTCCGGCTGGTTGTTGGCGTTTACCTTGTCGCTTGATGATCTGGTCATTGCGTCCTTCACCTCTGGACCATCCGCCACGACACTTCCCATCAAGATATTCTCGGCTGTGCGTCTGGGTGTCAGTCCAGAAATCAACGCGTTGTCGACGCTTATGATCGCTGTGGTAACGTTGGGTGTCATCACCGCATCATTGGTGACCAAACGCGCGATGATGCGGCAAAAGCAGGATGAACAAGCCGCGGCGCGCACCGAATGAAGCGAATCTTTTCGGATTTCGCTTATAGTGCGGCCCCTCTTTCAGGATGCTGGTGGGACGAGACGATTGAGGCACCTGATTGGCCTAAGCACCAAGGAGAGCTGAAGGTCGATGTTGCCATAATCGGCGGCGGGTTCACGGGCCTATCTGCAGCGCTGCATTTAGCGAAAGAGGGCGTATCGGTTGCTGTGTTCGAGGCGAACTCTCCGGGCTGGGGCGCGTCAGGGCGAAACGGAGGGTTCTGCTGTCTGGGTGGTTCGAAGCTTAGTGAAGCAACTCTCAGACGTCGTTACGGTGCAATTGAGGCAGCAGCATATTTTCAGGCTGAAAAAGACGCAGTGTCGTTGGTTGCCGATCTTCTGGCGCGTCATGAAATCGATGCGGACAGGCACTCGCGGGGTGAAACTCAACTGGCCCATTCCAAGCGAGCGATGGCACGACTACGTCAAAGCGTCGCCTCAGAAGGCCAGCTGCATGAGCAGCATGAACTGGCAGATTTAGGGTTGGGAGGCGCGTTTTTTGGCGGATACACAACGCCTATAGGTTTTGGTTTGAACCCTCGTAAGTACCTTTTTGGTTTGGCCAACGCAGCGCAGACTGAGGGTGCAAAGTTGTACCAACACAGCCCGGTTCAGAAGATATGCAAAATCGCGCAAGGCTTTGATCTGCATACCCCCACCGGTCATGTTCGGGCTTCGAACGTGCTAACCTGCACAAATGGGTATTCCAGCGAGGATTTACCCCAATGGATGGCTGCGCGCTATATGCCGACGCAATCGACGGCTTTTGTCACACGCGTTCTGTCCCAAGACGAATTACAGGCTCAAGGCTGGACTTCGGATCAGATCGCATATGACACGCGCAACCTGCTGCATTATTTCCGGTTGATGCCCGATAGGCGGTTTTTGTTCGGAATGCGTGGGGGATTGATGTCGTCACCCCGTGCCGAAACGCGCATTCGGCAAAAGGCGTTGCAGGATTTCAGACGCTTATTTCCTGCGTGGGCCTCGATTGACGTTACGCATATCTGGTCCGGTATGGTCTGCCTGTCCCGCGCCCTCGTGCCCTTTGCGGGTCCGGTTCCGGATCAAGCCGGGTTGTTTGCGGGCTTTGCATATCACGGCAACGGCGTTGCCATGGGGACATATTGTGGCCGAGCCCTCGCCCGGATGGTCCTCGGGCAACCAAGTGAGCTTCCTTTGCCGATCAAGCAACCGCCAGCCCGTTTTCCATTGGGTAGATGGCGTCGTGCCTTGATGCCGCCAGCCTATGCATTGCTTGGTCTTGCGGATCTATAAGGCGCGAATTTCCAATTCAAAGGCCCGAACATATTCGGGTGATCCGTTTTCGACCCGCCACAGACAATAGGCCGCCATTCGCCAGCCATACCAAGAGCGCAGAGATAAGTATCGCGCAGTAACTTGGTGCCGATCGTAGGCGGTTAGAAAGCTCGCTACCTCCGCCTCCGACAGAGGTGCACCGCGATAAAGCTGTTGCATCGCGGGCGATAAAAATATCGCTAAGTCTTCACATGGGTCACCCAAGGCCGGGCATTGCCAGTCGATGAGTGTCAGCCCGGCAGATGATTGCAGAATGTTGCCCGCCACCGGGTCACCATGGATCAGACATCGCTCGGCAAGAGGTGGTATTTGCCCCCGCGGCTTCAACGCGATCAGCTGCTGAGTCTCAGCGTTCTGGCAACTGCGCAAGATTTGCTCAGCCTGGCATCTCAGATCCTCGCTGCCATTGCAGCCAGCGGGGAGGTCCAGATTTATCGATAGACTGTGTAGTCGCCTCAGCAGAACCGCGACGTTTTCGACGCCTTCGCGCCATGGATTGCCTGGTGCATGATCGTAGTAAACCCAGCTCGCCTTCTCGAAAGACCCGGTTGCCCGAAGATTGGGCACGAAGCCGGTGCTGTTGAGTGCGCGCAAGCAGTTCGCCTCAAGCTTAGCGTCGTTGCGAAACAGCGGGTTCTGAAACGGTGCGCGATATAGCTTGAGGACCGCGTCGCTGTGATCCGACAGTACCTTCCAGACCTGATTTGTACGCCCACCGTACAGCACCTGAAATTGGGCTTGAACGTCTATTAGCCCTTGAGAATGCAGCTGGGCAACCAGCTTTGGCGGAGGTGGGATTTGGTCAGACAGGGAAATTACCAGATTGAGCAGCGAGTCGATTTTGCCAAGCTTTGACCTGCGCCGCCCAACAGATCAAGCACCTGTTCGTATATGAGTAACCTCATCCGCAGATACTTCTGCTCCGCTTTCAAGTTTCAACATGACCGCGCCGTCACCAACCTTGGCCTCAACAACGCGGCCGAAAGCTGCGGTGGGGGTTTCGGCCAGCAATTTGTCTCCCTTATAGCTTGCGAGAGACGCAGAGTAACTCCCTGCCAGAAACGCGGTGCCGGTACTGTCAACACCGTGCCATTCGAATTCGGTTTCATTGACGGGTACGGTAATTCGGTCGACCACGTCGCCCTGCGTGTTGCGGATGATCAGTTCAGCTCTGGTTGCATCAGGAGCTGCACTGGCAAAGAGCGTAACGGGCTGATTTTCAAACTGAAATGGTGCGGCAACTTGAACATCCATCCCAACCCAACTGGCAAGCTGGTTCAGATTGACCGATCCCAACGTCAAAGCCAGACCAGATAAAAGTTCATTTGCCTTGACCTGTTGCTCGACCATCGAAAACTGCGCGAGCTGCGAGGCATATTCTGATGAGTCCAATGGTTCCAGCGGATCCTGGTTTCGTGCCTGTACCGTCAGCATGCGCAGGAATGTCTCGAAATCCGACGTCAAAGCAGAACGTTGCGCGTTGCTGGGTACCTCTGAGGTGGCGATTGGATTTGCGGTTGAACTCGACGGGGTGATCATCGCTTAAAGCCTCACATCAAGGCCACCACGCGGGCCGGATTGAATTGTTGGTGCACTATGAGTCTCATCAACAGCGACTTCCGATGTGTCAGAGAACTGCTGCGCCTCGGGGTCTTTTTCTTGCTCGGCTGTGTTACCGGACAGGCCCAGATCAAGTGACATACCTTGGTATCCAAGTTTCTCGAATTCAGCGGATAACAGCGCAATGTGCCGCCGCATCAAATCATGCGTTTCTGGCCGTTCCGTCATGATCATCAGATGCAACCCATCTTCACGGTTGGTTAATGTGATCGAGACGCGGCCCAGTTCCTCGGGGTTGAGGGCGATGTCTACGCCCTGAGCGCCAGGCCTTGCTGAGATGACGGCTGCCAGTTGGCCCGCAATGGCGCGGGCATATTCGGCGCGATGGGGTATAAATGGTGTTATGCCCATGGTTTCCCGCTGCGTGGGCACAGATGTGGCTTCCTTTAGTGTCGGAGTATCGAGAATCTCGTGGTCTGTTGCAGGTTCGCGGATTGTGTCCACAGGAGCTATATTTGTGGCTTGGGCCGATATCAGCGCATTTGTGGCGCTAGCTGTTTGCTGCTGCGAGACTACTTTAAATACCCACGTGATCGGTGTGTCTAAATCCGGGCGGATGCCGACTTCGGCCGAATTTCGCGACTGAATTGGGCGTGCATTCGAATCCGGGCTGATCCCGGACCGACCTAGCGTGCGTGTGAGCACCTGTTTTTTAACTTTATCGGATATTTGTTCCGGCGCAGGCGAGATTTCGGACGCTGCAGGGGTGGTCGAACTTATTGTTGTCGACCTATTTGTCTGATCGGTTGGTGAAGTGGATATGTTCTGATTAGACACCGGATCTACAGCGGGCGAGGGTACTGCTATTTCCGACTGTCTTGGCGCTTGCAATTCGCTGTCCGCAAGCGTCAACAGTTGCGGAAACGCAGCCTCGGGATTTGGCAACTCCTCATCACCGTTTTGGGATAGTGGTTTCTCAGTAGTTCTAACAGAGTCGTTGATTTCGACATCCGGCTGTTCTTCTACTGCGACTTTCTGTTTTGAAATTGTTGGCAAGCTCTCAGGATCGTTCAACTCGGCCTCTTCGTTCATGACGTCCTCAAAGGCCTGAGCTCCCTTGTTCTCTCGCGCCCCCCCGTGCTGGGCATCGGATTTGCTTCCTGTTGTGGTTGAGGCCGTCAAAACGGTCAGCGGGTTGGACATTTCTTGCTCCGGCTGTGTTTGCCTGACCCGGACTCTGACCTCAGGAGGTTACAATTATTTTAACTGCTTTCCTCTTTGATCATGAAAGTTCGAAGCAATTTACGGAGAATTCAATGTCGATATCGGCGATTGCAGCAACGACACCGACCGCTCAAGCTTCAGATAAGCTTAGAGCTGCCTCAATCGAGCTTGAGGCGACCTTTCTCGCCGAGATGTTGAAATCCGCGGGCCTTGGGCGGGCGCGGCAATCGTTCGGAGGAGGCGCAGGTGAAGATCAGTTTTCTTCGTTTCTAATTCAGCAGCAGGCCCAGCAGATGGCCCGCGCCGGTGGAATTGGCCTGTCAGAGGTTATCTTTAATGCAATGATGGAGAAGGCCGATGGGTGAAAATCCGATAAAGGCTTTGGAAGATCTTCTGGATCAGGAGCGTAAGGCATTGATAGGCGGCGATCTTGACGACCTGAACCGATTGGCACTCGAAAAAGAAGACCTGATTGATGCTCTCAACGGACTGAAAGTCATTAATAGCGACGACTTTGTTCGTGTTCAGATGAAAGTCGTGCGTAATCAGGCACTGTTGACCAGTGCAGCCGACGGCATCCGCGCCGTCGCTGAACGCATGTCGGAACTGCGTCGCGTGCGTCAGGAGTTCAGTACTTATGACGCGGCGGGTCAGCGGAATGGGTATTCGGTGCGCTTGCAGGCAAAGCTGGAGAAGCGGGCATAAGGCTGGGTTTTATTCAAATCCAAAGCTTTGGATTTGTTCGTCTTAGCACTCCGTTAGGGGATCAGGGTCAAAGTTGGGATTGCACCTGGAACAGCAGGTGGCGCGAAGGCCACAAGGCGCGACGCAAAGGTCAGAACGACGGAACGCCCGCCGGTTCGGTGGGTCCAACATGGGCGTCGAAGGCGCCCGAACGCAAAGAGGATGACAAATATGTCCAGCATTCTGACGAACAATGGCGCAATGGTTGCGCTGCAAACTCTCAAATCCGTAAACAAGAACCTGGCGATGACGCAGAACGCGATTTCGACCGGTAAAGATGTGGCGACGGCCAAGGACAACTCTGCCGTCTGGGCTATTTCCAAAGTGATGGAATCGGACGTTAAGGGTTTCAACGCAATCAAGGACAGCCTTGCGCTAGGTGAATCCACAGTGGCAGTTGCACGGAACGCTTCGGAAACGGTTACAGATCTGCTAAACCAGATGAAAGGCAAGATTGTCGCGGCACAGGAAGACAACGTCGACCGCGGCAAGATCAATGACGATGTGACGGCATTGCGGGACCAGATCGCATCGGTCGTAGGCGCGGCGCAATTCAATGGTCTAAACCTAGTCGATGGGTCGGCAGGTACAGCATCCATTCTTGCGTCGCTGGACCGTGATAGCGCCGGAAACGTAAATGCATCATCAATTTCGGTCGCGAGCCAGGATTTGTCGACCGGCGGCTATGCGTCGAAGGGGGTTCTGGCGGGGTCGGATAACGTAACCACCGACAATGATGCGGCCGGGTTCACAATGGATAAGTCCGGCGGCTCGGGTGATATCGTTATCGACAGCTCGACTGACAACTTTGCTGCTGGTGACCAGGTGTCGATTACCATCGGTGACAAAGTTGCTTCCTATACGGTTCAAGCTGGAGATCTGGACCCGTCGGGCACCTACGACTCAGCTTATACTGATGCGATTGTCGCAGTTGGGTTGAAGAACCAGATTGATGCCTTGGGTATTACCGGTGTGGCTATCGACTATGACTCCAGCGCGGCGGGTACGCTCTCATTCGTTACCGGGACTGCAACAGCGGGTGCTGACGCAGATCGCGATGTGACCGTTTCGGCGCAATTCACCAATGCCGGAGCAGGCGGTTTAGGTGCGTTGTCGTCGATTGACGTATCGACCGATGCAGGTGCCGCGGCAGCATTAGGAACCATCGAGACACTGATCAACACCGCGATTGATGCATCGGCCGCATTTGGTTCGTCGCAGGGCCGGATTGAAACCCAGAAAGAGTTCATCTCGAACCTGGCGGACTCGTTCAAATCCGGTATTGGCTCATTGGTCGACGCCGACATGGAAGAGACGTCGGCGCGGTTGCAGGCTCTGCAGGTGCAACAACAACTGGCGACGCAATCTCTTTCGATTGCGAACCAGGCTCCGCAGTCCATCCTGTCGCTGTTCCGCTAATTCAGGAACTTAGCCGGGGCGCGCGCCGTGCCCCGGCCTTAACTGCCCGCTGATGGACAATCGGAAGGATTTCAAGTGACTCCGCAAACGCTCGCCCAACGCGCTTATGCGCAATCTGCAGCACCGACGCGAACGCCCCAGGATACGGAATATGAGGCGATTTCAAAAATCACACATCGCCTAAAGTCTGCGGCAGCGCGCAGGGAAACGGATTTTAGTGCCTTCGTCCAGGCATTGCATGAAAACCGCCGGTTATGGATCGTGTTGGCGACCGATGTTGCGGATGCCGATAACGCACTGCCGACCAATCTGCGGGCTCGAATATTTTATCTCGCTGAATTCACGGAACAACACAGCAGCAGGGTGTTGGGAAACAAAGCGACAGTAGAGCCGCTGCTTGAAATCAACATGGCAGTCTTGCGAGGACTGCGTCAAATGAGGGGGAATTGATGGGCGGTCTGGTGCTAAAGCTTGCCCCAAAAGAGCGGGTTCTGATCAACGGTGTCGTCATCGAAAATGGTGACCGCCGCAGCAGATTTTCCATCATGACACCGCAAGCCAATGTTCTGCGTCTGCGCGATGCAATTCACCCTGAAGAGGTAAACACCCCAGTGCGTCGTGTCTGCTATGCGGCACAGCTTGTGCTGTCTGGTGACACAGAACCCGATCAGGCGCGTCAGCAGTTGCTGCGACGCGTAGAGGAGTTGAGCCAGGTCTTTACAGATACCGATAGCCGCCGGGTGTTGGCTGATGCCACAGAAGCGTTGGTGGCTGAGCAATACTATAAGTGCCTAAAAGCGTTGCGCTCTCTATTGCCACGAGAAGAGCGGTTGATGGCGTATGAGCAATGACCTTTCAACCGGTCGTACCCAACGGTGGAATTGTGGGCTGGCGATTTCTTCAGCGGACGTATGACGCGCAACTGCAAAGTTTTTCGAACTCGTCGATTAATGAGCGTGAGACAGCGTATTTTCTGAAAAACATAGGAAATGTTCGCTCGGCTGAAGATCTGGTTGCTGATCGTCGCTTGCTACAGATCGCCTTGGGCGCTTTTGGCCTCGAAGATGATCTGAACAATCGGTTTTTCATTCAAAAGATCCTGTCGGACGGTACTCAGGCGGAGGACGCGCTGGCGAACAGGTTGGCTGACAACCGATATCGTGACTTTGCAAAAGCTTTTGGATTGGGGCCGGGTGAGATTCCCAAGACGAGTTTGGTCAGCGCGATGGAGAAGATCGCCGAAGATAATCTGACCGCTCGGTTCGAAATATCGGTTGGTGAATCTGATGAAACGATGCGCATCGCATTATTCACGCAGCACGCCTTGAGCGAGATAGCTCAACAAGGTGGAAGTGAGAACAGAAAATGGTTCGACATTATGGGATTGCCACCGTTGCGCAATATGATGGAAACGGCATTAGGCCTGCCCAGATCATTTGCACAGCTGGATTTAGACAAACAACTTGAAGTCTTTAAGGATCGGTTGCATCGCGCCACCGGATCCTCGGATCTGGCGCAATTTAAGGACATAGAAGCCATCGAAAAAATGACAGATACCTATCTGACCCGCAGCCAGATCGCGCAAATCCAGAGTGTAACTTCACCTGCACAGACGGCTTTGATCCTGCTGGGTGGCGGGTTTTGATACTAAATTCCGGATCTCGGACGGAGTTCGATCTGGGTCAGAAATCGCTAAAGCTCTGAAGCGTGAATTCGAGTGTGTTAAAGACCAGGCTTCAGCAACTAGGTGTTCAGATCTTTCGACGCGTCGTATCCGCTAACAATTTAAGTATCCGGTTAGATATCTGCAGAAGCTTGCAGTGCAAAAGAACTAATCGGTTGCGAAACGTTATGCAGCTTGATCTCTCCTAACGGGATGGCCTGTTTGCAGGCGGGCTCGATATCGTGTGATACAACGATTCTGTGACCGGCTGTTTTGCCATATTCCCCTAGTCTGGCGGCGATATTCGCCGCTTGTCCGATCACTGTGAAATCCAGCCGCTCTTGTGAGCCTACATTGCCGTAAGTAACACGACCATAGGCGACGCCAATTGAGCAATCGCAATGATAGTCTTTTTCGCCGTTGCGCAGCTCAGCCAGTTTCTCGACGATCTCAATCGCGGAGAGCTGCGCGTTGGTCCGGGCTTTAGCGGCGTCGTCACCCGCCGGGAAAACAGCCAGTACCGCGTCGCCGATGAATTTCAACACTTCTCCATCATGATCGTGCACGATCCCTGATACTGTTTCGAAGAACGCGTTCAGCAAATCAATGTATTCATCGCGGCCCAACGTCTCTTCGAGCGAGGTTGAGTTGCGCAGATCACAGAACATGATGGCCGCATCGATATCATCGCCATCACCTCGGCGAATTTCACCGCCCAAAACCCGAGCACCCGATCGTTTGCCAACATAGGTTTCAAGCAAAACCTGGGCGTTTTCGCGCTGCATGAAGACCTCGTAGAAGCGCGCGATTACGGAAGAGCACTCAAAAACCAGGCCAAGGTTTTCTGTTGTGAATCCATCTGGGTGATCACTGGTCAGGGTCAGGACGTTTATTCGCCCATCTGAAAAGGGTAGTGGCATGGCAACATAGTCTGTTGCCCCTTTCGCCCGCAGATCTTCGATGATCGGAAAACTGTTATGGGGATTGTCGTTGTTCAGGCGTTGACGCACGCCGCCCAGGCCATTTGAGACGTGGCGCAGTGGGCTGTTGGTAAAGGCAGGATGATCGTGGATCTCGTAGGTCGGGGTGTGTGTCGAAATCTCGGCCGTGTCCTTTTCCCAGATGTAGTGTTTGCCTGCGATCAACGGGTGCAGCGACCAGACCAGGATGCTAAGGCGCTGTATAGCGATGCCGTGTTCCAGCATTTTCTCGGCCAGTGCTTTGGTGAAAGCATCGGGTGTTTCGATATCCGACGCTCCGCGCATCAACCAGTCGATCAAAGGCCCGCTGATATTGCCGTCATCGGGTTGCCGAAGTTGGTTTTCTCCAAGGTCGATTCGCGTCGCCGTGTTGGGCATAAAGCCGATATGTCCTTGAATGGCTGCGCTTTCGGGAAAGGCATCTTCATAGGCCCAGATCGAATTTCTCAAGTGCTCTTCCGGCAGGCTGATGTCGTGATAGGTTGCGGTGCCCTTGAAGGGGCAGAATGTTTGCAACTCAGTCTCGGGGCTGAGTTCCACGCACAGATCTTCACGCGGGATGTAAACTGCAGGGGGCAGCCGCGTTTCATACATGACCTTGGCGTTATGGCTTTCAGCGAGCAGGATATCACCACGGTAGATCGCAATCCGCCCTTTTAACGGTTCAACCGAAATACCATAGCCTTTGACATTTGGTGTGGCATGGACGTTCATCTGCAACCTCCCCTGGCCAAGCTCTTATATGATGGGCCTTCAGGGTGACGATTCCAAGATGTGTACACAGATTTTACCGCGGTGAAGCAGTCAGACCATCTGAATAACGTCTTTTTCGATCGACAACATGTAGCCTTTTTTTGCGATGTTTTTCACCAGCAATTCACTGACCATCTGATTGCCGAGTGCGTCCCTTAGGCGTTTGATACGGGTGGCCCCGGCGGCTTCTTCGCAATCGACCACGTTCCGCCCTGAAATCATGGCTTCGATCTGCGCACCGGACAGAACTTCGTCATCCAGCCGGGATTCGGCTAGTACCGAGAGGGTTTCCATTGCTGCGGGAGTCAGCCTGAAATCCATGTTGTTGAGGTAGACCGTGTTTTCCTCCCGGCTGATTAGCAGCGAGGTCACCTGAATCCCGGTCCGTTCAATCTGAGCCATGCGGCGATTCAGCAATACCAGCATAACCAGAAATACCAACGCAGTGATCAGCATCGCGGTTGCAAATACCAACAGGACAAAAATCACCATCCTATAGCTGGACAGCGTATCGGCGAATGCTGTGCCGGATTGGGCCAGTATTTCCAGCAGGCGGATTTCGGATTGTGAGGTAAGGTCAGACTCGACAAACAACCGCTCGACGCGCGCGTTGAAAGCGTTCGCATCCGGTAGCGTCCAGAACAGGAAAACCGCTGCAGTCACCAGGATCGCGACGATTGCCGCTATCCCCAGACCAACCAGCCGAACCCCCGAGCGGCGTGCTTCAGTAACGGAGATAGAATTTTCCGGCATTGGCCTTCCTTTGATCCAATCCATTCGCCTCAAAAACGGTCATCACGTTCAGCAGGGTCCAGCCGTTTGATTTCAGCCGCTTTGCGACTTCGTTCCGGGCCGAGCCCTTATCGCAGCTTGAGACCTGCATGACGCCATAGTGCAGGCGCAAGGGATTGTCCTGCTTGGCTTTGTAGTCGGCAAAGCAATCTGCCGCGACGGCCTGCGACCCAACCGATATCAGGGCCGTCAGAGCCAGAGAAGATAGGATCTGTTTCATGGGCTGCATCCTGCGCATGGGTTGGGCGGATATTCAATAACCTCAGGGGTTTTGAGGTGCTGATATTGGATAACAGATTGCCGTTATTGCTTGTCTGAAGGGGGAGGTCGCAATGTCGGGTCATCAGTTTTGCGGTCGTTAACAGGCCTGCCCCATTATCCGAAAGGACACGTATCATGCACCGGAAGTTCATTGCTCTGATCATCGCAACCGCCGTCGCCATCACCGGGATCTCAGCGTCACAGGCACGCGCGGTGGATACCCGAGATATTCTCGGCGGATTGGCTGCAATCGCGATCATAGGTGCTGCGGTCAACCACTATCATCAAGAGAAAAAGCGCGACGAAGAGGCAGAACGCCGCAAGCGTCATAAGAAGGCTGAAGCCAAGGCGAAGAAGGCCAAGAAAAAACATGCTGTACGCCCGTTGCCAAAGCGGGTGGCCCGTTATGATCTGCCGCAGCGCTGCCTGCGCACGTTCAATGCCTATTCGAGCAATCGTCCCTTGCTTGGGCCGAACTGCCTTAAGAAGCACTATAAACATGCCGACAGCCTGCCACACCAATGCAAGGTTGGTTTCTGGAATGGTAAAAGGGTAAAACGGGCATACGAACCCGCCTGCCTGCGCCAGAGAGGATACCGCGTCGTTTACCAGTAACTGGTTTCGAGCAGGAGTGGCGCCACAGAAGCGCCACGCGGGAGAGGGTGGCGCAAGCTGCCCTCTTCTTTTTTCTTGCGCCCGGCAAGGAAACGCGGTTTGCCAATGGTATGACGACACCTGATTTCGAACTCGAACGGGCTTTGCTGCCGCGCGGATACACCCGAATTGCCGGGGTGGATGAGGTTGGGCGTGGTCCATTGGCCGGGCCGGTTGTTGCGGCAGCGGTGGTATTGAATCCGCAGGATATTCCTGACGGGCTGAACGATTCCAAAAAACTGACGGCCAAACGTCGCGTTGGTTTGGATGAGACATTGCGCAATCGGGCAGAGGTCGCGGTGGCCGAAGCCACAGTCGCCGAGATAGATGAGCACAACATTCTGCGCGCCTCACATCTGGCGATGGTGCGTGCGGTCGCGGCGCTCGACCCTGCACCGGATTTTCTGCTGATCGATGGAAACCTGATCCCGCGCGGGATGAAACTGCCCTCGCAGGCGGTGGTGAAGGGCGACGCACGGTCGGTGTCGATTGCGGCGGCGTCAATCATCGCGAAAACCTGGCGCGATCAGTTGATGGTGGATTTGGCGCAACAGCATCCCGGCTACGGGTGGGAGGCAAATGCCGGATATCCGACAAAACAGCACCGCGAGGCGCTGCGAAATCTCGGGGTGACCCCACACCATAGACGTTCGTTCAAACCGGTCCACAATATCTTGTATCAAGAGTAAATCGTAAGTCGCTGATTCAAAAAAGAAATTGACGGCGAATCATCTTTGACTCATCCTTGTCTCAACCAAATGAGCGCAAAAGCGCCGTGGAACTGAGGCAGTGATATGACCACAATCAAGACGAAGGGCGCAACTGCGCTCCCTTTAAACACGATTCTATCCGGGGACTGCATCGAGGCGATGAACAGTCTGCCCGAGGCGTCGGTTGACCTGATTTTTGCGGACCCCCCGTATAATCTGCAGTTGAAAGGCCAGTTGCACCGGCCCGATAACTCTCAAGTCGATGCGGTCGATGATCACTGGGATCAATTCTCAAGCTTTGGCGCCTACGACCAGTTCACGCGTGAATGGCTAAAAGCGGCGCATCGTTTGCTGAAACCCAATGGTGCGATCTGGGTGATTGGGTCTTATCACAACATTTTCCGCGTGGGTTCCGCCCTGCAGGATGCGGGCTATTGGATTCTGAATGATGTGGTTTGGCGAAAATCGAACCCGATGCCGAATTTCCGCGGCAAGCGCTTCACCAATGCGCATGAGACGATGATCTGGGCCTCCAAACGTGAGGGTGCGAAATACACGTTTAACTACGAAGCGCTGAAAGCGCTGAATGAAGGCGTACAGATGCGCAGCGATTGGGTGCTGCCGATCTGCACTGGGCACGAGCGCTTGAAGGATGAAAATGGCGACAAGGCGCACCCGACACAGAAGCCAGAATCACTGCTGCATCGTGTTTTGATTGGCTCGACCAATCCGGGTGACGTTGTGCTCGACCCCTTCTTTGGTACTGGCACCACGGGTGCTGTCGCGAAAATGCTGGGGCGAGAGTTCATCGGTATCGAACGCGAAGAAAGCTATCGCAAGGTGGCTGAAAAGCGCATCGCCAAGGTCCGTAAATTCGACCGCGAGGCGCTGGAAGTCAGCGCCAGCAAACGCGCCGAGCCACGCGTGCCATTTGGCCAATTGGTCGAACGCGGCATGCTGCGACCGGGTGAGGAGCTTTATTCCATGAACCAGCGCCACAAGGCCAAGGTACGCGCGGATGGGACGTTGGTAGGCGACAACGTCAAGGGCTCGATCCATCAAGTGGGGGCGCATCTTGAAAACGCGCCGTCCTGCAATGGCTGGACTTACTGGTGCTTCAAACGCGATGGCAAGACTGTGCCAATTGATGTGCTGCGTCAGCAGATCCGATCAGAGATGCATAGCTGATTTACTCAATACCGCCGGTGCCTGTGGCCTGACACAAGGCACTAAGCCTTGCCCCGCCGTTTTGGCGGGGTCTTTTGTTTTCCTCTATAGGATGATTGCATAGGGTAGCCCCTGACAGCGCATATGGGAGACCGATGCAATGACCGAGACAACCGCCAGTCAATCTCGTCTGAGCAGACTGTTCTTCACGCAGCCGGACAATTATGACCTAGACAACAAGTACACCGAAGCCGCGCTGGAACGAAATAAGCGTGAGGGTTTGGAGCTTGCCGTTCGGGCGCGTTGGATCGCAATGGCCTTTACAGCGCTATTGCTGATTTACTTGAATCCTCACTGGGAGGTTCTCTGGTACCATTTCATTCTGTTGCTGATCTGCGCCAATGGTTGGCTGATCCGACGTGCGGGGCGCGTTGGTCAATCCCGAACAGAGCTATTTTTGATCTTCATTGATTTGCTGATCATGACATTGGGTATGATCGTTCCTAACCCGTTCAGCGACGACGTGCGGCCGCTGGCAATGCAGTATCGGTTCGACAACTTCCAGTATTTCTTCATCATTCTAGCTGCAGGGACTCTTGCCTATTCCTGGCGTACCGTCATCGCGATTGGAACTTGGACGGCGTTCATGTGGACAGCTGGTTGGGTGATCGCATGGTGGGTCTCCACGCCGATACCAGGGATCAGCGAGCGCGTATCCGAGGCCTTGGCAGGTTATCCAGACGTCGCAGAATTCATGGATCCCAACAGTTTCATGCCGACGCTTCGTATTCAGCAGGTGATTGTTTTTGTCATGGTTGCAGTGACGCTTGGTGTTTCGATGCGGCGCCTCAATCGCTTGTTGATGTCGAATGCCGGGCTTGAACGTGAGCGCGCGAACTTGTCGCGCTATTTCTCTCCGAATGTGGTTGATGAGCTCAGCCAGAACGATGAGCCTTTGAAGCAGGTCCGCAAAGAAGACATTGCGGTTCTTTTCATCGACATCGTTGGGTTCACCAAATTTTCTGCGGGGCGCGATCCATATGAGGTTATCGAGGTCTTGCGCGGGTTCCATGCGCGGATGGAAACAGAGGTGTTTCGCCATCATGGAACGCTAGACAAGTATCTTGGAGACGGATTGATGGCTACGTTTGGCACACCGCTGCCGGGTGAATTGGATGCTAGCAATGCATTGGCTTGTGCCCGGTCGATGGTCGATATGATCGACCGCTGGAATATTGATCGCAAACGCGCCGGCGAGGCAGAGATTCAGATCGGAGTAGGGGTTCACTATGGCTCAGTTGTCCTGGGTGATATCGGAGCGAACCGGCTGGAGTTCGCCGTGATAGGCGATGCGGTAAATGTTGCTGCAAAGCTTGAGGCCATGACGCGCGAATGCGCTGCCCGCATAATTATCAGCGATGCATTGCGCACCCAAGCGTTGCAAGAAACACCGAACTCAGAAGACTTGATGGCAGGATTTGAACAGCGGCCGGATCAGACGGTGCGCGGTGTCGCCGCCCCGATGGATTTTTGGGTTCTCCAAAAATAGGGGCTCCCGCCTGTCAGAACCGCATCAAGGATGCGATCCTTCCTGTTGGGCCGGGCAGCACGCTGGCGCGTGCTGCGGTTAGGTGCGAGGCAGAGGGTTCTGCGCCTTGTTATAGGGCTGCCAGTCGGCGATCTCGGGATAGTATTGACGTCGCCACGCTCGGACCTTGGGGTTCATGATGCGTCGCCACAATGGTGGGATCATCGCAGCAATTGTCATGACCGGATACCCATACGGCAGTTGCGGGGCGGCGTCCTGAGAATGGTGTTGCAGCAAAGGGAACCTGCGGCTTGGTTTGTAGTGGTGATCCGAATGGCGTTGCAGGTTGATAAGTAGCCAGTTCGACGCTTTATGCGACGCATTCCACGAGTGGCGCGGGTGGACGTGTTCGTACTTCCCGTCGCCAAGATATTTGCGCGTCAGGCCGTAATGTTCGACATAGTTGACCAATTCTAGCTGCCAGATCGCGGTACCTGCCTGCAGCAGGAACAAGCCTAGCCCGGCCCATCCTCCGAGCAGGTACGCCAGAAGCAGCATGGTCGATTGCAAGGCCCAATACCGCCAGAAGGGGTTCGTGGAAGCTGTCCAGGGGCGGTCTTTGCGGGCCAGTTTGTTCGCTTCCGCGTGAAACGCCGATTTCAGACTTTGGCGCAGGACGCGCGGATAGAAGCGGTGGAAGCCTTCATTGTAGCGTGCGGTCACAGGGTCGCGTGGGGTGCCAACATAGCGGTGATGGACCAGCAGATGCTCGGACCGGAAATGGGAATAAAGCACCATCGACAGCAGGATATCACCCAGCCATCGTTCCAGCTTGCCTTTCTGGTGCATCAACTCGTGGCTGTAATTGATTCCGATCGTGCCTGAAATAACGCCCATACCGAAGAATACGCCAATTTTTTCGATTGTGGTTAGACCAGTTGCGCGGGTCGTGTACCAGATCAGTCCGTAAAGCGTGAGGAACTGCACCGGAGCCCATGCTTTGGTCAGCCAAATATACCAGTCCAGCTCTTCATCTGGCGCATCCGGGTCGGCATTTTCCAAGTTAAGCCCCGTCAGTTGATCCAGCACAGCGAAGGCCCACCAAGTTGAAAGAGGCACAAGCAAGACCCACCAACCACCAGCAAAAGAAGTTATCCAAATGAGTGGGACCAGCAGGTATGAGACCCAAAATGGAACGGCAGATTGCCAGCGAGAGAGGGTGTCAGATGCAATCATCTTGGGGCTCCAAAACGTTGCCCGAACAGTAGACCGCTCTTTGTGTTTTGCACAGCGGTCTATTGGCCGCGCCAGAGATCGAACCCCTTGCGCATAACGGTGGGTAAGTCGCTGGGTTTGAACTGGTGTTTGTCCATGATCACAAAATCATCCGGAGTAAACCCATCGGGCAGTTTGGTCGTCCAGATACGCAGGATCAGGTGAAAATGGGTGAAAGTGTGCCGCACTTCGCCCGGTATTTCTTGCCAACGCGCCGGGAACGGAGGATTTTCTACAGGCGCGTCGGACCAGTCCGAGCCGGGCCAGCCCAACATGCCGCCCAGCAGGCCTTTGTCGGGGCGGCGTTCCAATAGCAGAGCACCATCACTGCGTTGGGCAATATAGATATGACCCAACCGTGTTGGTTTCGGTTTTTTGGGTGTTTTTTGCGGTAATTCTGTCTGCGTACCCGCAGCCCGCGCCAGACAGGGCGCATAGAGTGGACAAATCCCGCAAGCTGGAGATTTAGGGGTGCAGATCGTCGCGCCCAAATCCATAACCGCCTGAGCATGATCCCCGGGCCGCAGAGGTGGTGTCAGTGACGCGGCCTTTTCTTTCAATAGGGGTTTTGAACCAGGCAGGGGATCGTGAATGTCATATAACCGCGCCATGACTCGTTCGACGTTGCCGTCCAAAACAGTCTCGGATTGATCAAATGCAATCGCTGCAATAGCAGCAGCGGTGTAGGGCCCAACTCCCGGCAGTTTCAGTAATGCGTCGTATATCTCGGGGAATTGACCATCATACTCAGCAGCGACAACGCGCGCGCATTTCAATAAGTTGCGCGCGCGGGCGTAATAGCCAAGGCCAGCCCACTCGCCCATGACCTGATCGTCTTGGGCCTGTGCCAAGGCTTTGACAGTGGGCCAACGGGTGGTGAATCTGATGAAATAGTCGCGCACAGCGGCTACGGTGGTCTGCTGTAGCATAACTTCGGAAAGCCAGACCCGATAGGGATCAGGCATGACACCGGCGGCGCGATCCACCGGGCCAATCCGCCACGGCATTTCCCGCGCGTGGCGGTCGTACCAGTCCAACAGCGTCTTGCTCAGGTCGATTTCGGTGCAGTCACGCAAGTTTTATGTAACTCCCTGTCGGGTTTCACTGGCGCACAGGTCGCAGCTTATTACAATAGCCGCGCAAGAGTTGGAAACCAGATGCAACGCAGACGTTCTTCGACCCGCGGGTTCAAGCGCACCGCCACTTTGCTGAATGACCGGATCAGGCAGGCCGGGGAAAGCCGGGGTTTTGCCGTCTCGCGCCTTTTGACTCATTGGGCCGAGATTGTGGGCCAGGACATCGCGTCGATCGCCCGGCCGGTGAATGTAGGATACGCCAAGGGCGGATTTGGGGCGACTCTGACGGTGCTGACAACCGGGCCACAGGCGCCAATGCTGGAGATGCAGAAAGAGCAGCTCCGTGACAAGGTGAATGCCGTCTATGGCTACAACGCGATCAATCGGATACGTATCACCCAGACCGCACCGACCGGGTTTGCCGAGGGGCAGGCGAGTTTCGATCATAAACCGAAACAGACAAAACCGGTTGTTTCACCAGAAGTTGCAGCTGAGGCCGACAATGTGTCGCGCGCAGTTCATGATGAAGATTTGCGTGCAGCCCTTGAACGTTTGGGCCGCAACGTTTTATCCAGACAGAAACGCTAAGAAAGGGCTGAGGAATGAGCCGGATTGCAACCGTAATATGTGCGGCTGTCGCCGTAGCCGCTGGCGGCTATTGGCTGACAACGTCGAGTAATACGATCCCTTCTAACCCGCTTGTCGGTACCGCCGAGGCGCAAGAGGCGGATCTGGACACGTCAACCATCGTTGAGATGGTGCAGGGGGCGGAAGACGCGCCAGTCGAGATCATCGAATATGCATCATACACTTGTCCGCACTGCGCGAATTTCCATCAGGGCGCGTATAAGCAGCTCAAGAAGGACTTCATCGACACGGGCAAGGTCAAGTTCACCTACCGCGAGGTGTATTTCGACCGCTATGGCCTTTGGGCATCGATGGTGGCGCGGTGTGCGGGCCCCGAGAAGTTCTTTGGCATTACCGATCTGCTGTATGAAGGTCAGTCCGAATGGACTCGCGCCGGAGGTCCCACCGAAATCGTTGAGGAGCTGCGCAAGATTGGTCGTCTAGCAGGTATCGACAATGATCAACTTGAAGCCTGCTTGCAGGACGGCACCCGCGCGCAGACGTTGGTAGCCTGGTACCAAGAGAACGCTGAACGTGATGGAATTCAGGCGACACCCTCTTTCATCGTGAATGGCAAGAAGGTTGATAACCAGTCTTATGACGACTTCAAGAAGTTGATCGAAGACGAGCTGGGCAGCTAATCCCTGTTGGGCCAGCCTGTATCGGGCTGGCCATTCGTTCAGGGTGAGGGCGCGACTTTGGTTAACATCGCTTTGACCATTTCATCCTGATTGATGTGTAGCCGGACCGGAAGTGTTAGGACCTTACTTCGGAACGCCGCAGGTAAGCGCACGGCGTCCTTCTCGGTTGTAACCAATTGGGCGCTCAACGCTTTAGAGTCCTTCTCCAAGCGGCTCATAAGGGCGGTTGTCAGCGGTTGGTGATCGTCCAAAGCTTCGGCGCGCAGCAGTTTTGCACCTAGTTGCCGCAGAGTTTCAAAAAACTTTTCGGGGTATCCGATGCCCGCAAATGCCAGAACAGAGGTATCGCTCCAGTCCATCCCGGTTTGCAGCGGTCGCATCTCACCCGTGGCGTGGGGCACCGAAAGCGCGTGGCTCCATATTTCAGCGAAAATCGATTGCGCCTCGGAATCGCCAAGGGTCAAAACAAGATCAGCTCGCTTCAACCCCGCTTCCACAGGTTCTCGCAAGGGTCCGGCAGGAAGGCACAGCCCGTTGCCAAATCCCCGCGCGGCATCCACCACGATGATCGAAAAGTCTTTGTTGACCGAGGGATTTTGAAATCCGTCATCCAGTACAATTACGGTCGCGCCCGCAGCTGCGGCAGCCTGTGCGCCGGCGGCACGATCCTTGGCAACCCAGACTTCGGCGAATGCGGCCAACAAAAGGGGTTCGTCGCCCACCTGCGCCGCAGTGTGTTTCCGTGGGTCAACCTGCACTGGGCCTTCTAGAGATCCGCCATGTCCGCGGGTGACAACATGAGGTTGGTGCCAGATGCCCCTCAGACAATCCAGTACCCATATTACGGTTGGCGTTTTGCCGGTGCCGCCCGCGTTCAGGTTGCCGACGCAGATTACCGGTACCCCGGGTGAGAGGCTCTGCCCGCTCGCCACGCGGCGTGCTGTCGCGTACGCGTAGATGCGGCCGAGTGGTGCAAGTAATCTGGCCCGCAAGTTCAACTGATCGGGGGCCGAATTCCAGAAATCAGGGGCGCGCATGGTGGGCCCTCCGCCGGTCCAGCGTGTCTTGCACCATGTCGATCAGTTGATCCGCCTGTGGTGCGCCTTCGGTTACAATCTGCCAACCGGCCAATGCCATGTCTGCGGTGCGGTCCGGGGCCAGCAACTCGACTACGCCATCACCCAACTCGGTCGCTGATTTTATGGTTATGGCGGCGTTGGCTTGGTTCAACCTATCATAAAGGACCTGGTAATTGCCGACATGCGGGCCATTAATCACCGCCGATCCCAACGCGATTGCAATCAACGGGTCTTGACCACCTGCGTTGCGTTCTAACGAACTGCCCATGAATGTCACGGCTGAAACACGATGCCAAAGGCCCAGATCTTCGGGTTCTGACGACACGATGACTTGCGTTGTATCCTCAATGGCATGACCTTCGTCCCAATTAGCGCATCGCAGGTCCATCGCCTCTAGACGTTTGTACAATGGCGCGGCCTCGGATGCATCGGCCACGTGCAGAACCATAGCAAGACGCGGTAATAATCGTAGTGCCTGGCGATGTGCACTGAGTACCGAAATAAACTCCTTGGCCTGAACCCATGCGGCCAGCCAAACTGGCCGACCGGCCAGAATGTGGTTGGTCTCGATCAATTCATCCTCGGGCCAAGGGGTTGGGTTGGGGCTGATATGAAGAGGAGGTTCGACCGAAATTTTTGCCGAGTTGACCCCCAACCTCCGGATTTGGCGTGCTGTTTCATCATTTGTGGTGAGGATGGTCGTAAAGCAATCCAGCGTATAACGGGTAATATCCGGGAGCCAACGCCCACCTCGTGCCGTCTTCACTTCAACCAATGCCTCAAGCAGTACAAGCGGGATTGACCGCTCCTGCGCACGGGTAATGATGTTTGGCATTAATCCACCGCCGAACCAAAGTCCCATATCGGGGCGCCAATGGTCCAGGAAAGCTCGTGCAGCACCGGTGTGTTCGGCCGGGAGCTTTAGAATTTGGCAGCTGCACTCTTCCCATTCTCCGAAATCGGCGTCGGGAGGCGCTGTTAGAAGCAGCGACAAACCCGGTCGCGCGGACATCAAGCGGCGACAGAAATCATCAACGGCGCGCAGCCGGTATGGTGTGCTGACATGCACCCATAAAACTTCTCCCTCGGGACGCGCTATACCTGCAAAACTGGTGTTCTTGGGAACACCCCAAGAAAGGACCCGATAGGCCGCCAGGCTGAGAGATCGTGGTTTACTCATGCAGAGATGCCGATCCCGCGCGGGTCCAATCTGGAACGAAGATTTTCATGTACCTCTGAGCCCGCCGCTACAACGCCATTCAGGCGAGGGTGAGCATTATTGAACCGTAAAGGATGCCCCAACCGATCTGTACAGCGTCCACCCGCCTCACGCAGGATAAGATCACCGGCGGCGATATCCCATTCCCAACTGGGGCGCAGGGTCAGCATTCCGTCGAACCGTCCTTGTGCAACCAATGCCATCCGATAAGCGAGTGACGGCCGGTACACTCGGCGAAATTCCGGGACAGCCTCAGATAGCCAATGGCGCGGATCAAGATTAGGTTTTGCGGCCAGAATCTCAGCTTCGGACAGCTGCACCCGCCCAGAAACGTATATGGGTCTGCCATTCAGCGTTGCGCCTTGCTCTTTCGCGGCGGCATAAAGCAGATCACGCATTGGCAGATAAATGACCGCTGCCGTTACTTCCCCCTGCTCAGTCACGGCCAGCGAATGCGCCCAGGTGCGTGATCCTTCGGCAAAACTGCGGGTGCCATCGATGGGGTCAATGACAAAGACCCGATTACGGGTCAGGCGATCAGGTGAATCCTCGGTTTCTTCGCTGAGCCAGCCATAGTCTGGGCGGGCAGCCTGCAGTTCACGCTCGAGCATTGCATTGACGGCCAAATCTGCTTCGGTAACCGGTCCTGCGCCTTCGGGTTTGTCCCAGCGCTGGGCCTGAGGGCCAGAATAGCGCGTGGCGATATTTCCGGCTTCAAGTGCGGCGTCGATCAGCAGGGACAGGTCAGTTGCCGGCAAGGGTCATCCCTTCGATCAGCAGCGAGGGTACAACGCGCGACAAGTAAACGCGCGCATCGTTTGCAGGAATGATGCGCATTAACATGTCGCGCAGATTGCCCGCGATGGTGCATTCGTTGACAGGGTGCGTGATCTCACCGTTTTCGACCCAAAAACCCGAGGCCCCGCGGGAATAGTCGCCGGTATTGGGGTTGATGGTCGAGCCAATCATCGACGTAACCAAAAGCCCTGTCCCCATATCGCGCAATAAATCAGCACGTGTTTTGTCGCCCGGCGTCAGGCTAAGGTTCCAGTTGCTGGGTGAGGGTGGCCCGGATACGCCGCGCGCGGCGTTCCCGGTAGAGCTCATTTCCAGTTTGCGCGCGCTGGACAAATCCAGCGTCCATCCAGTCAGCACGCCATCCTCAACGATAGCTCGCCTGTGTGTTGCCAGGCCTTCGGCGTCAAATGGGCGCGAGCCGGAGATGCGCGGGCGATGTGGGTCTTCGATCAGCGACAGGTGTGACGGCAGAACCTGCTGCCCTAGGCTTTCCTTCAGCCAAGAGGCTCCGCGTGCAATAGCGGCGCCATTGCTGGCCGCCAGCAGATGGCCGATCAGGGACGAAGAAATACGCTCGTCGAAGACGACAGGGAAACTGCCGGTCTGCGGTTTGCGCGCACCGACGATCTGAACCGCGCGCTCACCTGCTGTTCGGCCGATCTCGGCCGGACTGCGCAGATCTGACTGAAAGGTACGGCTGTCACCGTCATAGTCACGTTCCATCCCCGTGCCCTCACCGGATATGGCAACGCATGAGGTTGAACGGCTGCTGCGCATGTAGCCACCCGAAAAGCCGTTTGTCGCAGCAAGATGGACCCGGTGAGTGCCATAAGCCGACGCCGCGTCAGAAACCTGCGATACGCCCGCCACTTCCAACGCCGCTGCTTCGGCAGCCAACGCGTCCTGCATCAGAGTTTCGGCGCTGGGTTCAGGGGCCGTGTCAAAAAGTTCCAGTGCATCCATGTCCCAGTCGGTGATCAACTGGTCGGGTTCAGCCAAACCGGTAAACGGATCCTCCGGGGCTTCCCGGGCCATGGCAACAGCCCTTTCGGCCATCGCTTTGAGGGTCTCGGGACGGCTGTCTGAACTCGAAACAATCGCCTGACGCTTGCCCAGAAAAACCCGCAGCCCCAGATCGGTCGCTTCCGAGCGTTCGGCATGTTCCAACGCACCACCACGCACCTCGACAGAAACGGATGATCCATCAATAACAATGGCATCGGCTGCTTCGGCACCAGCCCTGCGGGCTGCGTCCAGCAGTTCATCGCTGATGTTCTGAGGTGTTCGGGTCATGAGGCCTCCGGTCTGGTTATACTGGACCTAGCCTCGGATCGTTCGTCCCGCAAGGCCTGCAGCACAATAGCGTAATGTGCCTCAGGCGGGAAAGGCCACGATTGCGGCCTTTCCCCATATGTTGATCACTTGATACGCTGACCGTTGGCCAGAATCTGTCCGTCCTCGGTGAACTCAATTTTCGAATTCAAGGTGTCGGGTTCTTCGCCTGGAACAGCCATCAGACCCATCATCATACGGGCACCCAGCGCATCGTTTTCCGAGACAAAGCCCATGCCGATCAGCTTGTCGAGCAGAGCATTTGCCCCAACAAGTTTCAGATTGGCGACGCCCGACGGGGCGGGTAGACCATCAAACTCTTCGGTGTTGGAATTGTCGAACGTGAAGTCTCCGTTCCCGGTCAACTCTGCCCCGACCAGCGACACAAGCAGTTCGTTGATCTTCATTGAATGCAACTCGCCCGGAACCACATCGGATGTCTCAAGCTCTTCCACTGCTTCGGGGTCCATGAAATCAACCAGAACCTTGGCGGTGCCGGTCGTATCCAACGCAATGGTTGCCGGATCACGGGGCAGCGCGCCTGCAGGGTCAAACATGCTCCACAAAATGTCGGACATGGTGAAATCGGTCAGGTTCATGCCAAACCCGAAGGGCTGGATCTCTTCCGACGCCTGAACGGGGAACTCAAATTTCAGCCCGGCATTGGCCATTGCCATTTCGATTGGGAACGGCAGGTCGGCCGTTGTGACCGCCAGTTTCGTGCCGTTCTGCGCAAGATCGTAAACAAGCCTCTGGGCATCGATGCTGCCGGTAAATCTGCCACCTTCGGAACTGCTGCTCAGCGAGAACGGTTCGCCCTCGGATGTACCCGCCATTTCGGTGCTACCCGAGGCATAGGTAAAGGTCCCTGACGCGGCGAACCCGGCCTTATAGATGTCTTCAATACTTGCGACATCCATGCCGGGTGGGATGATTGTATCGCCGTCAAACTTCAGTTCATCAAGCTTGCCGCTGATCCGGCCCGTATCTTCGCTATCGGGCTCATTAAAGGCGACGTCATAGGACAGACTGCTAGCGGTAAGTTGCTGCTCTATATTGCGCTTCTCGTTGATTTCCATCTGGGAAGCGCCAGCAATATCGTTCATCTGGACATTCAGGGCCAACATGTCATCCGGCGCAGTCTCACCGTCGAATTCCATCGCGTCCAGCGTCAGAGTCAGACTGTTCGCCGTATAGTCGTAAGTCATATTTTCGGGAGTACCCGAGACGACCATTTCCAGAGCGTCATGAGAATAGACCAGATCGGCCGAGAATGTCTCCCCCTCAGCCTCACCCGAAATTGTCATTGGAAAGCTGGCAGGGAACCCGATATTGACCGTGCCGTCGCCATTCTCGGTCAGCGTCATCTCGGGGACGACCATATCAAATGTGCCTTCGGTATCCGGAATCGCCATCGCCATCGTCATGTTCGAGATGGTTGTGACGCTGCCCGATACGCTTTGCTCACCGGTTACGTCATAGCCCATGCCGCCCAGATAGGCCTGCCAGTCGGACCAGACATCATCGGCTGTTACATCTGCAAATGCGCCGTTTGTGGCAACAGCATATGCCAAAGCTGCACCGCAGCTGCGGCGAAGGAAAACAGTCATAAGAGAACCCTTCTTGATCAATTTGACGGCATCGTCGTGCCTGTAGCGATCAGCGTCAAGGGGGAAGGGGTGGACCAATTCCCCATTTGCGGGTTACGAGTTAAGACAATTTCAAATGCAGGGATTTAAGCGATGCATATGCAAGGGAAAACTGTACTGATCACTGGGGCTAGTCGAGGCATCGGCGCAGAAGCCGGGCGCGTTTTTGCCGCAGCCGGGGCCAATGTGGCTCTGGTCGCGCGCAGCCGTGATCAGATCGAAGCGTTGGCTGCGGCGCTGGGTGAAAATGTGATCGCATTGGCTTGCGATGTCAGCGATTTTGCGCAGGTAGAACAGACAGTTGCCGACTGCATTGATCAGTTTGGTGCGCTGGACGTGCTGATCGGGAACGCGGGTGTGATCGATCCGATTTTTCATCTGTCGAACGCGGATACACAGGCTTGGAGCCATGCGATCGATATCAATCTAAAAGGTATCTTCTATGGAATGCGCGCGGCTTTGCCCATCATGCGGGCGTCAGGCGGGGGCGCGGTTTTGACCGTCTCGTCCGGCGCGGCGTCTAATCCGGTGGAAGCCTGGAGCCACTATTGCGCCTCCAAAGCTGGTGCCAAGATGTTAACGGAATGCGTGCATTTGGAAGAGGCGCATCATGGCATCCGCGCCATGGGCTTGTCGCCGGGGACCGTGGCCACTGATATGCAGCGGGTGATCAAGGCCAGTGGTATCAATCCGGTCAGCCAACTGGATTGGGACGATCATATCCCGGCAGATTGGCCTGCGCGAGCGTTGATGTGGATGTGTTCGGCGGATGCGGATGAGTTTTTGGGGACCGAGATATCGCTGCGCAATGAAGAAATTCGCAAACGAGTTGGTCTGACGTGATTGATCTGACCCAAGAAGACGGGTTGTGGACGGTCACGTTGAACAACCCGGAAAAGGCCAATGCACTGACTTCAGCGATGCTGGGTGAATTGGTCCACATCGCAGAGACCGCAACTGAGGCCCGCGCGTTGATCCTGACCGGCGTAGGCCGGGTTTTCAGCGCAGGTGCAGATCTCGAGGAAGCGCGGGCGGGACTTGCAACCTCAGATCTGTGGGAACGACTTTCGGGTGCGATTGCTGCGTTGCCCTGCCTGACGGTGGCGGCGCTCAATGGCACGCTGGCGGGTGGGGCCAACGGTATGGTTCTGGCCTGTGATCTGCGTATCGCAGTTCCGTCAGCCAAGTTTTTCTATCCAGTCATGAAGCTGGGTTTTTTGCCGCAACCCTCTGATCCGAAACGGATGGCCGCTTTGATTGGCCCATCCAGAACTAAAATGATCTTGATGGCCGGGCAAAAGATCTCGGCCGAAGAAGCGTACAACTTTGGGTTGGTTGATCGGGTTGTCGAGGCCGATCTACTGATGCCCACCGCGCGGGAGTTGGTAGCAGACAGTCTGTCTGCTGACCCAGCGATTGCAGCTGGTATCGCCGGATTGTGCCCATGAGAATGGCTGCACTGCGCTTGCGAGTGGCAGATCCGGATGGGTTGGCTGCGTTCTATCGTGATGCGCTTGGTATGTCGGTTCAGGCCGAAGGTGCCAATCGCCGCGTGGGATACCCCGGCCTGGATGCCGATCTTTTACTGATGCCGGGTGGCGGCGGCTATCACCACGACCGTGGTCAGCGCTATTGGAAGATCGGGATCACGCTGCCGAATGTTGATCTTGCGGCAGATATACTGCGCCAGAAGGGTATCGCGGTCAGCGCGCCGGGACAGTTTTTGGACATTGGCTACATGTGCCATCTGAGTGATCCCGAGGGGTTTGTCATCGAGCTGCTGCAGCATGATTTCGAGGGTAACCGACCCGACGAAGCCGCCGGCCCGGACACCCCATTTGCCGAGGCCCACATTGGTCAGATCACTTTGCGGACTGGTGACATCGCCGCTGAAGATGCGTTTTGCCGATCTCAGGGAATGACTTTGCTATCTATGCAAGATGTCGAACCTTACGGCTTTGATCTGCATTTCTATGCGTTTACAGCCGACGTGCCTCCTAACCCCGATCTCTGGGCGGTCGAGAATCGCGAATGGTTGTGGAAGCGCCCATACACGACGTTGGAGTTCCAACATATCCCAAGTGCCCGGTTTGCGCCGGTGCCGGATTATCTTGGGATCGAGGTCGAAGGTTTGGCAGATCCACAAGAGGATGCGTTCGGTGATCCATGGCTTCCGGGTGGTTAACGACCGCGCCGTTTGCCGGGCACCTTTGACCGAAATCCCGGTGGGCGTTTACGCACCCAATCCAGAAACTTTTCCAGCCTTGGGTGCGTGCGCAGCGAATCGACCGTGTTGTAGTCGCGCGCCAATTCGGCCTCGGTGAGTGTTGCATGTACTTCTTTGTGACAGATCTGATGCAATAAAACGGTTGGCCCGCCCTTGCCTCCTTTGAGCTTTGGGATCAGATGGTGCAGGCTACCACCCCCTTCAGGGATCGGGCGGTTACAGAGCGGGCAGATCGGATCAGAATTTGCCATGACCTAACTTTGCGCCGAAGCGTGCATTGGGCAAGAGGGACACAATGGCGCAAACCGTTGTCATCGGAGCAGGACCAGCGGGATTGATTGCTGCCGAGCAACTTGCTGCTGCAGGGCATGAGGTTCTTGTGGCCGAAGCGAAACCTTCGGTGGCGCGCAAATTTTTGATGGCAGGAAAGTCTGGGCTGAACCTGACCAAAGACGAATCCTTTGAGACTCTTATTTCCGCATATGGGGAAGCTGCGAACTGGCTGCATCCGATGATCCAAGCGTTTGACGCGCAGGCGGTCATGTCTTGGGCCGGTGGTCTGGGGCAAGAACTTTTCACAGGTTCAACTGGCCGTGTATTTCCCAAAGCGATGAAGGCATCGCCCTTATTGCGGGCGTGGTTGACCCGACTTGATCGGGCTGGTGTCGAGATCAAAACCCGATGGCGCTGGAAAGGTTGGCAAAATGGTGCTTTGGTGTTTGAAACGCCCATTGGGGCGCAGTTTTGCACCCCAGACGCGACTATATTAGCACTCGGCGGCGCCAGTTGGGCGCGGCTTGGATCGGATGGGGCATGGGCACCTTGGCTTGTAGAACAAGGTGTCAACGTGGCCCCGTTCGCACCCGCAAATGCGGCTCTTTCAGTCGATTGGAGCCCGTATATGCAGCCTCATTTTGGTGCGGCCCTAAAGTCGGTGAGATGGTGGGCAGGTCAATTTCAAAGCCGAGGTGAGGCGACGATTTCTGCAAAGGGTTTGGAAGGTGGGGGCCTGTATTCTCTGACGCCGGCACTTCGGAATGGCTTGCCGCTTTTTGTGGATCTGGTTCCGGATGTTTCGAAAGATGCGCTGCATGAGCGATTGAGTGCGAAGAAACCCAAGGCGACTCTGTCGCATTGGCTGAAGAATGGTTTGCGCCTGTCTTCGCAGAAGGTCGCTTTGTTTCATGAAATGACCAAAGGCAGCGATTTGGCACCTTCGCATTGGGTTGAGACCCTGAAGAACCTGCCTTTACACCATTCTGGCCTGCGCCCGATGGATGAAGCGATCTCGACTGCAGGTGGTATTGAGCGTCATTCGGTGAATGAAGGCCTAATGCTGACCGCCTTGCCTGGCGTCTTCTGTGCAGGCGAGATGCTGGATTGGGAAGCGCCAACTGGCGGTTATCTTCTGACCGGCTGTCTGGCGACGGGTCGATGGGCTGGGCAGTCGGCTGTTGAATGGTTGAACCGATAGGCTTCAGCCGGATCTGGCCAGCATTGCCAAGCGGATCATGGCCCTCTCCACCAGCGCCATTGCTGGTGCGGTTTGGCCAGCCGAGCGCAAGGACAGATCAGTATCGGTCAGAACCGTTAATGCGGTCTGCAATTTCTGTGCCCCCCAACCCTGGGCTTGCCGTAAGATCCGATCGCGCCGTTTGCCATAGACCGGAGGGCGCAATTTGCCGATTCCCTGTGCCGCCCCGCCTGGATCTGACGCACAGGCATAAAGAGTCCGGAAATGTCGCGTGGCACCGATACACAAAGTTACCGCATTGGTGCCCTGCGCCTGCAACCGCCGGATCAATGGCCCGATCTCTTGTGCACGGCCTTCGGCGACAACGTTCAACACATCATCCAGCGCGGCCTCAGTCGACCTTGGCGCGCATGCCTCGATATCTTCTATGATCAGTTCGCTTGTGTCGCCACGCTTGTAAAGTGACAGTTTCTCTACAGTTTGCGTGAAATCGCCGGGGCTAAGCGCCATGGCGAGCTCGCTGAGGGCCGACATCGAATCACGCGGAATATTCTGTAATCCGGCTTGCGCTAGAATTCGTTCCACCTCGGCCCGAGAGGGTGGATCATCATAGATACCAACAGCGTACGCTGCCGGGTTCGCCTCAAACGCTTTGCGGATTTTTGAGCTGGGTTTGAGCTGACCAGCGGTTACAACGATTTGAGCGTCGCCATGATCCCAGTCTTCCAAAGCGGCGAGAATCGCGGGCGCTGCCATATCTGTCGTGTCTTCGACAAATACCGCGCGTGGTCCGGGAAAAAACCCGACCGCCTTTACTGCGTCCAGCAACAAGGCCGGGTCGCTGCGCAGCTCGCTTCCAGGGATTCGGGTCAGGCGCATTTCTTCTTCCGCGCCGGGTCCAAGCAGGGCGGCCAGTACCTGTTGGCGTTTCAGGGCAACCCGCATGGCGTCCGCGCCGTAGATCAGCAGACCCGCTTTGCCCTCATCCGGCTTGGCAAAATATCCCTCAGCCTCGCGCGGGCTCAGCTTCATGCGGACAGGCCCGGTGTGGCATATAGACGATTTACTATCTGATCGGCCAGGATCACCATCAATCTCTCGGTCGCGTCGCGTTCATCAGCCAATGTTGAGACGGTCGAGCCAGCGGCAGAATAACCGACGAAATCTGTGACCCGTCCAGAGGCAAGGACCTGCCCGGTCGCGTCGGACTTCAACTCGTATCTGGCATTGCCATCAATCGTGTAGCGATTGGTTTCATTTGCTGTCGTGATTGAGGCTCGGCGGGTGACCGTCGAAACCACGACATCTAGTTTGTATTCATTGCCGGAGGTCGCGCTTCGGCCCAATTTACGCTCAAGATTCTGTACCAGCAGAAAACTTTCGACCGTATTCGGTGCTGATACCTCGACCTTGCCATCCAGAGCCGAGCCTGATCCACCGGGTGCATAGACCGGCTCGAACCCGCAAGCGGCAAGCGCTAGCGGCATCAACAGCAAGGTTCTGCGATCAAACGACGACATTTACGATTCGGCCCGGAACAACGATCACTTTTTTCGGAGCAGCGCCATCCAGCGCCTTTTGCACAGCTTCGGTGCTGAGCGCGATTTTTTCAACCTCTGCCTTGTCCATGTCTTTCGGAACGCTGATTTCTGCACGGCGTTTGCCGTTGATCTGAATGGGCAGGGTGATGGTGTCATCGACCAGCATCGCCTCATTGGCCACAGGCCACGGTGCTGTTGCGACCAAACCTTCGCCGTCCAGCATCTGCCAAAGCTCTTCTGACAGGTGAGGGGTCATGGGCGACATAAGCTGTGCCAGCGTTTTTGCGGCCTCGCGCTTGGCTGCGGTGCCCGCCTTTGATTTCGCCAGCGTGTTGGTGAAGGCATAAAGCTTGGCGATCGAGGCGTTGAAGCCGAAGGATTCGACGCCGCCTGACACATCGTGAATGGCTTTGTGCATCTCGCGCAGTAGCGCTTCGTCCTCGGCATTGGCGGCCACGTCCGACCCGACGATTTCCGATGCGATCCGGTGCACCCGGCTCAGGTGCTTGAACGCGGCTTCAGCGCCGGACGCGGTCCATTCCACGTCGCGTTCGGGTGGCGAATCGGACAGCACGAACCAACGCGCGGTATCGGCACCGAAGGCCGAGATGATGCTTACCGGATCAACCACGTTTTTCTTGGATTTCGACATTTTGGCCGAGGGGATGATCTCGACCTCGGTGCCGTCGGCCAATTTGCCGTCGGTCACATCCTCGGGCAGGTGATAGACCGGTCGGCCCTTAGCATCGCGCGTCTGGTAGATCTCGTGCGTGACCATGCCTTGCGTGAACAACGCATTGAAGGGCTCGATGGCTTTTTTCGGCAGGTGGCCAGTGATGTTCATCGCCCGGGCGAAGAAACGGGAATAGAGCAGGTGCAGAATCGCGTGTTCGATCCCACCGATATACTGGTCGACATTCATCCAATACTCGGCTTCGGCAAGATCGGTAGGCGATTCCGCGCGCGGCGCAGTGAAACGGGCGAAATACCACGACGAATCGACGAACGTGTCCATCGTGTCGGTTTCGCGCTTGGCCGGTGCGCCGCAGGACGGGCAAGGGGTGTCACGCCAGTTGGGGTGACGGTCCAGCGGGTTGCCCGGGATCGAAAAGTCGATTGGTTCGCCGTTGCCACCGTCATAGGGTAGCTGAATTGGCAGATTCTCTTTCTTCTCGGGCACGGTGCCGCATTTGTCGCAATGGACAACGGGAATCGGACAACCCCAATACCGCTGACGGCTCAGACCCCAGTCGCGCAGGCGGTACTTAGTGACGCCTTCACCCCATCCTGCTTTTTCGGCGAAATCGACCGTCGCGTTAATCGCCTCATCACCGGTCGCCTCGGTCAGACCGGCAAAATGTTTCACCCAGCGGACCTTTTCGGTCTTAGGCGGCACAAAGGCGATTTTGTCGACCGGTGTGTCACTGTCCAGTGCGAAGAACGTGTCGATCACCGGCAGGTCGTATTTGCGGCAGAAATCCAGATCGCGCTGGTCATGGGCCGGGCAGGCGAAGATTGCTCCGGTGCCATAGTCCATGAGGATGAAGTTGGCGATCCAAACCGGCAGCTCCCAGTTCGGGTCCAAAGGGTGCTTGACGCGGATGCCGGTGTCGTAACCCAGCTTTTCGGCCGTTTCGATGGCTTCTTCGGTCGTGCCACCCTTGCGGCATTCGGCAACAAATTCAGCAACTTCGGGGTTCTCGGCCTCAAGCTGCTTGGCGATCGGGTGATCAGGCGAGATGCCAACAAAAGATGCCCCCAGCAGCGTGTCGGGACGAGTCGTATAGACGGTGATAGGCTCTTTGCCATCGGTTCGTTCGAACCCAAACTGAAGGCCGCGCGACTTGCCTATCCAGTTTTCTTGCATCAGGCGCACCTTGGCGGGCCAGTTATCCAGCGTGTCCAGCGCGTCGAGTAGCTCCTCGGAATAATCCGAGATCTTGAAGAACCACTGAGTCAGTTCCCGACGCTCCACTAAGGCGCCCGAACGCCAGCCACGGCCGTTTTCCACCTGTTCATTGGCCAAAACGGTCATGTCGACCGGGTCCCAGTTCACTACGGCGTTCTTGCGGTAGACAAGACCGGCCTCAAGCATATCTAGGAACAGCGCTTGCTGTTGGCCGTAGTATTCCGGATCACAGGTGGCAAATTCACGGGACCAATCGATCGACAGGCCCAGCGGTTTCATCTGTCCGCGCATGTCGGCGATGTTGCCGTAGGTCCAGTCTTTAGGGTGGCCACCGATTGCCATCGCTGCATTTTCGGCTGGCATTCCGAAGGCATCCCAGCCCATCGGATGTAGCACGTTATGTCCGGTCGCCAGTTTATGCCGCGCGATCACGTCGCCCATCGTATAGTTGCGCACATGCCCCATATGAATGCGGCCTGAGGGATAGGGGAACATTTCAAGCACGTAGTATTTCGGCTTGTCCGCCTTGTGGTTGGCGGTGAAGATTCCGGCCTTGTCCCAGGCCTCTTGCCATTTTGCTTCGATTTCGTTGGCCGAGTAGCGCGACATGGTGCGGTCCTTCGTGAATGAAAACGCCGGGCATGAACCCGGCGTTGTATTATTGTGATTTCTTGCGGGTTGCTAGAACTTGTTGTCAGCAATCCGTAGCTGACGGGCCCGGGATAGGATTGCATCCTCAACCGCGCGAGAGGTTGCCGCACTGACCGGGGAACCGCCACTGGTCTGAAGCGCAACAGAAAGTGAGCGCGCCTCGAGCGCTGGATCACTAATATGTACCGTTGCGCGATACGACCGCCCGCCGCCGGGCGGCCTTCCGTAACCGGTAACGATCACACCTGTAAACGGATCAACCTCTTCAATGGGCAGGAAATTCAGCACGTCCAGGGACGCGGCCCAAAGATAGCGGTTTACCTGCGTTACCTGCTCGGATGTGTCCGGGCCGAAGATGTCCCATATCGTCGTACGATTCGGATCATTCAGCTCACGCTCTTCTGACGAGCTGCCATCAACGGTCAAAACGCTGGCGTCCCCTGGTGGCAGTCGCCCGCGACTACAGGCAGAGACAGTCGCCGTCACCATGATCAAACCCAGAATCGTTATCAGGCGCATCGTTGGAAGGTCCTGTTTTACTTGTTTTGTACTGTTTGAATGTCACTCCTAGACAAGGAGTGGTGCTGCAACAAGCCTATTCTTTACATATGGGCGTGAGTTGCCCGCAGGACCTGGCGGAAAATCGACTGTGGCATCCTTGCACCAATTCGATCTGAATGACGGCAGAGCGTTTATGCCAAGCTTGCGCAACCGGGGTAAAAAAAGCGAAACGATGTCCGTGCTGAGACGCGTGCTTTGCATGTGTCGAGTAGAAATATCTTTGAAACCGAGGGAAACAAGATGAAAAAAGTTCTCTTCGCATCGACCGCTCTGATCGCAACCGCAAGTGTTGCAGCGGCCGACGTTAAATTCAGCGGTTATGGCCGCTTTGGTATTGGTTACCTGGAAGACCGTACCGGCACCGTTGATTCGATTGATGGCGGCACCGCTTCTGGCGTTGACACCGACAACACAATCCTGATCTCGCGTTTCCGTCTGAACATCGACGGCACCGCAGAAACCGACGGTGGTGTTGAGTTCTCGGCTCGTGTTCGTCTGCAAGCTGACGAAAACGCCGGCAACGGCGAAGCAGGTACAGCTCAGCTGAGCGGCGCGCGCTTCTCGGCAATCTACGGTGGTCTGCGTGTTGACGCGGGCAACGTATCGGGTGCCTTCGACAACCTGGCAAACTACTACGGTAACGAGCCTGGCCTGGAATTCTTCATCGGTCAGTATGCCGCTGTTGACTACAGCTTCCTGGCATTCTCGTCGACCGGTGCAGGTTCGAACGCTGTGTTCTTCCAGTACGCAGTTGGCGACTTCGCCTTCGGTGCGTCGTATGACCAAGCCACTTTTGCTGAAACTGCAACTGCAGGTGCAGACACCGACAGCGGCGACCGCTGGGATATCAGTGCAACTTACACCTTCGGCAACGTCACAGCCGCTCTGGCCTATGGTCAGACCGACCGTCCGTTCGGTGGTGAGAAAGACACTCTGACCGTACTGACCCTGGGCGCTGACTTCGGCGACTTCAACGGTACCCTGTTTGTAGCTGACGATGACGTTGCAGCAGATAACCTGAACGGCACCGCGTATGGTTTCTCGCTGGCCTATAACCTGGGCGCGGCAACCACTCTGACCGCTGCTTACGGTGACGGTAGCGCAGACGACGACACCCAGCAGTACGGCATCGGCTTCATCCATGACCTGGGTGGCGGTGTGTCGCTGAAAGGTGGTCTGGGCAACACCAAAGCTGGTGACGGCGACAGCCGCGTTCGCGCAGACTTCGGTGTCAACTTCAACTTCTAAGTTGATTTGAACCGCAAGGTTTAAGGGCAGGTCTTCGGACCTGCCCTTTTCTTTTTCGTCGACATGATGTTTTGCTGCAGCAAACGCAAAATGAGAGGCCCCATGTCGCTGCAAGATATCACCGACCGTATCGCAAAAGCGGAATCCGCATCCGGGCGCGCCACTGGGTCTGTAAAGTTGATCGCGGTTTCCAAGGTTCAACCCAACGATCGGGTCGAAGCCGTTTTGCAACAGGGCCATCGGTGTTTTGGAGAGAACCGGGTTCAGGAGGCAGCGGGCAAATGGCCCGCGTTCCGGGAAAGTTATCCAGATGTCGATTTGCATTTGATCGGACCGCTGCAGACCAACAAGGCACGGCAGGCTATAGAGCTTTGCGATGCGATCCATTCGGTCGACCGGCCCAAGCTTGCGAAAACACTGGCGAGATTGGCGCAAGATATGGGCAAGTGCCCGGATCTGTTCATTCAGGTCAATACGGGAGAAGAGGATCAGAAGGCAGGCGTACTTCCACTTGATGCGGATACTTTTATCGCTGAATGCCGAGGCCTTGACCTGCCCCTTCGTGGATTGATGTGCATCCCTCCGGTCGATGAAGAACCCGCGCTGCACTTCGCGCTTTTGGCAAAAATAGCCGAAAGGAACGGGTTGGACGGGTTATCGATGGGGATGAGCAGCGATTTCGAATCCGCAATTGCCTTGGGCGCGACTCACGTTCGCGTCGGAGCAGCCATCTTTGGTGCGCGCGTTAAGTCTCAGGAATGATCAGCCGATTACCGGGTGCAATCTGCCGCGCGATCCATCGTAGATGGTCGCGCCGGAAGGCGATGCAGCCTTCTGTGGGATAGCGCGGTCGTCGCCACTGATGCAGGAATATGGCCGAACCTTGACCGGGTATCGAGTCAGGGTAATTCCAGTCGGTTATAAGTATCAGATCGTACAACGGATCGGGACGACGCAGTTTTTCGTGGCTGTAGCTGTGAGGCGCATGAACCAGATGATTATAGGCGGTGTCTTCTACGTCATCTGACCATAAATCGTTTGGTCCGATAGGGCGCGCCCAAGAAGCGGGCCGCGACATTCGGTCAGCGCGGTAGAGCATCCCGACAATATGATGTGCGCCCACAGGTGTAGCCCCATCACCTTCCCGTTTGGTTCGACTCAAAGATCCCCTGCCTATCGCACAGGGGAACATGCGCCCCAGAAACCGTATGCCCCGAGGTGCTAGAACCAGATCACGTGGTGTCACAGTAAATGACCCGATTTCGCCGCTTTGGTTGCAAGATATGAGCGGTTGAAATCGGTTTCGCCCACCTTCAGAGGAACGCGTTCGGTGACGGCGATTCCGGTTCGCTCCATCATTGCGATCTTAGCGGGGTTGTTGGTCAGCAGACGTACTGAACTGAAACCCAGAGACTTTAGGATGTCAGACCCCAGTCGAAAATCCCGCTCGTCATCTTCGAATCCCAATCGATGATTGGCTTCGACCGTATCAAAGCCCTGATCTTGTAAGAAATAGGCGCGCATCTTGTTGGCGAGGCCAATGCCGCGCCCTTCCTGATTCAGATAGAGCAGTACCCCCGCACCTTCGGCGCCCATCTGAGTTAAAGCACCGCGCAATTGCGGACCGCAGTCGCATTTCAGGCTGCCCATAAGATCACCGGTAAAACAGGCTGAATGCAGCCGAGCGAGGACGGGTTTGTCTCGGTCCGGGCGTCCGATCTCAACGGCGTAATGTTCCTCTCCGCCGTCTTCGGGGCGGAATACGTGCAGGCGACCAGCCTCTGAAACTTCCATCGGAAGGCGCGCGGCGACGACAGGATGCAACGCGCTTCGATCGGTCAGATGTGGTGCCGCGCGCGCATGATCGATACGGGTCAGCCCGTGCGTTGCTGCAAACTCATGGCTTTCATCGATGGGGACGACCACAGTCGCGGGTAGCAGTTGGGCCGATTTGGCCAACGCAATCGCGATCCGGTGCAAATTTGCGCTGCCCTGCCGCTGGGTCATCAACGGCCCTTTCATGGGCGCGTTCAGATCGTCCGAGGGGTCTGCGACTGCCTGGACCCAGCTTAGCTCGGCATCCGCCGGGATCATGACCCGGGCCAGATCGCCGTCATACGCGCGCGCTTTTAGTGTTTCGGCGCGCCGCATTGTAATGGCCACAACCGGTTCTCCACCAAGGGTACGCAAGTCTGCCAGTCTCTGCGGGCTCAGCGTTTCCGTAGCGAACGCAAGAACACCGAATCCCAGTTCATCCGTTAGAACGACAGGAACACCCATTCGCAGGTCGGCCCGCGCCCGCGCCAGCAGTTCAGTTATGTTGGGGACGAGACTCATGTATGTTACCCTATAACGATTTGTCTTTCTCCTACCCTGATCAATGGGAAATGTGAAACAATTCCTATGCGACAGACACGAGGCCGTGAGGCGACTGCAGTATATCTTGCTGATTGCAATCTCCGTACGCAAGTGATGGAAAAGGCTTAGGAGGACCGGACATGGCTCAGCTCAAGAAAATCCTGCTGGTGGATGATGACGAAGATTTGCGCGAAGCGCTCAGCGAGCAACTCGTGATGACCGAAGATTTTGATGTGTTCGAAGCATCAGATGGTCAGTCCGCAATGGAGCGTGCACGCGAAGCGATTTATGATCTGGTTATTCTAGATGTCGGCCTGCCCGATACCGATGGCCGCGAGCTGTGCCGCCTGATGCGCAAGCAAGGTGTCAAAAGCCCTGTACTGATGCTGACCGGGCACGACAGTGATGCCGATACGATCCTTGGCCTGGATGCAGGTGCAAACGACTATGTCAGCAAGCCTTTCAAATTCCCGGTTCTTTTGGCACGCATTCGGGCCCAACTGCGTCAACACGAACAATCCGAGGATGCAGTATTTGTTCTTGGCCCCTACACCTTCAAGCCAGCGATGAAGATGCTGATGACCGAAGATGATCGCAAGATCCGTCTGACTGAGAAAGAGACAAACATTCTCAAGTTTCTCTATCGGTCGACCGATGGCGTTGTCGCGCGCGATGTCCTGCTGCACGAAGTGTGGGGTTATAACGCCGGTGTTACGACGCACACATTGGAAACACACATCTACCGTCTACGTCAGAAGATCGAACCCGACCCGTCAAATGCGCGCCTTTTGGTCACAGAATCGGGCGGATATCGCCTTGTTGCTTGACTAATGGTGGATTGACTTGGATCAAAGTGATACCCTGTAGGTATCTTTAGATTACTCCCAACCCGCGCATGTCCGGGTTATGACATGCACCTCCCTGTTGGACTGCCGGGCCCCATGGCCCGGCTTTTTTTAACGCTCAGCCAATTGATCGCCTGAATTCTACTATGTCGTCAGGATCAGAGATTGAGATGAAACTGACCTTTACACGCCTACCCGAGGTTGATCCGCAAGATATTCTTTCGCACATGTCTGATCCTCGCTTGGCTGAACATTTACCTCTGTTAACAAGCGGATGGGACAACGTAGCCGTCGTCCAATTTGTTCAGGTCAAGGAAGAGTACTGGGTGCGTGACGGGCTTGGGCATTGGGCAATATTGCATGGCGATACATACATAGGTTGGGGTGGGTTCCAAAAAGAAGGCGACGAGTGGGACTATGGTTTGGTTCTGAGGCCTGAATATTTTGGATTAGGCTCGCGGATCACGCGACAGGCAATTGAATTTGCTATTGCGGACCCGCGCATCCCGTTCGTGACGTTTTTACTGCCTCTATCGCGTCGAAAATTGGGGGCTTTGGCACGGTTGGGTGCCCACTATATCGGTGAAATCGAGTATGAGGGTGCGAAGTTCAGAAAGTATCGTATTAAAACGGGCTAGGAGCCCGATACATGCTGTTTCGCACAATGGGATCTGATTTGTCGGTCTTTTCCCATGGCGCCGCTTACAGTCGCGCGCTAACCTGCGCAGATCGAGACAAAGGAACTTTCCGATATGCCCTTTACCCTTGCCACATGGAACATCAACTCGGTCCGCCTGCGTGAGCCTATCGTGCTGAAATTGCTGCAGGAAGAGGCGCCGGATGTCCTATGCCTGCAGGAATGCAAGTCGCCGGTCGACAAGATTCCGACCGAGGGCTTCGCCGAGCTAGGCTACACGCATATGATCGCGCGGGGGCAGAAAGGCTACAACGGTGTCGCCATCCTGTCCCGGCTGCCGCTCGAGGAAGTGGGCGACAAGGATTTCGCGGGATTGGGTCATGCACGCCATATCGCGGGTCGGCTGGAAAATGGTGTGACCATCCACAATTTCTATATTCCTGCCGGAGGTGATGTCCCGGATCGCAAGATGAATGAGAAGTTTGGTCAGAAACTGGACTACCTGACCGATATGCGGGACTGGTTCCATGCCGAGAAGCCGGAAAAGTCCATACTGGTTGGCGATTTAAATATTGCCCCGCGCGAAGATGATGTCTGGTCGCACAAACAACTGCTCAAGGTGGTTTCGCATACGCCGATCGAAGTTGAAGCGCTGGCCGAGACGCAGGATGCGGGTGGCTGGGTCGATATTACCCGGCAGGATATCCCCGAAGGGCAGCTTTATAGCTGGTGGTCCTACCGGGCGCGGGATTGGGACGCGGCAGATAAGGGGCGCAGGCTGGATCATGTCTGGGCCACGCCTGATATCTCGAACGCTGGCCATTCCAGCCGAGTTTTGCGCGATGCGCGTGGATGGGAGAAACCAAGCGATCATGCGCCGGTTTTTGCGACATTCGACGTCTGATTGATGTAAAAACGCTCGACTCAGCCCTTGGTTTCTGAACTGCGGGGCTGCATATAGAGCGCAAATACGAACCTGAGAGTAAATACCATGGATCTTTTGAACGGCGCAGCCGGCCCTGATACCACTGATCTGATCAAGGATGGGACCGAGGCCACTTTCATGGCCGATGTGGTCGAAGCCTCGCAAGAGATGCCGATCATCGTCGATTTCTGGGCTCCATGGTGCGGTCCTTGCAAAACGCTAGGCCCGGCACTGGAAGAGGCGGTGACCGCAGCCAAGGGCGCGGTCAAGATGGTCAAGATCAACGTGGATGAGGCTCAGATGATCGCGGGCCAGTTGCGTGTGCAGTCGATTCCGACCGTCTATGCCTTTCATAAGGGGCAACCAATTGACGGATTTCAAGGCGCCTTGCCGGGGTCTGAGATCAAGGCATTTATTGATCGCGTGATCGAAGCCGCAGGTGGCGAGAGCCCCGGTAATCAACTGGACGATGCGGTTCAGGCCGCAGAAGAAATGTTGACTGAAGGGGCGGCCGTTGACGCAGCGCAAACCTTTGCGGCTATTCTGGGCGAGGATGCCAACCACGCTGCAGCTTATGGCGGGCTAGTACGGGCGCATATCGCGCTGGGTGATTTGGATCAGGCTGAAGCCATCCTCAACGGTGCCCCGGCCGAGATTTCAACTTCGCCCGAGGTTGAAGCAGCCCATGCGCAGCTCGAACTGGCCAAACAGGCGGCGGATGCTGGGCCGGTTGGTGAATTGACTGCGGCGGTTGAGGCTGAACCTGACAACCATCAAGCCCGATTTGATCTTGCGCAGGCCTTGCATGCCAACGGTGATGTTGAAGAGGCGGTCGCTCAATTGCTCGAACTATTCCGCCGTGATCGCGAATGGAATGAGGGCGCGGCCAAGGCTCAGCTCTTCACGATCTTCGATGCGCTCAAGCCCAATGATCCAATCGTGTTGAACGGACGGCGCAAGCTCAGCTCGATGATATTTGCCTAAATTCCGATCAGGGCTACACTCGTCTACATGATGCACCCCGCTGATCTGCCGGAAACGGTGTCTGTGTTTCCTCTGCCCGGAGCGCTGCTGTTGCCGCGCTCGCGCCTACCGCTGCACATTTTTGAGCCGCGCTATCTCCAGATGCTGGATGACGCTTTGAAAACGTCCGAGCGGCTGATCGGGATGGTGCAGCCGAACACCTGTCAGGGGGACGAGACCAAGCTGCATCAAATCGGTTGCGCTGGCCGCATCACACAGTTTTCCGAGACTGAAGATGGTCGCTATCTGATCACTCTGACTGGAATATCGCGTTTTAGGGTCAAATCAGAATTGGACAGTTTCACCCCATATCGGCGCGCCTCGGTGTCTTGGGATGGGTTCGACCGTGATCTGGGCAAGGCCGAAGTGGATGACGGTTTTGATCGAGACAGGTTCCTAAAACTACTGGAACGTTTTTTCTCATCGCGCCAGTTGTCGACCGATTGGGACACGATGAAAGACGCAGACGACGAGCTTTTGGTCAATTCGCTGTCGATGATGCTCGAATTCGACCCTGAGGAGAAGCAGGCCCTGCTTGAAGCCCCCTGCCTGCGTACCCGGCGCGAGACCTTGGTGACATTGATTGAGTTCGCCATGCGTGGCGGATCGAATGAGGAACATCTGCAATGAGCACACCCGAACACGCATTTGATCGCCATATGCTTGAGGCGTTGATTTGTCCGCAGACCCACACAACGCTGCACTATGATGCCGAGCGGCAGGAACTCGTGTCCAAAGCCGCCGGGCTGGCCTTCCCGATCCGCAACGGTATCCCGGTGATGCTTGTGGATGAGGCGCGCGAACTTGACTAAATCTGGCGCCCTTGCAGCAGTTTCGGCAGATCGCCGGTCAGCCCTGCTGCCTCGCGCACAAAGCCCCGGCGCAGTCCGGGCAGAGATCCGACAATGCCCATACCGATATCCCGGCCCATGCGGAGCAGAGGGTTGTCGTTTGAAAACAGCTTGTTGAACACATCCGTCGCCATTGCGAGCGAGGCGGTGTCGAACCGACGCCACTCCTGATAGCGCTCCAGTACCAGCGTTGATCCGATATCTTCGCCACGTCGTCCAGCAAGAGTCAGGACCTCGGCCAAGGCCCCCACATCGCGCAGTCCCGCGTTCAGGCCTTGCCCAGCAATGGGGTGCATGCCGTGGGCGGCGTCTCCAACCAAGGCCAGCCGATCTGCTATGAAGGAGTTGGCAATTGTCAGGTTCAGCGGATACGTGAACCGGTCGCCTTGCAGGTGGATGTCCCCAAGGAAATCACCAAAGCGCGGGCGCAGGATCTGCAGGTAGTCTGCCTCGGGCAGGGCATTGATCTGTTTGGCCGTCTCACTGCGTTCGCTCCACACGATGGAACTACGGTTGCCGGTCAGAGGCAGAATCGCCAGCGGGCCGGGGGGCATGAAGAATTGATGGGCAATTCCGTGATGGGGCAGTTCGTGTTCTATGGCGCAAACCAAAGCGGTCTGGCCATAGTCCCATCCCGTGCGCTTTATTCCAGCGCGCATTGCAGTCCCGCTGCGACGACCATCACAACCGACCAAAAGATTGCCAGACAGAGTCGAACCATCGTCTAGCGTCAGCGTCGCTCCGAGTGCTGTGATGTCCTGAGATATAACAGTTTTGCCGCTGATTTCGGTGATCCCGGCATGTTCGGCCATGGCTTCCAGAAAGGCACGCCGAAGGTGACGGTCTTCGACCATATAGCCCATTGGACCTTCTTCGATCTCAGCATGATCGAAATGCATGAAAAATGCCGAGGGTCCTGCACCGGCATGGCCATCGGTGACCTTGATTTCGAGCATGGGCTGGGCGTGGTCTTCGACCTTCTCCCAAACGCCGATTGCGTCCAGAAGACGTTGTGAGGCCAGCGCCAGTGCGTAAGCACGCCCATCAAAGGCCGCGTTCTTGCGTACCTTCTCTGCCAGAGCATCAATTACGGTGACCGAATGCCCGGTCTGAGCCAGCGCCAGCGCAAGAGCAGGGCCATTCAGGCCGCCGCCAACAATCAGGATGTCGGATCTGTGTTCCATGTGCTGCAATATGCGTGCCCATTCGGGATTGTCCATGTGCGGTCCTGTCGCTACCGTCCGGACACGGAATTACTCGGGAGGTGACCGGATGCAAGACTGGCTGACCATGACGGCATGTGATTTGGGCCGTGGTATCGGAATGGGGCAGATCGATCCGGTTGAACTGACCGAAACATATCTGAGCGCGATTGACGCCCATCCACATCGCGATCGCATTTACGCCTGTGTTACCCACGACCGCGCCCGCGCCGAGGCACAAGCAGCGCAAGAGCGCGTCAAACTTGGCCTGCGTCGATCATTGCTGGATGGGGTTCCAATCAGCTGGAAAGACCTGTTTGACACGGCAGGCGTCGGAACCGAGGCAGGTTCGGCCTTGCTAAAGGGCCGCGTGCCCGAATCTGATGCGCAGGTGGTACGGAACGCGACCGTTATGGGCACGGTCTGTCTGGGTAAAACCCACATGAGCGAATTGGCGTTCTCGGGTTTGGGCCTCAACCCTGTGACGGCCACACCTCCGTGTGTGAATGACGAAGAGGCCGTACCCGGAGGTTCATCCTCAGGGGCAGGGGCCTCGGTAGCATGGGGTCTTGCAGCTGGCGGTATCGGATCAGACACAGGCGGATCGGTGCGCATTCCTTCTGCATGGAACGATCTTGTGGGGCTCAAAACCACGGCGGGGCGCGTTAGCCTCGAAGGCGTCGTACCGCTTTGCCTGAAATTCGATACGGTTGGGCCTTTGACAAGGTCTGTTGAGGATGCCGCTCATATGCTGGCTACGCTGGAGGGCACAGCCCCGGCTGATCTGCGCGGGGCCTCTTTGAAAGGTCGCCGCTTTGCTGATTTGCAGAACGTGGCCAAAGATGATCTGCGCGAGGCGCCTGCCAAGGCCTATTATGAGGCGCTAGTGCGTCTGAAAGAGGCCGGGGCCGAGATTGTTCCGCTTGAAGTGCCTGAGTTGAACGATGCGATGGGACTGTCAGGTGTGCTTTATACGACCGAAGCCTACGGTCTGTGGCGCGACGTTATCGAAGCGAACCCTGAAGCGATGTATCCCGAAATCCTGGAACGGTTCCGCATGGGCAAAGCATATACCGGCCCGGATTACGTGGCTGCCTGGTCAATGCTGACTGCCTGCCGTCAGGCCTGGGACGCGGCGACCGCCGGGTTTGACGCGGTGCTTGCGCCGACCGCACCGATCTTGCCGCCTAATCTGGACCGGCTGATGAATGACCATGACTACTATGTCACCGAGAATCTTCTTGCCCTCCGAAACACAAGGATTGGAAATCTGATGGGACTTGCGGCGCTGACATTGCCCACGGGAACACCCGGTTGCGGGCTGATGATGCTGGGCTATCCGGGGTCGGAAGAGGCCCTGTTACGGCTCGGATCAGCCGCCGAAGGTGCTTTGACCTGAATGCCACAATCCCCTGATTCGGAACCTCTTTGTCTGGACGAGACCCGGGTCGATCTGTAATCTGCCAAGAAACGGGGCGCAAAATGACCCCGATATTGAGGCAGTATGATGAATTACCCCGAGCGGTTTTCGAACCTACCGGAATATGCATTCCCGCGTCTGCGCGCCCTGTTGGATCATCATCAACCGGGTGGCGATATCGTTCACATGACCATTGGCGAGCCCAAGCACGATTTCCCGCCCTGGGTAACCGACGTGATCATGGAAAACGCCGCCGGATTTCAAGGCTATCCGCCAAACGAGGGCTCGCCCGAATTGCGCGCTGCAATCGCTGACTGGGTCAACCGCCGCTATGGCGTGTCGATGGATGCAGATACCAATGTGATGGCTCTGAACGGCACCCGCGAGGGGTTGTACAATGCCGCGATGGCACTGTGCCCTGAACAGAAGAACGGCCAGCAGCCGATCATTCTGTGCCCTAACCCATTTTATCAGGTCTATATGGTCGCCTCGATCTCGGTCGGAGCGCAGCCCTATTTTGTGTCCGCAACCGCTGCGACCAGCCATTTGCCGGACTACACCAGTTTGCCCGAAGAGGTGCTGAATCGCACGGCCGTCGCCTATATCTGTTCACCCGCGAACCCTCAGGGGGCGGTCGCATCGCGAGACTATTGGGCTGAACTGATCCAATTGGCCGAGAAATACGATTTTCGCATCTTTGCCGATGAGTGTTACTCCGAGATCTACCGCGACACCGCTCCGGTCGGTGCGCTGACCGTTGCACAGGAGCTGGGTGCTGATCCCGAGCGGGTTACTCTGTTCAACTCACTGTCCAAGCGATCAAATCTGGCCGGATTGCGGTCCGGGCTTATCGCGGGTGGGCCTGAGACAATAAAACAGGTCAAGCTGTTGCGCAGCTATGCAGGTGCCCCCTTGCCTGCACCGTTGCAGGCCGCCGCTGCCAAAGTCTGGGCCGATGAGGTGCATGTGCAAGAGAACCGCGCTCTCTATCAGGAGAAATACGCCATCGCGGATGAGGTCTTTGCAGGTGTGCAGGGTTACATGCCGCCTGAGGCCGGGTTTTTCCTGTGGCTGCCGGTCGAAAACGGCGAAGAAACCGCATTGAAGCTTTGGCAGGAAACCGGCGTTCGGGTTCTGCCGGGCGCATATCTTTCCCAAGGTGATCCGGGGCAAAACCCGGGCGAGCAATTTATCAGGGTCGCTATGGTGGCTCCAAAAACAGAGATGAAGCGCGGGCTGATCACGCTCCGCGACTGCATCTATTCGTGAGGTACGAGGGCAAAATGGCATCATTGAACGCGCGTAACCGTGATCCGCTGCTGGACAGCACCACGCAAGCCGCCATCGAACGGCGCAGTAAGGAACTGATCGGGATTGCTCTGATCTTGTTGGGGCTCGCAGCCGCCGCGATGGTATGGTCCTATACGCCTGACGATCCGAACTGGATGGTCTCAACCGACGCACCTGTGCAGAATTGGATGGGGCGCATCGGGGCCTCGATCGCAGCACCGTTGTTCATGATCGTGGGGTGGGGCAGCCTGGGTGTCGCGCTGGTATTGGTCACCTGGGGCGTGCGCTTTGCGGGTCATTTTGGCGAAGATCGCGCCATTGCCCGTTTGATTTTTGCTCCGATCTGGATTGCAGTTCTGGCCGTATACGCAGCGACGCTGGTGCCGGGGGCTGAGTGGCGGGCTACGCATAGCTATGGGCTGGGCGGTCTGTTTGGCGACACGGTGATGGGCGCTTTGTTGACGCTGTTGCCGATCTCTTCCCATTTTCTTGTCAAGCTGATGTCGCTCGCGATGGCGGTTGGGATGCTGGCGCTGGGCGTTTTCGTGTTGGGTTTTACCAAAGTCGATGTGCGCAATGGTTTCCGGGCCTTCTTGTTGGGGCTGGTCATGGCTTATGACTTGCTGATGAATGCGCTGGGCCGAGGGGCGACCGCGACCGCGCAGGTCGCGCGCGATCGAAAAGCGCAGTGGGCCGAGCGTAAAGCAGAACGCGCAGTAGCGGTGCAGGCGGATTTTGATGATGATCTGGCCTATGCAGAACCTGTTTTTGAAGACCCTGAGCCTGAAATTCAGGAGCCCGCAGCTAAGACAGGTCTTCTGGCGCGGATGCCATCGCTGATCCGCCGCCCCGAACCGATGCCCGAACCCGAGTTGATCGAGACCGTCGCTGTCGAAGGCTATTACGATATGCCCGGCGAGGATCGTATTCGGTCCAAGATTTCGGCTGCGGTACGCAATCGTAAGGTCGCAGCAGGGGAGTTGACGCCTGAACCTGATCCGAGCCTGCCATTGACCAAAGGGCGTGGTAGGGGCCCGGATCCGCTGATATTGAACTCTGGCGTGGCAGATGAATTGCCACCTGAGCCTCCGATGACATCTGCCGGTTTGCCCCCCGAACCACCGATGACTGCTGGTTCTGAGGCGTCTTATTTGGCTCAGGCTGATTTTGTGGCCGAACCGGACTATGAAGACGAGGCAGTGTTTGAGGATGCCCCTGAACAGGCGCCGCAACCACGGCAGGCGGTTAAGATACCGGTGGCTGAACCGCGTAAGCCCGTAGTGGCTCAACCGGTCCGCCGCGCGCCCCCGCCTTCGCGCAGGGCGCAGGCCGAGGCGCAGCCGACACTTTCATTTGAGGAGCGGCATTCCGATTTCGAACTGCCACCGCTGGGCTTGTTGTCAAACCCGGCCAGCATTCAGCGTCATCACCTGAGTGATGAGGCGCTGGAGGAAAATGCTCGGATGTTGGAAAACGTGCTGGATGACTATGGCGTCAAGGGCGAGATTGTCAGCGTCCGCCCCGGCCCCGTGGTCACAATGTACGAACTTGAACCGGCTCCGGGCCTGAAAGCCAGCCGTGTGATTGGTTTGGCGGACGATATCGCGCGCTCGATGTCGGCCCTGTCGGCGCGGGTGTCGACTCTGCCGGGGCGTTCGGTGATCGGGATCGAATTGCCGAATGAAAACCGTGAGATGGTGGTGCTGCGCGAAATTCTCGCCAGCCGTGATTTCGGTGATGGCAATCACGCCCTGCCACTGGCGTTAGGTAAGGATATCGGCGGTGAGTCCGTCGTAGCGAACCTCGCAAAGATGCCTCATCTACTGATTGCTGGTACAACCGGTTCCGGTAAGTCGGTGGCGATCAACACGATGATCCTGTCGCTGCTCTATAAGCTGACGCCGGATGAATGCCGCCTGATCATGATCGACCCCAAGATGTTGGAACTGTCCGTTTATGACGGCATCCCGCATCTGCTCTCACCCGTTGTGACCGACCCGAAAAAGGCCGTCGTGGCCCTGAAATGGGTCGTGGGCGAGATGGAGGATCGCTATCGCAAGATGTCCAAGATGGGCGTTCGCAACATCGCGGGCTACAATGGCCGCGTGAAGGACGCGCTGGCCAAGGGAGAGATGTTCAGCCGTACGGTTCAGACCGGGTTCGACGATGAAACCGGTGAGCCGATGTTCGAGACCGAGGAATTCGCGCCCGAAGCGATGCCCTATATTGTCGTCATCGTTGACGAGATGGCCGACCTGATGATGGTCGCAGGTAAAGAGATTGAGGCCTGCATCCAACGTCTGGCACAGATGGCGCGTGCCTCAGGTATTCACTTGATCATGGCTACGCAACGCCCCTCGGTCGATGTGATCACCGGCACGATCAAAGCGAACTTCCCGACACGGATTTCATTCCAGGTAACTTCGAAGGTCGACAGTCGCACCATTCTGGGCGAGATGGGGGCCGAACAGCTGCTGGGGCAGGGCGATATGTTGTATATGGCGGGCGGCGCCAAGATTACCCGTTGCCACGGTCCGTTTGTCTCAGATGAAGAGGTCGAGGAGATCGTCAATCACCTGAAACAGTTCGGTCCGCCGGATTACATGAGCGGCGTAGTCGATGGCCCGGCCGAGGAAAAGGCTGACAATATCGACGCCGTTCTGGGCTTGAATACCGGTGGTAACACCAACGGAGAAGACGCCCTTTATGATCAGGCGGTGGCGATTGTGATCAAGGATCGCAAATGTTCAACCTCGTACATTCAGCGGAAACTCGCCATTGGCTATAACAAAGCGGCGCGGCTTGTTGAGCAGATGGAAGACGAAGGCGTTGTTTCCGGGGCAAATCACGTGGGCAAACGTGAAATCCTCGTCCCCGAGCAATAGGATATTTAATAACAAGGGCAGAACGCTTATCTGGGGCGTATGAAACAGATTGCTTTTGCCCTTGCTCTGACACTGGCCGCACCTGCCGCATGGGCGGCGGACAAGCTGCCGCTGTCGCAGATCTCTAACTATCTGAATCAGTTGAAAACGGTTCAGACCACCTTCACGCAAGTAAATGATGATGGCTCGTTGAGCGCCGGAAAGCTGTGGTTGCAGCGCCCGGGCAAGATGCGGTTTGAATATGATCCGCCAAATGACGCGGTGGTTTTAGCACGGGCCGGAACGGTGCAGATATTCGACCCCAAATCGAACCAACCGCCCGAGCAGTACCCTTTGAAACGTACCCCGCTGTCTCTGGTCTTGGCGCGCAATGTCAATCTTGCACAAGCCAACATGGTCGTGGGTCACGACTTTGACGGAACAGCTACGATTGTCACGGCTCAGGACCCCAAGAACCCTGAAAGCGGCCGGATCGAACTGATGTTTACTTCCGATCCGGTTGAGCTGCGCAAATGGGTGATACACGACAACGCAGGCAGTCAGACGACCGTTCTGCTTGGGCCTCTGACCGAGGGTGGGACCCTCGATTCAAATGTGTTTTCTAACCAGGCCAGAATCGGGTCAAGCGATCGCTGACCCGACAGGTTCAATATCGGCAATTCGCCAACTGGGCCTGATACAGCTCTGCGCGGGCATCCACATCACTCGCCACATTCAACAGCCATGACTTGCTGTTGTAGCTGCCGCGCGCGTAACCCGTATGACCTTCATGATAGGCCAGATACTGGTTGCGTGTGTCGCTGGGGTGGATGCCGTTCCGCTCATAACTTTTGTTCATGTACCAGCCGATGAAATCTGACGCATCGCGAATACGATCCCGCTTGGCGCGGCGTTTACCGGTTTCACGCTGATACTGCTCCCACGTGCCATCAAGCGCCTGGCCATAACCGTAGGCGCTGCTTTGACGACCCATCGGAATAACACCCAGCACATATTTGTGCGGCGTGCGTGCGTCGTGCCTATACCGACTTTCCTGGTAAATCGTTGCCATCTGAACGTGGACCGGAACGCCCCATTTGCGCTCGGTGCTTTTGAAGGCCTTTATATAGTCGGGCTTTTCGCGCGCAATGCTGCACGCGTCATTCAATCTGCTTGGCGGCTGCTTCGACCCGCCACCACAGGATGCCAAAAGCAGCACCCCGAAGAGTACGAAAAGAAATCTGCTCATGTGCCTCGTGCCTTTTTTCTTTATTCTAGCGCAGATTGAGCATTTTGGAAATCACAATCGTTACAGAATAATAGCGAGAATTAGAGGTAGTGCTGCAACAGACAACATCGTCGAGACCATAACCATGCCGGCAACGGCGTCGGAATCAGCCTCGAACCTTTCCGCCAGCAGGTATGATGTCACGGCGACTGGTGTGCACATCTGCAGGACCAACACTCCAAAGGCCACAGGCCCCAACCCAAAACCGGCGGCAAAAGCCCAACCAAGCCCGAAGCACACAGAAAGCTTGAGCAAAGAAAGCCAAATCGCCTGTTGCAGTTTTTGGGTTGTCAGTCGGGCAATCGCTACGCCAAGTGTAATCAGCATCATCGGAATTGCCATCTGGCCCAGCAATTCCAGCGTGTTGGTCAGAAACAGAGGTGTTTGCCACCCGCGCCAAAGAAATAAGGCCCCCAGCAACGTGGCCCAAACCATGGGTTCGCGCAGAACCTTCCCAAATGCTCCGCACCCGGCAACCAGATAGATACCGTAGGTGAATGAGAACAGAGCGGTCACTGCCAAAAAGATCACCGCATAACCCAATCCTGCCTGACCAAATGCAAATATGCAAAGCGGTAGCCCAAGATTGCCGGTATTTCCAAAGATAAGCGGTGCCAGATAAGTGCGTTGCTCCATTCTGGTCAATCGCACAAAGGCCCAAAACACTGCTGCCAGCGCGATATGGGCCGCAATTGCCGCAATGGTGAACCGGGTCAGATCCCCACCGGGAATATTGGTCTGCATCAGGGCGACAAAAATCAGACTGGGCACCGCAAGTGTGACCGCAAGACGCGTTACAAACTGTAGCCGATACTCAAATCCAAGCCTAACCCATGCGAACCCGATCCCAGCCAAAAGGAACACAGGGGCCACGATTTCGAACACTCTCAGTAGTAGGTGCACAGACTGTTTCCCCGAATTTCCACTCAATGATTGGCTTTTCCGCCCGAAAAGAGGTAGTAACCTCTTTGGGGGCCGAAACAATGTTAAAGACACAAGCCAAGTACCGCCTGGGACAGGTGGTTCGACATAAAAGACACCCTTTTCGAGGGGTAATTTTTGATGTCGATCCGGAATTTTCGAATTCAGAAGAATGGTATCAGGCCATCCCCGAAGATAGCCGCCCTCTGAAAGATCAGCCGTTCTATCACCTGCTAGCTGAAAACGACCAATCCTTCTATGTGGCTTATGTTTCAGAACAAAATCTGATCGAAGACCAATCTGGTGAGCCCGTTGATCACCCCGACATCCCCAATATGTTCGGCCCGTTTCAGGACGGATCATACCCGTTACATTTTCAGTTGAACTGAATTCCGTAGCTGTATTGTAAGTGCTTAGTATCCAAGAGCGCAGCCGTCTTTACGCGGGTCACTTGCCCCTATCAAGATGCCTGTGTCACAGATTCGAATGGCTTGCGCGCCCCCAAGGGGTGTTTCCAAAACTTCAATGATGTGCCCCATATCGGATAATTGTTGTTTGATTGGGTCAGAATAGCCGCGTTCCATTTTTAATACACCTCCATCCGCAAACGCGCGGGGGGTGTCTATGGCCTGCTGCATCTCCATCTTGAAATCCGTCAAGTTTGATACAAGCCGGGCATGGCCGGTCGGTTGATAGGCACCACCCATGACGCCAAAGGGCATCGTTATCCGGCCATTTTCACGCAAAAGACCGGGAATGATGGTGTGCATAGGACGCTTCCCACCTGCCAACTCATTCGGATGTCCAGGTTCAAGATTAAACCCGGCCCCCCTGTTCTGCAGCAATATTCCGAACTTCTCGGAAGCAATGCCCGAGCCGAACCCATGGTAGATCGAATAGATCAGCGAAACCGCCATGCGATCCCGATCTACAACCGTGATATAGACGGTGTCCTTATGCACGGATTCAGTCAGAGGGGCGGCTGCGGGCATAGCGTGTTTCGGGTCTATGAGGGCAGCCAGGCTTGCAGCGGTTTCTGGGGCAAGGAAATGCGCCATCCGGCTGCTATGATCGGGGTCGGCAATGAACCGGTTGCGGGCGTCATAGGCCAACTTGGTGGCCTCGGCCTCAATATGCAACCGCTCGGCCCCCAATGGGTCGAGTGCTGCCAAATCAAAATGTTTCAGGATGTTTAGCAAAAGGATTGCGGTGGCGCCCTGACCGTTTGGAGGATGTTCGTACAGATCGACACCTGCGTAATCTCCACGAACAGTCGACGCTTCGTCACTCTGAACCGCTGCGAAATCTTGTGCTGTGTGTGTGCCTCCAAGTTCGGACAAGACCGCCAGCATGTCTTCGGCAATCTCACCGTTATAAAACGCGTCATGCCCGTGTCGTGCCACACGGCGCAGTACCTCTGCCTGGCCCGGTGCCCGAAAAATCTGACCGGTTTGCAGGGGTTTGCCATCCTTCAGATAGTGATCCCGTGCGGCACCTTGCAGGGTCGCGGCGCTGTTTTGCCAATCAAACGCTACGCGCGGCGCAACTGGTACGCCAATTTCAGCATAGTGGATGGCCGGTCGCAGAATCGCTTCCAGCCCCAATCGCCCCTCCGATTGTGCCAATCGGCAAAAGGCCTCAACAGCGCCAGGAATAGTCACCGCATCTGGGCTGGTCAGAGGGACGGAGTTTAGTCCGCGATCACGCAATGCCCCTGCATCAGCATCCGCTGCGGCACGACCTGAGCCGTTTAGTGCGCGCACGGTGTTCTCACCTGCGCGGTTATACAGAACAAAACAATCGCCACCCAAGCCGGTCATCTGTGGCTCGCAAATGCCCAAAAGCACAGCACCCGCAATGGCGGCATCCATCGCATTGCCACCTTGTTCAAGAATGTCCAAAGCTGTTTTTGCGGCCAGTGGATGTGATGTGGCACACATTCCTTCGGTTGCCAGAACTTCAGACCGTCCGGGCTTGTGCAAATCGCGCATAGCGTACCTCTTCCGTAATCAGGCCGAGGTTAGGGCTTGGGATAAAATTGTCCAACAATTTCAGGAAGGAGGTTCCTCGGCGCCGTTCACTGGGTGGGGGCTGTGACGCTAGGCGCCGAGGGAAGCTATCTGAGCTACCCCTTGTTTATGATCTTTGTTTGCGGCGCGACAATGGTTCGATCTGGGCGTTATTGTGGCCATTTGGTGCCGATCAGTGTGGCGTGTCAAAGTTGAAGCGAAGGTAGAGCAGATTAACTCCGTCTTTGCGCTCATACTGAATGTCGCTGCTAAGTCGGTGAATCAGGTACCAGCCAAAGCCGCCTTCAGGAAGGTTTTCCAAATCTGTGTCGACGGATGCCGGTTGGCTGCTTGGCACACGCAAACCGGGCATTGGATCGCCGGAGTCAAAAATTTGGACTATCAGTTCTTTTGCGCACAAAGAGCAATCAATTCTAATGTCAGTCGGGGAGATCTCGGCATAGGCGTGTTCAACCACATTGTTTATGGCTTCGGTGAGCGCAATTCTAACATCGTCAGCTTTACTTTCTGGCAAGCCGTGTTTTGTCAGTCGAGCACTTAAAATAGCTATCCCTTCGGAGGCCTGAACCTGAGTTGCAGGAAAGCTCAAATTGAGACAATCTTGTTTGCAATTGGCGCCCACGGCGATTTACTCCTGCCGGTCGTCAATCCGCCTCTGCGCATATCGCTTCATCCAGCGAAGCGAACAACCTGAAAACGGTGTCCATACGCGTAAGACGAAACACTTTTTGAACAATCGGGCGCGGTTCTGCCAAGTCCAGGCGTCGTCCGTCGCCCAGTTGTTTCATTGAGGCGACAATGGCCCCCAGGCCACTGGAGTCTATGAATTCTACCGATGACAAATCCAGGACAATTCGTTTCGCACCGGTTTGTGTTTCTGCCCGCATGTCTTCTTTGAATTGAATCGCCATTGCGGCATCTATGCGGTCGCAGTGAACGGATATTACTTGTGTCTCGCCGGTCGTGTCGCTGCTGAGCCCCATGGTCAACCGCCCTTCGTATTGCAATTTGATCGTAGAAATACGCTAGACGGTAATTCTTACCATTCGGTATCCATGGTCGGGAAAGCACGAAGGAGATTCCGGATGAACGAAGTTGTGATCGCGGGGGCCGCACGCACGCCAATGGGTGGATTTCAGGGAATGTTTGACGGCGTCACTGCTGCGGATTTGGGTGGTGCTGCAATCCGTTCCGCGTTGAAAGGTGCAGGGGCTGAGACCGTTGACGAAGTGCTTATGGGCTGCGTCCTTCCAGCGGGTCAGGGCCAAGCCCCTGCGCGCCAAGCGGGATTTGCGGCAGGGTTGGGTGAAGAGGTGCCCGCCACAACGCTTAACAAAATGTGTGGCTCCGGCATGAAGGCCGCAATGATTGCGTTTGACCAGATCGCTTTGGGCCATACTCAGACAATGGTCGCTGGCGGGATGGAGAGCATGACTAATGCACCCTACCTTCTGCCCAAGATGCGCGGCGGGGCACGGATCGGGCACGGGCAGGTGGTTGATCACATGTTTCTGGACGGGCTTGAGGACGCCTATGACAAAGGCCGCCTCATGGGCACTTTCGCCGAAGACTGCGCCGAATCCTACCAGTTCACGCGCGAGGCGCAGGACGAATATGCTCTGCGATCGCTTTCGAACGCTCTGTCAGCGCAGGAAAATAATGCCTTTGATCAAGAGATTACCTCGGTCTCGATTCAAACCCGCAAGGGAGAGGTCGTGCTGGATGCAGATGAGCAACCACAGTCGGCGCGGCCCGAGAAGATACCCACGCTGAAACCAGCCTTTCGCAAGGATGGAACGGTAACGGCGGCCAATTCTTCTTCGATCTCGGATGGTGCAGCCGCCCTTGTGCTTGCTTCGGCTGAGGCGGCGGAAAAGCAGAACCTGACCGTGCGTGCGCGAATCCTTGGTCACGCCAGCCATGCTCAAGCGCCGGGGTTGTTCACAACTGCTCCGGTCCCTGCCGCGCAGAAATTGTTGGATCGTATCGGTTGGAAGAAAGAGGATGTCGATCTGTGGGAAGTCAACGAAGCCTTCGCTGTTGTGCCCATGGCCTTCATGCACGAAATGGGCTTGTCCCGTGAGATCGTAAACGTGAATGGCGGCGCATGTGCGCTTGGTCATCCGATTGGCGCCTCCGGGGCCCGGATCATGGTCACGCTGCTCAACGCGTTGGAAAAACGGGACCTCAAGCGCGGTGTCGCGGCAATCTGCATCGGTGGCGGAGAAGGGACGGCCATAGCAATAGAACGCGTTTGACGCTTTGACTTTTTGCAAATACTCCGGGGAATTGGCGGCAGCGCCCGCAGTTTCCCGCATGCAAGGTCTATCAACATGAAAGCCGACTACGAAACACTCGCCAATACCATTGCCGCCTTGACCGAGGGTGAAACCGACGAGGTTGCGCTGATGGCCACGGTGGCATGCGAAGTGCATCACTCTGACGACCGTTTCGACTGGACAGGGTTTTATCGCGTGACCGAGCCCGAGGTGTTGAAAATCGGACCCTATCAAGGTGGGCACGGCTGCCTTGTGATTCCGTTTGAGCGCGGCGTTTGTGGTGCGGCTGCCCGAACGGGACAGGTGCAACTGGTCGCGGATGTCGACGCGTTTCCAGGCCATATCGCCTGTGCGTCATCCACAAGGTCCGAGTTGGTTCTGCCCGTGCGGGACGCGAATGGAAAAGTGATCGCAGTTTTCGATATCGATAGCGACCAGCCCGATGCGTTTACCGAAGATGATGCGACCGCACTTGGCGCTATCCTGGCGGATGTCTTCGCGCGTTAGAGGGTTCCGTCCTATCGCAAAAATGCCCCGAGATCGCGGGAAATGATCTGGTAACAAAGCCCGACCTGACACGCGGCAATGGCATAAAGCCACGTCGAGAATCCGCGCTTGCGAGTCTTGTGCCCGAAGATCCAGCGCCCCAATAGCGCGGCGAAACTGCCGCCCAAAGCTGCCAACCACAACAAGCGCCGCTCAGGAATGCGCCGCTTTCTGCGGCGTGCACGCAACTTGTCCCAACCAAAGATCAATATGGTTAGGGCGTTAATGGCCCAAAGATAGATTACGGCAATCCACATGGACCGTGCATAGCCAACTATTTTTGCGGACCCAAGTGAAAAAATGCTTGGAAATTTCACCGATTCGAGGCACCGTGAAAAAGTAAGAAAAAATTTCACGCTAACTCGGAGCGCAAATTGAACTCTCAGGCCCCCCACAGCGCAACACTCGGTGCCGACCTGCGCGCGCTGCGTAAGGCGCGCGGGTTGACGCTGACTGAAATCGCTAATCGATTGGATCGGTCCGTAGGCTGGCTCAGCCAGGTCGAAAGAGACATGTCCGAGCCTTCAATCTCGGATCTACGACAGATTGCCGAGTGTTTAGGCGTGCCGATGTCGATGCTGTTTGCTCATTCTGCAGCCCCAGCGGATGAGCAAGGATATGTCGTGCGGGCCGGATCACGTCGTCCGATGGGCTCGGGTGAAGAAGGTCTGATTGAAGAATTGCTTTCGCCTGACCTGACCGACGATTTCGAGATGGTGCATTCAACATTCGAGCCGCATTCGCAGATGCAGACGCCAGCAAACCGGCCGACACAGGAAGTCGGCTATATGGTGTCAGGCCGTCTGGAACTGACGATTGGTACGCGCAGTTTTCAGGTTGGTCCTGGTGACAGCTTCCGGATCAAGCACGAACCCTACACATGGTCCAACCCCTTTGACGAACCCGCGGTGGCCATCTGGGTCATAGCGCCTCCGGTGTACTGATGAGTTTTGAAGCCTGGACCATATTCGCTCTGTTCTGGGTGGTGTTTGTGACCACTCCGGGGCCGAATGCGGTCAACTGCATCTCAAATGGTATGAGCCTGCCATTAACCAAAGCTATGCTGGGCGTACTCGCCATTCTGACACAGGCAAGCGCGTTCCTGATCCTCTCGGCAGTGGGGATTACTGCGTTGATTGCCGCATCGCCAATGGGGTTCTTTATCGCCAAGTTGATCGGGGCCGGGTTTCTGATCTGGATGGGCGTTCGCGGTTGGATGAACGCTGCGAAGCCTGCTCCAGCTTCTGAGCGTCCGGCGCGGCATGTTTACTTTCACGCGTTGGCCGTCGCCACGATCAACCCCAAAAGCATCGCCGGATACCTTGCGGCGTTTTCGCAGTTTGTGCAGCCGGATGTACCCATCTGGCAGCAGATGGCTGTGATCATGCCGACGGCACTGGTCATCACGACACTCAGCTATACCGGGTTCACCTTGCTGGGGGCACTGATGGGCAAGGCCGCACTGGGGGCGGTGTTCAATATCTGGGTACGCCGCGTGATGGCGACCTGTTTCATCATCTATGGCGTTTTGCTGGGGGCCAGCTCTACGCCGACAGCGAGGGGATAAAGACATGCATACCGGTTCCTGCCTTTGCGGCGCGGTCGCTTTTGCTGTTGACGGAGACCTCACGCCACCAAATGCCTGCCATTGCGGGCAGTGCCGCAAACAGTCGGGGCATTTGTGGGCCTCGACCGTCACGCATCAGGACAATCTCAGCTTTACCGCCAGCGAAACGCTGGGCTGGTATCGCGCCTCTGACATTGCCAAGCGCGGTTTCTGCCGCGCTTGTGGCTCGTTCCTCTTCTGGCAGCACAATTACGAGGACACGATCGCAATTTCCGTGGGCTCTTTGGATGAGCCGACCGGGTTGAAACTCGCCCAGCACATCTTCGTGGCGGACAAGGGCGATTACTATGACATCAAAGACGACCTGCCCCAGCGGGCTCACTAATAGGGAACCAAACACATGAGTGATTTTCCAACCAAGGCCCGAGTGGTCATCATCGGCGGTGGCGTTGTCGGCTGCTCATCGCTGTATCATCTGGCCAAGAAGGGCTGGACGGATTGTGTGCTGCTGGAAAAGAATGAACTGACCGCAGGCTCTACATGGCACGCTGCAGGCAACGTGCCGACGTTTTCCACTTCGTGGGCGATCATGAACATGCAGCGCTACTCGACCGAGCTGTATTCGCGCCTTGCGGACGAGGTCGACTATCCGATGAACTACCACGTTTCTGGGTCGATCCGACTGGCGCACAGCAAGGAACGGATGCAGGAATTCGAGCGCGCCATGTCCATGGGCCGCTATCAGGGTATCCCGATGGAGATGTGGACGCCGGAGGAGGCCAAGGAACGCTATCCCTTCCTTGAGACTCATGATCTTGAAGGCGTGCTCTATGACCCGACCGATGGCGACATCGATCCGGCACAGCTGACCCAGGCGCTGGCCAAAGGCGCACGCGATATGGGGCAGAAGATCATCCGCTTCTGCCCCGCCACCGGCGTGACCCAGCATGATGACGGAACTTGGACCGTGCACACCGAAAAAGGTGACATTGTCTGTGACTATGTGGTGAACGCTGCCGGTTACTATGCCCAGCGCGTAGGGGAATGGTTCAAACCCTTTGGCGGCCGCACCGTCCCGGCAATGGTAATGAGCCACCAGTACCTGTTGACCGACGAAATCCCCGAGATTGAGGCGTGGTCGAAAGAAAGTGGCGGCAAGCTGCCGCTGCTGCGCGATGTGGATATTTCCTACTATCTGCGGCAGGAAAAGAACGGCTTTAACCTCGGACCTTACGAACCCAACTGTAAGGGTCACTGGATGACCGAGGATGATCCGATGCCCGAGGATTTCAGCTTCCAATTGTGGAACGACGATCTGGACCGCATCGAAGATATCGTCACAGATGCGATGGAGCGGGTGCCGCTGATGGCCACTTCGGGCGTTGGTCGTGTCATCAATGGCCCGATCCCCTATGCGCCGGATGGCTTGCCGCTGATCGGCCCGATGCCGGGTGTGACAAACGCGTTCGAGGCTCATACCTTCACCTTTGGCATCGCCCAAGGTGGCGGCGCTGGCAAGGTGCTGGCCGAATGGATCGTCGATGGTCACACCGAATGGGACATGTGGGCCGTCGATCCACGTCGTTACACCGACTACACCGATCAGGATTACTGCAACCAGAAAGGCATGGAAGTCTATGGCAACGAATACGCCATGCACTTCCCTCATCACGAATGGCCCGCTGCGCGCGACAAGAAGGTTTCACCCGTGCACGCCAAGGTCAAGGAACTGGGCGGCGTCATGGGGGCCTATAACGGCTGGGAACGCGCCAACTGGTTCGCGCAACCCGGCGACGACACCTCTCTGGAGGCTACTCATACTTGGGGACGTTCAGGCCCATGGGAAAAGCGGGTCAAAGAAGAATGCGAAGCCGTGCGCGATCACTGCGGCGTGCTGGATCTGCCCGGGTTCTCACGGTTTTGGATACAAGGGGATGGCGCGGATGACTGGCTGCGTGGCTTCTGCACCGGAGGTATACCCAAAGCCGGGCGCATGAACCTGATCTATGTCTCGGATGAAAGAGGGCGCATCCTGACCGAATTGTCCTGTATCCGTCTGGCTGAGAACAACTTCGTCCTGATCACCGCCGCGACGGCGCAGTGGCATGATGGGGATTTGATCCGGAATTCGGTGCCCGAAGGTGTGACTGTTCGCGAAACCACTACCGAGCGCGATACGCTGATCGTATCGGGGCCAATGTCGCGGAATGTGTTGTCCGGCATCACGGATGCGGATCTGCAGCAAGGCTGGCTGACCCATCAGTTTGCCAAAGTTGCCGGGCAGGAGGCCTTCCTGATCCGCGTCTCTTTCGCAGGCGAGTTGGGCTGGGAAATCCACGCTGAAAACGATGCGATGCCAGCCATCTACGAAGCCGTGCTGGCTGCCGGGGCCAAACCCTTTGGCATGTATGCGCTGAACTCTTTGCGGATCGAGAAAGGTTATCGCGCGTGGAAGGGCGACCTAAGCACGGATTACTCTTTGCTTGAAGGTGGTTTGGGTCGTTTTGTCAAACTCGACAAGCCGCAGGATTTTGTTGGCAAAGCGGCCATTCAGAACGAAAAGCAGCAAGGCGTCAAGAAATCCTTTGTCACTCTGATCGTGGACGCAGGCGAGGTCGATGCGCCTTACATGTCCTGCATCTGGAGCGGCGATGAGATCGTGGGTGAAACGACCTCAGGTGCGTGGGGGTACCGCATTGGTGCTTCCGTCGCGCTGGGCATGGTGCGTGCAGATCAGGCCGTGCCAGGAACTGAGCTGGAGGTTGAAATCTACGGTCAAAAATGCCGTGCTGTTGTGCAGGAAGACCAACCGCTTTGGGATCCTTCGAATGAACGGTTGAGGGCCTGACGACCTATATAGAAAGGAACGCAAATGACCCGGCAGATGCAAGGCGTATATCTGAATGGCCACGGTGGACCCGAGGTGTTGGAATGGCGGGACGATATCCCAGTTCCAAACCCTGATCCGGGGCAGGTCCTGGTCCGCGTTGCCGCTGCCGGGGTGAACAACACTGACATTAATACGCGGATCGGCTGGTATTCCTCGGACGTCACGGGTGCAACGGATGCGGTCGATCAGCAGGTCGAAGCAGGCGGTTGGGGAGGTGCGCTGCACTTTCCCCGGATCCAGGGTGGCGATCTTTGTGGAATTGTCGAAGCGGTTGGATCGGGTGCGGCGTTCAAGCCTGGTCAGCGGGTGACTTGCCCGATCAATTTACCGCGCCCGGTTCCTGGCCGACCACAGGGTTTTATCGTGCTTGGTTCAGAAATTGACGGGGCCTTTTCTCAGTATTGTCTGATGGAAAGTGATGACCTGTACGACGTGACTGAATCGCCTTTGTCTGACGTTGAAATTGCCGCGATTCCCTGTGCTTTTGGAACGGCCGAAGGCCTGCTGACTCGTGCCGGTGTCATCGCAGGTCAAAAAGTGCTGATCACAGGGGCGTCGGGCGGTGTGGGCCTTGCCGCCGTCCAGCTTGCAGCGCTGCGCGGGGCGACGGTCTGGGGCGTTAGCAATGCCGCCAAATCTGAGGTGGTCAAGTCACAGGGCGCAATCGGGACTTTTGAACGCGACGCGGCTTTGCCGGAAGACATGTTCGATGTCGTTATAGATGTGGTCGGAGGTCCGGCTTGGCCAGATCTGATACTTGCGTTGAAACCCGGCGGCCACTATGCCGTAGCTGGCGCGATCGCAGGTCCCATTGTCAGCGCGGATTTGCGGGATATCTATCTGCGCGACATCACGATCCATGGGTGCACCTATCAGCCACCGGACGTTTTTGACCGCCTTGTTGCATTGATGAATGCAGGTCAGATCAAGCCCTTGGTCTCAAAGACCTATTCGTTGCGCGACATTGTTCAGGCGCAAGAGGATTTCCTGTCCAAGACTTTGCCCGGAAAGCTGGTTCTGGTGCCGTGAAAGAGGGAATAAATGGCTGATATTACGCTTTTGGATGGTTCGATCGGGCAGGAGTTGGTGAAGTTGAGCGGTGACAAGCCGACGCCACTTTGGTCAACACGCGTGATGATCGACAAACCCGAACTTGTGGCGGAGGTTCACGCCGCCTATTTCCGCAGCGGTGCAACGATCGCTACGACAAACACCTACGCAATACACCGCTCACGTTTGGTTCGTGAGGGGATCGAAGATCAGATGCCCAATCTCATTGACGCTGCCTTGTCACAGGCCGAACTGGCGCGCTGTGGCACCAGCGGGCGAATCGCAGGCGCGCTTGGCCCGTTATTGGCCAGCTATCGGCCCGATCTGAACCCCGACCCCGCAGATGCCGCCGCGAAATTCGCCGAGCTGGCTGCAATGATGTCGGACCGGGTCGATTTTTTTCTGATCGAAACAGTATGCTCGGTGCAGGAAGCCGAAGGTGCGCTGCGTGGAATCGAGAACTGTGGGAAACCCGTCTGGCTTGCCCTGTCGGTTATGGACGAGGACGGAACCCGCCTGCGTTCAGGTGAACCACTGGCGGACATTGCCCCTCTTGTTACGCGCTATGCACCCGAGGCGGTGCTGATCAACTGTTCACGCCCCGAAGCGATTCCGGCGGCTTTGGATGTCATCGCAATGTTGGATCGCCCGTACGGGGCCTATGCCAACGGCTTTACAGGCATCAAAGAAGGCTTTCTGGAAGATGCCCCAACCGTTGATGCCTTGGAGACCCGCCATGACCTGGACCCTGATGCCTATGCACGGCACGCGATGGGTTGGGTGGCGCAGGGCGCTACGATAGTTGGTGGTTGCTGCGAAGTCGGGCCGGAACACATCAAAACCCTCGCCGAGAATTTACGTGCGGCCGGACACAAAATCGTCTGAGGGACCTCGATGCCTGTCCGGACCAAATCTGACCAACAGCGGGATCGCGTCCAGTACCATTTTGACATTCTGGTTGCGTCGGGTTTCGTATTGCTCGAACTGGCCTCGCTGGTTGAGGTTTTGCGCTTGGCGAACCGTGTGTGTGCCCACCCGCCGTTCACGTTCACTTATCGATCGCGTCAAGGAGGGCCGGTGGAAAGCAGCAGCGGAGCGACAGTATCGACCGACACAGTTCCGGCGCAACCGAATGCGAATTATCTGTTTGTGATCGGAAACTCAGACCCGGATCAGCCCGAACTTTCTCTGGGACGTGTCGTGCGCGATTATACGTTTCGGGGCGCCCAGGTATTTTTGTTGGCTGAAGCTGCAAGCCGGTACATCGACGAAAATAGCGCTGATCATATGGCAACCCATTGGGAAAATGCCTCTTTCCTGCGCGAACGTGGTGCTCGGTTTGAGGCCAAGCTATCTATCGCCACTGAGCAAGGTTCGGTTGTCACTTGCGCTGGCATGGAGGCAACCACAGATATCGCGCTGGCGGTGATCGGGCGGCATATCTCGGGTGCGGCCAAGATGACTGTTGCCGACATCATGCTGCATGAAAACATCCGTGACTTTTCATCCATGCAACCTTTTTCCGGCACCCGGACAACGGTCACTGGTGATGAGAAACTGGACCAGTGTATCAAGCTGATGCAGGCAAACATCGAGGAACCTCTGCCGATCAAACAGATCGTTGACATGCTGCACGTATCGAACCGCTCTCTTGAGCGAAAATTCAAAGCAATTTTCGGAACTACGCCGAACGGGTTCTACCGGGAAATGCGACTGGCCAAAGCTAACAACCTGCTTCTGAATACGACGATGAGCGTGCGGGAAATCGGGCTGGTTTGCGGTTTTCCAAACGGATTTTCATCCGTCTACAAAAGTTTTTTCGGCATCACGCCGTTTGTTCTGAGACGCCAGAAAAGACGCCCGGAATATCGGTGATTTTTGTATTTAAGCTGACGCTTTTGATGCTTTTATTGTCGATCCTTCGTGGCATTTTGCAGAAAACCTGAATCAGCGGAGACGTCAGGATGGTTGATCTTCCCACCAAGGCCCGAGTGGTCATCATCGGCGGCGGCGTCATTGGATGTTCGGTTGCGTATCATCTGACCAAGAAAGGTTGGGGCGATGTCGTTCTGTTGGAGCGCAAGCAACTGACCAGCGGTACGACATGGCACGCGGCGGGACTGATCGCGCAGCTGCGCGCGACGGCGAACATGACCAAACTGGCCAAGTACAGCCAGGAACTATACGGCGCGCTTGAAGAAGAGACCGGTGTTGCCACTGGGTTCAAGCGCTGCGGATCGATCACGGTCGCTTTGACCGACGAGCGTAAGGAAGAGATCTATCGTCAGGCCGCTATGGCCCGCGCTTTCGGGGTGGAGGTTGAAGAGATCGGCAATGACCGTGTGCAAGAGCTGTATCCCCATCTGAACCTGGAAGGGGTTAAAGGGGCAGTTTACCTGCCATTGGACGGGCAAGGTGATCCGGCAAATATCGCTCTGGCTTTGGCCAAAGGCGCGCGTCAGCGCGGTGGTATCGTCAAGGAACGTGTGAAAGTCACCGACATCGTCAAGCAAGGCCGTCAGGTGACGGGCGTTGATTGGGTCGCAGATGATGGCAGCGCTTCGGGCCATATCGAGTGCGACATGGTGGTGAACTGCGCAGGGATGTGGGGCCACGAGGTTGGCAAGATGGCAGGTGTGAACGTACCGCTTCACGCTTGCGAGCATTTCTATATCGTCACCGAGGGGATCGACGGTCTGACCCAATTGCCCGTGCTGCGCGTGCCAGACGAATGCGCCTACTACAAAGAGGATGCAGGGAAAATCCTGCTGGGCGCGTTTGAGCCGAATGCCAAGCCCTGGGCAATGAACGGCATCCCTGACAGTTTCGAATTTGACCAATTGCCTGAAGATTTCGACCATTTCGAACCCATCCTTGAAGCAGCCTGCAATCGGATGCCAATGCTGGCCGAGGCCGGGATTCACACCTTCTTCAATGGTCCTGAATCCTTTACACCGGACGACGCCTATCATCTGGGCCTCGCACCCGAGATGGACAATGTCTGGGTCGCGGCCGGGTTCAACTCAATCGGTATTCAGTCGGCGGGCGGGGCTGGCATGGCACTGGCCGAATGGATGGATTCGGGTGAAAAGCCATTTGATCTGGGCGATGTGGACATCAGCCGCATGCAGCCCTTTCAGGGCAATAAACAATACCTCTTTGAGCGTTCGAAAGAAACGCTTGGCCTGCTTTACGCTGACCATTACCCCTACCGCCAAAAGGCTACCGCACGGGGCGTCCGTCGGACACCATTTCACCATCATCTGCTGGAACAGGGTGCGGTCATGGGCGAAATTGCCGGGTGGGAGCGCGCCAACTGGTTTGCCAATGACGGACAGGAACGTGAATACCAATATAGTTGGAAGCGCCAGAACTGGTTTGAAAACGCGGCCGCAGAACACCGTGCAGTGCGCGAAAATGTAGGCATGTACGACATGTCGTCCTTCGGTAAAATCCGTGTCGAAGGGCCGGATGCCGAGAAATTCATGAACTATATTGGTGGCGGCGATTATTCGGTGCCCAATGGTAAGATCGTCTATACCCAGTTCCTGAACCGTGCTGGTGGCATCGAAGCTGACGTGACCGTCACGCGCCTGACCGAGACCGCCTATCTGGTCGTCACCCCAGCGGCGACCCGTCTGGCGGATCAGACCTGGATGATACGCCATGCCGGCAATTTCAATGTCGTCGTCACGGACGTTACCTCAGGCGAAGGCGTTCTGGCTGTCATGGGGCCAAATGCCCGCGCACTTCTGGAAAAGGTTTCACCAGCGGATTTCTCGAACGCGACCAACCCCTTTGGCACCGCGCAGGAGATTGAGATCGGTATGGGCCTCGCCCGTGCCCACCGCGTGACATATGTGGGCGAGCTTGGGTGGGAGATCTATATTTCATCCGACATGGCGGCTCACGTGTTCGAAACACTGCATGACGCCGGCCGGGATATGGGCCTGAAGCTTTGTGGTATGCACATGATGGACAGCTGCCGTATCGAGAAGGGCTTCCGCCATTTTGGCCATGACATCACCTGTGAAGATCACGTGGTCGATGCAGGATTGGGCTTTGCCGTCAAAGTGGATAAGGGCGGTGATTTCATTGGGCGTGAGGCGGTTATAGCCCGCAAAGAATGCGGGCCTCAAAACCGTTTGGTCCAGTTCAAGCTGACCGACCCCGAGCCGCTGTTGTTCCACAATGAGCCGATCATACGCGATGGAGAATATGTGGGGTATCTCAGTTCTGGCAACTATGGGCATACACTCGGCGGCGCGATTGGTCTGGGCTATGTACCCTGCCAAGGCGAGAAAGCGGCAGATGTTCTGGCTTCGAGCTATGAAATAGACGTTTGCGGCGTGAAAGTGAAAGCTGAGGCATCGCTCAAACCGATGTACGACCCAAAGTCCGAACGCGTAAAAGTATAGCCAAACTGTCGGGGCGCTGTGGCGCCCCGAATTGTTTGTTTGGCCTGCCTGTTTCAGATGAAACATATCAGGATTCCTGATGACCGGCTTCACAGTTTTGATGGTTCCCAAGCCCGTCTGATTTGCCGTAGAGAAATACAGTATCAGCCGGAGACCCATCGTGGCAGAGACCCCTGTAACGCCAAACAACACGGATACGCCCAAAGGGCTTGTGCTGGCCGTATTGGCCTATGTCCTTTGGGGCTTCCTGCCGCTGTACATGAAGGCGATGGAACATATCGGCCCGATAGAGGTCGTTGCACATCGCGTCATCTGGTCGGTTCCGGTGGCTGGGTTGCTGTTGGTTGCGCTTGGGCGTACCGGTGATCTTAAAGCTGCACTTCGCAATCCGAAGATGTTGGGCATGGCAGCGCTGACTGCGGCTTTGATTTCGGTGAACTGGGCGATTTATGTTTGGGCGATTTCATCTGGCCACGCGCTGGATGCGGCACTTGGCTACTATATGAATCCTTTGTTCAGTATTGCGCTCGGGGCGATCCTGCTACGCGAACCCTTAACCCGTACACAATTGGTCGCAGTCGGGCTGGCCGCATTGGGCGTGTTGGTTCTAGGGTTTCAAGCCGGAAGCCTGCCTTGGGCTGCTTTGGGATTGATGGTCAGTTGGGGATTCTATGCATTCTTCAAACGCTCTCTTCCGATTGGACCCAATCAGGGGTTTTTGCTTGAAGTCCTGATCCTGCTTATCCCGGCTTTGGCCTATGTTACATGGTTGGGCGCTAGTGGAACGGGGCATTTTGGGGCGGCTGCGTCAGACACTTTGTTGCTGGCAGGTGCGGGTATCGTAACAGCCGTACCCTTGTTGATCTATGCAAACGGGGCAAAACTGGTACGCCTGTCGACCATGGGCATATTGCAGTACATCGCGCCCACTATGATCTTTATCACTGCGATCACCCTGTTCGGAGAACATATTGACCAGGCAAGAATAATTGCCTTCCCTTTGATTTGGTCCGGGTTGGTCGTGTATTCGATTCCGATGATCCGGCAGATACGGTCTCAGGCCTGACGAATAAGTCGAGTGATTTCGGCAGCCCAGATCGCATAGGTTTTAGGGCTTGGATGGTACCCATCCGGGGCGGCGAGGGACGGATCGTCGGGCAGATTCAATGACAGATGGGAAACCTGCGGGAAACCAGCAGCCACCTTTTGCAATCCTCGGTCCAACCGCGCGGCCTGTTGCCCCAATACCCATGCCAAGGGCTGAGGCAAAGCTGGGAATCGCGCCATCTGGGGAACGGCCGTCACGATTACATTTCGGGCTCCGATTCGCCCGGTCAGCAAGGCCAGAAGGCGTGATTGCTGATCTTCAAAGCGTTGTGCGGTCACGGCACGGGTTACGTCATTCACGCCAAGGGCCGTCACCACCACATCAAATTGGTCTTTTAGTCTCTGCAATCGGTCGATTGTATCTTGCGTGGTATATCCGGTCGTAGCTTCCAACCGCCATTCTACGGTGTGGTGTGTTGCCAGTAGGCTGACCAATTGCCCCGACAGCGCTTGTTTTTGCGTGCCTGCGCCTACACCGGCGGCCGAGCTGTCCCCGGCAATCAACAAGCGCAATCGTGGACCGCGCCCTTCACGCCCTTCGCGAGGACCTTCTGGTTCAGGCAGCAAGCGAGCATTGCGTCGCACAGAGTGGCCCTGAACAGCCAGTACGGGCAATAACGGGACGCGGAGAATTTGGTCCGCAGCAACAGGGAAAGGCATCTTCAGTTCAGCGCATCCTTGAATTTCAGAAAACGCGCATCTTTCATGACCCGCGCCATCATGGCTTCACGCAGGGCGCCGACAGTCTTGTAGGGGCGCATGACAACTTCGAAATCTTGAATGAGGCCATCCGCGTTCAAAGTGATCAAATCAACCCCGACTGCGTCCAGATCTCCGACCTTGCATTGAAACTCCAACGCCCAATCGTTGCCGTCACCCATGATCCGGCGATACCGAAAATCCGAGAATACCTGACCTACATGACCAAGAACCGCCGCAACCGGTTCACGCCCTGTCCAGGCGCTATAATAGGTTGGGGGCAAAAACCGCACGTCCTCTGCCAGCAACTCGTGGATCAAGCTTTCATCGCCTTTTGCGACAACGTCCTGCATTCGTTTGATCGTCGGGTGCATGCCATCTTCCTTCTTGTTGACCCGAGAGTTGCTGAACCGTTTCGTTCAGGCAAGGACGACGTTGCGGGAGGTGACGTGCTGGGATAGGCAGGCGCGCATGAGCGAGACCTATGATCCCCCGCAAACACCTCTGGACGTGCTGTATGAAGACACACAGTTGATCGTGGTGAACAAGCCATCGGGTTTGCTGTCTGTGCCCGGACGGGGGGAGCATCTGGCTGATTGCCTGCTGACCCGTGTCCAGGCCGCGTTTCCTCAGGCTCTGCTGGTGCATCGTTTGGATCGGGACACATCGGGTGTCATGGTTTTTGCCCAGACACCGCATGCGCAGCGGCATCTGGGGCTGCAGTTTGAAAACCGTCAGACCCGTAAGACCTATATCGCCCGTGTTTGGGGACAGGTCGAAGCGAAAACGGGGACTGTGGATTTGCCTTTGATCGTTGATTGGCCCAATCGCCCACGCCAGATGGTGTGTCGCGAGACGGGAAAGCCAGCGATCACCGAATGGCGTGTTGTAAAACACGAAGGTCAGTCGACCCGTATCCGCCTGTTTCCCAAAACCGGGCGATCGCATCAATTGCGTGTACATATGCAGGCGCTGGGCCATCCGATCCTAGGTGATCCATTTTACGCGGACGGCGCAGCGCGCGATTTTCCGAGGCTAATGCTGCATTCCGAAGAATTGCGACTGAAAAACCCAGAAGGCGGTGTATCAATGAAATTCCGCGCCCCAGCTGAGTTTTAAAGTTAGGCGGTGCTAGTCCACAGCATTTTCAGATTACCCAAAGAAAACCGCTTGGTACGCTTGATGGGTCGCGCGGCTTTGCATTCTCGGGCAGCAGCCAGTTCGCGCTCGATTTCGAAGCCGCGTAATACGTGATCCTGAGACCAGCGATCTAACTTCAGGGTCATCATGACGTGATTGTCGAGGTAAGGCATGGGCAATCTCCTGATTGGTGTTTGACCTATCTTCGCTCAACACTCCTGACACCACCTTGTCAGTGGGGTGTGCTAAGTTGTCAGCAGATCGCAAGGAGCTTCTGATGCGCCGTTCAACCCGTCTGTTCGAAATCATACAGATTTTGCGTGCTGCCGAGACACCTGTGACTGCTGATGCGCTGGCTGCAAAGCTCGAGGTGTCGGTGCGTACTGTCTACCGTGATATTGCTGCGTTGCAGGCGCAGCGCACGCCCATCGAGGGTGAGGCGGGTGTCGGATATCTGATGCGGCGGGGATATGATTTGCCGCCACTGAATTTTGACGCCGAAGAGGTTGAGGCCCTTTGGGTCGGTCTTTCGATGTTGGCGCGTACGGGCGACAGCACCCTGCAGCAAGCCGCAGACAGGGTGTGTCGCAAGATCGAAGCGTTACGGGTTCCTGCGGATTGGCTGCAGGTTGCTCCATGGGGGGCTCCTATGGATGATCCTGAAAAGGGCTGTGTGCCAGTCGTAAACTATCGAGAAGCGATCAGGGCTGAACAAAAGATCCGCATCACCTATGTGAATTCGGAAGGTGAACGCAGCGAACGAACGGTGCGACCCGTTGCCCTGATCTACCACATTGAATGCACAATGTTGGCCGCTTGGTGCGAGCTGAGAAATGGGTTCCGCCACTTCCGCACCGATCGGATTTGGGCCTGCGAATTGACGGAAGATCACTTTTGTGGGCAGGGAGAGCCATTGCGCGCGATCTGGCAGGAGCAAAATCACTGGAGCGACCCTGTCGGAGCAGCCTAAATGGCGAGTATTCGCCGATCTCACCCAATTGTTGCTTGAGGCCCATTGTTCTCACCATGTTATACTGCGCGCAACGAGGCAAACCCGGTGAACGGGTACGTGAGCAGAAGGTGAATTTATGACGATTTCCAAATGTGTACTAACAGCCGGGCTGTGTTCGGCGTTTTTTTTGGCTGCGTGTACCGACCCCGCCACTCTAACCGTGCAAGAAGATCCCAATAAGAATGCGAAACAAGGCGCATTGCTTGGGGGTCTGATCGGTGCGGGTGTGGGCGCAATCGCTAATGATTCAGATCCGTTGCTGGGGGCGCTGGCCGGCGGTGCGATCGGTGCCGCAGGCGGTGGCGTGATCGGCAACCAGCTTGACCGACAGGCGGCTGAGTTACGGCAACAGCTGGCCAATGACGGCATCACTATCGTCAACGCGGGTGACCGCCTGATCGTTACGGTACCGAATGATATCACCTTCGATACAGATAGCTCCACCGTGCGTCCGGCCCTCCGCGCTGATCTGGTGAAGGTGGGGCAGAACCTGGTCAACTACCCGAACTCGAACGTGCAGATTATCGGTCATACCGACAGTGACGGAGAGGCGTCATACAACCTGGGTCTGTCCGAGCGTCGCGCGAATGCTGTCGCCGATATTCTGCAGGCCAACGGTGTTAGCTTTTCCCGCATCACGACCGTGGGGCAGGGTGAAAACAATCCGATTGCGTCGAACCTGACACCGGAAGGAAAAGCCCAGAACCGACGGGTTGAGATTGTGGTCGTTCCCAGCAGCAATACCTGACCGGATGTTTCGCGCACAGTGACTGCGCGTCACGTGGGCTTTGGTTCAGGATCATCCCGGTCTAACAAGAGGGAAACACCACAGCGGAGTTTCCCCATGTCCGAACCGATCCTTCTTGGCCTTTCCGGCTCACTGCGAAAAGATGCCACCAATCGCAAACTTCTTCGCGAGGCTGCGCGTTTATTTGATGCCGGTGCGTTCATCGAGGCAGATTTGAATCTGCCTCTTTATGACGGCGATGTTGAGCTTGGTGAGGGTATCCCCGAAGCGGTACATGTGTTGGCTGATCAGATTTCGCAGGCTCATGCGGTGATCATTTCGACGCCGGAATACAACAAGGGGCCTTCGGGTGTTCTGAAAAACGCGCTGGATTGGGTTAGCCGGACCAGCGGCAGGCCTTGGATGGATAAGCCTGTGGCAGTGATGTCTGCTGCAGCCGGTCGTGCCGGCGGTGAGCGGGCTCAGATGATCCTGCGGTCTTTCATGGTTCCTTTTCAGCCTCGCATTCTGCAGGGGCCTGAATTGCATTTGGCCGACAGTTCCAACGAATTCGATAGTGAAGGACGATTGTCTAATGAGCGCTACGAAAACACACTGAACGCGCTGATGAAGAAGCTGCGGGCCGAAGCCGGGTTTTGAACTTCAGCCCAACCTTTTTTGCATGGTAATTGAGGTCGGCCGATCAAAGCCCGGATGGGCCGTCTCACCGGTCTTTGAGAATCCAAGCCGGGCAAAAGTCGCGTGGTTTTCGACAAGCTCAACCCGGGACTGTAGTTCCAGTATGTCAAACCCGTACCTGCGTGCTTGGACCTGAGCTTGTTCGATTAGTATACGGGCCAGACCGCGACCGCGCTGGCGAAGGTCTACAGCCAGTTTGCTAAGATATAATCGACCCGGTTTGGGTGTCAGAAAAACAACAGCATCGGGGCGGTCTCCGATCACCCAAATCTCGCCCTCATCGATCTGCCTGCGCAGACTTTCCAGAGTTAGGCGGTGCATTGAAGAAGGCGGATCAATACGACCTTCCATATACGCAAAGCTTTCACGGATCAGGCGTAATACCTCAGGCAGCACAAGGCTGTCGCGGTTCAGTCGTGTGGGTTCAGGGTATGTGGTGTTCACAGCGACGCCTCGGGGCGAAAACCATCTGGAATTGCATCGCGATTGTCGAGAATTAGGTCGGCGATGACCTCAGCTACCTTCGGGGCCATGCCAAAGCCGATTTTGAAGCCACCATTTGCGATAAATTGTCCTTTGTGCAACGGATGTGCACCCAACATTGGCGCGCGGCTCTTGCTGCGCGGGCGAACACCGGCCCAACGCTCAATCACCTCGGCCCCGTGCAACACCGGCACTGCCCGCATCGCGCGATCCAGCAACTCTTCCAATGCCGCATCCGTGCCAGTTGGGTCATCATACTCACGCTCGGATGTTGAACCGATGGCGAGTGTGCCATCCGTATGGGGTACAAAGTGAATAGCATCAGCAAACAGCTGCGGGACGGCACCCGCATCAAATCGCAGTAGCGCCGCCTGTCCCTTAACGCCATTACCGACTGTTTTACCAAATGCTGCGCTGAGTTCCTGCAGGCCTGCAAGCCCTGTTGCGTGGACGACTTGCCCTTTGTCGGGGACATTTGTGGTGACCTCGACTCCCATTACCGCAAGCGCTGCAACCAATGCGGCGCAGGCACGCCGAGGGTGCATGCGCGCACTAAGCGTATCATGAATAACAAATCCTGTCGGGCTGGGCGGGCACCACGCGCCGATCTCTTCCAGCGCTCTGACGTTCCAGTCGGCCTGTCCCTGCCAGAGTTCCTTGGCCGTTAGTTCGCGTGCGCGGGCCAAGTCCAATGTCCGAGCGTCTGCAATGGGTTGCAGCCGGCCAAGCCGCGCGTATCCCGGTGACACCCCGCCTGTGGCCTCGACATGCTTCCAGAACGGTTCGGCCATGATGAGGCTTTCGAACTGAAACGCTTTTTTAGCGTTCCAGTTTTCGGGGACGTGCGGTGCCAACGCGCCGACCAAGCCGCCGCTGGAGCCCGCCCCGGGGCCAAAGGGATCAACGATCTGGACATTGGCGCCGCGTCTTGCGCAGGTCCAGGCGATGGATAGGCCAAATATCCCTGCGCCGCGCACCGTCACATCGACCATTGCCAATCCCCTTTTCCTTGTTCAGTGTCGCGCCGCTTAGCTACAGGATTCCCCGATGGCAGACCAGCGTGCCGAACTCACTTGGACAGAGGATCAGATTCCGGTCTCTGATCGGTTCGATGATCCATACTACTCGTTGCAAAACGGGTTGGAAGAAACGCGACATGTGTTTCTGGCGGGCAATGACCTGCCTGCGCGCTTTGCACCGGGATTTCAAATCGCCGAACTGGGCTTTGGCACCGGGCTGAACCTATTAACCGTCTGGTCGGCGTGGGAAGCAGCGGGGCAGACCTCTCCTCTGCGGTTTACGAGTTTCGAAGCCTATCCGATGGCGCCCGATGATATGGCGCGCGCTTTGGCGGCCTTTCCCGAGGTGGCGCCGTGGGCTGAGCGCTTTCTGAATGCCTGGAATGGGCAGAAATGTGTGCTGGACACATTGCATTTTGAAGTCATGGTCGGAGACGCGCGTGAGACATTGCCCAATTGGGATGACACTGCAGATGCGTGGTTTCTGGATGGCTTCTCACCGGCCAAGAACCCCGAACTGTGGGGCGCTGACCTGATGCAGCAGGTTGCTGATCACACGGCCCAAGATGGCACTGCGGCAACGTATACAGCCGCCGGTCTTGTGCGTCGCGGTTTGTCTGATGCCGGGTTCGAGGTGATACGCTCGCCCGGTTTTGGTCGCAAGCGGCATATGACGCGGGCGGTGAAGACATGAGTCAGAAAAACAATGTTAATGCTGGTATTGCCTTGATGATCGCAGCAACGATTGTCTTTGCGCTACAGGACGGGATCTCACGGCATCTGGCGGGCACCTACAACACCTACATGGTTGTGATGATCCGGTACTGGTTCTTTGCCGCTTTTGTGATTGCCGTCGCTGCAAGGTCAACAGGGGGGCTGCGGACGGCGGCGAAAACCGAGCAGCTCGGGCTGCAGATTTTCCGTGGCCTTTTGCTGGCCGGTGAGATTTGCGTGGCAGTTTTCAGTTTCACCATTCTGGGGCTGATCGAAAGTCAGGCAGTTTTCATTTGTTATCCGCTGTTGATCGCCGCCCTCAGCGGCCCTGTTTTGGGCGAGAAAGTCGGCTGGCGCCGCTGGGCCGCCATCGGTGTCGGTTGCATCGGCGTCCTGATAATCCTCCAGCCCGGTGCGGGAGTGTTCAACCCCTGGGCCGTGGTGCCATTGATCTCGGCATTCATGTTCGCGGTTTACGGCCTTCTGACTAGGTACGCCGCACGGCGCGACAGTACCGCGACCAGCTTTTTCTGGACCGGTGTGGCTGGCGCAGTCGCAATGACGGCTGTTGGAGTGTGGTTCTGGGAACCGATGGCCAGAACCGACTGGCTATGGATGGGTCTGCTCTGCATCACAGGCGCGTTGGGGCATTGGCTGTTGATCAAATGCTATGAGATGGCCGAGGCCAGCGCAGTGCAACCTTTCGCCTATTTCCATCTGATGTGGAGCGCCATTCTGGGCATCACGATCTTCCACGAAACGCTGCGCCCTGAGGTGGTTCTGGGCGCAGCAATTGTGATTGCCGCGGGTCTGTTCACCCTATGGCGCGAAAGACGAAAGAGTCGAGCCGGTTAACTCCTGTGAGAATGGCACCGGGAGCGCTGGCTGACCTAGCCGCGCGCGATAGACCGGTAGGCTTTCAGCGACGCGCATCACATAGTTGCGCGTTTCCTTGAACGGGATGGTTTCGATCCAGTCGATCACGTCCACCTGACCCCGACGCGGGTCGCCGTAGCGTTCCATCCACGAGATTGGACGCCTTGGCCCGGCGTTGTAACCAGCGGCCATCATCACAACATTTCCGTTAAAGTCCTCGGCCAGTGTCGCAAGATAATTCGCCCCCAGTTTGGCGTTATACTGCCAGTCCGAGGTCAGACGCCCTGTCTTGTGCCCGCCAAGAATGCCCAGATCCTGCGCCACAAGTTTGGCAGTGGCTGGCATGACCTGCATCAATCCGCGCGCGCCAGCGCCGCTGATAACAACTGGATCGAACTCGCTTTCACGTCGGGCAATTGCAAGTGTCATCTCCTTCGCCATGGGCAGACCCATATCAGCCACCGGATGCACCGGGTAATAGGCGGCAGGCAAAACCATGCCGGTGGTCGCAGCTCGTTTGGCGATCATAACGGCCAGATGCGGCTCATTCAGTTCGATTACGAGATCACCTAACTGAGCGGCTTGCGTTTGATCAAGGCTCTCTACCAGATGGGTCAGGAACCGCTCAGACAGGTTACCCTCGCCAGCGCGCAGCAATAGCAACCCAGCCTCAAGCACGCTTGAGTCCGCAAACGCGGCCTGTTTCCAATGCGGTGCACGGCGCGGATTAGCCAATTCGCTGTCAAACGGACGGCCGATCTGCTCTGCAGCGAGCAATCCGTAGAACGAGGTCTGATAGTTTGCGCCTTCTGCATAGGCCTCGTGCGCCTTGTCCGCATCACCTTGCGCCGCGTGGGCACGACCCAGCCAATATCCACCGCGACCCTTCGAGATCGGCGATTGCACGGCACCCGAGAAATTCTGGAAATGCCGTACTGCTGTGGCCGGATCATTCAGTTTGCGCAGGGCCAGAAATCCGGAAAGCCATTCCAGATCTGCATAGCCATAGCCCATTTCAGGCGTCATGTGATGATTTGCGGCAATCGCATAGGCGCGCTCTGCATCACCGGTACGCATCTCGAGCCGCGCCAGCCGACGCCGGCCTTCCGCCCATTTGTCAGGCTCGCCCAGCGACTTTGGTCCGGTGGAACGTGCCAGCATCAGATCAATGGCACTGTCGTCCAGTTCCTTTCGATCCCGCCACACGAAACGATCAAAGGCCAGACCGGGATCCTTGGCCAGTGCCTTAGGTACGGCAGCGACCTTGCCATCCACGCCGTTCTGGCGTTTTTGCAGGGCAATACGGGCCTGGGCCAGTTTGCGATAGTCGGCATCGACAAGGGGCAGCATCTGCCCTGCACTGACCAAATGCCCGTCCCACAGCATCCGGTCCAATCGCGCCTCGTGATGCGGTTTCAGGAGTTTGCTAAAGTTCTCCAGGTAGCTCTTTTGCAGACCTGACCCCATCGGCATTGTCCGCCACGCCGTTACGATGTCGGCTTCGGCCTCACCGTTGCGGCCTTTGCTTTTCAATGCCACGGCATAGTTCAACGCGCCTTCGGCGGTTTGCGGAGGCATCCCCTCGTAGAAATTCAGAACCCGATCCGGATCGGCTGCGGTGAACGATGGCTCGCTCTTACGGCGCAACCAGGCCAGACCGGGCCAATCCGGACGCCGCTCCAGAAATACCAGCACGTCACCCGAGCTGCCAAAACCCTCGCGCAACCAATGCCAGACAATGATGTCCCGCGCCACCGATCCACGGTGACCTGCCACGCGCAGCGCGGCATTCCAGTCGCCCTTGCGCATCTCATAGAGCCCCGCGCGCAAATCCTGCATCGCATCCGCCCGAGTGGCATGCGGCTGTAGCACCAACGCCAGAATCATCGCTATTCCAAGCGACAGAATACGTCTCATCCCTTGCATTCCCCAACAAACCAAGGATACAGCCATGCAGGATAAACCTTGCGCCGCCGGGATCAACTCACAAACCCTCAATCGTGACGGACCGGTGCGCAAAAACACCTAAGGAGCGTTCCATGTTTAAAGGCTCAATGCCAGCACTGGTCACCCCGTTCAGCAACGGCGCGTTGGACCTGGATACGCTCAAACACTTGGTCGAATGGCAAATTCAGCAAGGTTCGACCGGACTGGTACCGGTTGGTACGACCGGCGAAAGCCCGACGCTCAGCCATGAAGAGCATGAAACGGTGATTGCCGAGGTGGTCAATGCCGCCGCAGGTCGCGTACCTGTCATCGCTGGTGCCGGGTCCAACAACACGGTCGAGGCCATACGGTTCATTCGATTCGCACAGAAAATCGGTGCGGATGCGGCGCTGGTTGTAACACCCTATTACAACAAGCCGACCCAGAAGGGGCTGCTGGCGCATTTCCAAACTCTGCATGACAGCGCCGATATCCCGATCATCATCTACAACATCCCGGGTCGTTCGGTCATCGACATGACCCCTGCAACGATGGGCGTACTGGCGAAACTGCCCCGCATTGTCGGGGTCAAGGACGCGACCGGCGATCTTGCGCGAGTCAGCCAGCAGCGCGCGAGCTGCGGGGCCGATTTCTGTCAGCTGTCCGGGGAAGACGCGACTGCACTGGGCTTCAATGCTCATGGCGGAGTAGGGTGCATCTCGGTCACCGCAAACGTGGCCCCGAAGCTCTGCGCCGAATTCCAGCAGGCTACGTTGGCAGGCGATTATACAAAGGCTCTGAATTATCAGGACCGGCTGATGCCGCTGCACGAAGCGATCTTCATCGAGCCTGGCTTGGTCGGCGCAAAATACGCGCTCAGCAAACTTGGCCTATGCAGCACCGAAGTGCGCTCGCCTTTGACCGAGCTGGAAGACAGCACCAAAGCCGCAATCGAAGCCGCAATGGCGCATGCTGGACTAATCTAAAGTCAACATACAGAATCGCAAGGGCGGCCTCGAAGATCGAGTGCCGCCCTTTTCAATTCGGGATCCAAACTTCATCTGGCTAAAAATATCTCGGGGGAGGCGCGGCCTGCCGCGACGGGGGCAGAGCCCCCATCAGCGCTTGCCGTAGTACAACCCAACCACATGCTCTGCTTGCGCAAAGAACAACCAGCGTGAAACCGCGACGCCGGTCAGATGTGACATGACAGCAAACAAAGCCAGGATGTGTTTCAGGACAACGCCATCTGCTGGAAGGATAAGCAGCAGGATCGGCAACACGAAGGCCAGCGCGAAAGAGATGGCCCGCAGCTTTTGCGCGTGTTTGCGCCCGACCACATGCACGAATTCCCGCAGCAGATAGTTTGTACCGGTATGTGGCGGCTCGAACGCACGCACCGTGCCACGATTGCCAAGGCCGGTTGCGGTGCCCAGATCGGTACCAGCGTTTTGAAACGCATTGTCGCCCATGACCCAGTAAATCAGTTGCACAATGGCGGCGACGACCAGCAGCGTGGGTGCAATACTTTCCGCACCAGCGAGCAACGCGCCGCCGGCAAGGCTGAAAGTAATGAACATCGCCGGGGTCGCCCACATATTCCAGCGCGGGATGGTTTTGAGCTGGGTGTAAATCATCGAGGTCGTGAAGACCGTTGCGAGACTAAGGATGGAGCCGACAACCCCGAGAAGTGTCCACTGCTGTCCAAGGAATATCACGCCGATGGCATAAAGTCCCATCACCGACAAAGCTGCAACGGCGCAGACGCCTTCTCGGCTGAGCCAACTTGTTTTCCACTGGCTAAAGGCTTTCCATGCCCTTTCCGGGTGGCCGAGGTGGAAAGTGGAGGCCAGCAGCCCACCGACCGCCAGCGCAAAGGCGATGGCGAAGAACACGAAAGCGGTGATGCCCGAGACGTCAGGGGTGCCAAAGCCCAGAAAGTACAGAAGGCCAAAGCCAAGGCCGGACAGTGTGGTAAAGATGATAACGGAAGGGGCCGGGTGCATCAGAGCTTCTCCAGGGTCTTGTCGAGCCAGCCAAGGAAGCCCTTGGGCTCTTCGGCGACCGGGGCCAGCAGAGGGGCCAGAATGTCGATCTGCTCCTCAATCTTGTCCTTGGGTCGGGGTGGCAGATATTTGTTGACGGGTTTGGTGCCCATTTCGGGCATCAGGTCCATACCGTCACGTTCGGCGACCAGCTTGCTGACATCGCTGTCAGGATCCCCGAGGTCTCCAAAATGACGCGCGCCCGCCGGGCAGGTGCGCACGCAAGAGGGTACACGATCCACTTCGGGCAGGTTTTCGTTGTAGATTCGATCGACGCAAAGGGTGCATTTCTTCATCACACCTTCGGCCTGATCCAATTCGCGCGCACCATAGGGGCATGACCAGGCGCAAAGGCCACAGCCGATACAGTCGCTTTCGTTAACGAGAACGATACCGTCCTCAGCCCGCTTATAGCTGGCGCCGGTTGGGCAGACCGTGACGCAGGGCGCGTCTTCGCAATGCAGGCATGATTTGGGGAAGTGGATCAGTTGGGCATGCCCTTCCGCTGGCTGCACCTCGTAGGAATGCACGCGGTTGAGGAAAGTACCCGAGGGGTTTGCGCCATAGGCCTCCTGATCTGAAAGAGGCGCACCATAATTTTCGGTGTTCCAGCCTTTGCAAGAGATCACACAGGCATGGCATCCGACGCAGGTGTCCAAATCGATGACCAGACCCATTTTGCGGTCGGTAGATGTGGGGAGTTGGGTCATTTTCCTACCTTCCACGCCAGATTTTTGGGACCGGTGCCAACCGGGGATTTTATCGGATCGAACTCGGGTTGGCTTTCGGAGTCGCTTGGAGCGGTGGCTTTTTCGATCTTTACCTTCAGATCGAACCAGGCGGCCTGACCGGTGATCGGATCAGAGTTTGCCCAGCGCAGGCCGTCACCTTTAGGAGGCAGCAGCTCATGGATCAGGTGGTTCAGCAGGAAACCCTTTGTGGCCTCAGGCGCATCTTCCTGAAGTGCCCAAGCGCCTTTGCGCTTTCCGATGGCGTTCCAAGTCCACACGGTATTGTCATTTAGTGCTGCCATTTCCATGACCGGCACCGTAATTTCACCGTGCGGAGAGCTGACTTTGGCCCAGTCGCCGTCTTCCAGCCCATGTTCACGCATCAACTTGGTCGGAACGTAAAGTGGGTTGCGTCCGTGCAATTGCCGCAGCCATGCGTTTTGGGTGCCCCAGCTGTGGTACATCGCCATGGGGCGCTGCGTCAGGGCGTTGACGGTGAAGCCTTCATTGCCGGTCTGGTCGGTCTCGTACCAGATCGGCAGCGGGTCCATAGTCTCTTGAATCCGCGCGCGCAGGTGATCTGGGGGTTGGCGTTCCCCGTGACCTTCGGCGGCCAGTTGGAATTTGCGCATCGGCTCGGAATAGAGCTGGAAGAGGTAGGGCTGCGGGCTGTCATAGATACCCATGCCAACAGCCCAATCCTGATAGGCGTTGTTCCAGGGCTTATAATAGTCGGCCCCTTCGGGGATATGGGCCACGTAGAAACCGCCGTTTTCGATATAGCGGTCCAACTGGTCCGGGTTGACCTCGCCACGGCCTTCCTTGTCGCCGTTTTCGCCCCGGAAACCAGCCAATGGCCCGATGCCGGGTTTGCGTTCGTGATTCACAATGTAATCGGCGTAATCCACCCACTTGGCGCTGCCGTCTTCGTTGGTAAAGCCGGGCAGGCCCATGCGGTTGGCCAGATCGATCAGAACTGACTGGAAGCCGCGCACGTCGCGGTCGGGTTCAATCACCGGCCAGCGGATCGCGTCTGCGGCTGCCTCGGCTTCGCAGATCGGGCGATCCAGCAGCGAGATACAGTCGTGCCGTTCCAGATAGGTGGTGTCGGGCAGGATCAGATCGGCATAGGCCACCATTTCCGAACTGTAGGCGTCGGAATAGATGATGTGCGGGATCACGTATTCGCCATTCTCATCCTTATCCGTCAGCATCTCCATGACACCTTTGGTGTTCATGGTCGAGTTCCAGGACATGTTCGCCATGTACATGAACAGCGTGTCGATCTTGTAGGGATCGCCTGAATGGGCGTTCGAGATCACCATATGCATCAGCCCATGGCTGGACATCGGGTTTTCCCATGTAAACGCCTTGTCGATCCGCGCTGGGCTGCCGTCTTCTTTAAGCGCGAGGTGCTCGGGGCCGCGGACAAAACCTAGATGCGGCCCGTCCAGAGGTGTATTCGGCGTCACCTTACAGTGCGGGGTCGGATGCGCTTCGACCGGCTTGGGGTAGGGTGGCTTGAAGCGGAAACCGCCGGGGACTTCGACGGTCCCAAGCAGGATCTGCAACACATGCAGGGCGCGGCAGGTCTGGAAGCCGTTCGCGTGGGCCGAGACGCCGCGCATCGAGTGCATCGCGACGGGGCGACCGATCATCTTCGAGTGTTTTTCGCCCCGGAAATCGGTCCATTCATGGTCCAGTTCGAAGGCTTCATCAAAGGCCACACGGGCCAGTTCGGCTGCGATCGCTCGAATACGGTTCGCTGGTACGCCGCATTTATCGGCAATTGCTTCGGGCGCGTATTCATCGGCCAGATAGCGTTCTGCCATCTGGTGGAAAACCGGACGGTGCGTGACCCCATCTTTCTCGTAGGTTGCCGAGAGATCAGGCCGCACGCCCGGTTTGTCGAACGCTGTCAACTCGCCGGTTTTGCGATCAATGACCAGCGGTTTGCCGTCGTCGTCTTTCAGGAACAGACCTTTTTCCGGGCCTTCGGATGCGTTGATCAAGACCGGTGCGTTGGTGTAGCGGCTGAGGTAATCCAGATCAATTTTACCAGCCTTCATCAGCACATGGATCAGCGACATGATGAACAGGCCGTCGGTTCCGGGTGTGATTCCAACCCAGTCATCTGCAACGGCGTTATAGCCACTGCGGATTGGGTTGACCCCGATCACACGCGCGCCGCGGGCCTTGATTTTGCCGATGCCCATCTTGATGGGGTTTGAGTCGTGGTCTTCTGCAACACCAAACAGCATGAACAGCTTGGTGTGATCCCAATCAGGTTGACCAAACTCCCAAAATGCACCGCCCATCGTGTAGATGCCACCGGCTGCCATGTTCACCGAGCAGAACCCGCCATGGGCAGCATAGTTACAGGTGCCAAAATTCTGTGCCCAGAAACTGGTGAAGCTCTGGCTTTGGTCGCGGCCCGTGAAAAAGGCCAGTTTCTCGGGATTGTCTTCGCGGATCGGTTTTAGCCAACCGACAGCGATCCCCAGTGCCTCGTCCCAGCTGATTTCCTCGAACTCACCCGAACCGCGCGGTCCAACCCGTTTGAGCGGTGCGCGCAGCCGCGACGGTGCGTTCACCTGCATGATCCCTGCGCTGCCTTTGGCGCAAAGCACCCCTTTGTTCACCGGATGATCCCGGTTGCCTTCAATATAGGCGACCTTTCCATCCTTCATGTGCACGTTGATGCCGCAGCGGCAGGCGCACATGTAGCAGGTGGTGCGGCGAATCTCATCTGACACAGGCGGGGATAGGTTGAGGTTTGGTTGTTGGTTCACGTTATCTCTCTCCCTGTGGCGAATCGCCTTGGTGCCTGCGCGTGTTGGACGCTCTGGGGCGTAGGAACGCGGGGCTTAACCACTCAGAGGAAGAGAGCGCGAAAGCCTCTTCCTCTGCTTTTGTTTGACGGACCGTTTGAACCCGGTCCGGACTTTGATTTTACAGCGATCAAACCTGCTGTGGTCGCATGTCGGCCGCGTCGATTCCGGCAACTTCAACTGGCTTCTTCATCGCGTCACGGCGGAAGGGTTCACCCAGTTCCTGGTTGATCATTGCTTCGATCAGTGTGGTGATGCCGTTCTTCTGGTCTTCGACCGCCTGGCTCAGCGCAGCGGTTAACTCGTCCTGAGTGCGTGCGATGACGCCTTTCAGGCCGCACGCATTGGCTATGCCAGCATAAGACACTTTGGTGTCCAGCTCTGTGCCGACGAAGTTGTCATCGAACCACAAGGTTGAGTTACGCTTTTCTGCACCCCACTGATAGTTGCGGAACACAACCTGCGTGATGGCGGGCCATTCTTCGCGGCCGATGGCGGTCAGTTCGGTAACTGCGATGCCGAAGGCACCATCACCCGAGAAACCGACAACAGGTACATCAGGGCAGCCGATCTTGGCGCCGATGACCGAAGGCAGACCATAGCCACAGGGGCCGAACAGGCCGGGGGCCAGATATTTGCGGCCTTCTTCGAATGAAGGGTAGGCGTTGCCGATGGCGCAGTTGTTGCCGATGTCGGACGAGATAATCGCCTCTTTTGGCAGAGCGGACTGGATTGCGCGCCATGCTTTACGGGGGCTCAGCCAGTCCGGCTTGGCAGCACGGGCACGTTCGTTCCAGGTGGTGCCCGGATCGTCCTGCTCGTGATCCATCGAGGTCAGTTCTTGTGCCCAACGCGATTTGGTTTCTGCGATCTTCGCTTTGCGCGCATCACGACCTTCGTCACCGGCTGTATCAGACAGCTGATTCAGAATGTTGGTGGCAACAGTTGCCGCATCGCCCACGATACCAACCGAGACCTTCTTGGTCAGGCCGATACGGTCAGGGTTGATGTCGACCTGAATGATCTTCGCGTCTGCCGGCCAGTACTCCATGCCGTAACCCGGCAGGGTCGAGAACGGGTTCAGGCGGGTGCCGAGGCACAGAACAACGTCTGCTTCCTTGATCAACTGCATACCGGCTTTCGAGCCGTTATAGCCTAGCGGGCCAGCAAAAAGCGGGTGCGAGCCGGGGAAGGCGTCGTTGTGCTGGTAACCAACGCAAACCGGAGCGTCCAGACGCTCGGCCAGTACTTTCGACGCTTCGATGCCACCATTCGACAGAACCGTGCCTGCACCGTTCAGGATCACAGGGTTCTTTGCGTTCGACAGCAGCGCGGCAGCTTCGGACACAGCCGTTGCGCCACCCGAAGGCAGCTCGAATTCAACAACAGCAGGCAGATCGATGTCGATGACCTGAGTGAAGAAGTCGCGCGGGACGTTTATCTGCGCAGGGGCCGACGCGCGTTTGGCGTTCATGATGACGCGGCTCAGCACTTCGGCCATACGGCTGGGGTCACGCACTTCTTCCTGATAGCAAACGCAGTCGGCGAACATGCGCATCTGCTCCATCTCCTGGAAACCGCCCTGACCCATGGTCTTGTTGGCGGCCTGCGGGGTGACCAGCAGCAGCGGGGTGTGGTTCCAGTAAGCAGTCTTAACAGCGGTGACAAAGTTGGTGATGCCGGGGCCGTTCTGGGCGATCATCATCGACATTTTGCCGGTCGCGCGGGTGTAGCCATCAGCCATCATTCCGCCCGAACCTTCGTGCGCGCAATCCCAAAAAGTGATACCAGCTTTCTCAAAAATGTCAGAAATTGGCATCATCGCAGAACCGATGATTCCGAACGCATGTTCGATGCCATGCATCTGCAGGGTTTTTACAAAGGCTTCTTCGGTGGTCATCTTCATCTGCGTAATCTCCGATCATAGATGGCGGGACCAGGGTTAGGGACCCGGTTTTCTGGTCGGTTTTGGCGTACGGGTGTCTGTGGCGTTAGGGCCAGAACTGGTGGTGACTTAGGTCCAGTACGCCTCAAGACTGACGAATAGTCTCAGCGATTTGCTGGATGCCGGGTCCGATGCGCGCTGACGAAATTGCGGAATACCCCAATCGATAGTAGTTCTGCGGTCGGTTCGGTCCGGAAAAGAATGGCTCGCCCGGTTCAATGTGGACGCTTTGACGCTGCAGATCGCTTGCCAGTTTCGTCGTGTCGATACGTTCTGGTGCCTGCATCCAGATCGAAGAGCCGCCAAGCATGCCGCGACCTGCCACCGTCAGGCCATACTGCTTGATCGCTTCTTCAATTGCTTCTCGTCGGCGTTGCAGTGTTTTGGACATACGCCTGATCTGCGCGTCGTAGTGACCGAGCGACAGAAAATAGGCTGCTGTGCGCTGCATGTGGCCAGGAGGGTGGCGCAGCACGAGTGACCGGAGTGCCCGGGCTTCGCGGATAAAGGGCTCGGAACCGACCATGTAACCCAGACGAAGCCCCGGAAACAGAGATTTTGAGAAGCTGCCTACATAGATCACCCGCCCGTCCCGATCCATCGATCGCAGCGCTGGCGACGGTGCACCCAGAAATGACATCTCGAACTCATAGTCATCCTCGACAATCATCGCGTCCAATTCCCGGGCGCGGCTCAACAGGGCATTGCGGCGATCAACCGGCATCGTTGCGGTGGTAGGGCACTGGTGGCTGGGAGTGGTGAAAATTACGTCAGTATCATCCGGTATCGTATCTGGGAGCAAACCCTCACGATCAACCTTCAGATAGGATAGCTGGCAGTCTGAGTGGATTAGAAGATCACGCAAGGCGTAATAGCAGGGATCCTCAATCGCGGCTCTTCGATTACGGTTAAGCAAAATGCGCGAGGCCAGCCAAAGTGCGTTCTGAGCACCCAGAGTGATCAGGATTTCCTCGGGCCGAGCCACGATGCCTCTGCGTGGCAGAGTGTGTCTTGCAATGAATTCAAGCAGCAGAGGATCATCCTGGTCGACATAGTCCCCGGTCAATGAATGGAAATCTTTGTGTCCAAGCGCCCTTACTGCACAGAGGCGCCAGTTTGCGTGGTCGAACAGTTTTCTGTCGACCTGACCATAGATGAACGGATAGCGGTAATCGCGCCAGTTGCTAGGCTTGGTCAATACATCGCCATCCGAAAAACGGCGGGCAAAGGCACGGTCCCAGTCTACATTCTCGTTATCACGCCGAACCGGGGCATAGGTTGGCGGCACCGGAGCGTTTTCCGACACATAGTATCCCGACCGGCCTTTGGCGGTCAGATAATCGTTTGCCAGAAGCTCAGTGTAGGCAAGGGTAACGGTAATCCGGCTGACACCCAGATGAGCCGCAAGTTTGCGGGACGAGGGCAGTTTCTCGCCAACATGAAAACGCCCTGAAAGAATGCCTTCGGCGATCAGCTGCTGAAGCTGCGCCTGCAACGTGCCTTGCCCGTTGCGCTCAAGAAAGAACGTGTCGACCGAAATGCCCATGGCGTCGTTATAGGCTGGACTTAAGTTGGAAGCAATCTGGACTTATAGCTGTTCGCATCTGTTTGGTTGACGTTGGTTGGTTATTGAACTATATAACTAGAAAGCTAGTTATATGGAGAAAGCTTGTGTGGGAAGAAGCCGCTGCCGGTTTTTCGGCCATGGGGTCCGAAGCCCGGCTGAAAGTTCTGAAGACGTTGGTGCGCGCCGGCGAGACCGGGCTGACTGTCGGAGAAATCCAGTCTCGTACGGGCATCGCACCGTCGACATTGGCGCATCATCTGCGGTTTCTCGCTGCTGGTGGTGTTGTCGAACAAGAAAAGATCGGGCGCACTACAATCAATCGGGCTTGCTTTGATGAGTTGAGAAATCTCGCACAGTTCATCCTCAGTGAATGCTGTGCAGATGAGGTGGAAAAGGCCGCGAACGATGGCTGAGTTGACCCAAAACCCCAAACCTTCAGCGAGAAATCTGGTCAGTCTGATCAAAACGCCGTGGGCGCTGATCGTGGTCATCCTGGTGCTGGTGGCCGTTCTTGACCCAAGCAACTGGGCCGAAATCGTGACATTTGCCGGTAAGGCACTTGCGCATACAGGGCAATACATCCTGTTTGCCGTTTTGCTGCTGTCCTACCTCAAGGCAACCGGAGCTGAAGTGATGGTAGCCCGCGCGTTTGAAGGGCGTGAGACGCGGATGATTTTTCTTGCAGCTTTGTTTGGCGGACTGGCGCCCTTTTGTTCCTGCGAAGTCATCCCGTTCATCGCGGGATTGCTGGCCCTGGGTGCGCCCTTATCGGCTGTAATGGCTTTCTGGCTCAGTTCCCCGCTTATCGACCCGCCGACATTGCTTATCACAGCTGGTGCGTTGGGCTGGCCGTTTGCGATCGGCAAAGCCGTGGCTGCTGTTGCCTTGGGGCTGTTCGGCGGATTCGCCGTACGCGCCCTGATGAAAGGCGGTGCGTTCGCACAGCCGTTGCGTGAATACAAACCAGCGGGATGCTGTGGATGCGGACCAAAGAAGGATGACAAGCCCGTATGGCAGTTCTGGAAGGAGCCTGAACGCCGCACGCGTTTTCGGGCTGAGTTTGTCCACAACGGTTTATTCCTGCTGAAATGGCTGGCCTTTGCTTACGTGCTCGAAGCACTGCTGGTCAGCTATGTTCCAGCGGACCTGATTGCCAGAGTCGTCGGCGGTGAAGGCGTTGTTCCCATCGTTGTAGCGGCATTGGTCGGAATGCCGGCCTATCTGAACTCTTACGTCGCGCCACCGCTGCTGGCAGGCCTTATGGAACAGGGTATGAGCGCAGGTGCTGCGATGTCTTTCATGGTGGCTGGAGCCGTCAGCTCAATCCCAGCAATGGCGGCGGTGTGGTCGCTGGTTAAACCACGCGTATTCGCAACCTATCTAGGGCTGGGCATCAGCGGGGCCATCATCGCAGGCATCGCATTCCAGATGATCTGAATGAAAAACTGCCCGGTGCAGACACCGGGCGGTTTTGCTTTACTAACCTGTTTCGCAGTACCGCGGCAGCTTGAACCTGTATCGCGGCTCACCGCTCGCCACGTACACACGTTTTTCGATGCAGGCCTCAGTGCCCACTGAACGCGCAATAGGGCTTTCTGTAGACGTAATCGAAGTTGCCGAACCATCAGGCAGGCGCACCGATGCAATAACCCCGTTTTTGAGGTCTCCATTAATCGGCGTCGCTGACAAAACGGCAACGGTTAGAAACGCTTCGTGCTCGTGCTTGCCGTCGTCATTCAGCAACAATAAGCCTGCAACGATGGCAATCATTGCGATGGCGCCGGTGATCGCCAACCACCAGGATTTCAAGAACACATAGATCGATACGGCGCGGTGCGGTCCAAAAACTGCTGACAGAATGCTAAGCATCAGTTTCCCTTGGGAATGTGACCCCGATTATTGGGTACCAGGGCCGTTAGCGTCTCAGGGGCGCAGATCGTCTTCGTCTTCTTCGTCGCCGCCACCTTTGGGCAGGTTGAAGAAGCTATCGGCATCAACGATTGGCTCATCGTCTTCTTTGTCTTCAGGCTCGTCGGACAGCGAGAACGTCTCTAGGCCTTCAATCGCGGTCGGGATCTTTGGTGCAGAATCCATTTCCAGAGATTGCTCGGTCGACACCAGCTTGCGACGCTCATCATCGCTCATAACGCCGCCTTCAGCAGCTTTCTTGGCCGCTGCCTTCTGCACGATGGCATCCAGTTCGGACTGTTTGCACAGGCCCAGAGCAACCGGATCGATCGGCTGCATGTTCGAGATGTTCCAGTGCGTCCGCTCGCGGATCGACTGGATGGTCGGCTTGGTGGTGCCAACCAGCTTGGCGATCTGACCATCGCTGAGTTCCGGGTGGAACTTGACCAGCCACAGGATCGAGTTCGGACGATCCTGCCGCTTGGACAATGGGGTATACCGCGGGCCGCGGCGCTTTTCTTCGCCTGAAGCCGCCGGGTTGAATTTGAGTTTCAGCTTGTGCAGCGGATTGTTCTGCGCGGTATCAATCTCTTCCTGAGTCAGCTGGTTGTTGGCAATCGGATCAAATCCTTTGACACCAGCAGCCACATCACCATCCGCGATGCCCTGCACCTCAAGCTCGTGCATCCCTACGAAATCCGCGATCTGCTTGAAGCTGATCGTGGTGTTGTCCACCAGCCATACGGCGGTTGCCTTGGCCATAAGCGGTTTTGCCATCAGCCCGTCTCCTATAAATACATCTGTCCCGTCGCCGGAATGCGGCGGCCCCGAGGCTTTGGGGCAGGTTTCCGTTGTCGGGGAACTTGGGGCCTATATAGTCGCGACAGCTAAAGAAGGGAAGAGGTGAATGCGCCAAGGTATTCTGGGGCTGGTATTGTGGTTCTTCAGCGCGATGGCAGCGCTGGCCGATGGCGAGCAAGCGGGAGAATTCGACTACTATGTCCTGTCGCTCAGCTGGTCACCCAATTGGTGCGCCCGCGAGGGGGATGCGCGCGGATCGGATCAATGCGATGCCCGGCACGATCACGGATGGATCCTGCACGGGCTATGGCCGCAATATCACCAGGGCTGGCCCTCTTACTGCCGCACGGTTGAGGCTCCGCCATCACGCCGTATGACGCGGGAAATGGAGGACATTCAGGGCTCATCCGGGCTGGCATGGCATCAATGGAAAAAGCACGGAACTTGCTCGGGTCTGAGTGCGCCAGACTATTTTGCGCTGTCACGAAAGGCCTATGGAGGCGTCACGCGACCCGACGTGTTTCGTAAACTCGATGCGTCGATCAAATTGCCTGCTTCGGTGGTAAAAGAAGCATTTCTCAAGGCCAACGCCAATCTGGAACCAGACATGATCACGATCACCTGCAAGCAGGGATATATCGAAGAGGTCCGCCTGTGCCTGTCCCGCGATCTCAAACCCGTTCCATGTGGCCGGGATGTTATCCGCGACTGCACTGCCAAAGACGCCGTGTTTGATCCGATTCGTTAAAGCTTTTTGTTCTGGCAATCGCGCGCATATTCCAGCGCTTTGGCCGTGCCTTTCAGATCAATTGCCATGACAGTCTGACCCTCTGGGTTGTAAACGGTCATGGTCTTGTTCTGCGCAATCGAGGTGACGAAACTCCGGTCGGTAAAGAACACCGTCGCGCCGGGCACACGATCCTGTTTGAACCCGATGGCGGTGGCGTCAAAGCTTTTGCCGTCCAACTCGAACTGGATCGGGTAGCTCTGCCCTGGTTTGATGTCGCCCCAAGCCTTGTTGTAAACGGTGAAATATCCACGATTGTCCAGCGCGTCATAGCCCAGCCGCACCACCGAAAGATCCTGATACACCGTCTGGATCAGGCACCCATTGCCGAGGTTGGGGTCCATCATGATGTTCCAGCCTTCGACAAAGCCCTTGTCGATGAGTTCCTGCGACAGGGCGGCGGTGGCGGTGAAGGCGGCTAGGGTCAAGGCAAAAAGTCGGGACATCAGATCATTCCAAATCGTAAGTGGCACTGACCCTTAGTAACCGCAAACCATTCTCTTCCAAAGAGAATTCGAGAGATTCAAACTGCAGGGTGGTTCATCCTATTATTTTACCAGTTGATTAATTAACCATGTGGTTTATTAATGGGATTATGACTGACGACAAAAAATTGGATTTTGCATTTGCCGCTCTTGCGCACCCTGCGCGCCGCGCCATGCTGGCGCGATTGGCACAAGGAGAAGCAACAGTAAAAGAACTGGCCGAGCCGTTCGATGTAAGCATGCCGGCAATCTCTAAACATCTTCGTGTTTTGGAAGAGGCCGGGCTGATTGAGCGTTCAAGAAACGCTCAATTCCGACCCTGCAGACTAAACCCGGAGCCTTTGGAATCGATTGCAAACTGGACTGACCAATATCGTCATATTTGGGAGGTTCGGTTTGAAGCGATGGAAAAACTACTTAGCGAAATAAAGGATTTGAATGATGAGTGACTCAGAAAACTGGGTGCGAATTGTGCAGGAATTCCAGGCTCCGGCGAACCGGGTCTGGCGTATGTGGACCGATCCGGCGCTTTTCCAGAAATGGTATGGGCCCAAAGGGTTCTCAGTTCCAACTGCAGAGATCGATTTGCGTGTCGGAGGTATACGAAAGGTCTGTATGGAAATGAAAACGCCGGATACCACCATGAGGATGTGGTTTACTGGCGTTTATAAAGAAATCTCAGAACCGTCCCGGTTAGTCTATACCGAGAGCATATGTGACGAGGATGGGAATATTCTTTCGCCAAAAGATATGGGGATGCCCGAGGGAAGCCCAGACATAACCGAGGTGATTATTGATCTTCTCGAACAGGATGGTAGGACACGCATGACCATGGTCCATCGGGGTGTGCCTGCCGGAAGTGCAGGCGAAGGCGGATGGAAGCAAGCATTCGAGAAGCTGGATGCTGTTCTCAATGAAAGATGATGCTTCGGCTTTGGTCTGACGGTCTAAAGTTCCTTCCTTGCCCTAAGCGCTGCTGTGATCGTCCCATCATCCAGATAATCCAACTCACCTCCAATCGGGACGCCCTGCGCTAGGGAAGTCAGGCGGACCTGTCCATCGAGTTGATCGGCGATGTAGTGTGCGGTGGTTTGGCCATCAACGGTGGCGTTTAGGGCGAGGATGATCTCGTTGATACCCTCGGCCAGAACCCGATCCTTTAGCCGAGGAATACGTAATTCATCCGGGCCAACGCCATCCAGTGCTGACAATGTGCCGCCCAAAACATGGTAGCGACCCTTGAAAACCCCGGCGCGCTCCATCGCCCAGAGGTCGGCGACGTCTTCTACGACGCACAGTTCCCCGGTTGCACGGTCTTCGCTATTGCAGATGTCGCAGATATCGGTTGTGCCCACATTGCCGCAGTTTAGGCATTCACGGGCAGTGACAGCCACCTGCTGCATGGCATCTGAAAGCGGCGTTAGAAGCAGGGCGCGTTTGCGGATCAGGTGCAGGACGGCGCGTCGGGCCGAGCGAGGGCCGAGGCCGGGCAGCTTGGCCATAAGGTCGATCAGATTGTCGATGTCGCTGTTCGAACTCACCGCGAAGCTCCTGCAAAGAGGCCGGGTAAGTAAGCCCCGGCCATTGATCCGTCAGGAGGGTGTATCAGAACGGCAGCTTGATGTCTGCGGGCAGACCCATGCTTTCGGTCAGCTTGGCCATTTCAGCCTGCGAGCGCTCCTGCGCCTTGGTCTGGGCGTCCTTGATCGCAGCGAGGATGAGATCCTCGACCACTTCCTTGTCATCGCCGTTGAAGATCGACGGGTCGATATCCAGACCTTTTAACTCACCCTTGGCAGTCGCGGTGGCTTTGACCAGCCCGGCGCCAGATTCACCGACAACCATCAGGTTGTTCAGCTCTTCCTGCATCTCGGTCATCTTGCTCTGCAAGTCCTGTGCAGATTTCATCATTTTGGCCATGTCACCCAGGCCGCCGAGTCCTTTAAGCATCGGTAATCTCCTGTCACTCGATTTGAGGCCTAGATACGAAGCGTAACCGCGCGACACAAGAGGTCAGGACACTCCCGCCCGTCGTCAAGACCTTTGACAAGACCTTTCCTCCCGTTTGGCCCGGGCAGGATCGTCGGCGTCAGCCGAGGAGCCGTGGCGGCACGGGAGCACCTGGCTGAATTGAGGAGATCGCTTACAGGATCAGTCTTCCTCGAACGGATCCCATTCGTCATCTACTTCGGGCAGGGCTTCAGTTTCGACCTGAGCAGCGCGTTGCTCGGCTGTTTCGATGCTTCTGATCCGCGCTTTCGGGAAATGACTCAGAACCGCTTGCACCAGTGGATGCTTTTCCGCTTCGGCTTTGAGAGCCAGATCAGCAGCATCCCGAACTTCCGCAATTGTCGGAGCGTCGCCTTCTGAGACAATCGATACTGCCCAACGGTTACCCGTCCAGCGCTGCAGCGATGCACCCAACCGTTGAGATAGATCGGTCGGGGCATTGTCGGTCGGGGTAAATTCAATCCGTCCCGGTTGGTACGACACGAGGCGTACCCCGTTTTCGACCTCGACCAACAGTTTCACATCCCGGTTGGCACGGATTAATTCAACCACATGTTCAAAAGTGGGATACCGCGCTAGTGCTGCCTGTACGTCCTGAGCCAGAGCAGCACTCGGTCCGCCTGCATTCCCACCGATGGCCGAAGAGGTATAGGCCGGTCTGGCAGAGGCCTGTGGCGCAGGGCTCGCCTGGCCTGGCACTCCGATGCCCGATCCTGGCCCGCCATTGGGGGGTGGAGGTGCATCCTTTAAGCGCTTGATCAGTTCTTCCGGACTTGGCAGGTCGGCCACATGGGTCAGGCGGATCACAGCCATTTCTGCGGCCATCATGGCGTTGGGTGCAGCCGAGACCTCTTCCAGAGCTTTGAGCAGCATTTGCCACATGCGGGTCAGAACACGCATTGGCAGCGCTTCGGCCATCTGTTGGCCTCGGGCACGTTCGTCGGGTGAAACGGTTGGATCTTCGGCGGCATCAGGGGTGATTTTGACCACTGAAACCCAATGGGTGATCTCAGCCAGATCGCGGAGCACAGCCAGAGGATCAGCACCTTCTGCATATTGTCCGCTAAGTTCGGTCAAAGCACCGGCCGCATCACCGCGCAGGATCATGTCCATCAGATCCAGCACTCGACCCCGATCCGCCAGCCCGAGCATGGCGCGCACCTGATCTGCGCTGGTTTCACCCGCACCGTGCGAAATCGCCTGATCCAACAGCGAGGTTGCGTCACGGGCGGATCCTTCGGCGGCTCGGGTGATTAGCGCCAATGCGTCATCGGCGATCTGCGCATTCTCGGATTCAGCGATCTTGCGCAACAGGCCGATCATATCTTCGGGTTCGATCCGCCTCAGATCGAAACGTTGGCAGCGCGACAAAACCGTGACCGGGACCTTGCGGATCTCGGTCGTGGCGAAGATGAATTTCACATGCTCGGGTGGTTCCTCAAGCGTCTTGAGCAGCGCGTTGAAAGCGCTGGTCGATAGCATGTGGACCTCGTCGATAATGTAAATCTTGTAGCGTGCGCTGGCGGCACGGTAGCGGACACTGTCGATGATTTCACGGATGTCGTTCACACCAGTCCGGCTGGCGGCGTCCATCTCCATCACATCGACGTGGCGGCCTTCCATGATGGCGACGCAATGCTCGCACTGACCGCAGGGTTCGGTGGTGGGTTTACCTTCGCCATCAGGCCCAATGCAATTCATCCCCTTCGCGATGATCCGGGCTGTGGTTGTTTTACCGGTGCCACGGATGCCGGTCATGATAAAGGCCTGAGCGATCCGGTCCGCCTCGAACGCGTTTTTCAGTGTGCGTACCATCGCGTCCTGACCGACCAGATCGGCAAAGGTTTCAGGACGGTATTTGCGGGCAAGAACCTGGTAGGCGGGGCTTGGCGTATCGGTCATGTCTGCTCTGTCGGATTCGAGTTATGCCGCAGCGTAGAGGGCCCCGCTGTCCGCGTCCACAGCAAGCCGCGAGGATTTTCATTTTGGATTGCTGGCCGACGCGGTTAATATCGTACAGTCTAAGACCAGCCAGAAAGATTTTCTGATCAGCGTTTCGGGGGGAGCGTAGAATGGCTCAGATTGTTATCCATGCACTTCAAGTGGGCGGGGGCACGCTTGCGTTAACTTCAATGCCAGGGCGAGGAGGAGACTATTCCGGTGATCTTGATGCGGTTGCCGGATGGAAGCCCGGCCTTATTCTGTCAATGACTACCGAGGTCGAGATGATCCTTGATGGCGCCAGGGATTTTGGGGCCGATGTTCGCAGCCGCGCTTGTCGCTGGGTTCATCTGCCAGTCGAGGATTACGGTATACCCTCCGACGACATTGATATGCGCTGGGTGGATGCCAGCGAGTCTGCTCGCCACGCATTGTCGGGTGGAGGCCGAGTACTAATCCACTGCAAAGGCGGATGTGGCCGCTCTGGTATGGCTGTATTACGCTTGATGGTCGAGTGTGGAGAGCACCCGGACGAGGCATTGAAAAGGTTGCGAGCGATACGCCCATGTGCAGTTGAAACCGACGCGCAGCTGCGCTGGGCGACTGCGCCTGCCAGTGTCTTGGTAGCCGAATAGCGATCAAGCCGACGGACGGTATTCAGCCTGCGCCCGAGTACTTCCGCCCAGGGTTAACACTTCCAGCATCGCGCAAGGCGGTCGGGACAAGGTGCCTCCAGGGATGGGGTGCGAGTCCGTGCCAAACATCAGGTCTGCATAACTGTCCAGATGGTCGATCGCGACGTCTGAATCCGCATCACAGAACACTCGGGTTTCTTCGGGACCGGAGCGAAATCGGGCGGTGCACCCACTGGCGCAATGAGTCAAATCGCAGCTTCCTTCGATTCCGAATCCTGCGGTGGTCGTGGGGCCAGCTTTTCCAACCGAAGTGGCCAGTGCCCGTGCCAGTCGTGCCAAAGCGGGGCAGTTTTTCCCGGTCCGTTGGCAAATTGTTGCCGAGAATTTATGCGTGTTGGTCTTCCAGATCATTCATGCGCCCTCCGCGCAGGGCAGGGGCATCAATCAGGAGGGACAGCATGCATGCGGTCTTGCCCTGCCCGGACACCCCGCCCGAGTTTCAGTTTCGATTTGATGGCAGGTCTCCTGACTTGCGGGTCATTGCTTTGCCGACCTTCCCGACCTTCAAGGCCAGTGGCATTTCGTCATCGCTCTCCGCTTACAGTTGCGGGGGCAGTCTCGGACTGGGTTCGTTCCGGTTTTATCCGGGCAGAACCGCACCGTGTTCCCTTTTCATCCCGGCCCGGTTGGGCGCGAGAACCATCACGTCATCGCTAGCGGTACAATCGTTCGGGAGTCAAGAAGATTGATGATGGCATGTGACGCACGGTCCAGCCACGTCAACCTTGACTCGGCGCGCCTTGGGTGAACTGATCGGTTCAGTTGATTTCAGAGGGCACCATGTTGGACACACAGGAAGCGGTTGTCACCGAGGACATTCAGTTTCAGTCCGGCCCGGCAATACTGTCGGCACGGCTCTATCACCCTGTCGCAGAACCGGACAAAGTTGTTGTGATCAACGGTGCAACCGGTGTGCCCAGAGATTACTACCGGCATTTCGCAAGATGGCTCGCAGAAGCGCACGGAATGGCCTGCCTAACCTATGACTACAGGGATTTTGGTCACTCTCTGACAGGCTCACAAAAGCAATCGCGTGTCACCATGGCGGATTGGGCGCTGATCGACATACCGGCTGCACGGACCGAAATGCGGCGGAGGTTTCCACAGGCTAAGCTTTGGAGTATTGGGCATTCTTTGGGCGGGATGTTTGGTCCGATCCAACCCGATATCGATCAGATCGACAGGATGATCTGTGTCTGTTCCGGTCTGGTAACGCTGAAGGATCATCCTTGGCCTTACCGCGCTTTGGCGACGTTGTTCTGGTACGGTCATGCGCCCCTGGCGGTACTTGCGCTCGGGTATTTGCCCGGAAAGGCTTTGGGTTTTGGAACAAATCTGCCATCCCGAGTTTACTGGCAATGGCGCAAATGGTGCACAGCGCCCCAAAGTTATGTACCCGAAATCGGAGACACCTTGCCGGCAAACCGCTGGGCCGACATGGGCAGGCAAGTTGACATATTCGCCTTTGAGGATGATCAGGTTGTGCCCCCCCAGGCGGTTTGGCGGCTTGCCGATCTCTATGGTTCAGGTGCGCGGCGCCATCTGCTTTCGGCAAATGAATTCGGGTTATCCGAAGTCGGCCATATCGGCGCGTTTGCCCGGCGAAACGCTGCCGTTTGGCCCCGGTTGATCTCCTGAAAAGCTAGGCACCGGTAACCGGTGCCCAGAAAGGTCAAAGTCCCTTGCGGGATTTTTTCTCGTGCATCACGCTGCGCACCATTTTTCCAAACGCTTTATCGCGTGCGCGTGCCTGCGCCACCGAAGCCGAATTGTGCTGATCTTCGCGACGCAGCTTGCGCCATCGGTCCAGCCGTGCGGGATCAAGTGCCCCGGTTTCGATTGCAGCCTGTATCGCACAGCCGGGCTCGGTGTCGTGCTGACAATCTGAGAATCGACAGTTCAGGCTCAGGTCAGAGATGTCCGAGAATACCTCGTCCACACCCTCTTGCGCGTCCAACAGGCGTAACGCACGCATGCCGGGTGTATCGACTAACCAACCTCCGTTGCTCATTCGATGTAACGCACGTGCTGTTGTTGTGTGCCTGCCACGCGCATCATCTTCGCGAATGCCTGCGGTGGCTTGATCCTGTCCAGTCATCCCGTTGGCGAGTGTCGTCTTGCCAACGCCAGACGATCCGACCAGGGCGCTGGTCTGCCCCTTCGGGCACCACGACAGGACCTGTTCGATATCGGACTGATCCAAGGCATTTACGGCCAAAACTGTCAAAAACGGGGCCAGTGACTGGGCCTGTTCGACATAAGCAATTGCGTTGTCGCAGGTGTCCGACTTGGTCAGAACGATCACCGGATAGCTGCCTGCCTGATGGGCCAGCGCAAGATAGCGCTCTAGTCGGGGCAGGTTGAAGTCGGCATTGCAGGAACTGACGATGAACAGCACATCCACATTGGCCGCGATTAACTGTGCTGCGACGCCTGTGCCCGCAGCCCGGCGCTGCAGCAGGCTGCGCCGTTCCAGAACACTGCGTATGCGTTTGTTTTCATCGGTCAGCACCCAATCTCCGACGGCAAAAGCACCAGTTGGTTGGTCTGGGGAGAGTAGGTGAGTCTCGCCTTCTGGACTCAACCCGATCAACCGATCCCGGTGAACGGCTGCGATGCGAAAGGGGAGAAGAGACGGCTCAGCCGCATGCTGAGCTGCAAAGTGAGAGGACCATCCGAGGTCCGATAAGGAAAGTGACATGTGTCTGCCTGTGATCAGAAACAACAATCCTGTCGAATGGCGAACGCGCATTCGCAGGTGAGGTATTCAGGCAGTCAGCTGGAAAAAAGAATCAGAACCGGTCTGCCCGAAGGGTCATTGCTACAATCATAAACGCCCTCCTACGGCTAATGGGTTCAAAGTGAGAGGTTGGACATCGACCCAAGCGGGGCTCGTTGTGGCTGCTTCCTTCCGGACCTGACCAGGTTGGCGAGGCGCTCGCCCGCGCCAACCTCTCGAACATCGATATAGGCCTCCGGCTGTAAAATGGCAACCCGTCAGAAGGTCAGATGAATGCGCATAAACCCATCGGTATCACGGGGCAGTATCTGGGGATCATAATCCGCCAATTCTTCCAGGTATTTGTCCGCGCCGGGACCGGTGGTCAGAATTGCTCCGCGGCTTTGGGTCGGCACAAACGAGAACGGCTGAGGAGCTTGTTCCAATGGGTCGAGGGGCGATCTTCCTGAGATGTAGTCGCACAGGATTTCGTGAATGCGCAGCGACGGCAGGTTGATCTGATCTGCTTGAAAGTCGACAGGAAAATGACCGCCCCCGCTGGCGCGATAATTGTTGAGTGCAACAACAAACCTTTGATCGGGGGCGATAGGCAGCCCTTGAAATGTAAGATCGCGAACGCGGCTATGGCCGGGATCTGTGATCCGTCCGGTTGCATCGAAACGAGCGGGTTGAGACAGGTCGAACCGGCAGGTCACGCCATGCAGTACATCAAAATAATACCCCGCCCGCAGAGGATCGATGAGGTTGACGGGATCATTCAGCGAAAGCTGATTGAACAGTCCGGCGGACATCTCAAGCCAGTCACGAACCTGTTCCCCGGTGATAAAAGTGGCGCGCAACTCGTTTGGAAACACGCACAGATCAGCCACATTGCGTACCGAGATTCTGCCCGCCGGGACATCGGTATAAAATCGAGTGCCTGCGCGGCCTCCGAATTTGGTCGGGGCGGCGGCTGACAGGACGGGATGGTCTGCCCATTCAGTACTCAATAGGTACGGCCGAAGCGCTGCAGCTTGAGCGGTTGCGATAAGCGCCAACCCACGATCAGGGGCGCAGAACGAAAAATAGCTGTGTAAAGGGTGTGGGACATTGCCGACGGGCTTGGCTGCGCGGGCGCGTGTTGCTGTGTGGCCTTGGGCAAACAACTGCGCCAACTCCGGGCAATCGGTCACCGGCGATTTTGCTTGATTGACTGCGCGTAATTCGGCTTCGCTCTTGACGATGTGCCAGCCGTCAATATCTCGTCCCAGTGTCAAATCAATGAGGCCGAGGTGTGAACCTCCCCAACCCGGCATCACCACCGGTTTGCCATTTACAAGTCCGCGATTGCTGTCGACATGTTTCAAACCGACATGCGCCGCGCCCGGCAGAGTCAGGTGTGTATGGCCAGCAACGATTGCATCAATGCCTGTCAGAGCCGCAAGCGGAATAACGGCATTTTCCAGTTCTGGCTGTGCCTCTGCCGAACCGAGGCCTGAATGAGCCAGCGCGACGACCAAATCGCATCCATCTTTGCGCAGTTCTGCTGCTGTACGTTGTGCTGCGGTTAGGATGTCGGCAATTTGCACGTCATCCCGCAGCATATGCGCTTCCCACCGCGCGGTCTGAGGTGGCAGGACAGAAAGAACACCTATGCTAATAGGAACATCTTCTCCCCCGATACTGATTGTGCGCTGCAGAATTGCTTGGGACACCCAGCCCTGATCGGGAGTGTTGCTTTTCATGTTGCTGCAAACAACCGGACACTCGAACTGACCTGTGATGAGATTGATGAACTTTAGTCCAAATCCAAAATCGTGGTTGCCCAATCCGACTGCATCATACCCCAGGATATTGAACGCCTTGGGCAAAGGGTGTTGGGCTGGCACGGCTTCGGCCGCCCAGTCGCCAAACGGGGTACCTTGCAGGCTATCGCCATTGTCGAATAGCAAAACCAGCGCCCCGTTGCGTTCCGCCTGTTCTTGGGCGACCCGGATCATGCTTGCGGTGCGGGCGAGGCCGACATCAGGATCGGGGCGATCGGCATAATAGTCGTATGACGTCATGTGCATATGAAGATCAGAGGTCGCCAGGATCCGAAGGTGCGCGCGACCTTTGAAATCTCGATTTTGAGGCGGGAAAACTTCGGCTTTCAATATTTTTACTTCTGGATGATTGTGTAACGCAAACTTCACTATGAGTTGTAATTAGTGCAAATTCCGAGGCATTGCTGCGGTCTTTCGACGGCGTAAGAAATATTGATCTGTGAATACCCCGTTGCACCGGTGGTCAAGACATGGCAGCCCTTTGCGCAAATACAGGAATGACAGGCATGAAACGCGCAGAACAGGTAACTTTTGGCGGCTCTGGGCTGGACCGGGCAGGATTGCTGCGAGGCGATGCGGACAAATTGGCGCAGGCCCATGCTGACCCATCAGCGACATGTGTTTTGCTGTGGCGCGGCAAAATTTTGGCTAAGGGTGACGCTGTGGATCAGTTGGCGCTGCTTCCCATGTCCCACGATATTCTCAAAACTGGTCCGGGCGGTGTGATCGAGGTGCCCATCTTGCTTGGGTGTATGGGCGACGGATCGCCTCTGTTTGCCTTGGATATATCTGATTGGGCGGCCGAAGGGCTCGACCTCTCTGCCGTCGGGGAGTTTGTGGATGGTAGCGAACAACAGCACCACGACCTGCCCAAAGGACATGTGTTTGTCGAGCTACGCCGGATCATGGCACGGCTGAATCCACGTGATGCAGAGTTGGCAGCAACCGCCAAGGCGGTGATCGGCTGGCATGAAACGCATCAGTTTTGCGCCCAGTGCGGTGCACATAGTGAGATGGTTCAAGCTGGATGGCAACGCAGCTGCCGTTCCTGTGGCGGGCAGCATTTCCCGCGCACAGATCCGGTTGTTATCATGCTGATAACGAATGGAAATTCGGTTCTGATGGGCCGTTCTCCTGGCTGGCCCGAGGGGATGTATTCACTTTTGGCGGGCTTCGTTGAACCCGGCGAAACGCTCGAAGCCGCAGTGCGGCGCGAGGTGATGGAAGAAGCCGGAGTACCTGTGGGCGAGGTGCGCTATCTTTCCAGCCAGCCTTGGCCCTTTCCTGCATCCCTGATGTTTGGCTGTGCAGGCGAAGCCCTTTCGCGCGATATTCAGATCGACCCGGTTGAAATCGAAGATGCGATGTGGGTCACCCGGACCGAGATGATGCAAGTCTTTGCCGGGGACCACCCCAAGCTCATGCCAGCCCGAAAGGGCGCGATTGCACATTTTTTGTTGCAACACTGGCTTGCAGACACACTGGACTGACGAGAAACTGGACTCAATCAAGGGCAGAGTAAAACGAACATGCAGTTTTCAGCGCAGGAAGATATCGAAGTTCCGATTGATACGGTCTTCACCATGATTTCTGATTTCGAGCGCTTTGAACGCATGGCCTTGCGGCGCGGGATTGAAGTGAGGAGAATCGCAGATTCTGCGGTGCCACAGACCGGAACCGCATGGGAGACCGAGTTCAAGATACGCGGTAAACCACGTCAGATTGCCATAGAGATGACGGAATATGACAGCCCGTCTCTGATGCGCTTTCAATCCAGTAGTAAGGGAATGAACGGTGATACGGTTGTCGAGCTTTTGGCACTGTCTCAACGTCGGACACGTTTGCGGATTGAGACATCGCTGGGCGCAAAAACCCTTCCCGCACGGCTATTGCTACAGTCTTTGAAGCTCGGGCAATCCAGGTTCCGCCGACAGTTTCATACGCGGCTCAGCGAATTTGCGCGGGACATGGAAGAACGGCACCTGCATGGTGCCTGAATATGAGGGAGTAGATGAGTAGATTGGATCAACCGATCATCCGCGAAGCTGTTGAGGCTGATGCTGATGGAATTGCCAAGGTGCTGACCGAGCTCGTGGCTGCCGGTAAGCGAAGCAAAGACAGCAACGCTGCTTTTGCTTTGGGGCATTACATCAGCGATCCCGAACGTATTCGGTGTAGTGTTGCTGTCACGCCGAACGGAGAAATTTTGGGATTCCAATCGCTGAAACTTGCCACCGAAAACAACCCCTATGAGGTTACGGTCGGCTGGGGCATCATCGGCACACATATTCGGCCGTCTGCTGCGCGACGCGGTGTGGGGCGGGCACTATTTGAAACGACGCTTGAGGCCGCTCGGCATAAGGGTTTACCTGCTATGGACGCGACGATTGGGGCTGCCAATCTCGAGGGGCTTGGGTACTATGAAGCCATGGGATTTCGAGAATATCGCCGGATGGAAGGTGCAGTATGCAAGATCTTTCATGTTCCCAAAGTCTGAACTTGGCAACACCCAAACGATAAGTCCGTCCTAAAACATGTCGCAGATTATCTTTCTTCACGGTGCATCCAGCAGTGGGAAAACTACACTGGCACGGGCATTGCAAAGGGCGGCAGAGGTGCCATTCTGGCACATCTCGATTGATCATCTTCGGGACTCTGGCGTTCTGCCCATGCGGCGCTTTCAAAGCAGAGAATTCGATTGGTCGATCGAGCGTGGCAAGTTCTTTGATGGTTTCCATGCGTCTTTGGCGGCCTATGCAAATGCAGGAAACAATCTGATCATCGAACATATTCTGGATACGCCTGAATGGGCAGAAATGCTAAAGCGGCATCTGGCAGGTCATGATGTATTGTTTGTGGCTGTGCATTGCCCCACCGACCTCCTAATCGAAAGAGAAATGGCGCGCGGTGACCGCGAACAAGGCAGCGCGGTGAGTGACCAACAGGTCATTCACATAGGCAGGGTCTATGATCTGGAAGTCGATTCGATGGATGACATCGATGGGAATGTCGATCTCATCCTCGATGCTTGGCGCAATGGGACGCGGAGCTCTGAGTTTGCCCTGCAGGAGGGGTAGCGACAGCGAAATGTTACCCGCGGGGCTGCGCCGCCGGGTAGACGCCAAGCACCTCAACATTGGTGGTGAAATGCTCCAGTTCATCCATCGCCAATTTTACATTCCGATCATCCGGGTGGCCCACGATATCCGCATAGAACTGCGTCGCAGTGAATGAGCCGTCGACCATGTAGCTTTCCAGCTTGGTCATGTTGATGCCATTGGTGGCAAATCCACCCATTGCCTTGTATAGCGCGGCCGGAATGTTACGGACCTGAAAGACGAAACTGGTGATCATCCCATGTTCGCCACGACGCGAATCGTCTACCTCTCGCGACATCACTAGAAATCGAGTCGTATTATCTCCCTGATCTTCAATATGTCGCGCCAATACGTTGAGGCCGTAGATTTCCCCTGCCAGTTCACTGGCCAAAGCTGCGGAATGCTTGTTACCGGCCTCAGCAACTTCTCGCGCGGCGCGGGCATTGTCAGGGCTGACCCGTCCGCGAATTCCGTGCTCTCGCAGAAATCCTGCGCATTGTGGCAGCAAAACAAGGTGGGAATGCGCTTCGGTGATGTCTTCCAGCTTGGCCCCGGGTACGGAAAGCAAATTGATATGCACCCTCACAAATGCCTCATCGATAATATGCAGCCCGCTATGGGGAAGCAGGCGGTGGATATCCGCGACGCGGCCATATGTGGTGTTTTCAACCGGCAACATTGCCAGATCAGCTTCGCCCGAACGCACCGATTCGATCACATCTTCGAATGTGCGGCAGGGCAGTGCGTCCATATCCGGGCGCGCGTTGCGGCAAGCCTCGTGGCTATAGGCGCCGGGTTCTCCCTGAAATGCGATGCGATTGGTCATTTGGTCGTTTCCGTGCAACAAGTTTTTGAATTGGGCGTTTAGTCGCGGTGTCTATACCTTGCCTCTTGTCAGGGGAAGCCTTAGACACCCGGAAGACAGCTAAAGTGGACTCGCGATCAATGTTCGACACGATGACAGTTACCAAGGCCGCAGCAGGCCTGTTTGGCACCTTCCTGGTGCTGCTTCTGGCAAAATGGGGGGCGGATGTCCTCTATAGCAGTGATAGCCATCATGCCGAGGCTGCCTACGTAATCGAATCCGAAAGCTCGGGCGAAAGTGCCGACGGTGAAGAGGTGGTCTTCGAAGAGATTCTGGCAGCAGCCGATCCTGAAAAAGGAGCAAGGGTGTTCCGTAAATGCACCGCTTGCCACAAATTGGAAGACGGCGCGAACGGCACTGGCCCGTACCTGTACGCTATCGTAGATCGCCCTGTAGCTTCGGCAAAAGGGTTTACCGGCTATTCTGCAGCTATGCAGGCGCATGGCGGCAACTGGACGCCTGAAGCGCTTGATGCCTTCCTGACCCGACCCAGCAGCTATATCTCGGGCACCTCGATGAGCTTTGCTGGCCTGAAAAAACCACAGGATCGCGCCGACTTGATTGCTTACCTGCAGACCATCGGCAACTGATCTTTTGATCATTACGCAAGAATTTAAAGCCGCTGCGCCAAGCAGCGGCTTTTATTTTTTACGTGAGAAAAACTTCACAAAGCGCTCACGCATTCTAAACTTGCAACTGACAGTGCTGGACCTTTAGCTGGCTGGCACGACAATGAAGATGACAGATATTCAGAGGACGAGCCCAATGAAACCCCTTCTGCCCGCGATGCGCTTTACTGGAATTCATTCTTGGACTGCGGCGCTAGGAATTTCGGCAGCGGTTGTTTTCGGGGGTATTCAAGCCAGCGCCAGCGAGGATGGTATCACGCGAAGCCACGGCTATTCTTACTTTGGAAACCTGGATTACCCGGCGGATTATCCGCACTTGAATTATGTCAATCCCGATGCGCCAAAAGGTGGAGAGCTGTCGCTGGCGGGATCAGGTACGTTTGATTCCCTGAACCCCTACTCGCGAAAAGGTCGCGCAGGCGCGTTGACGACGATTCAATATGACCCGCTGATCGAAAGCACATCAGACAGTGTTGGCCAATACTACGGCGTTGTCGCCGAAAGCATGGAGTATGACGAAGGCCGCAACTACGTGATATTTCATTTGCGCCCCGAGGCGATGTTCTGGGATGGAACCCCAGTGACGGCCGAGGATGTAGTCTATAGCCACCGCCTGTTTATCGAGCAGGGCTTGCCATCTTATGCACAGGCAGTCGGCCGGATGGTCACGGGTGCCGAAGCGTTGGATGATCACACCGTCAAATTTACCTTCAGCCCGGATGTCACCCGTCGTGGGCTTATCGAAACAGTTGGTTCTACTCCGGTCTTCTCGAAGGCTTGGTTTGAAGCTGATGAAAACCGCCGCCTTGATGAACCTCGTCTTGAGGTCGCCGTAGGGTCCGGCCCGTATAAGCTGGACAGCTACGACATCAATCGCCGCATCGTTTACAAGCGTCGTGATGACTATTGGGGCAAGGACTTGCCGATCAATGTGGGTCGCAACAATTACGACATCATTCGGATCGAGTATTTCGCTGATCAAACTGCCGCATTTGAGGGTTTCAAAGCTGGTGAGTACACCATGCGTGTTGAAAGTGATCCGAAGCAGTGGGCCTCGAGTTACGATTTCCCGAAGCTCGACGAAGGGTATGTTGTGCAGGATGAGATCGTTGATGGAAGTCCTCCGACACCATCTGGGTTTGTATTCAATCTGGGAAAACCGCAGTTTGCCGACAAGAATGTGCGCAAAGCACTAGCGCTGGCGTTTAATTTCGAATGGGCAAATGAGTCGCTGATGTTCGGACTGAACACGCCGCGCAATTCGTTTGTGCAAGGCACTCATCTTGAGGCAACAGGTGCGCCAGAAGGCGCGGAACTAGCGTTCTTGGAAACACTGGGCGATGTCGTCCCGGCCGAAGTCTTAACCGAGCCCGCGCTTGTAGTTCATGAATCCAACCCGGCCCGCCTGAACGACCGTCGCAATCTGCGGAAAGCGTCGAAACTGCTGGAGGAAGCCGGATGGCCGGTCGGTGAAGGCAATCTGCGCCGAAATTCCGAAGGGCAGACGCTGAAAGTGAATATTCCTTACGCGTCCAGTATTCCCACCTCGACTTCGACGATGATCGAGACCTACGTCCAGAACCTTCAGTCAATTGGTGTGGATGCTTCTGCAGAGAAAGTTGACCCCTCTCAGTTCACGCTGCGGCGTCGTGAGCGGGATTACGACATGGTGTATTCGAACCGATATGGCTCGTTCCTATCCACCGGTGGCGGCCTAAGCCAGATGTATGGATCGGAAGAGGCTGCATTCAGCCTGTTCAATCCGGCGGGTCTTGCCAGCCCTCTTGTGGACGCGGTGATCGAAGCGTCCTTTGATACAACAAATCAGGCAGAGCAGGATGCCGCATTGATGGCGTTGGACCGTGTGCTGCGCTATGAGTTCTTTGTCATACCCGATGGGTATGTGGCGGACTATTGGACGGCTTACTACGACATGTATGAATACCCTGAAAATCTACCTCCATTCTCGCTGGGGTATCTCGATTTTTGGTGGGTCAACCCTGAGAAAGAGGCTGACCTGAAAGCCAAAGGCGCACTGCGGTAAAATGGGCGCCTATATTCTAAGACGCCTATTGCTGGTCATACCGACCCTTCTGGGCATCATGATCGTCAATTTCACGCTGGTGCAATTTGTGCCCGGCGGACCGATCGAACAGATCATCGCGCAAATCGAAGGTCAGGGCGATGTCTTTGCAGGATTCGCCGGTGGTGGCGATGCCGGGGCAGGCGCCGAACCTGCTGGAGGTGCCTTTGACGACAAATACGTCGGTGCGCGTGGGTTGCCGCCTGAGTTCATCGCTGAACTGGAAAAAGAGTTTGGATTCGACAAACCGCCACTCGAACGTTTTCTAGGCATGATGGGCAATTACCTGACGTTGGATTTTGGTGAGAGCTACTTCCGCTCGATCAGCGTGATCGATCTGGTGCTGGAAAAAATGCCCGTGTCGATATCGCTGGGTCTTTGGTCGACCCTGATCGCCTATCTAGTTTCGATCCCACTGGGTATCCGCAAGGCGATCAAGGACGGTTCAAGTTTCGACACTTGGACCAGTGGTGCGATCATTGTGGCATATGCGATCCCCGGGTTCCTGTTTGCCATTCTGCTGTTGGTGTTGTTTGCCGGTGGGTCGTATTGGCAGATATTCCCGCTGCGCGGACTGACCTCGGACAACTGGGAAAGCCTCAGCCTGTTTGGCAAGATCGCCGACTATTTCTGGCACATCGCGCTTCCGATCATCGCGCTGACGATCTCGGCCTTTGCGACGCTGACACTGCTGACCAAGAACTCGTTCCTGGATGAGATCAAAAAGCAATACGTCATGACCGCCCGCGCCAAGGGTCTGAGCGAGCGCAAGGTGCTGTACGGCCATGTCTTCCGCAACGCGATGCTGATTGTGATTGCAGGGTTTCCGGCAGTGTTCATCGGCGTGTTCTTTGGTGGCTCGATCATCATCGAGACCATTTTCTCGCTCGATGGTCTTGGGCGGCTGGGCTTTGAGGCCGCAGTGGCGCGCGACTATCCGGTGATTTTCGGCACGCTCTTCATATTTGGCCTGATGGGCTTGGTTGTCGGCATCATCAGCGACCTGATGTACGTTCTGGTCGACCCGCGCATCGACTTTGAAAAGCGGGAGGGATAATTGGCGCTTTCCCCCCTTAACCAGCGCCGCTGGCGTAATTTTCGGCGTAACGGCCGTGCCTTCTGGTCGCTGATCATCTTTTCGATCCTGTTTGGCCTGTCGCTGTTTGCCGAGTTCATCGCCAACGACAAGCCGATCCTGGTGAAGTACCGGGGCGAATTCTACACGCCGGTCTTCAACTTCTACGCCGAGACCGAATTCGGCGGCGATTTCCAGACCGAGGCGATCTACCGCGACCCCGAAGTCATGTGCCTGATCGACAGCGGAGGGCTAGATCAGTGTTTCGATGATCCTGAAGGGATTATCGAGGAGATTAAAGCCGGTACATTCGAGGCCGACGGCTTCGAGCGCGGCTGGGCTATCTGGCCACTGATCCCTTATTCCTTCAACACCAGCGTGGACCGACCGGGTGCTGCACCGCTGCCGCCCAATAGTCAAAACCTTCTGGGCACGGATGACACCAAGCGAGATGTGCTGGCCCGCGTAATATATGGCTTTCGCCTGTCGATCCTGTTCACGCTAATTGTGACCGGGGCTGCCAGTTTGATCGGCATCTTCGCAGGGGCCATTCAGGGCTTTTTTGGCGGCTGGCTCGATCTAATCTTCCAACGGATTATCGAGATCTGGTCATCAACTCCCTCACTCTACGTGATTATCATCATGTTTGCCATTCTCGGCCGAAGTTTTTGGTTGTTGGTGGCTCTGATGATTCTGTTCGGTTGGACCGGGTTGGTTGGCGTTGTACGGGCTGAGTTCCTGAGGGCTCGAAATCTGGAATATGTTCGTGCCGCGCGCGCGCTAGGTGTGGGTAACATGACGATCATGTTCCGCCACATGCTGCCCAATGCGATGGTTGCCACGCTGACCTTCATGCCGTTCATCGTGACCGGCACGATTGGCGGACTGGCGTCGCTAGACTTCCTTGGATTCGGCCTTCCGTCCTCGGCCCCATCGCTCGGAGAGCTCACATTACAGGCAAAACAAAACCTGCAGGCTCCGTGGCTGGCCTTCACCGCCTTTTTCACCTTTGCCATCATGCTGTCGCTGCTGGTCTTCATTTTCGAAGGCGTGCGTGATGCGTTTGATCCCAGAAAGACCTTTTCATGAGCCTGCTGGATGTGAACAACCTCAAAGTCTCCTTCCGGCAGGACGGGCAGGTTTCTGCGGCGGTGAAAGGTGTGTCCTTTACCGTGGACCGGGGTGAAACGGTTGCTCTGGTAGGGGAATCGGGCTCAGGCAAGTCCGTGACCGCTCTCAGCACCGTATCACTGCTGGGCGATAGTGCGATCGTTGAAGGCTCGGTCACCTATGACGGCCAAGAGATGATTGGCGCGTCCGAGAACAAGCTGATGGAAGTGCGTGGCAACGACATCAGCTTTATTTTCCAAGAGCCGATGACCTCGCTAAACCCGCTTCATACGATCCAGAAGCAGATGGCCGAATCTCTGGCGTTGCACCAGGGGCTGGCTGGTGATGCGGCGCGAAATCGGATTATTGAACTGCTGAACAAAGTTGGCATCCGCGACCCGGAAGAGCGTTTGGACAGCTATCCGCATCAGCTGTCGGGTGGGCAGCGTCAGCGCGTGATGATCGCAATGGCGCTGGCCAACAAGCCGGACATTCTGATCGCAGATGAACCAACGACCGCGCTGGATGTGACCATTCAGGCGCAAATTCTGGAACTGCTGGCTGAACTGCAAAAGTCTGAAAACATGGGAATGCTGTTCATCACCCATGACCTTGGCATCGTCCGGCGTATCGCAGACCGGGTCTGCGTAATGAAGGATGGTGAGATCGTCGAAACCGGCGTGACCTCCGAGATTTTCGACAACCCGCAGCATCCTTATACGCGCAAGCTGCTGGCGGCTGAGCCGTCAGGACACCCTGATCCGGTGGCAGAGGATGCCGAAGAGGTCGCGCGCACCGATCACCTGAAGGTCTGGTTTCCGATCCAACGGGGGTTCCTGAAACGTACAGTCGGGCATGTAAAAGCCGTCAATGACGCGACGCTCAGCGTCCGTGCCGGGGAAACGCTTGGAATCGTCGGCGAGAGTGGATCGGGCAAGACGACACTGGCTCTGGCCATGATGCGTTTGATCGCCTCCGAGGGCGGAATCACTTTCCGCGATCAGGACGTTCGCCGCTGGTCAACGCGTGAACTCAGACGGCTGCGCAAAGATATGCAGATCGTGTTTCAGGACCCGTTTGGCAGCCTCAGCCCCCGTATGACCTGTATGCAGATCATCGCCGAAGGGTTGGCTATCCACAATGTCGACCCCCATCGTGCCCCGCGTGAATTGGTGGCCGAAGTGATGACCGAGGTCGGGCTGGACCCCGCCGCGATGGACCGTTATCCACATGAGTTTTCAGGTGGGCAACGCCAGCGGATCGCCATCGCGCGCGCCATGGTGTTGCGGCCCAAGCTGCTGGTTCTGGATGAACCGACCAGTGCGCTGGACATGACCGTGCAGGTGCAGATTGTTGATCTGTTGCGGGACCTGCAAAGGAAGTACGGGCTGGCTTATCTGTTCATCAGCCACGACCTGAAGGTCGTGCGCGCGATGTCCCATAACGTCATCGTCATGCGCAACGGGGATGTGGTCGAGATGGGCGCAGCTGAGGATTTGTTCGAACACGCCCAAACCGACTACACGCGTGAATTGATCGCGGCAGCGGGCTGACGAGCAGCCCGCCCCCCTAGCCTCAGGCCATTTCCTTGTTCTTTGCAGAGGCAGGAACAGGGCCGCGCAGTTCTTCATAATGATCGAACTGCAGTTTGACCCAACCGGTGCCACGGGTGGCGCTGGCAAGGGTTCGGTGCAGTTCATCCTCGGCAACAGCCGGAAGCTGCGCGTTGAATATCTCCCAACCCGAAGCGTTCGGATTACCCTCGAATCCTAGCACCTGACCCTGCAAAGAACTGATCGTGGGGACTAGATCACCGACGAAGGTTGATGGCAGATGGATCTCGGCATTCAGGATCGGTTGCAGGACGACGGGTTTGGCCTCGGGTAGCGCTTCACGCACGGCGTTCTTGCCAGCGGTGCGGAAGGCATAGTCCGAGCTGTCTACGTTATGGTGCTTGCCGTCGCTGAGCGTCACCTTGACGTCCACGACAGGGAAACCTTCAGGGCCTTCGACCAGTGCGTCCTTGGCACCGTGTTCAACCGAAGGAATGTAGTTCCGGGGTACGGCCCCGCCTTTGACTACTTCTTCGAACTGGAACCCCGATCCGCGCGGTAGTGGCGCGATTGAGATCACCACATCAGCAAATTGACCTGCGCCACCGGATTGCTTGCGGTGGCGGTGACGATGATCGACTTTGGTGCGGATGGTTTCGCGATAGGCTGTTCCGGCGGCCTCGGCTTCAATCTCGATCCCAAAATCTTCGTCTAGTTTAGCTGTCACGCGGCGCATGTGTTGTGGGCCTTGCGAACTTAGAATGGAATGACCGCTTAATTCGTCCTGTTCCAGATGCAGTCCGGGATCGATTTCAACCAAACGGGTCAGCGCGTTCGACAGACGCACATCGTCGCGTTCATGCGCGGGTGAGACAACCTGACGATGCGCAGCGGGATGCGAGGAGGCCCATTCCGGCAGCGGCGTAGCAGCAGCGCTATCATATATGAAACCAGGGTTGAGATGATCGGATTTAACGGCCAGACCAATCTGTCCAGCCTCAAGCGCTCCGATCTGGGTTTTGGCGTCGAGTGTGGTCAGGTTCCCAACAGTTTCACCGCCCAGAGGCTCGTGCGCTTTGACGCCATCGCCCAGTCCGCGCAATACGGTGATCTTACCAATATGCTTCTTCACATCCGCAAAGCCTGCGATGGCGCGCGCTGTATCTTCAGCCTCGTCTCTGTCTGCCGCGATGTTGAACTCCGGGGCCTCATGACGCAGCGCTTTCATAAGGCGCGTCAGGCCATTGCCATGGCTGGCAGCACCCAGGCAGGCGGGGATCAGCTGGTGGTTCTGCAAAACCTGCGCAGCCAACTCGTAGACTTCCTCGCTGGGTGGCTGCTTGTCTTCGATCAGTTGTTCCAGCAAATGGTCATCAAAATCTGACAGGGTCTCGAGCAACTCGGTGCGCGCTTCCTGTTCGCGATCCTCCACCGATTGCGGTAGTTCGATCAAGGCTGAGGGCTGGCCTTCTTGATACTTCCACGCGCGTTCCGAGATCAGGTCGACGGCCCCGATGATGTCTTCTCCTTCGCGAATCGGAACTTGACGCAAAGCGATGTGGTGACTGCAATAGGTCTGAAGCGCTGCTACGATGTCGCGTATGCGGCCATTGGGGCTGTCCATGCGATTGATGAAGAGGAAACTGGGAATACCTGCTTCCTCAACCAGTCTTAGATAAGGGGCACAAAGGACTGCGGCGTCCGGATCGGGGGGGACCACAACCACTGCTGCGTCTGAAATGGCCATCGCCGGGCCGACATAGGCCAGCGCATCGCCGCCTCCGTCCACGTCCACCGCGCACCACGGTTCGTCTAAATAAGAAAAACCGTGCAAATGCACGGTTCCGGAAACATCGAATGTTGTAGGCCGCCCGTCGAGGCGGCTGATCGCTTCGACCAAGGTGGATTTGCCCGATTGACTGGGGCCGAGGACGGTGAAAACGCGCATGAGTGCTGTCCCTGTTTCAGTTGCAACTTGGCTGCACGAAAAGGGCTGTCGAACGCATGCGCGTCGGCAAGAACTGTCTGCGTTTGCCTGCCTCAGGCTGTGAAGAGGCGGTCCTCTCCACCCCTTTAGTGTGGAGAAAACCAACAGCATGCGTCAAGCCCCCGTGCCGGTTTGGTAGGGTGGGTCGCGAAAAACGACCCACCAAAGAGTTTTCAGATCGCCGAACTGTGCCCAGCTTTGCTCAGGTCGTAGGCATCAAAGCTGCGCGCGATCATGCGGGTAAGTGCGCGCGCTTCGAGCGGGATGAACAAGCCGTTTTCATCAACGCGCAGCAGTCCGTCAAAGGCTGCATTCGCCTTGGCGTACATCTGCTGCAGCTCAGCGGCCGAGATGTCGTAGTCGCGTAGAATCTCGTTCGAATTGATTTGGAAATCACACATCAGCGCCTCGATCAGGCGCGACCGCAGGATATCTTGACCTTTGAACAAGTGCCCACGCGACGTCGAAAACCGCCCTTCGCGAATGGCCTTCGTGTGGGCTGATGTTGCCGGAGCATTCTGCGCGTAGCCTTGCGGGAAACGTGAAATTGAGCTTGCGCCTAGGCCAATCAGGATCGGGGCCTGATCGTCCGTGTAACCCTGAAAATTCCGTTTCAGTCGGCCAGCGCGCAGCGCATGGGTCAGACCATCATCCTGTGTCGCAAAGTGGTCGATCCCAATTTCAGCGTAATTGTCCCACAGAAACAGTCGCCGGGCCGTTTCGAACAATTCCAGTCGCTGCTCTGGCGTGGGGAGCGCATCTGATGGAATCAGTTGCTGGCGCTTGGCCATCCAAGGCACGTGCGCATAGCCATAAAGTGCGACTCGATCCGGGTTCAGGGAAAGTAGCTTTTGCACGCTTTCGGTCATGCGCGCTTTGGTCTGGTGGGGCAGACCATATAGGATATCCGCGTTCAGGCTGGCAATTCCACGTGCGCGGATCATCTCGGCCGCTTTGCGAGTGGTATCGTAGCTTTGAATGCGGCCGATGGTTTTCTGGATTTCATCATCGAAATCCTGCACGCCGATCGAGGCGCGGTTCATCCCGGCCTCGGCCAGCGCATCCAATCTGGCTTCGTCGATCTCATTCGGATCTATTTCAACCGAGAATTCCGCATCTGGACCCAGCGGGACGACCTCAAGAATCCGTCCTGCCAACTCGCGCATCAGGTCCGCATTCAACAGAGTCGGCGTGCCGCCACCCCAATGTAGCCGAGAAAGCGTAACACCCTCGGGCAAACGCGCGGCCAGCAGGTCCAGTTCGGCTTTTAGAACGTCCACATAGGCAATAACAGGGTTATCCGTCTGGGTGCCTTGGGTCCGGCAGGCGCAAAACCAGCACAGCCTGCGGCAGAAGGGTACGTGGATATAAAGCGAGATCGAACTGCCGGGGGCAATCCCGGAAATCCAGTCGGCAAACAAGTCAGCCCCCACGTCATTGCTAAAGTGGGGGGCGGTGGGATAGCTTGTGTAACGCGGTACTTTCGCGTCAAAAAGTCCAAGCCGTGCCAATTGAGGTTTCAGTGTCATGGCGATATGACTATAGCGGGAGGGCTCAGGGTACTTTGACCGAAATCAAATGGAAACGCGAATGACACTCAAGGCCCAATTCGACCACACAAATTGCGCAGAATGCCCGATACGGCATCGCGCGGTGTGCGCGCATTGTGAAAAGGATGAGCTGGAGGAACTTGAGAGCATCAAGTACTACCGCAGCTTCGAGGCCGGGCAGACAGTCATCTGGTCCGGAGATCCGATGAACTTTGTCGGTTCTGTCGTATCCGGAATTGCGTCTCTGACACAGACGATGGAAGACGGGCGCACACAGATGGTGGGCTTGCTCTTGCCTAGTGATTTCGTTGGGCGACCCGGGCGTGAAAACGCGCCGTATGACGTGGTTGCGACGACCGATTTGGTGATGTGCTGTTTTCGGAAAAAACCTTTTGAAGAACTGATGGTGACGACACCGCATATCGCGCAGCGCCTGTTGCAGATGACTCTGGACGAGTTGGATGCCGCGCGTGAATGGATGCTGGTGCTTGGGCGCAAAACGGCGCGGGAAAAGATTGCCAGCCTTCTCTCGATCATTGCGCGTAGGGACGCGTCGCTTCATTCGTCTGGCACTGTCGGCCCGATTGTATTCGACCTTCCTCTGACACGAGAGGCGATGGCGGACTACTTAGGCCTGACGCTTGAGACTGTCAGCAGACAAATCTCGGCCCTGAAGAAAGACCAAGTCATCTTGCTGGAAAGCAAACGCCATGTCACCATCCCAGATATGGGGCGTTTGATGGAAGAGGCGGGTGACGATTCGGATGGCGGATTTCTGGTCTGATATCCAATGATCTGACTAAGGTCCCAAAACAAACAGGAGCCAACAATGGAATTCAGCGGTGTATTGGCCATGTTGTTCATCGGCGCGATTGCCGGGTGGCTGTCCGGAAAGATCATGGAAGGCCGCGGGTTCGGCCTGATTGGCAACATCATCGTCGGAGTCGTCGGCGCATTTTTGGCCGGCACGATTTTTCCCGCTTTGGGCTTTGGCGTCGGTGGTGGGCTGCTCTCTTCGATTTTCTTTGCGACGGCCGGCGCGGTGATTCTTCTGTTCCTAATCGGCCTGATCCGCAAGGCTTGAGAAAAAACCGCCCCGATAGGGCGGTTTTTGCAATTTGATCAATGCGCCAGAAAGACCGGCACTTCGGATTGTTCAAGCATGTTCCGAGTCGCACCGCCCAGAATGGCCTCGCGAAAGCGCGAGTGCCCGTAGGCGCCCATTACGATCATGTCGGCCTCGGTATCGGCAGCGTGACGATTAAGAATATCCGAAACGCGTGTCATGGTTTTGCTCAGCACATCAATCTCGCATTTCACGCCGTGCCGCGCCAACATTTGAGACAACAGCCCACCCGGGTCCGAGCGATCGGGCCCATGACGTGGCGGGTCAATGACGACAATCCGTGTAAGCTCGGCCTGCTTCAGGAAGGGAAGGGCGCAGCGGATGGCGCGCATCGCTTCGATGCTTTCATTCCAGCCTACCATTATGGTTTTGGGTGAGGAGATCGGCTCAATTTCGTCCGGTACCAGTAATACCGGGGCGTGGCCCTCGAACATGGCGGCCTCAACAATCGGTTCGGCCTCGGCGTCGCGATCCTTTCCGTATGGGCGCGGCAATATCACTAGATCTGAAAAACGCGCGCGGCGGGCGACGTGTCGGCCAATGTCGGCAATCTGTGCTACCCCATTTTCAGCCGACCAACGCACCCCCGATTTGCCAAGATAGTCCTGAGCAAATTTGAGGATTTCATCCGCCTCGGCGTTTGCGCGACTCAGGGTTTCCTGCAGGATCAGTGCATTGGCCCCGGCGTAGTAATACCCGGTCTGACTGCGGTCGACCCCAAGGCACAGCGCTTCGGCATGGGCGTCTTGCCCGTCGGCCAAGGCGATCATCTGTGCCAGAGCCGTTTGGGATATCTTGGTTTCTGTCATGACCGTAAGCAGGGATTTATATGCCATGTCGACCTCATTATTCCGACGCTCCTTAATGCGGAACGTGTGTTTGTCTCTGGAAAATACCTCTCACAGAAAACAGGGGGTTGTCTTGACACAGATCAAAGCAGCACAATTGGCATCACTGCATTACGACACGCAGTCAAAAGGGTTCCGTGTGGCATGAAGAATCGCGCGGGGCATGGCAAAGGGACGCAATATGTCAAATTACATCAAGCTGATCGTGCTTGGGCTGGTTGTGCTGTTCGCAGCCATTGGGTCCAATTATGCACGGGATTTGGCGTATCAGGTGCACGCAATTCTGGTGATGATCATCGCTGCCGGATTGTTCATTTGGACGCTTAGAAACACCGATGAGCCAGATATTCTTGTAGATCGCTCGGCGGAATATATGGATGGCGTGATCCGCTATGGCGTGATCGCAACCGCCTTTTGGGGTGTGGTCGGGTTCCTTGCGGGGACTTTCATTGCGTTCCAGCTGGCCTTTCCGTCGCTGAACTTCGAATGGGCGCAAGGGTATATGAACTTTGGACGTTTGCGGCCATTACACACGTCGGCGGTTATCTTCGCCTTTGGTGGTAACGCGCTGATCGCAACCTCGTTCTATGTCGTACAGCGCACAAGTGCCGCTCGTCTGTGGGGCGGAAACCTGGCCTGGTTCGTGTTCTGGGGCTATCAGCTGTTTATCGTTCTGGCGGCGACCGGTTACCTGCTGGGTGGAACCCAGTCGAAAGAATATGCGGAACCTGAATGGTATGTCGACCTATGGCTGACCGTTGTCTGGGTTGCTTATCTGGCTGTCTATCTGGGCACGATCATCAAACGGAAAGAACCCCACATCTACGTGGCCAACTGGTTCTATCTGGCATTCATCGTGACCGTCGCCATGCTGCATCTGGTCAATAACATGACCATTCCAGTCAGCATCTGGGGTTCGAAATCGGTCATCGTCTGGTCAGGTGTCCAAGACGCCATGATCCAATGGTGGTATGGCCACAACGCCGTGGGCTTCTTCCTGACCGCAGGCTTCCTGGGCATGATGTACTACTTCATCCCGAAACAAGCCGAGCGTCCGGTGTTCAGCTACAAACTGTCGATCATCCACTTCTGGGCGCTGATCTTCCTGTATATCTGGGCCGGTCCGCACCACCTGCACTATACCGCGCTGCCGGATTGGGCCTCGACGCTGGGCATGGTTTTCTCGGTGATCCTGTGGATGCCTTCGTGGGGTGGTATGATCAACGGTCTGATGACCCTGTCCGGCGCATGGGACAAGCTGCGTACAGACCCTGTGATCCGGATGATGGTCATCTCAGTCGGCTTCTACGGCATGTCCACTTTCGAAGGTCCGATGATGTCGATCCGCGCTGTGAACAGCCTGTCTCATTACACCGACTGGACTATTGGTCACGTGCACTCGGGTGCGCTGGGCTGGAACGGAATGATTACCTTCGGTGCGCTGTACTATCTGGTGCCCGTCCTGTGGAAACGGGACCGCCTGTATTCGCTGCAGATGGTCAGCTGGCATTTCTGGCTCGCCACAATCGGTATCGTGCTCTACGCCGCGTCGATGTGGGTCACTGGTATCATGGAAGGCCTGATGTGGCGTGAAGTGGATGCCAACGGCTTCCTGGTGAATTCGTTTGCTGACACCGTGGCTGCCAAGTTCCCAATGTACGTCGTACGTGGTTTGGGTGGGGTGATGTTCCTCGCTGGCTCGCTGATCATGTGCTACAACCTGTGGATGACTGTGCGGAAGGCACCGGCCAAAGAGGCCAGCCTGACCGTCGCGGTCCCGGCTGAATAAGGAGGGCCGGAGCAATGGCAATTCTCGACAAACACAAGATCCTCGAGACCAACGCGACCCTCCTGCTGATTTTCAGCTTCCTGGTCGTTACCATCGGTGGCATCGTTCAAATCGCGCCTCTGTTCTATCTTGAGAACACCATCGAGAAGGTGGAGGGCATGCGCCCTTACACTCCTCTGGAACTGGCGGGGCGTGACATCTACATCCGAGAAGGATGCTATGTCTGCCACAGCCAAATGATCCGCCCGATGCGGGACGAGGTCGAACGCTATGGCCACTATTCTCTGGCGGCCGAGTCGATGTATGACCATCCGTTCCAGTGGGGATCGAAGCGTACCGGACCTGATCTGGCACGCGTCGGCGGCCGATACTCGGATCAATGGCAAGTTGATCACCTGCGTGATCCGCAATCGGTGGTCCCGGAATCGGTGATGCCCAAGTATGGTTATCTCGAGCGTCGCAAGATCGACGGTAAGTACATCGGTGATGTCATGGCCGCGAATGCAATGGTCGGCACGCCTTACACCGATGAGATGCTGGAGAACGCGCTGGCAGACTTCCGTGCTCAGGCGGATCCGGACAGCGACTACGACGGTCTTTTGGAGCGCTATGGTGACAAGGTGAACGTGCGCAATTTTGATGGTCAGCCCGAACTAACGGAAACTGACGCGTTGGTCGCCTATCTGCAGATGCTGGGTACATTGGTCGACTTCTCGACGTTTACGCCAGATGCAAGCCGCTAAGGAGGGATAAGATGGAAGAATACACTCTCCTAAGACAGTTTGCGGATAGCTGGATGCTGTTGCTGCTGTTTACGTTCTTTCTGGGCATCGTAATCTGGGTTTTCCGCCCCGGTGCCAGCAAGGAATACAAGGACACGGCCAATATCCCCTTCCGGCATGTGGATGCCCCTGCACCTCAGCAAGACAAACCCGCCACATCCAAGGAGGCGCGGCAATGAGTAAGACACCTGAAAAACAGCCGGGCGATCCGAATACCACAGGTCACAGCTGGGACGGTATCGAAGAGTTCGACAACCCGATGCCGCGTTGGTGGCTGTGGACGTTCTATGCGACCATTCTCTGGGGCGTGATCTATACGATCATGTATCCGGCGTGGCCTCTGGTTCAATCGGCAACCGCCGGTGTGCTGGGCTGGTCTTCGCGCGAGCTGGTGCAGCAGGAAATGGTCGCTTTTGAAGAAGCGAACGCGCCGTGGAATGCCAAGCTGGTGGAGACACCGCTGGAAGAGATCTCGGCGGATGCAGAGCTTCAGCAATACGCTGTGAACTCTGGTGGTGCCGTGTTCCGGACTTGGTGCGCGCAGTGCCATGGCTCGGGTGCGCAAGGCGCGCCGGGCTTCCCTAACCTGCTGGATGACGCCTGGCTGTGGGGTGGTACGCTCGAAGATATCGAGTACACCATCGCCCATGGTATCCGGAACGAGGAAAGCGACGATGCGCGCTATTCTGAGATGCCGGCCTTTGGTGAGATCCTCGAGCAGGACGAGATCACTCAGGTAGTCCAATACGTCATGTCTCTGACAAATGCGCAGACCGATGATGCGGCGGCGCAGGCGGGCAAGGTTGTGTTTGAGGATAACTGTGCATCGTGCCACGGCGAGGATGGCAAAGGAGACGTCACGCAAGGTGCACCAAACCTGACGGATGCGATCTGGCTTTATGGTGGCAGTGAAGAGGCTCTGACTGAAACGGTCACCTACAGCCGCTTTGGTGTGATGCCCCCATGGGAAAATCGTTTGACTGACGCGCAAATCCGCGCCGTTACGTCCTATGTCCACCAGTTGGGTGGTGGTCAGTAGAGGCTAAAAGAACACCTCCGGGCGGTTTTCCGCCCGAAGGCTGAGGCACCGGCTGTTCAATCTGTTCGCGCGTTTCCAGAACAGCCGGTGCCGATTTTCCAAACAATAGGGCCGCGTCAGGCTGCGGTCTAGTGTGGGGATCTAAGACGCCATCAAAGGTTGTTCAGATCCACCCCGCGCGGGCTTTCTCTCCACCAATGACTCTCGGGTAGCCACCGGCGCTTACGGAGACCCGGCTTAGGAGCCTCTCGAATGTGCGGAGCGTCGATGCGGGTCGCGTTCATGAAAGATCGGGCAAATACAGTTAGCATGGCTTGCCTCCTATGTGGCGTTGTTTCTGCCGAACAGATTGACCTTTGATGCCGAAAATGCGACTCAATAACCTTTCCAACATGTAAGTATGGATTACATATGGATTGGCTCAAACTTCCTCCACTCGCCGCGCTGCGCGCTTTTGCTGCCTTTGCTGAGAAGCGTAATGTTGTCGAAGCAGGGGCCGCTCTGAACGTCAGCCATGCCGCCATTAGCCAGCAGTTGCGCGTGCTGGAAAAGTATCTTGGCGCAGCCCTGTTGGATCGCAGCGGCAAAGCCTTGACGCTAACAGCGGACGGAGAGCATCTGGCCCGCGCCCTGCAACTTGGCTTTGGTGCGATCGAGGCTGCGGTCGGCGATCTGGCCAGATCCGGCCTGGATCGCCCAGTTCATGTATCACTGACATCCTCTTTCGCGGCTTCATGGCTGATGCCACGCCTTCCGGCGTTTCGCGAATCCCACCCCGAGGTGAATCTGATCCTCGACCCGTCCGCCGAAGTGGTTGATTTGCGCCCAGGCGGAGTGGACATTGCGATCCGCTACGGCCCCGGAGGCTGGTCGGGGGTTCATTCAGAAATGCTGTTGCAATCGCCGGTGGTGATTGTCGCCGCGCCGAAACTTCTGGGAGGCAAGACGTCATTGACCCCGTCAGAGCTGGCCCAGCTGCCGTGGTTGGAAGAGGTCGGCACCACCGAGGCAACGTCTTGGCTTGCCGAGCACGGCGTCGGTCCAGAACGCGGTGCAGGTCGGACTCAGCTGCCTGGCAATCTAGTTCTGGAAGGATTGCGCGCCGGACAGGGGGTCACGGTGACTGTGCGACATTTCGTCGAGCAAGACATCAAAGCTGGGCGCATTGTGGAACTCTACGCTGAGCCCGATACGCGCGGATACCATATTGTGACGGCAAATTCGGCACTTAGGCCTGCTGTCAGAACTTTTGCTGGCTGGCTTAGACGTCAGGCACGTGAAACGTGATAAAAGGTATCTGTACGATGCGCGTTTTGACCCATGTCAAAGTCCCTATGCTTGTGATCTGGAAGAACGCACACTCAGAAGAGCCAGTCCCGGAGCCAGCCTGTGAGCGATTCCAACCCGACCCCTAGCCTTTACGCCGCCAGAGAACCAATTTTCCCAAGACGGGTATCCGGTCCATTCCGGAACCTTAAGTGGATCATTATGGCGGTGACACTGGGCATCTACTATGTAACGCCGTGGATCAGATGGGATCGAGGACCAAGCCTTCCTGATCAGGCTGTGTTGCTGGATCTGGCGAACCGACGTTTTTATTTCTTCTGGATCGAAATCTGGCCGCACGAATTCTATTTCGTTGCGGGGCTTTTGATCATGGCAGGATTAGGGTTGTTTCTTTTTACCTCAGCGCTGGGCCGGGTTTGGTGCGGATATGCTTGCCCTCAGACTGTGTGGACCGACCTCTATATTCTTGTTGAACGTTGGATCGAAGGCGACCGCAATGCGCGTCTGCGCCTGCATCGCCAAAAGAAGCTGGATTTCCGCAAAGCGCGCCTGCGACTGACCAAATGGGTAGTTTGGTTCTTTATCGGGCTGGCAACAGGTGGCGCGTGGGTGTTCTATTTTGCGGATGCGCCAACGCTGGCGCGTGATCTGGTCACCGGCAATGCGCATCCCGTCGCTTACACGACAATGCTGATCCTGACAGGTACAACCTTCTTCTTTGGAGGCTTCGCGCGCGAACAAATCTGTATCTATGCCTGCCCATGGCCACGCATTCAGGCCGCGATGATGGACGAGGATACCCTGGTCGTCGGCTACCGTGAATGGCGGGGTGAGCCGCGTGGCAAGGGCAAACGCACTGCTGACAGCGAGCTGGGCGATTGCATCGATTGTATGGCTTGCGTCAATGTCTGTCCGGTAGGGATCGATATCCGCGACGGTCAGCAGCTGGAATGCATCACCTGCGCGCTTTGCATCGATGCCTGCGACGATATGATGGCCAAGATCGGCAAGCCTCGTGGCCTGATCGATTACATGGCGCTGAGTGACGAAACGCGTGAACGCGAAGGTCATCCGCCCAAGAATGTTTGGAAACACATCCTGCGTCCGCGCACGATCCTTTATACTTCTTTGTGGTCGCTGGTCGGTTTCGCCTTGCTCTTTGCCCTGTTCATCCGGTCGGACATCGACTTGACTGTGGCTCCGGTACGGAACCCGACTTTCGTAACCCTTTCCGATGGTACGATCCGCAATACCTATGACGTACGCCTGCGTAACAAGCATGGCGAGGAACGGGCTTTTAAATTGTCGCTTGCCGGTGATCCGTCGCTGCAGATCGAAATTGAGGGCGTCGAAGGTGACACTGTAAATGTCACGGCAGATACGGCACAATTAACGCGCGTTTATATTACAGCAGCGAAAGACACCGGGCCCGCAGCGGTTGACAGCACATCGGTTCGCATCTGGGTCGAAGATCTGGAAAGTGGTGAGCGCGCATACAAAGACACCACGTTCAATGGGCGAGGAAACTGACAATGGCAGAGCGTCAATTCACTGGCAAACACGCACTGGCGGTATTTGTAGCGGCCTTTGGCGTGATCATCGCGGTAAACCTCGTCCTCGCCTATAGCGCGGTAAAGACGTTCCCGGGTTTGGAAGTCAAGAACTCCTACGTTGCCAGCCAGGAGTTCAACGAACGCTTGCAGGAACAGCAGGCGCTGGGCTGGGATATCAAGGCTGAGTTGACCGGTGGTTTGCTGGTATTGCGCATCACCGATCAGACTGGTTCACCAGTTGAGGTGGCAGAATTGCAAGCCGTCGTCGGGCGCGCCACCCACGTCAAAGATGACTTCTCACCTGACTTCACCTTTGACGGCATCACCTATGCCGCCCCAGCTGCGCTGGGTAAAGGTAACTGGAACATTCGCCTTGTGGCCAAAGCGAAAGATGGTGCCGAGTTTGCGCAACGCGTGCCGCTTTATGTGAAGGGTTAGAGCGATGACAGCGCAAGTCACCCCAGCTCGGGCAGCTTGTCCCGGTTGTGTCGCGACCGCGGCGGAACCGGCCCGGCCAGTCCCCGAGGACGTGCAAATCGCGCTGTCGCTGCCGGGTATCCATTGCTCGGCCTGTATCTCCACTGTCGAGCGCGAGTTGAATGCTCATCCCGGTGTGGAGGGTGCGAGGGTCAATCTGACGCTGAAACGCGCGATGATTAAAGCGAAACCCGATACACGTGCGGTTGATCTGATACCAGTGCTGGAACGTGCCGGTTTTGAAGCACACGAACTGGATCCGGGTGCCCTGTCGGCTACGCAATCGGATAAAGCCTGGCGCGATCTTCTGATGCGGCTCGCGGTTGCGGGTTTTGCCTCGATGAATGTGATGCTGTTGTCGGTTTCGGTCTGGTCTGGTGCCACCGATGCGACGCGCGACATGTTCCACTGGATATCGGCAGCGATTGCCTTGCCTGCGATTGCATTTTCGGCCCAACCATTCTTTGCCAACGCCTGGAGCGCGCTGCGCGTGCGCCGGTTGAATATGGATGTGCCGATTGTTTTGGCGATCCTGCTGGCGCTGGTCACCTCACTTTGGGAAACCGCGCTCAGCGGTGAACATGCCTATTTTGATGCGGCCTTGACGCTGACATTCTTCCTGCTGGCGGGCCGGTATCTTGATTATCGCACGCGCGCCGCTGCGCGATCGGCTGCCGAAGAGCTTACAGCGCTGGAAGTCCCCCGCGCCATTCGTCTGGTGGATGGTTCAGAACAGGAGGTCGCCGTCGCTAACCTGCGCGTGGGTGATCTGATCTTGGTTCGTCCCGGCGGGCGTATGCCGGTGGATGGCGAAATTATCTCTGGCCGGTCCGAGCTGGACCGATCGCTGCTGACCGGGGAAACCCTTCCTGTCTTTGCCGAAGCTGGGCTGCGTATCAGCGCAGGCGAGGTCAACCTGACAGGCCCCTTGACCATCCGTGCGACCGCGGTCGGCGAGGATACTTCGCTGCACCGTATGGCTGATCTGGTTGCCATCGCAGAGTCGGGCCGGTCACGCTATACCTCGCTGGCAGACAAGGCGGCCAAGCTTTATGCGCCAGGGGTGCACATCCTTTCGGCGCTCAGCTTTTTAGGATGGTATATCTATTCCGGCGATATTCGCACCGCGCTGAACATCGCAGCGGCGGTTTTGATCATCACGTGCCCCTGCGCATTGGGGCTGGCGGTGCCAGCAGTAACCACAGCGGCCTCGGGCCGGTTATTTCGCAACGGTATGCTGATCAAACACGCCACCGCCCTTGAACGCCTTGCCGAGGTGGACACGGTGGTGTTCGACAAGACCGGTACGCTCACTTCAGGGGCGCCCGAGCTGACCAATCTCGGCGATCATTCCCGCGCTGATCTGGAAGTCGCGCTGGCATTGGCTGAGGCCTCTTCCCATCCGCTGTCGATTGCTCTTGCAAAGGCGGCGCGTGGGGCCGGGATAAAGCCTGCGACATTGCGTGATGTGGTTGAGGTGCCGGGCTATGGCACCGAAGGCATGTATCATGAACAGCGCGTCCGGCTGGGTCGCGCAGCCTGGGTCGGAGGCAAAGATTGTGAGCAGACCGCAGCTTGGCTGGCGATAGGTTCGCAAACCCCTTCGCGCTTTACATTTACGGACAGCCTGCGCGCGGGTGCCGCCGAAGCCATCGCCGCGTTTCGGAAGGCGGGAAAAGACGTCATCCTGATATCCGGCGACACGCACCCCGCAGTTCAGGCCTTGGCTGACAAGCTTGGCATCCAGAACTGGATTGCCCAAGCCTTGCCTCAGGACAAAGCCACCAAGGTGCAGGAACTGAGTGATCAGGGTCGACATGTTCTGATGGTCGGCGACGGTTTGAACGATACAGGCGCACTGGCGGCAGCGCATGTATCGATCTCTCCGGCCAGCGCCTTGGATGCCGCGCGGGTGGCGTCGGATATCGTGCTTCTGGGCAACGATCTGTCCCCGATTGCCGAGGCCTGCGAAACTGCCGTCAAGTCGACGCGCCGGATTCGCGAGAACTTCCGCATTGCCACTGTCTATAACGTGATCGCTGTCCCGCTGGCCGTCGCCGGATTGGCAACCCCTCTGATCGCGGCCTTGGCGATGTCGACCTCGTCGATTACGGTGTCACTGAACGCCTTGCGTCTGAGGTAACCCCGATGGAAGTGCTTGCTTATCTGATCCCGATTTCGCTGCTTTTGGGCGCAGTTGGTCTTATCGCCTTTGTCTACACCGTGCGCTCGAACCAGTATGAAGATCCCGAAGGTGATGCGCGTCGCATCCTCAGCGACGAATGGGATGACAAGCCCAAGCCCTGACGCGGTGCCAACAGCCCTTGAAATTGCCGCAATGCCCGGCTATGTCCGGCCCATCCGCAAGCAGAGAGATTGTAGCCTCATGGCAACCACAAACCCGATCCAGTTCATTCAGCAGGTCCGAGCCGAAGTTGCAAAGGTCGTCTGGCCGACCCGTCGCGAGGTGCTGTTGACCACGGTCATGGTGTTCATCATGGCAGCGCTGACTGCCGTGTTTTTTGCACTGGTCGATCTGGGCATTCGCGGTGGTCTGCAACTGGTCCTGGGCGCGTTCAGCTAAGCCCTTTCGGGGCGGGTTGAAACGCCATTGCCCCTTGCACAGCGCGCCGTGTCAGAGTAGGTGACACGGAACTATTCGGAATGGGCGTGCGGCGATTCGAGCTGCGCGCCGCTTTTTATTCCGGGTGACGTGATAGAATTTTAATGACGGTGCTTCGCCTGGTTCGAACGCGCCAAAGGCAAACAAGGACGACAGGTTCATGGCGAAACGGTGGTACTCGGTCAGCGTTCTTTCGAATTTCGAAAAGAAGATCGCAGAGCAGATCCGCACGTCGGTGGCTGAACAGGGCCTTGAGGACGATATCGACGAAGTTCTGGTGCCCACCGAAGAGGTGATCGAAGTGCGCCGGGGCAAGAAGGTCACCACCGAACGCCGGTTCATGCCCGGCTACGTGTTGGTGCATATGGAAATGTCGGATCAGGGCTATCATCTGGTCAACTCGATTAACCGTGTCACCGGATTCCTGGGCCCGCAGGGCCGCCCGATGCCGATGCGCGATGCCGAGGTGAACCAGATCCTCAACCGCGTTCAGGAAGGCGAAGAAGCGCCCAAGCTGATGATCACCTTTGAGGTTGGCGAGAAGGTTAAGGTCAACGACGGCCCGTTCGAGGATTTCGACGGCATGGTCGAAGGTGTGGACGACGAAGCCCAAAAGCTGAAAGTCTCGGTCTCGATCTTTGGCCGCGAAACCCCGGTCGAGCTGGACTTTACACAGGTTACCAAGCAGAGCTGATTGGTATCTTTGAACCACTGGATGGGGTGCCTTATCGGCACCCTTTTTTGCGTTTACAGGCCACTCACCTGCCAAACGGTTTGATCTTCGCCAAACCCCTTAAGTGATACGGTCCCGACCGGTTCGCAGAGTTTCGGCAAAAACGCTGCGGCGGTTTCGGATAGGACGTGATCACAATTCAGTTCTGTCGCCGCCGACACAAGTCTGGCTGTTAAATTGACATCGGGGCCGATGGCCGTGAAGTCCAGCCGATCACCGCCACCTATATTGCCATAGTGGAAACGACCGTGATGGATTGCAGTCCGTACGCCAAGCTTGTGCTGGAAATTGGCATTGGTCAGCGACGCCAAACCCTCGCGGACTGCTGTATTGGCGGCTGTGATCTGTGTGCTCGGGGTAAGGTCCGAGTTGGTTGGGAAGATGGCAAAAAAGCCATCGCCCATGAATTTCAGAATCTCTCCTCCGTGATCCATTACCGAAGGAACAAGGCAGTCAAAGCTGTCATTCAGCAGCCTAACCAGTGCATCGCCGGATACAGAATTTGAAAGATGTGTGAATTCCTTGAGGTCAGCAAACAGAATAACGGCATCGATTGTGCTGCCATCACCGCGATGCACCTTGCCATCCAGTATCTGCGCGCCGCTGTTACGGCCAACATAGGTCGACAGCAGGTAAGTAGCGTCCAGCCGCAGCATATAGGTCTCGGTCAGGCGCGCGAGCGGACCGCGAACCCGGTTCAGGACTGCCAGATCTCGCTCTGAAAACCCTCCGGGTGTAGCACTTGACCAAGTGCAGACATGGGTATCGCCATTGAGGTAGATCAGCGGCTGCGCCAGGTAGTCCGTGAATCCCTGCTCGCGCAGTTCGCTGACGATAATGTAGTCCTGGGGGCAGTTTGGATCTTCCAGATGGCGACGGATGGATTGCTGACGCTCGATCACGTGCGGCAAGGGGTTATCGGTATAAACAGCCGTAGTAAACAGTTGTGACGGCGCATCGACCCTGTCGACGCTAGCGCCTGCTTTCCACAGGAAACGCCGGCCCATCAGATTGGGGTGCAGCGTCCAAATGAACAAACCGAACCGATCAATGGCCACATCAGCTTCCAGCAGACGCGTGCAGATACCTTCAATAATCTCGACCGCATTTCCAGCTGGTCGGGCTCCGTCAACCATCCACTCGATCAGAGCATCAACCTTGTTCTGTTGCTGGTTCGCTTCGGATGCTGGGGGCAACATAAGCCTCTCGCGATAGAATGCTGGGTCAGGTTCGTTCCGCGTTAGATAAAATTGTGGCGGTCTTAGTCCGAGACCGCAAGTAGCACGCGAAGATAGTGCTGTGACTAATGGAGTAGACTATCAGGGACTGGTACGTGATCGAACGGGTCTCAAAATCGATCTTTGACCAAATAACCCAAACATATTTGGGTCTCCGTAGGCTGCCGCGCCTGTTCGGGCTCTGCCTGAAAAAATCAAAAGCGGTGCCCGAGGGCGCCGCCTGTTTCTGCTATCGGTTCAGCCATTCGTTCAGACTGGCAAAAAAGGCATCCTGCTGTTCTATGAATGGGTAATGGGCAGATTCTTCGAAAACCACGACAGTGGCGTTGGGCATCAATGCGCCAATTCTTTCGGCTCCAGGACCGGGAGGCGTAATGCCATCATGCTGACCAGCCATGGCAAGAGTCGGCACAGTCACATCAGGCAGTTTATCCAGCATGTTGAATGTGCCCAGAAGAGGGCCAGCGGCATTCCAGGCCTGATACTCATAGACGGTTCGATCATCCAGATCCGCGCCAATGTCTTCAGGGTATTGCTTGAAGTAGAGCTTCACGACTTCGCCCCAAGTTGACCGCCAATCGTCGTTGTCGGCCATGGGCTGGCTGAACAACTTCCCAAAAGCCGCCATTTGCTCGTCTGGCCCGGAAATCGTTGGCGCATAGTCAAACGCGGGGACCGTATCAATCAATACAAGCCCCTCCAGCCGATCCGCATTTTGAGTGGCAAAGTCCTGGGCAATAAAACCGCCGTAGGAATGGCCGATCAGCGTGAATTTATCATGCCCCAGGTGATCCATCAGCCCAGCGGCATCTGATACCAGGCGGCCAAAGGTCATTTCAGAATAATCGTCGGGTCTGCCCGAGCGACCATTGCCAAAATGGTCGTAGTAAATAACCGTATGCGCATCAGACAAGGTATCGAAATAGGGTCTCATGTAATCATGGCTCAGGCCAAGGCCGCCGTGCATCATCAGAATTGGCGGCCCGTCTCCGACGGTTTCATAATAGATATCAGACCCATTGATCTCGGCGGTTTCTCCGTGCGCGGTGCCGACCGAGGCTGCCAGTACGGCAATTGCCATTGCTCTGCCTGTCGTGTTCATCATTGATTTCCCCTTTTCGGGCTGTTGTCGGCTCAGCACTTTGGATGGACAATCGATAGCACAATATTCCACAAAAGACGCTTGGCTATTTGAAAAGCAGGTGAATGTATCAAAACTCCGCCCCAAGGTATTCCGCGTTAAGCGTAGTTGCGGTCACAATAATTGTGGAGAGGCTCTCATCCCAGATTGAAAGGCGCGCGATCACGGGATGAGCCATGCTACGCGAACGGAATAAACGCCGCAACGCAGCTAGCGATGCGGCGCGTTTTGCACCCTAAAGGGGCCGATACCGAATTGCGTTCGCCTTATTGCGACTGGATCATAGCCGCCCGCAATAGCTGTGGACGGTCGGTCTGGGAGGGCAGGAATACAGCTTGTGAACCGGCATCCAGTGCCGAAAGGCTCGCATCATACCACTGCATCGCAAGATCGCGACGCTCCTGTACGCCAAATCCTTCGCGCAAGTGGTGGCCCACCAGCTCTCCATAGGCAGGTTCACCCATCGCAACCAGCATGAGCGCAGAGCCAACGGCAGTATCCATGTTGTCCTGACGGTAGCCCATCGCCAGACAGACCTTGCTCGTCGCGGCGAGATCTGCGGGGCTCAATCCAGAATCCAGCGCCATTTTGCGAACCTGGGTTTCAGATTCTGTTTTCGAACTGATGGACAGGGCGTCGACTTGAGGTGCCAGCATCTCACCATACGAGGCACATTGGGCAGATACCTGATCGGGTGTCAGGCCCTGAATATCTTGCATCAGATCCTCACCGCGCGCCATCGCATAGCTGCGGGCAAGGCAAAACTGCTCGCTGAGTGCAAAGTCGGCATCCGTCATGTTCGAAAGCGTTGTGTAGCCTCCGTTGGTCGAGGTTTGCAGCATGACCCCGCTGCAACGATTTGCCAGCGATGGACCTCCGGTGCCGCCGGAAAACAGAGTCGGCAGGCTCGCAGATGCTGTTTCAGTGGTGTTCGCTGCGGGTTCGGTATCTTGGGGCTTGATAACCGGAATAGCCTGAGCTGGAGCCTGAGGTGCCGCAGCCAGAGAAGATCCTGATTGAACCTGTCGGCGGTACTCCATCAACAGCGGTTGACCCGAGAGCTGCGTGGCGGCCTGTCCACCGCTTGTCGCCCAGTAATAAGCCTGCTGCAGGAAGTCATATTGATAAGGCTGAAAGTCATGCCCATTTACGGGATAACCCATTGAGGCCTGATAACGTTCGATGGCGGAGCGCGTGCCACGCCCGACCTGACCGTCAACACGACCGGCATTGTAGCCAAAGTAATTCAGTGCCGTTTGGGTTTGCGCCCCTTGAGTGGTGGATGGGATGCCCTGCCGGTAGGTTCGGGTCGCTGTCGATGACTGTGTCTTCTTTTTTTGCTGATCTTTGCCAATAAGATATCCAGCGACCCCTCCGACGACAGCACCGCCGATGAAATCCCCAGCGTCAGCGCGCGCATTCTGAGGGGCTATTGCTGCAATAGAAATAGCGATACCCAACGATAGAATAAAACGAATTATCATAATTAACCTCCACTCAAAAATCACTAATTTCGCTGAGTATAGCACAGCTAAGCACGCGCGGGTGAAACCGGCAACAATTGGCTGATTGTGCGCGGAGTATTTGGAATTTCTGTCGCGCTTTGGAATAGTTAGCTGTTCACGCGACGTTGATGGCGAGATCGCTCAACCATGGAGCTCACTCCCGATGCTGCGAAGCGCGATTCGATATGACCCAATTGGTCGTCGGCCACTTGCCAACGTCTTCGTTCCACTGTAAACGCCGCCACTATCGTCTTCGGGCGAGATTCTCTCGTGGGAGGTTACTGAGATCGCGATCTTGGGCCGGACCACGCAACATAATCTGGGTGGGACGCGTTCTACCTAAGTTGAAAGGAAAACCAAATGGCCAAGAAGCTTGCTGGTACAATGAAACTGCAGGTTCCTGCAGGTCAGGCGAACCCGTCGCCGCCAGTTGGTCCGGCGCTGGGTCAGCGCGGCATCAACATCATGGAATTCTGCAAGGCGTTCAACGCCAAGACCGCAGACATGGAGCCCGGCGCTCCGTGCCCGACCGTGATCACATACTATCAGGACAAGTCCTTCACAATGGACATCAAGACGCCGCCTGCGTCTTATTACCTGAAAAAAGCGGCTGGTCTGAAGCCGGTTGGCAAGCGTAACCGCCCCCGCGGTGCGGAAAACCCAGGTCGTGAGACCGTGGCAACCGTGACCTCGAAGCAGGTTCGCGAAATCGCCGAAGCCAAAATGAAAGATCTGAACGCCAACGACGTGGAAGGCGCAATGCAGATCATCCTGGGCTCGGCCCGCTCTATGGGCATCGAGGTGAAGTAAGATGGCAAAACTCGGTAAACGTACCCGCGCTGCGCGCGAAGCTGTCGCTGGCAAGGAAAACCTGTCGGTTGAAGAAGCTGTTTCCCTGGTCAAAGGCAACGCAACTTCGAAATTCGATGAGACCATCGAAATCGCTCTGAACCTGGGCGTTGACACCCGTCACGCAGACCAGATGGTTCGCGGCGTTGTCGGCCTGCCGAACGGCACAGGCAAAGCGATGCGCGTTGCTGTATTTGCACGTGGCCCCAAGGCTGACGAAGCAAAAGAAGCAGGCGCAGATATCGTCGGCGCAGAGGACCTGATGGAAACCATTCAAGGCGGCACCATCGAATTCGATCGCTGCATCGCGACCCCCGACATGATGCCGATCGTTGGCCGTCTGGGTAAAGTACTGGGCCCCCGCAACCTGATGCCGAACCCCAAAGTTGGCACCGTGACCATGGACGTGAAAGCGGCCGTGGAAGCAGCCAAAGGTGGTGAAGTTCAGTTCAAGGCGGAAAAAGGCGGCGTTGTGCATGCTGGTGTTGGCAAAGCGTCGTTCGACGAAGCCAAGCTGGTCGAAAACGTCCGCGCCTTTATCTCGGCCGTGGCCAAGGCCAAACCGTCGGGCGCCAAAGGCACCTACATGAAGAAAATCGCGCTGAGCTCGACCATGGGCCCGGGCGTGACTCTGGATGTGGCGGCTGCTGCAGGCGAATAAGTCTGAGCCTTCAGTTTTTGAGAATAGATCCCGGGTGGTGTAAACTGCCCGGGATTTTTGTTTGTGCCGCCATTAACAAAGAACCGATTGCAGTCGCCCTGGACGTCTGGCAGAGTTTTGGCAATGACGTCCAGTAGCCGCGCGAAAGAACCCTCACAAATGACCCCAAAAGCGCCTGAAGTTGCGCAGCCGCAAGGCCGGCGCGATTTTTGGAATGATTTCTACACCAGTTCCGCCACTTCATGGGAATTGTCTCTGCCGTCTCAATTTGCTGCGTTTGTGGCCAATGAAATTGATAGGCAGGCGCATGTTATTGATATCGGATGCGGAAATGCCCGCGATAGTTTCTTCTTTTCGCGCCATGGGTTCAAAGTAACCGGTCTGGATGCGTCCGAAGCTGCCATCGCGTCTGCAAAGAAACAAACACACATTCAAGGTGGCGATGATCTGGAGTTTTTCAGAACGAACCTCGCAGACGGTCAGGTGCAGAAAGTATTGTCAGAACGAAGGGCCGATACGGTCTGCGTATATGCGCGTTTCTTTTTGCATGCGATTACAGATGAGGAAGAAGATCTTCTGGTAACAGCGCTTTATGAAGCTTGCAGGCCTGGGGATATCGCGGCGTTTGAATTCCGGACACTTGCGGATCGGGATCGAGCGAAAGTGGCAGCTCCGCATTTCAGGCGTTATATGTGCCCATCGCAGCTGGACGAAAAGATGAAGCAGCACCTCTTCTCAAAGAGCTATGGAGTGGAAGGCATAGGATACGCAAAGTACAAATCAGAAGATGCGATTGTTGCGCGGGCGATCTATGAAAGAAAGCCATGACTGAGGTGGAAATTGCCCAACAGCTCGCGCCCCTGCGCGATCATGTGTTTACGCATGCAACGGCCCAGATTGCTTTGCCACGACCACGTAAGACGCGTTTAGCAGTAGACGCGTTGAGGCCAATGATCAAACAATTGAATAACCCTGCATTATTTGATGATTGGGAAGAGGTCTACGTTCTGCTGTGCTGCCACCTGCGCTTTCGACCCGCCCGAACCCACGGTCGGCTGAAACGTATGGAGACACGCTATGCTAAGAAGGGTCAGGAAGCCCGTTTCGCGACCTTTTTTGAATGCGTCAAGCAAACCCTTCATCCGGAATTCATTACGCCGCATGGCTACAATCGAACATTCGCAGAGATGGCAGGGGGAGAGATATTCTCGAAACTGGAAACTGAATTAGACCCGGTGCTGCAACTGGGTAAGCCGATCATACTATATGCGGGTGCTTTGCTGGGTTATGTCAGAGATGGCCGACTGATTGATCATGACGATGATGTCGACTTTGCTGTATATCTCGGCGAGTCCACGCTTGACGATGTGCCAAAGAAATGGGCGCTTTACCAAAAAGACCTAATTGCCCACAGCTGCCTTGACCCCGAATCCATGTCGCAAAACTCGCCGACATTCAAGGTCAAGAACAACTTAGGGATCGATATTGATCTTTTTCCGGCGTGGTCAGAGGACGGGCGTTTTAGCGTCTATCCTTACTCACTTAACGATCTGCCGGATGATGCGATCTTTCCGTTGAAACCCCTGAACGGAGGTAAAATCGGGTTGCCGCGAGACGAGGCGGCGATGCTTGCTCAGAGCTATGGCAAAAACTGGCGAATTCCTGACCCTCTGTTTCATTTCGATTGGCCGAGTGCCCGCCGCAGGTTCGCTCCATTACGCCAATACGATTATAGCATCACGTGATGAGATCACTCCGATAGTATCTGCATTTCGCAAAGTTTCTATCTGTCGATAGCGATACGGACAAATTACGCCCAGTGGTTTGATTTCGTAAAACGATCACAAAAACCATGACAGACACCGGGCAATTGCCTAGAAATGTTAATTAAGTTTACGATTGAAGCCCGGTGACCCCTGTGGAGCAATTGGCATTTACCTATGAGATGGCCGTGGTGTCGGGGCTTTTGGCGTTCACGGTGTTTCTGTTTGTGTCTGAAATCGTCCGGATCGATCTTTCCGCTATTCTCGTTTTGGTCATTGTCGGTCTGCTGAGTTATGCGCCCGGCCTTGAGAATCTGGCAGATGTACCGCATCTGTTTGACGGATTTGCGTCGAATGCGGTCATTTCGATCATTGCAGTAATGATCGTTGGTGCGGGGCTGGACAAGACAGGGCTGATGAACAAAGTCGCCTCGGTCATCCTGAAATATGGTGGCAAGTCGGAAGGACGGGTTCTACCCATCATTTCAGGCACCGTCGGTGTCATCTCGTCATTCATGCAGAATGTCGGTGCCGCGGCTTTGTTCCTTCCTGTGGTTAGCCGGATCTCATCTCGATCAGGGATCCCGCTGTCTCGATTGCTAATGCCGATGGGGTTTTGCGCCATATTGGGTGGCACAATGACTATGGTGGGCTCTTCTCCGCTGATCCTTCTGAATGATCTGATTCAAACTGCGAATGAAGGTTTGCCTGAAGCACAGCGTATGGAGCCTTTTGGGTTGTTCTCGGTCACACCCATAGGTGCGGTGCTGATTTTGACGGGTATCGCGTATTTCCTGTTGCTTGGGCGATGGGTTTTGCCGGGTGATTCAGGTTCTGAAAGCACCGGTACCGGGCGCGGGACGCAGGAATATCTTCAGCGGGTTTATGGGCTGAAAGCCGACGTGTTTGAGGTTGTTGTACCGGCCGACAGCCCTCTGGTTGGGCAAATTCTGGCCGACATCAACTTTGAAAATCACCTCTATATCATCTCGACCTTTTATCGCGGCAAGACCTCGATGGTTCAGGTGCTGACAGCCGAGATCGCCGCGCCATGCCGATTGGCGATTGTGGGGCGGCGTTGGGTTGTCGAAGAATTTGCTGAAAAGTACGGGCTGACCGTTCTGCCGGATCTGGATGTGTTTGTCGAAGAGTTTGCACCCACAAATGCCGGGGTCGCAGAGGTGGTCGTGACGCCCGAGAGCAAGCTGATCGGCAAATGCCCGAGGGAGTTGCTGTTTCGAAAAACTTACGGAATGTCTCTGCTCGCCATCCATCGGGGGGAGGAAACGCTAAGCCATGTCGAAACAGAGACACACGAATCCACGCAAATCGGTCTTGAGAAGTTCAAGGCCGGTGACATGTTGGTTGCCCATACCCGTTGGGACAACCTGATGCGGATCAAGCGTGACCCGGATTTTGTTGTGGTCACGTCTGATTTCCCGCAAGACGAATTACGCCCGCAAAAGGTTGGCTGGGCGCTTTTGTTTTTCGTGATTTCTTTGTCGCTAATTCTATTCACAGATGTCCGGTTGTCACTTTGCCTGCTGACGGGTGCTGCGGGTATGATGCTGACGCGCGTGTTGAGCGTGGACGAGGCCTACCGCGCGGTCGGGTGGAACACGGTCTTTCTCTTGGCCTGCCTGATCCCATTGGGGCAAGCGGTGCAGAATACGGGAACTGCGGCATGGATTGCGCAACAGATCATGATCATCCTGGACGGATGGCCAATCTGGGCGCTTCAGGCTGGAGTTGCCATTCTGGCGACAGCGTTTTCGCTGGTTATGTCGAATGTCGGGGCCACAGTTCTGCTGGTGCCCCTCGCGGTTTCAATCGCGGTTGCCGCCGGTGGCAACCCCGCTGTCTTTGCGTTAACCGTCGCGATTTCGACCTCGAACAGTTTCATTATCCCGACCCACCAGGTCAACGCGCTGATCATGGGGCCCGCAGGATACAAGGTTATGGATTTCGTGCGTTCCGGCGGCGTCATGACGATCATATTTCTGATCGTCTCGCTGTTGATGCTGAACGTGATCTTCTAACCCTGATGACTATCCAGACAGGTTGATTGTTTGGCCCTGTTCGGATGCTTGCTGCGCCGCAAGACCGATGCGTACGGCCCAAATCCCATCACCCAGAGAGACCTCGGGTTTGGCGCGCTCACCCCGGATCAACTCAAGAAAACCTTTGTGCTGATAATAAGTGGAGCCATTGTGGTCGCCAGCCGCCAATAACTCGGGATCAACCGGGATCTCTCTCTGGATTGGACCTTTAGGTGCGCGGGGGCTGATGATCAGCTGTGGTACCGGCGCGTCGCCCAGATGTTCGGGCCAGAACCGGGCCGGGCCGGGCACAAACGCTTCGATCTTAGCATTGGGCCCAATGGCCGAGATTTCTTCCTGATACCGCGACCCCTCGGCGAACATGCAAAGCTCGAGCATCGCGCGCGCGCCCGAGGCGAAATCGACTATGACAAAGCCGTGGTCCAGAATATCCGGCGTATTGCCGTTATAGTCCTCATCCAAATGATTGACAGCTTGGCCGCCGCTTGCCGAAACCCGAACCGGGTCGGATTGCAGGATCAGGCGCATGAGGTCGAAGAAGTGGCAACACTTTTCAACGAACGTACCGCCAGTGTTGCGGTTGAACCGGTTCCAGTTGTCGACCTTTTCAAGAAACGGGAAACGGTGTTCGCGGATCGAGAGCATTTTGATCCCACCACTGACGGTTGCTGCTTCATCGATCAGCGCCGCAATAGGGGGCATATAGCGATATTCCATCGCAACCCAGATCGGGTGAGGGTAAATGCGTTCCAGTTCCTCAAGCCGGGCAAGATCGGCGGGGTCGGTGAATAGCGGTTTCTCGATCAACAGGGGCAGGGGGCGGGTTTCCGCAATCTCGGCCAGTTGATCGACATGCAGGTGGTTGGGGCTGGCGATGACCAGACAGTCTAGGTCACTGACCGCCAGAAGATCCTGAAGGGAAGACACCATCTGCGCGTCGGGCGCAATCGCCTGCGCCTTATCCGCCATGTCCGGGTCGGGTTCGAAGATTGCAGCGACGCGTGTGCCCTCAAGCAGAGCAATGTTATGCAGGTGTTCCTGCCCCATCATGCCGCATCCGATCAGCCCGTAGTTGGTGGTCCGGGTCATGCGCAGTTCCTTTTACTTCAGGCGTTGAACGTATTTGGCCCGATCCGGATCGAACCATGTTTTTGAAAACTCGACAGGTTCGGCTTTCTCAGACCAGCTGAACCGTTCGATGTAACCGACCGTGTGTCCGGCAGATTTGGTGAAGCCTTCAGGCGTCCAGTCGGGCAATGAACCGATGGAAACGCGATCCTCAGCCCGTGTAATCCAGAAGCCAAGCTGTTGCTGGTAATAGCGATAAAGTGAGTCGGACAGCAGGTTCTGGTCGATGGTCCCAGCCGATTCGTCCAGCCAGATTTCCTCAACCGCGATGATTGTGTCATTCAAATAGCGCATCCGGCGCACCCGCGAACCGTGATCAGACAGGCCGAATTCCGGCAGGTCTGCTGGCTTTTGCAGATGATCAACCGATAGGATATCAGCGCGCGGCAACCCGCCGCCTTCGGGTAATTCCAGCCGGAACATCGCATAGACGCTGTTCTGCGTTCCAGTCTCGCGGATGTAGTTGCCCGAACCCTGAATACGCTCCAACATGCCTTTTTTCTCAAGCTCGGCGAGGGATTTTCGCAAGGTCCCGACCGAGACATTCAGGTTCGAAGCCATGTCTCGTTCGGGCGGAAGACGTTCACCATCTATCAGGCGACCCGCCGCGATATCGCGGATCAGCAGCTCTGAGATCTGGACATAGATCGGCAGGGCATTTGGGTTGCGGCTGTTGGAGGACATTGAGGACGCTTCACTCGGTCGCAGGAAAAATTGATACACTATTGATCTACATCAATGCGCTTGCTACGCAAGAGGAAAGTCAAAGATGTACGGAGCGTGAATCAAATGACCATCGTCCCCATCACATCCCCCGACCTGGATGCGGCCGAGGTTTCGTGGTTTGCAGCGCTCTGCTCGGATGACTACCAGTTTCTGGGTGTGCCCGATGGTGATCTGCGATCCAGTTGGGAGCATTGCTCGGGCATCGTGAAAGAGGCCGAGGCGCAAGGTTTCCGCAACATCCTTTGCCCATCGTCATATCAGGTCGGACAGGACACCCTGAGCTTTGTCGCAGGGTGCGCGCCGATCACCGAAAAAATCAACCTGCTGGCCGCCGTGCGCTGTGGTGAGATGCAACCCATCATGCTGGCCCGCACCATCGCGACGCTGGACCACATGCTCAAGGGGCGGTTGACGGTCAACATCATCTCATCCGATTTCCCGGGTGAGAAAGCCGACAGCGCGTACCGCTATCAACGCTCGCGCGAAGTGGTCGAGATTCTGAAACAAGCCTGGACACAGGATGAGATCAACCATGCGGGCGAGGTCTACAATTTTTCGAGCCTGACTACGGACCCGGCCCGGCCTTACCAGGCTGGTGGCCCGCTTCTGTATTTTGGCGGCTACTCCCCGTCTGCTTTGGACCTGTGCGGCGAGCATTGCGATGTCTATCTGATGTGGCCGGAAACCAAGGATCAGTTGGCCGAGAGGATGAAAGCTGTTCATGCCGTTGCCGAGAATTACAATCGTACTCTGGATTACGGCCTGCGCGTCCACATGATTGTTCGCGATACCGAGGCTGAGGCACAGGAATACGCCGACTACATCGTTTCGAAACTGGATGACGAATACGGTCGCGCGATCCGCGAGAGGGCGTTGGACGCGACATCGTTGGGTGTGGCGCATCAATCCAAGAACCGTGATCTGGCGGATGAATATGGCTATGTCGAACCCGGCCTGTGGACCGGCGTCGGTCGCGCGCGTTCGGGCTGTGGTGCTGCGCTGGTCGGTTCGACCGATCAAGTTATGTCTAAGATTGAAGAGTATCAGAAGATGGGCATCCGCGCTTTCATCTTCTCGGGCTACCCGCACGTGGATGAGGCTAAGCATTTTGGCGCCCGCGTGATGCCCAACCTGAAAACCTGCTCGCTTCCCGAAGCCTACGGACGCGTGCCAGCAACCACCCCGGCGACCCCGCTGGGCAACGGAGTTCGTCGCTAATGCAACGTGTGAAACTATCTGACACGCTGGAAATGAGCCGCCTTGTCTATGGCATGTGGCGCTTGGGTGATGACAGTGACACCTCGACAGCGCATGTCGAGGCCAAGATACAGGCTTGTCTGGATCAAGGGATCACCACCTTCGACCAGGCAGATATCTACGGTGGGTATGCAGCCGAAGCTGTTCTGGGCAACGCTTTGCGCGCCAATCCCAACCTGCGTCAGAAGATGGAGATCGTCACCAAATGTGACATCGTCGCGCCAATGGGTCGCTATGCGGATGCCAAAGTCAAATACTACGACACGTCGCGCGCGCATATTCTGAAATCGGTGGATACGTCTCTGTCGGAAATGGCGATTGACCACATCGACCTGCTATTGATCCACCGCCCTGATCCAATGATGGACCACAATGAAACCGGTGCAGTGCTGGACGAGGTGGTTGCCAGTGGCAAGGTCGGGGCTGTAGGCGTGTCAAACTTCCGCCCTTGGGATTGGTCTCTGCTGCAGTCGGCAATGAAAACCCAGTTGGTCACCAATCAGATTGAAATCTCGCTTGGAGAAATCGGCCCGTTCACTAACGGTGATCTGGCGTTCCATCAGCAGCATGGACATCCGCTGATGGCGTGGTCCCCGCTTGGCGGCGGCCTTTTGATGGCCGGGAACCCTCCGGTCGGTGTTGTAGCGGATGAGATCGCCGCAGAATTCGGCGTGGACCGAGCCGCAGTGGCCGTTGCCTTCCTGCTCGCGCATCCGGCAAACATCCTGCCGGTTCTGGGCACAAATAATCTGGGCCGCATCAAGCGCGTCTCGGATGCTTTGAAGGTCAAGCTGGATCGTGAAAGCTGGTACCGCCTGTATGAGGCGGCGCTGGGACATGAGGTGCCATGATGAATGCAATCTCGCGCGATATGAACCATACATTCGTCCCGCATAAAGACGACACGCGCACCCTGCGCGATGCCTTTGGTCGCTTTGCCACCGGTGTTACGATCGTGACCTGCGACAGTGAGGATGGCCCGATCTGCATTACGGCCAACAGCTTTTCATCACTGTCGCTGGACCCACCACTGGTGATGTGGGCGGGCGATCGTAATTCGCGCCGGTTCCGGTATTTTCACGCGGCACGCCATTTTAGCGTGCATGTCCTGTCTGCTGAACAGGCCGAGCTGTGCTTTGGCTGTTCAAAAGACGCCCATGCGCTGCGTGATATCGAACATGACCGTTGCGAAAACGGCACCCCGTTGTTGCCGGGCAGTCTTGCCCGGTTCGAATGCGAGCAGCACGCTTATCACGATGCGGGCGATCATGTGATCGTGGTGGGCAAAATTCTGAAGGTCAGCATGGCGGATGGAGACGCGCTGACTTTCTTTGCCGGAAAACTCGGCCAATTCGCGCAAAGCTAAGCGCGATATGACGATTGCGGGGCAAACCCGCGGCTGAACAAGGGAGGATCCGCATGGGCGGACTGGCATCGGCGCTAGCGCCGATTGCATTCGTGAACGAAACCGTGCTGCGATTGGGCCGCGCGGTTGGCGTCGTTGCGATTGCAGTTATGGTGATCGCAATCCTGATTCAGGTGTTCTTTCGATACGTTCTGGGCAACGCCCTGCCGTGGCCGGATGAGGCTGCGCGGTTCTGCATGCTCTGGATGACGGGGCTGATGGCCCCCACCGCTTTCCGTCGCGGAGGGTTTGTCGCCATCGACATGCTCGCACGTTTCCTGCCGCGTGCGCTTGGCCTTTCGCTCAATCTGTTCCTGCTGCTGATCTCGCTGGCCGTCCTGCTGGTTGCAGTCAATATTGGCTGGTCCGAGGTCACAGGTTTTGGCGGCAAGTTTGCCACCGCGGCCCTGTATCTGCCCACGTCTTTTGGATTCGATGAATGGTACCGCATCCCGCGCAGTTGGATGATGGCTTCGCTGCTGGTGGGGATCATCCTGCTGATCTCGGTGAATATCGAACTGATCTTGCGAACCATAGTGACCATGCTGGGCGGAGCGCATCTTCTGCCCGAAATTCCCGAAGCTGCGGTGGGGGCTGAATAGATGCTGATTTGGTTCCTGCCTACATTCCTTGTCTTTCTGCTGATCGGCCTGCCGGTCTTTTTCGCGCTACTGGCTGCACCCGGTATCTTGCTGTGGCTGAGTGGCCAAACCAACGACATCACGCTGCTCTATCGCAATGTCTATAACGGCATGGACAGCTTCCCGCTGATGGCCATTCCGTTTTTCATGCTTGCCGGAGAGCTGATGAATCGCGGCGGTATCACCATCCGCCTCGTCGAGTTCAGCCAGGCCCTGATGGGCCACCTGCGGGGCGGCCTTGCGCATGTGAATGTGCTTAGCTCGATCCTGTTCGCGGGTCTGTCCGGCTCTGCCGTCGCCGACACATCGGCGCTTGGATCTATGCTGATCCCGGCGATGGAGAAGCAGGGCTATACCCGCAAATTCGCCGCAGCGATCACGGCGGCCAGTTCAGTGATCGGGCCGATCATCCCACCCTCGGGCATCATGATCATCTATGCCTATGTCATGGGCGAAAGCGTGGCGGCCCTGTTCCTAGCAGGTATCGTGCCCGGTGTGATGGTTGGCGTTGGCCTGATGCTTATGATCAAGGTCATGGCCGATCGTTATGACTTCCCTGTCGCGAGCCGTAAATACACTTGGCCCGAACGCCGTCAGGCCAGCCTTAAGGCCTTCTTTCCGCTGATGACACCAGTGATCATTCTGGGTGGTATTCTAGGCGGTATTTTCACCCCCACCGAGGCCGCCGCGGTGGCCGTGGGATACGCTTTCATCATCGGTTTCTTTGTTTTGCGCACCCTTACTTTGAAGGAAGTTCCCGAAATACTTAGCAACGCGGGAATGACCTCGGCGGTCGTCTTGCTGTTGGTGGGCGCGGCAATGGCGTTTAAGACGGTGGTCAGCCTCAGCCATGCGCCGGAACAGTTGGCTTCGCTAATCCTCAGCCTATCGGAAAACCCGCTGATCCTGCTGTTCCTGATCAACCTGCTTTTGTTCATCGTGGGTATGTTTCTGGACGCAGGCCCGGCGATCATCATCCTTGGCCCGATCCTTGGTCCGATCTTCACCAGCCTCGGTGTGGATCCGATCCATTTCGCCATCATCATGAGCGTCAACCTGACCGTTGGTCTGGCCACACCGCCAATGGGCCTGGTTCTGTTCGTAGCCGCCGCAGTGTCGCGGGAGCGGGTAGAAACCATCGCCAAAGCCATCCTGCCGTTTCTGGCAGTCGAAATCATTGTGATCTTCCTGATCACATACATCCCCGCACTATCTATGACGATCCCGAGGATAACGGGATTTGCAAACTGAGTTTCACAGGGAGGAAACGCATGCTCAGAAGATTTATCAAAACCGCAGCGGTGGCCACATCGTTGGTGGCTGCATCCGCGATTGCCGCGACAGCCGCCGACTACACGCTACGCGCCACAGCAAACTCGAATGAAAACGACGAAGACTATGACGGTCTGGTCGTTTTCAAAAACTATGTCGAGGCTGCCTCGAACGGTGCGATCGAAGTGGAGCTCTTCATTGGAACGCAGCTCTGCTCAAATGGCGCAGAGTGCCTTCAGGGCGTAGCTGACGGCACAATCGACATCTATATCTCAACGTCAGGCGGGGCTTCGGGGATCTTCCCATATGTGCAGGTTCTGGACCTGCCATACTTGATGGCTGATGACCGCATTGCCGAGCACGTGTTGTCAGGCGATTTCACCCGCAAGATGCGCGACATGGCGCTAGAAGATTCCGGTGGCGCGATCCGCTTGATGACCATTGGCAACACCGGTGGCTGGCGCAACTTCGCCAATACGCAGCGTCGTGTTGCCGAGCCTGGCGATATGGAAGGTCTGAAAATCCGCACAGTCGTGGCCGACCTGCCACAAGAACTGGTTAAGGCTCTTGGTGCCTCGCCGACCCCAATCCCGTGGCCGGAACTGTTCACCAGCTTCCAGACCGGTGTGGTTGAAGGATCCAAAAACGGCATCACCGACATCATGGGCATGAAATTCCCAGATGCGGGTCTGCAATACGTCACGCTTGATGGTCACGCTTACATGGGTGCGCTGTGGTGGATGAACAACGCCAAATTCCAGGAAATGCCCGAGGACATGCGTCGCGTTGTCGTGGATGGTTTCTATGCGCTGCAGCAGGCCACCTTTGCCTCGCCCAAGCGCAAATCGATCCAAGCATACGAAGATTTTGTTGCTGGCGGAGGTGATCTCTACGTACCTACACCCGAGCAGAAAGCCGCGTTCAAAGAGGCTGCAACCCCTGTCTATGCGTGGTTCCAGTCAAACGTGGCACGCGGGGACGAAGTGTTCACTGCGCTGACCGAGGCCGTTGCTGCGGCCGAGGCGGACGTAAACGCCTCGCGTGATGCGGATCTGAACTAAATTGTTGGGTCGGGCCTTTGGGCCCGGCCCTCACCGAAACGGGTACATCCACCCTTTGTAGTCGTTGACCAGAACATGCGCCCTTTCGATCTGCTCCGGCGACATCTTCTTGACCACTTCCTCAAGGCTGATCGCCGCATCGGGGTCGCCGCCAATCGCGCTGAGCGTGTACCACATGTAGGCTCGCACCAGATCAGGCGCAGGCATGCCCAGACCCAGCTCATAATACCAGCCGATGCCGGATTGTGCCCCCGGATGCCCCTTCATCGAGGCGCGCAGATACCATTCGAACGCGCGCTCATAGTCTTGCTCGACCCCAAGACCCAGCCCGTACATCACACCGATCAACTCTTCGGCTTCGGCATTGCCGGATCGCGCCGCTGGCAACAGTTCTTCGCGCGCGGCCTTAAACTCCCCGGCTTCCATCAAATCACGCGCCTGTTCCAACTCGGCCAGCGCCGGAGTCGCAAGCAGATAAAGGGCAAATACAAACTGACGCATGGGGTTGCTTTCCTCTTGGCCGGGGCCGCGGCGGCTCAGGATTTGCCGCGCCCGCTGACGGATTCTGATTTCATTCCCTTTGATATGGAACAGGCCGCTATCGGTCATCAACTGTTTTACGATCCTATCCTGTCGGGTAACCAAAACATTGCTTGCGCTCATTGCCATCACCCGGATTTTGGCACCTCGGACGGGCTGTCTCTGGGCATCGGCGAAGGCGGGCAAGGGCTAGGCCCGGACCGCACGCCCGGCATCGGGGCGGATAAGATCCGCAAGCGAATTCCGCGGAACTCGCCGGGCTTGTGGAATCTGGGGGCCAAGGAGATCCATACGGTCTTTCACGACGGCCGCCTGAGTATCTCGGACGTTTACGGCAACGGCTTCAATTCACCTGCACAGGAGTGGCTGCCGGAAGGATTGAACTCCCTATTGGCCGCACAAGCATTGTTCCCGCTGACCTCGCAGTTCGAGATGGCTGGCAATGTCGCCGAAAATCAGGTGACGGGCGCGGTGCATGACCGCATCGACAAAGGTTGGCCGATCCTCGCGAAGCGCGTCCGCACCGACCCTCTCTATGGCCCAGCCATGGTCAGTGCGTTTGATGAAATCGACACGACCGAAGACATCACGATTACCCAGATCGCCAACGCGCTGGCCGCGTTTATGGCGCTGGAGTGGCGCAGCACAGACAGTCCGTTTGATCAATTCCTGGCCGGCGATCGGTTGGCCCTGACGCCACAACAAAAAGAAGGGATGTCTCTGTTCTTTGGCGACGCGGGCTGTTCTTCCTGCCACTCTGGCCCATTACTTTCGGATCAAAGTTTCCATGCATTGGGGTTGCCTCCCTTTGGTCCGGGGAAAACCCGTCTGTGGGATCCTTATGCGCGCGACGTGGGCCGTGTGGGTGAAAGCAATCGCCTGGAAGACGCCTATCGGTTCCGCACGCCAATGCTGCGGAACGTCGCCAAAACGGCGCCCTATGGTCACAACGGTGCGTTTCCCGATCTTGAAGGTATTGTGCGCCATCACCTGAACCCGCAGGAAAGCCTTGCGACATGGACCTCAGATATGGCTGCCCTTCCCGAAGTGCCGTGGCTGGAACGTGTCGACTTCATCGTCTGGGAAGACAGTTTGGAGATGGCTCGCCAGCGCCGCAAAATCGATATTACCCCGCAAAATCTGACGGATGATCAGATCGCCGACCTAGTTGCCTTTCTTCATGCTCTGACGGGAACGACGCTTGCTGCGCCGCTCTTTGGTGTGCCCGAGGGCTTTGAACCCTAGAAGAGCTTGGCCATGTCATTGGACATTTGCTTGAAATCTCATAATGCTCCGGTCAAATCCACCGCCGAGAGATTCAATGCATTGCCACTACAATCCAAATGATCAGTTACAGAATTGCGATATTGCAGATCTGACGCGGCGCTTCACAATACAGGATGCAGCTGCCTTGGATGCGACTCTGCAACGGGAACGTATATTGGGTAGATTCTGATGGACCATATCATTACTCTGAATTCGGGTTCGTCTTCGCTCAAGTTTGGGTTGTTCACAACCACCGGAGAAGATCCGGTGCTGATCTGCTCGGGTGAAGTTGAGAGTATTGGCAGTGCGGCGGCACAGATCAGCGCAAAGACCACGGATCGCCGGGTACTTGTCGATACCACTTCCGAGGCTCTTCACGATCAGGCCAGCGCACTGGATTACATTCTGGATTTTCTAGAGCGAGAATTCCCGGCTGCACGTGTGGCAGCCGTTGGGCACCGCATTGTGCACGGCGGGCCGGACAATGATCGACCGATATTGCTGACCCCCGATAGTTTGCAGGTGCTTGAAAAGCTCGAGCCTTTTGCGCCGTTGCACCAGCCTTACAATCTGCATGGTGCACGCGCGGCGATGGAAAGGTTCCCAGATGCCAAGCAGGTTGCCTGTTTCGATACGGCCTTTCACCGCCATCACCCCTGGGTCAATGACACATTCGCATTGCCGACTGAGTATTACGACATGGGCGTTCGGCGTTATGGTTTTCACGGGTTGAGCTATGATTACATCTCGGACCATTTGGCCAACACCGCCCCACTAATTCACGGCGGGCGTGTGGTTGTAGCCCATCTTGGGAACGGTGCTTCGATGTGCGCCATGATCGCAGGCCGCTCGGTCGGGTCGAGCATGGGATTTTCGGCCATGGATGGTTTGCCTATGGGCACGCGCTGCGGTCAGTTGGATCCTGGGGTTGTGCTGTATCTCATGGATCAACAGGGCATGAATGCGGACGAGATATCGGATCTTCTTTATCGCAAATCCGGTTTGCTGGGACTTTCGGGTATGACCAATGACATGCGCACACTCGAGGCGTCGAATACGCCGGGTGCGCGTAATGCAATCAACTATTACACCTTCCGGATACGCCGCGAACTAGGTGCATTGGCCGCCGTGCTGGGTGGGCTGGACGCGGTCGTGTTTACCGGTGGGATCGGAGAGAACTCGACCTACATCCGTGATCGCATCTGCACTGATATGGGATGGTTGGGCATCGAGCTGGACCATGATGCAAACGCTGATAACAGGCGGGTTATTTCCACCGATTTGTCGCGCGTGAAATTGATGGTCATTCCGACAAATGAGGAATTGGTAATAGCGCGGGCGTCGGCTGCGCAGATCGGCTGAATCTTCCCTTTCGAAGCGCGCTGGTTTGAAATTTTTTTCTGGGATCAGACAAAAATGTTTCGACACTACGGGAATCCCCCAATTTCGCGATTCCCATGGATGCGTTAACTTTTGATTAACTACCGGGCCAGTGTGCCCAACCACTTTCACTAATTTCCCCCGATGAGGGGCTGGCTTCCTACCCCCTTGGCCGGCCCCTCTACTTTTTTGGGGACTAGGCTCACACCGTATTGTTTTGAAGGATTTGCCGAACGAGTGCAGGCAGCTTGGCGCTGTCTTGATAGCTGAGCGTGTGCGGCAGGTCCGAAATAGGTGATTTGCGATAGCCGTGTTCAAATAGCAAAAACGGTACCCCTGCACGCTGGGCTGTTTCGGCATCAACCTCGCTGTCTCCGACAAAAATGTGCGGGCCGGCAGCCTGCAGCGCCTCAAAGCTGGCGTGCAGATGCGCTGGGTCGGGCTTGCGAATATCCAAGGTGTCGCCGCCAAACACCGTGTCGAAATAATACTGCAGCTTCAATTCGCTCAATACATGCCTGGCCGGCGCTTCGGGTTTGTTGGTACAGACCCCAAGAGCACAACCCATTTCACGCAGTTCTTCCAATGCCTCAAAGACTCCGGGGTAAACGACGGTCTGGTCGCACGCGCCCGCATTGTAGTGCTTTAAGGTAAGCTGCGTCAGTTCCGCGTGCCGATCCGGCTCTATCCCGCAATGGGTCATTACACGCTCGACCAATTTAGGCAGACCGTTTCCGACGAATCTACGGATTGTGTCATTAGGCAAGGCCGGATGCCTTTGATCATCAAGCATTCGATTTGCTGCAGTAGCGATGTCGGCAAGGCTGTCTACCAAGGTGCCGTCCAGGTCAAATACAACGACTGCCGTCATCTGCGAATCCACCTTTAACTATTGATGATTAGTGCCTAGGTCGCAATTCGTGACGACGCAATGGAGAGCCGAATAATTGGCTTCAAAACTGTGGCTTGACAAACCTTACTATTTTTATCAGATTAATCTTACGAGCAGATAGCCAACCCTATTCAGGGTCAGCCAGATCAAGCGAAACAAACCGACAGGCCACGTGCCAAAGACGCTCTGGAGATGCCCCGATGAACATGCAAACCCCCTCCTCGACGCAAAGTTATGCTGTTTCAATGCTGCCGGCTCATAAAGCAGAAGACCTGACAAACGGTGGCAATCTGGCCCATATCGAGCTGGGCGATCAGCTTTATACACTGCGCATCACCCGCGCGGGCAAACTGATCCTGACCAAATGAGTGCACCTTCTTCGCGCGGCGGGGCGGCCGTCGGCCGCCTGTCAGACTTGAGCCCCATTGAGGCCGGTGCAGTCATGTATCTGCGTCTCTGGGGTGATGGTGATAAAGGCCGCGCCAACGCTGCTAGTGATTTCGACATCGCGCTGGGCGCAGATCAGGGCCATGCCACGATGCTGACTTTGGATCGGCTGTGTTCACTGTGTACGCATCATGGTCGCCGCCCGCTGGTGCGCCATGGCTTGGGATGCGCCTGTCTGGGGGCTGATGAGAACTGCTTTGCCCAGATGATCGGCGCCGCGTCCGAGGGCGCGCGCGAGGACGCGATGATGATGGCCTCGCTGATTGTGCGACCTGATTTTGCCCCAGCATTGGCCTCATTGTCCGAGGAACTGGGGCTGGCTCTACGCCGGATGATTTTAGCGGCACCTTTGCCGACGACAGGGCACCAACCCCCAAATGCGGTGCTCCACTGATCGGTGGTAGCAAAACCCCGGCCATTTTGCCGGGGTTTTGTTTTACTCAGCAACAGCTACAGCCTGCATGGTGATGGTCGTGATCGCATTCGAGGGCGGGGCTATAGTCCCCAACCTCCGCAAGTACTTCCCGCAACGCCCAAAGGATCATGTCCACATCTTCCGCTTCGATGGTTAGCGGCGGCCGTATTTTCAGGATATTGTCCTTCGGCCCCTCGCTGCCAATCAGGATGCGGTGATCGCGCATCCGGTTTTTAACGTAGCTACAGATCTCGCCACTTTCCGAGCCATCCGGGTCGATAAGTTCAACGCCCAGAAAAAGGCCCATACCGCGCACATCGCCAACGCAGGAAAAGTCTGCTTCAATCTGCCTGAGGCCGTCCATCAGGCGAGCCCCCATGACGCGGGCATTTTCTTGCAATCCTTCGTCGTCGACAATGTCCAGCACCTCTTTCCCGATCCTGCAGGACAGGGTTGAGCCGCCAAAAGTAGAAAAGAACTCGATCCCGTTGTCGAAGCTTTGGGCGATCTCTTTGGTGGTGACCAGCACGCCCAGGGGGTGGCCGTTGCCGATGGGTTTTCCCATGACCACGATGTCAGGCAGCGCGCCCTGATGTTCAAAGCCGAAGTAATGTTCACCCAATCGCCCAAGACCAGTCTGAACCTCATCTGCGATACAGACCCCGCCGGCAGTGCGGATTTTCTCGTAGACAGCAGGCAGATAGCCCTTTGGTGGGATGATCTGCCCGCCGACCGACGGGAAGGTTTCTGCGATAAAGCCCGCAAGGCCGTGGCCCTTCGCCTGTAATGCCTCAATCGCCGGATCAACCAGATCCGCGAACCTCCGGGCACGGTCGGGATCGTCACGGCGGAACGAACCGCGATAGTCATCTGCGACCTCAACCAGTTCCACCCAATCGGCTTGCCCAACCCCTCGGGGTTTGTTGAACTTGTAGGCCGAGATCGCCACCGCTGCGTTTGTGTTTCCGTGATAGCCGTGATCCGGCGTCACGATACCCTTCGCCCCGGTATGCGCGCGTGCCAGCCGCAAGGCCAGTTCGTTGGCTTCGGTCCCCGAGTTGACAAAGAAACAGACCTCAAGGTGATCTGGCAGTTTCGACAAAATCTTGTCAGCAAATGCGGTCTGCGCAGGATGCAGATAGCGGGTGTTGGAGTTCATCCTCTTCAGCTGATCCGCCGCGACCGCTTGAATGCGCGGATGTGCATGGCCCACATGTGGCACGTTATTGTACGCGTCCAGATAAGGCCGCCCCCATTCGTCGAACAGGTGATGCTTCCAACCGCGCACCAGCATGACCGGGTCATCATAGGTAAGGCTGAGGTTGCCGCCGAAGTGATCGTGTCTGTCTTGCAGGATAGCTTGCTTGTCGGTTGGGCGATATAAAACCTTCTCATCCAGCAGGTTCAACAAAGCCGCCGGGTTGGGGCACACCGCGTTCCACAGTTCCATCTCATCCGGGTCGGCAACTCCGGGCCAGTCGGCCTGCATCCCGTCGGTCGTCAGTGCTAGTTGGAAATGCACATGCGGGGCCCAGCCTCCATTCTGGCTGGCATTGCCCAGCCGGGCAAAAGCCGCACCCTGAGCCACCGGATCACCGGGTTTCAAACGCTCGCTTACTTCGGGGTCCAGATGGCCGTAGAGCGTATAGAACGTGTCCCCCTCGGGTGTTTCGTGATGCAGGATCACCACCCCACCGTAATCGAGATGAGCGTCCCGGTTCTCAACCACCTCGACCCGACCACTCAGCGGCGCATGAAGCACCGTTCCGGCTGGAGCAAACACATCCACCGCCAGATGCACGGTGCGCCGATCCGAGGCCTTCCACGGACCCTTGCGGAACCCTGGCTCCGCATAGATTAAGCGGGGTTCATTATAATAGCCAAGCCAGAGGCCCTCTCCGAATTCCTCTCCGACTCGTGCCGCCTCAGCAAGCGGCATGTGGAATGGATTTTGTGGCCATGTCGAATTTTCCACAGACAACGAGCCCATCGGCGCATCGCATAAATCCTGCCCGAACATTTGCGCGAAATGCCCGCGATGACTGGATAGGTAGGTGTGGACACGCTCGGCTCCGTCAACTACCGGCAGGCCACAAGCGGCGCGCAGGCGGGCAGGCATGAGCGCGCCATTGATCTTCGCGTCTTCCAGGAATCGCCACGCCGGAGCCTGGCTGATTGTCACATAAGGGTCGTCCGGGTTCTCGGCCGCCATCAGAGTAGAGTTCACCACCGACACTGCCAGCCGCATCTGCAGAAGGGGCCAGATCAGGTCGATCTCATCAGGTCGCAAACGGTTGGCGGCGTGATAGCCACGCACCAAAGCGGCCAATGCGCGTTCGGGTTTTGGGTGGTCCAGAACGACATAGGCCCCGGCAATGGCCAGTTCGCATACACGCGGTGCTGCGCACATATCACCAAGGTCGATCAGGCCCGAGACGCTTCGACGTTCGCTCAACTCGCCTTCAACAAGGATATTGTAGTCATTGGCATCATTGTGGATCGCCTGTTTAGGTAAGCCGTTCAGCTGATCACCGATGGCATCAAATTCTAGGGCTATCTGTCGCAGTCGCGCGCGCCGTGCCGGATCAGAAATTGCCCCCAGTTGATCAACAATCCAACCAGCTTGGGTCAGGTCCCATTTGAAATCTGCACGACTTAAGCCCTTGTGCTTGAACGCCTCCAGCGCCCGGTCTGTTGCGCCCAGAACACGCCCCAGCTTGAGGATCAGGTCCTCGTTTTTTGGCACACTGCGGGCAAAGCACTGCCCTGGCAGTCGTTCAAGCAGCCAGACCAGCCGCGGCTGCCCGTCCGCGTCAGCAATTTCAGGCAACATGGTTCCGTTCAAATCAGAAACAACGTCAGGAAACGGCAAGCCAGGAGCCTCGGTATCGAGATGCTTTAGTGTTTTGATTTGCAAATCCACCAGATCAGCGTCGCAGCCGGCCCGCATTACTTTGAGCACATAGTCCTGCCCATTCGTGGCCTCGACTAGAAAGTTGAGGTCATATTCCCCATCCAACCGCGTTAGACGGGCTTCCAGCCCCCAGTTGTGACGCAGCTTTCCAGCCCAATATGCATTTAGATCGCCCATGCATTACCCCATGCCATTCCCAACTTGATCCCCTTCATCTGGCCAAAAATACTCTCGGGGGGATCGCGCCCCGGCTCGATGGGGGCAGATAGCCCCCCTGCCGTCAGCTCAAAGCACGCAGGCGTTTGAACAGCGAGGACGTATCCCACCGGCCGCCACCCAGTTTCTGCACATCCTTGTAGAATTGATCGACTAGCGCGGTAACGGGCAGCGATGCGCCGGTCTCATTTGCTGTATTCAGGCAGATCCCCAAATCCTTGCGCATCCAATCCACGGCGAAGCCATGTTCGAAGTGGTCATCCAACATGGTCTCGTACCGGTTTGCCATTTGCCAACTGCCCGCAGCGCCCTGGCTGATTACCTCGACGACAGCACGGCCATCTAGACCGGCCTTCTCAGCAAAATGCAGCGCTTCGCTGAGGCCTTGCACCAGCCCGGCAATGGCGATCTGATTGCACATCTTCGTCATCTGGCCTGCACCGTTGTCGCCAATGCGGCGGCAGATCTTGGAATAGACCTGCATCACCGGTTCAGCTGCGTCATAGGCCTCCTGATCGCCACCACACATGATCGACAATACACCATTCTCTGCCCCGGCCTGACCGCCCGAGATCGGGGCATCCACAAAAGCGATCCCATCAGCTTTGCCAGCCTCGTACAACTCGCGCGTCACTTTGGCGGATACCGTAGTGTGGTCCACAAAGATTGAACCTTTGGCCATTCCGTGAAAGGCCCCATCCTCACCTGTGCACACCATGCGCAGATCGTCGTCGTTGCCGACACAGGCCATCACGAATTCTGCCCCTGCTGCGGCTTCACGCGGGGTGAGCGCCATGGTTCCGCCATGCTGGGCAACCCAGGCTTCTGCTTTGGATGCGGTGCGGTTATAGACTGTGACGTCGTGACCGGCGGCCTGAAGGTGCCCGGCCATCGGGTAGCCCATGACGCCCAGACCAAGGAAAGCGATTTTTGCCATGTGATGATCCTCTTTGTAATCCGTCCCAGGCCTCGACAGCACAACAGGGCGAGATGTTCAGCAGAGACAAATCAAAGGTTGGGCTAAAGGGCAACCCTGCGTCACAGTTTGCCGCCCAAGTCTTTCAGAATCGGGCAATCAGGACGGTCGTCCCCGGCACACGCGTCGACGAGATGGCTAAGCGTTTCGCGCATACCTCTGAGATCGGCAATTTTGGCGTCAATCTGCGCCAGATGATCCCGCGCAACGCGTTTTACGTCAGAGCTGGCCCGGGTCTCATCCTCGTAGAGGGCCAGCAATGTGCGGCAGTCTTCGATAGTGAACCCGAGCGTTCGGGCGCGACCCAGGAAATTCAGTTTGTGAATGTCCTTATCGCGGAACCGACGATACCCATTGTTGTCGCGCAGCGGTTTGATCAGGTTGATATCTTCATAATAGCGGATGGTTTTGACGGGCAGGCCCGTATGGGTCGAGACCTCTCCGATGTTCATGCTACAGCCTCCCGCCGAAGTGAATTGTCGCTGGCCCCCGGTATGCTGGTCCGGATGCGCCGCAGCCGCAGAGCATTGGACACGACAAAGACGCTGGAAAAGGCCATGGCCCCGGCGGCTAGAGCGGGTGACAGTAGATAACCGCCTAACGGATATAGCGCTCCGGCTGCGACCGGGATTAGCAGCGTGTTGTATCCGAAAGCCCAACCGAGATTCTGGCGAATATTGCGCATCGTGCGTTGACTGATTTCGACCGCGTTTGCGACACCGCGCAGATCGCCCGACATCAGCACGACATCCGCGGTTTCGATTGCCACGTCAGTGCCGGTTCCGATTGCCACACCTATATCAGCCCTTGCCAGAGCAGGCGCGTCGTTGATGCCATCACCAACAAAGGCAAGCGTTCCAAACCTGGTTTGCAACTTTTCGATTGCGTCAACCTTCCCCTCCGGCAGCACCTCGGCGGTGACGTGGTCAATGCCCAGCTTATCGGCCAGCGCCTGTGCGGTTTGCGCGTTATCGCCGGTGACCATGGCGAGGGTCACACCCATCTCATGCAGTCGGGTCAGTGCCTCGGGCGTGCCCGGTTTGATTGGGTCTGAAACTGTCAGCGCAGCAGCGGCTTGTCCGTCAATTGCAACATAGATCGGTGTAGCCCCTTGGGCTGCACGTATCTGCGCATCAGGCCGCAGGCTACCAAGGTCGATGCCGGTCTGTACCATAAGGCGGTCAGACCCAATCAATACAGAATGCCCCTCGACCTGCGCGCGCAAGCCCAACCCTGTCAGGGAGCTGAATTCCTTCACGTCAGGCAAAATGTCAGGACCTGCGCGAGTGATTGCGGTAGCTATAGGGTGTTCCGATCGCGCCTCAGCCGCCGCGGCCAGGCGCAGGACTTCGGCGCAGTCAAAGCCGTTTGTTGTCGCAACCTCTTCCAGTTCGGGCCGACCCAGAGTCAGCGTGCCTGTTTTATCCAGGGCGATGACTTTGGCTTGTTGTAACTGCTGCAATGCATCGCCCTTGCGGAACAACACGCCCAATTCAGCTGCACGCCCGGTACCCACCATGATCGAGGTCGGCGTAGCCAGACCCATCGCACAAGGGCAGGCGATGATCAGCACCGAAACCCCGGCCACCAGTGCCAGCGGTAAAGCAGGGGCGGGCCCAAAAATCAGCCACGCAGCAACCGTCAATAAGGCCACGCCTATCACCGCAGGTACAAAATAGTATGTGATTCGATCCACCAACGTTTGAATGGGCAGCTTTGCCCCCTGTGCCTGTTCGACGAGTCTGACAACCTGCGCCAGCACGGTATCCGAACCTACATGCGTGGCCCGAATGCGAAGGGCACCTGTTCCATTCACCGTTCCTCCGACCACCGGATCGTTCTTGGCTTTGCCGATGGGTATGGGCTCACCGGTAATCATGCTCTCATCGACATACGAGGTTCCGTCCAAAACGTTCCCGTCCACGGGAACGCGCTCACCCGGGCGGATTTGAATGATGTCACCCACAATGATCTCAGCGATAGGCTGGTCTTGGGTTGTTCCATCCCTCTCGACCCGTGCTGTTTTAGGTTGGAGTCCGGCCAGTTTGCGAATTGCTGCACCTGTTCGCCCTTTTGCGCGGGCCTCCATCAGACGGCCCAGCAGGATCAGTACAACGATGACTGCCGCAGCCTCGAAATAAACGTTAGCTGTGCCTTGCGGCAGAACCTGCGGTGCAAATGTCGCGAGGACCGAGTACAGATATGCCGCGCCTGTCCCCAAAGCGACCAGCGCGTTCATATCGGGGGCACCCCTCAGCAGTGATGGGATACCTTTGGCGTAGAACACTCGGCCAGGACCAACAAGCAGCGCTGAAGCTAGCGCAAACTGGATCAGATAGCTTGCTTGAAGGCCGATAGTAGAATGAACCCAATGGTGAAATGCAGGGATCATATGCCCGCCCATTTCCAAAACAAAAACCGGCAAGGCCAACATGGCCGCAAACACCGTCGCGCGCCGCAGTCCTGCAAATTCATCTATTTTGCAATTATGATCGGCTCCGTCCTCGGCCTCCGGGCGCGCCGGATACCCCGCTTCGGTCAAAGTCTTCGCAAGCATTGCCGCTTCGGTTACACCCTCGGCATAGGTCACCGTGGCGCTTTTCGTGGCAAGATTGACTGCCACATCTGACACACCCGGGCTTGCCTGCAAAATACGCTCGATCCGGTTCACGCACGAGGCGCAGGTCATGCCATCGACGTCTAGACGTATCTGTCTTGTCGCCGCGGGAAAGCCCGCTGTGTTGAGCGCGTCTAGAATCTCGTCGAATGAGGCCTCATAGGTGATATCGGCCGTCTTGGTCGCGAAGTTGACTTCGGCGGAGCACACCCCGGGTGTCGCACGCAATGCGCCCTCGACCCGGCCAACGCACGAGGCGCATCCCATGCCCGTAATCCTGATCTGTGTATGCAGTAACTCGGCCATTCGTGGCGTCCTGGTAATGTACTTTGGCCTCGATATAGAGGCTCCAGTCACTGGAGGGTCAAGACACTGTTCTCAACTGCGCGCCACCGTCGCACCTGGATTGAAGTTGATCTACGCGCCGGAATCCTTGAGCTCGGCCAACTCGCGTTGCAGCCGCTGATTTTCTGTATGTAGATCAGCCAGTTGCTTACCCAGTGTGTTTAGGTGGGGCCGTAGCTCGGTCTCGGTGAAGCGGGGCGTGATATGGCGCGGGCAGTTAAAATCGAGCGCCTCAACTTTGATGATGGCAGCACGCTCTGCCTCGGTCTCCGAGCCATCGACGTAGAGATTGGTTGCGGCCTCTACACCCTCGGAAAATGTCATCCGCCCTAGCATCTTGAGGCGATGCTGGTTCGCGTAATCCATCAGAATCAACGCCACGCGGTCATTTCCATCAAGATTTCCGCGCGAGATGTACTGCTTGTTTCCCGACAGGTCAGCGTAACCGATAGTTTGCGGGTCCAGCACTTTCAGGAACCCGACCGGTCCACCCCGAAACTGAACATAGGGCCACCCTGTTTCTGATACAGTGGCTTGATAAAATCCGTCGCGTGCGTAAATGAATGCCTCTTCTGCCGGTCCGATTTGATGGCCTTGCCGCGGCCCGGGTTCGAGGAATTTTGAGTAGGTTTTGGCTGATCCCATCCGTTCTTGATGGGCGCGCACTGCGGGCGTGAAGGTCAGTTCAGAAAAGGCGCGGGGCATTTTTGCTGTCTCCTGAGTCTTTCGCGGATTGTCTTCAATATGGATGACAATTGCGTGGGCTGTCAGATGTGGGAACGCAGAAGTGAACAGGGCCGGAAACTGGACCAAAGACGTTGCGTAGCAACGCTTTTCGACGCCACGTCACATGGATTGGAAGGAATCGCACACGCAGGTAGCCTTGGGTCAAACACCTGATCTGGAGAGCTTATTGATGTCGCTTTTTACCAGCACCGCCGCCTGGGTTACTGACGAACACCGGATGTTTGCCGAGATGGCCGGCCGTTTCATGGACGATGCTTTGGTTCCCAACACAGAGAAATGGGCCGAAAACGGCGTTGTCGATCGGGACTTTTGGCTGCAGGCGGGTCAGACGGGTCTGATGGCTGGTTCGATTGCCGAGGAATATGGCGGTGTTGGCGGTGGAATGGGCTTCGATTCTGTCACCTTGTACGAACAGACCGCACGCGGTGATGCTGGATGGGGATATGGCATTCAGTCCATTGTGACCCATTACATCACCACCTATGGCAGTGAGGATCAGAAACACAAATGGCTGCCAAAGCTTGCCTCGGGCGAGATGATCGGAGCGCTTGCCATGACCGAGCCGAGTACTGGATCGGATGTGCAGGCAGTGAAGACTACGGCTGAGAAGGATGGCAATTCGTATCGGCTTAATGGCTCTAAGATATTTATCACCAACGGGCAATCGGCTGATCTGGTCATCGTGGCGGCGAAGACCGACAAGTCCCTTGGGGCAAAGGGTGTCTCGCTGATCGCTGTCGAAACCGAAGGAACCGAGGGATTCCGCCGGGGACGGAACCTCGAAAAGCTTGGGATGAAGGGCAATGACACGGCAGAGTTGTTCTTTGAGGATGTCAAAGTTCCAATGACTAATCTGCTGGGCCCAGAGGAGGGGCAAGGGTTCTATCAGCTAATGAAACAGCTGCCGTGGGAAAGGCTGACCATCGGGATCATGGCGCTGGGCGCGATCGACTTTGCAATATCTGAGACTGTGAAATATGTGCAGGAACGCAAAGCCTTTGGCCAGCGGGTGATGGATTTCCAGAATACCCGTTTCAAGCTGGCCGAGTGTAAGACCAAGGCCGAAGTCCTGCGCAGTTTCGTCAATGACTGCATCGGCAAGCTAGAGGCCGGTGAACTGGACGCAGCGACAGCCTCGATGGTGAAATACTGGGGTTCAGAGGTGCAGAACGAAATCATGCATGAATGCCTGCAACTGTTCGGCGGCTATGGCTTCATGATGGAGTATCCGATTGCGCGGCTCTACGCGGATGCGCGGGTGCAAATGATCTACGGTGGCACTAACGAAGTGATGAAAGAGCTTATCGCCCGTTCGCTGGACGCCTAATACGAGGCACTCCCGCCGTCGTCGACATTCCATGTAGAACGTCTCCTCCCGTTGGGTCAGGCAGGTTTGTGGCACTCGTTACCATTGAAGCACTGCATTCTGCCTGCCATTGTGATCGAGGGATATTCTGTCCGAGAGGAACCTCGACATGGTTGCGTCTAACAAGGATCGCATATGCGCCCTGCTCAAGAGTATTGAGACGGGCGATCCGGGCCCGATTTCAGTGGTGAACGAAGCGCGGTATATCCAGCATAATCCACAAACTCATGAAGGCAGTGAGGGCTTGGCGGCGTTGTTCAAGCGGCTGTCTGATACTTCACCACGCGTTAACATTGTGCGCGCGTTTGAAGATGGAGACTTTGTCTTTGCGCATACCGAATATGATTTCTCGCGCCGAAACATTGGATTTGAAGTATTCCGCTTTGAAGACGGGCAAGCGGTCGAGCATTGGGACAATATTCAGAAACGATTGGGCCCAAATGACTCGGGGCGCAGTATGGTGGATGGCCCCACAGAAAGCCGGGACATCGAGAATACAGAAAAGAACCGGACGCTTGTCCGTTCTTTCGTCGAAAATGCCCTGATCGCAGGAGATCCAGATCAGATAGAAGCTTTTGTTAACACCACTGCCTTTGCGGAACACAGCCCGGGTTTCTCAGACGAGTTAACAGCGTTGCGCGCCGCATTGTCCGACATAGAGGCCATAAACTATCAGCATCTTCACCGGGTTCTGGCGGAAGGCGATTTTGTTTTGACCGTTTGTGAGGGCGAGCGAGCAGGCAAGCATAGCTCTTTCTATGATCTGTTCCGCGTATCTGATGGCAAGATCACTGAACATTGGGATACGGTTGAGACCATTGCACCGCGCAGCGAATGGAAGAATGACAACGGCAAATTCTAAGAGAGTTCTAAAGGCTGGTATCAGGCTCCAATTGTTCACTGATCCAGCCTTGGAAAGATCGCAGCGGCTCGGGGGTAGACCGGTCATTCGGCCATACGAGATAATAGCTGCCAAGACTCACATACGGACCGTCCCACGCCTTAACAAGTCTCCCTGAGCGCAGATCATCCTGAACCAGATATGAAGGCACCAAAGCTACGCCCAATCCATGGATCGTGGCTTGGATCATGGTCGAGAACTGATCGAACATCATACCCCGCAGGCCGGTGACTGATTGGCCCTGCATCTCGAACCAGCGCTCCCAGGCATCTGGTCGGGAATCCAGGTGCAACAGCGGCGCGGCGCAGAGGGTATCCAAGGTGTCGAAATTGACGTTGGTAAGTGCAGGGGCACAAACGGGCAGGACCTCTTCCCTCATGATCGGCAGATACTGAACACCCGCCCAATCTTGTTGACCAAAATGGATCGCTGCATCAAATGGTTCAGAGGCAAAATCAAATGGCTTGAGGCGGGTCCCCAGATTGACTGTGACCTCAGGATGGCGGCGGGCAAAATCCTGCAGGCGCGGTGCAAGCCAGTGCATCCCGAACGCGGGAAGGATCGACAGGTCAAGCGACCCGCCAGCCGGGTTGGCTTTGAGCTTCAATGCCGCACGCGCCAGTTCCTGCACTGCAGACCTTGCGGTCTGGACATAATCTTTGGCGGCGGGCGTGAGGTGCAGCCGCATTTGGCTGCGCTCGATCAGTTGCACGCCCAACTGGTCCTCCATTGTCTTCAGTTGGCGACTGATTGCGCTTTGGGTCAGGGACAGTTCAGCTGCCGCAGCCGAAGCGCTGCCCAACCTGTCAACAGCCTCGAGCGCGAGCAGAGATGAGATGGAGGGAAGAAACCGCCTGGGCGTAATCATATGACTTATCCTCATACCTTCTGAACGCAATAACACTGGTTTTTTCCAACCACCAGAGCGATGAAAGCTGGAACGCATCGCCAATTGTGATCTTGAAACGCGCGCCCGGGCGCGGGAAAATCGAGAGGCTGGGCGAACCAGCGCCGAGATCGGTCAAAGCCGATGATACAGACCAAACAAAAGCGAGAACCATGGACCGCGCCCAGATCGTACATGAGAATTTTCTGACCCGCGTTGCAGATCGCGATTTTCCCGACGGTGTGCCGCCGTGCTCCGGGTTGAGCGATGCAGATGCGGTTTCGCTGTTCCGGTCACAGGTTCTGAGCCGTGCATTGGACAGGACCAGCCGAGCGATGCAAAAGGCTGGGCAGGGGTTCTATACGATTGGCTCGTCCGGGCATGAGGGGATGGCAGCCGTTGCGCATGCCCTGCGCCCGACCGATATTGCGTTCCTCCATTATCGGGACGCGGCCTTCCAGATCGCGCGGGCGGAACAGGTACCGGGTCAACAGATCACATGGGACATGCTGCTCAGCTTTGCGTGCTCAAGTGATGACCCGATCTCGGGCGGACGGCATAAGGTTCTGGGGTCAAAAGCACTGATGACCCCGCCACAAACCTCGACCATCGCCAGCCATTTACCCAAAGCTGTCGGTGCGGCTTACGCGCTGGGGGCTGCGCGCCGAAACACGCCTGAACATCGCGTGCTGCCGGAAGACGGAATTGCAATGTGTTCTTTTGGGGATGCTTCAGCCAATCACTCGACGGCTCAGGGGGCGATCAACACTGCAGGGTGGACAAGCGTGCAGTCGACGCCGCTGCCCTTGCTGTTCGTGTGCGAAGACAACGGAATCGGGATTTCCGTCAAAACGCCCAAAGGCTGGATTCAGGCGTCGATGGAGCACCGTCCGGGGATCAGGTATTTTCAGGCAAACGGGTTGGATATCTATGAAACTCACACTGTCGCAAAAAAGGCTGCCGACTATGTCCGCAGGCGTCGAAAACCAGCTTTCCTGCATTTGAAAACAGTGCGCCTGTATGGCCACGCTGGTGCGGATGTGCCGACAACTTATCTGCCAAAGTCTGAAGTTGAAGCAGATGAGGCAAACGATCCGTTGTTGCACACCGTACGGCTGCTGGATCAGGCAGGTGCGTTGTCGCCGGACCAGGCGCTGAGTATTTACCGCGACACTTGCGCAAGAACCGACCGCGTGTCGACCGAGGCTGCCAGTCGTCCTCATCTGGCGAATGCGGCCGGGGTTATGGCAAGCCTGATCCCGCCCAAACGTCCCTGCAAGCCGACAAATGGCCCGAGTGCCAAAGCGCGGACTGAAACTTTTGGCGGCGATACGCGTGCGATGGATGAGCCCCAGCCGATGAGTCGGCTGATCAACTGGGCGCTGACCGATCTGATGCTGGCGCATGATGAGATCGTGTGTATGGGCGAAGATGTAGGACGCAAAGGTGGCGTTTATGGCGTAACACAGAAGCTACAGCAGCGTTTTGGCCCGGACCGGGTGATTGATACACTTCTGGACGAGCAATCTATTTTGGGGCTCGCTATCGGCATGGGTCATAACGGCTTCGTGCCGATCCCCGAAGTCCAGTTTCTGGCCTATCTGCACAATGCCGAGGATCAGATCAGGGGGGAGGCAGCAACTTTGCCGTTCTTCTCGAATGGACAATTCACTAATCCGATGGTCCTGCGGATCGCTGGTCTGGGGTATCAGAAGGGATTCGGCGGGCATTTTCACAACGACAATTCTCTGGCCGTTTTGCGGGACATACCGGGGGTGATCATCGCCTGCCCCTCTACTGGTACGGATGCGGCAAAAATGCTGCGCGAGTGCGTGCGGTTGGCGCGAGAGGAGCAACGGGTTGTGGTGTTTCTTGAACCGATCGCGCTCTATCCCATGCGCGATCTGCACGGGGCGCAGGATGGAGGGTGGATGACCACATATCCGTCACCGGATCAAAAGATCGCGCTGGGCGAGGTTGGCGTACATGGTGACGGCACAGATTTGGCGATCGTGACCTACGGCAATGGGCACTATCTTTCGAGACAGGCTTTGCCCGAGCTTGAGGCGGCAGGGTTGAAAACCCGGATCATTGATATGCGCTGGCTTGCTCCACTACCCACTGACGCCCTGCGCGAGGCCACCAACTCATGCGCACATGTATTGATCATTGATGAATGCCGCCGCACCGGCAGCCAGTCTGAGGCGTTGATGACTTTCTTCGCGGAAAACAGCCCCGCAATACCAACTGCTCGTGTTGTGGCCGAGGATTGCTTTATCGCGACCGGACCGGCCTATGCTGCTCCACTCCCTTCGAGGGACGGCATTGTTGACGCTGCTTTTGCGCTGACCGGAGGAAAATCATGACCCGCACTGCTGTTGTGATCTGTCCTGGTCGGGGTACTTATAACAAGCCTGAATTGGGCTACCTGCATCAACATCATGCGGGTCGGATGAGCCAATTTCACAGTTTCGATGAGATCCGTGCTGAAGCGGGTCAGGAGACGGTTACGGCGCTGGATGGTGCTGGCCGTTTCAGCGTTGGTAAATATTCGCGTGGCGATGTGGCCTCACCCTTGATCTATGCGGCGTCATTGGCGGATACGCAGGCACTTACCAAGGATATTGAGGTAGTCGCCGTCACCGGCAATTCGATGGGATGGTACATCGCGCTGGCCGTCGCTGGTGCATTGACCCCAGAGAACGGCTTTCGTGTGGTCAATACGATGGGTGCGCTGATGCAAAAGCAACTGATCGGTGGCCAATTGGTGTACCCGTTCGTCGACGAAGAATGGTCGAATGATGTTGCACGCAAATCAGCGTTGTTAGACGCGGTTGCACGGATCAACACATTGAAAGACCATACTCTGGCGCTTTCAATTGATCTGGGCGGGATGCTGGTACTTGCAGGGAATGAGGCAGGGCTAAATGCATTTGAAACCGCCAATCCCGTTGTGCAGGATAGGTTTCCTTTGCGACTGGCGAACCACGCTGCCTTCCACACCGCGCTACAGGCACCAGTGGCGACCGAAGGTCGGGCGCTACTGTGCGCTGATCTGTTTGGCCAACCCGTGTACCCGATGATCGACGGCCGTGGCAAAATCTGGTGGCCAGGAGCGACAGATGCCGGGGCACTGTGGGAGTATACACTTGGCCATCAGGTGACCGAGACCTATGATTTCACCCATGCCATCCAGACGGCCGCGCGCGAGTTTGCTCCGGACCTCTTTATTGTGACAGGCCCCGGTGCAACGCTAGGCGGTGCCGTCGCGCAATCTCTGACTTTGGGGAACTGGCGCGGTATGACGGACAAGATGTCGTTCCAGTCGCTGCAGGAAACTGACCCGTTTCTGATTGCCATGGGGCGGGCCGATCAACGCGCCCTTGCAACTGGCTAGATCCGGCCTGATGATCGATGAAAATTTGGCGAGGCTTGGGAATGCCTGACTATGATCAATCGTTATGGCGGCAGACCTGCGGCGAGAGTATCAAAACGCAAAAACTCTCCGGTGACGTAACCGTAGACATTGCAATTATAGGAGGCGGGTACACGGGATGCTCTGCCGCCTTGACCGCAGCAAAGGCTGGGGCTTCGGTTTGCCTACTCGAAGCACATCAGATTGGGCATGGCGGCTCGGGTCGAAATGTTGGGTTGGTCAATGCTGGGCTTTGGCTGCCGCCTGATCAAATTCGATCGCACCTGGGGCAGGTGCCGGGCAGCCGTCTGATCGATCTGCTGGCGATTGCACCGTCTGAAGTCTTTGGGCTGGTCAATGCGCATGAGATCGCCTGCGAGCCGGTGAGGCATGGCACGTTACATTGTGCCCATTCGGCCAAGGGCTTTGAGGATTTGCATACACGCCATAGCCAGTTGAGCGTTTCTGGAGCGCCGGTCGAGCTACTTGATGCAAACACCTCACGCAAGCGCACAGGTAGCCCCGCTGTCCATGGCGCTTTGTTCGACCCCCGTGCTGGCACAATTCAACCGCTGGCCTTTGTAGTCGGCTTGGCACGCGCCGCGCAGGATGTGGGGGCGCTGATCCATACCGAAAGCCCAATCCAATCCCTGCGACAGGAGGCGGGGATGTGGGTTTTGCACGGAGAAAACGGCACCGTGCGTGCCAAATCGATCATTCAGGCGACCAACGCCTATCATCAAGGCATCGTCGATACCGCGCCCGCCTACGTACCTGTGTACTATTTCCAATACGCCACTGCTCCGCTGTCGCGTAACCTACGAGCCAGCATACTGCCCGAGGGTGAAGGGTGTTGGGATACAGGGCTGATCATGACATCGTTCCGGCTGGATCAGGAGGGACGATTTATCATCGGCGGAATGGGTGATCTGAACAGCGTCGGAGGCTTTGCGCACAAAGCTTGGGTCAGTCGCAAGTTGGTAGCGGTCTACCCGCAACTGGCGGATCAACCGCTGGTCAAAGGTTGGCACGGACGCATTGCGATGACTTCAGACCACATCCCCAAGATCATTCAGATCGGTCCGCATGCGCTGGCCGCGCATGGGTTTTCGGGGCGTGGGATCGGACCGGGCACCGTGTTCGGTCGCTTGATGGCCGAAAGCCTACTTAACGATGATCCGTCGCTGCTGCCTGTGCCGCCGATAACGGAGTACCGTGAGAGCTGGACGGGTCTGCGCCGTGCTTTTTTCGAAACCGGAGCTGCACTGACGCACCTCGTCAAAACCCGATTTTGAAGTTTAGACAGACCGGGTAATACCGCCGTCCACACGGATATTCTGGCCGGTGATATATCCACCACCTTCGGAAGCCAGCAGCGAGACGACCGAGGCGATCTCATCATAGCTGCGCCCATAACGGCCCATCGGAATGCGTGCGCGGAACTCTTCCTTCTCGGGAAGGCTGTCGATGAACCCCGGCAAGACGTTGTTCATGCGGATATTGTCGATGGCATATTTGTCCGAGAACAGTTTTGCAAAGGCCGCCAGCCCCGCGCGGAATACGCCCGAAGTCGGAAACACCGGGTCAGGTTCAAAGGCGGCAAAGGTCGAGATGTTGATGATCGATCCACCACCCTGCGTCTGCATGATAGGGGTAACCAGACGTGTGGGCCGCACCGCGTTCATGAAATAGACATCCATACCAGTGTGCCAGTCCTCATCCGTAAGCTCGAGCACCGGTGCGCGTGGGCCATGACCAGCCGAGTTGACCAATACATCGATGCGCCCCCAATGGTTCATCGCCGCATCCACAAGTTTTTGCAGGTCATCAGTTGACTGGTTCGAACCCGTAATACCGACCCCGCCCAATTCATGCGCCAGCGTCTCACCCTTACCCGAAGAGGATAGGATGCCAACGTTGAATCCGTCCGCCGCCAACCGGCGCGCGCTATCCGCGCCCATACCGCTGCCGCCTGCAGTGATCAATGCAACTTTTTCCATCTTCGCGCCCCTCTGCGATATCTGATGTGAAGATGGCTGACCCGTATCAATTTGACCAATCAGTTCTGTTGCGCAGTAGCAGTAGAAAATCTACAGTCTTTGAATGCCTGCTCTTCCACCTCTCAACGCGATGCGCGCCTTCGAGGCCTCGGCGCGTCACTTGAACTTTCGCCTTGCAGCGGAAGAAGTTGGGGTCACTCAAGGGGCCGTTGCTCAGCAAGTGCGTGGACTTGAGGCGCGATTGGGGACTGCTCTGTTTGAACGCCTTCCGCGCGGGTTGCGGCTAACCGAAGCGGGACGCAGGCTACAAGCGCCACTATGTCGGGCGTTTCGTCTGATCGAAGATGCCTTCGATGACCTATCCAATAATAGGCAGATCGCAATATCGGTCACGCCCAGTTTTGCATCTAAATGGCTGGTGCCGCGTTTGAATGATTTTCTGACCAGCTATCCCGATATTTCAGTTCAGGTTGATGCACGCGAGCGGTTGGCGGATTTCAGATCGGATGGGATCGACATCGCAGTACGTCAAAGCCGTTCGCCGATTGCGCAGGACCTGAATGCCATACCGCTATTCTCGACCGAGTTCGTTGTTGTCAGCTCTCCAAAATTGGCGTCACAAATCTCCAGCCCAGATGATCTGATGGAGTACGTTCTACTCAGCGATTCCCACGGACTTTGGCCTCTGTATCTGGAACGTGCCGGGGTAGAGGGGAAACCCCGGATGATAAGCTTCAGTCAGACAAGCCTGGCGATTGACGCCGCAATCTCAGGTCAGGGGTTTGCGCTGGCCAATGCCCCGCTTGTTTCGGATGAACTGGCCTCGGGGCGCCTATCGCAACCATTATCCGAGGTGCTGGTTGATGATCTGAGCTTTTTTATCGTCACCCCTAAGAAGCCACGTCAACCAGAATTAGTAGGACACATGCGCGACTGGCTTCTGTCTCAGGTCTGAAGATTGGCGGCAATGCTCTCGATCCGTGTGCGTATCCAGCGATGCGCGGGATCGTTGGTCGAGCGCTGGTGCCAGACCATGTAGATCGACACTGGGTCACACCCAAATGGTAAGGGCGCACAGTCCAGTGTCGCCAGCGGGCCGCGTTGCATCAAAGCTGTATCGGTCGAGATCAGGTCGCTGCCTTTCACGAAGGGCGGGATTGCGTTGAAATGCGGCAAGGTAACAACGGGTGGTCTGATCTGGCTTTGGTCCACGCCACGCATTACGGCACGGGCATTTCGTCCGTCGGCGAAACGCACCTCGACATGATCGCTATCGCAATATGCCTGCCAGTCCTTGGGCGGGTCGTGGTGGGAGGCATCGTAGAAAATCATTAGCGGGCTGGTGATCAGCCGTTTCTGAAAGATATCCGGCCCATCTGGCGGCAATGGGGTCAGCATCAACTGGCACCGGTCACTGCGTAGTAGGTCCGGGTCCGGAACCCCCGAAGGGATGAATTCCAGCCGCAGCCGGACGCCTTCGTCGCGTGTTTCCCGCAGCAATTCGGGAAAGATCAGCTCGCGCGGCATATCATTGGTGGCGATCTGGATGCCCATCTGTTCAGACACAGGATCAAATGGACGGCCGACGGTCAGGGCGCGCATGTTGTCCAACACCTGTTGCACCGGCTCTTTGAGGGCAAGCGCGCGTTCAGTCGGGGTCAGCCCTTGACCGGATCGAACGAACAGCGGATCACCAAGCACTTGCCGCAACTTTCCCAGCGTATGGCTGATGGCCGATTGCGTCACCCCGAGCCGGTCGGCTGCCTTCGAGACTGAACTTTCTTCGAGTATTGTCAGAAATACCCGAAGGACTTTGCCATCAAGATCAGTGAAATCAATTTTATTCATACTGTATATGATTATTCATGAATGGATTTGGTGTCCATGCCGGGATAGGGGGAAGGGCAGCAAGCAGGAGGCACACGATGGGGATCCGCTTTTTCTCGGACAAGAACCGACCCGTTCATATGGGCTCGTACCCGTTGGAACGGCTGGCACGGCAAAACCGGATGCCTGACTTGACACAAGTCCCACCAATGCGCGCGCTCAGCTTTCACCGTTCTGATCGGCCCGAAAGCATCGTCAATGCAATGGGAGAATTCCAGGCAATGCTGGATGCGATCCGGGACGGTTTCGTGAATCCAGTCGCGTCTGAAATCCCAGCCGATCCCGTTGATCGCGTCAACCACCTGAAAGCGTTCGGCTATTTTAACGACGCGTCGATGATGGGCTGCGGACCTCTGCTGCCGGATGCAATGTTGGCCGAACCCCGGCGCAACCCGGATATCGATCGCTTGGCCCATGCCCTTCGAACCCGTCAGACCAAAACCCTGGCCTCGGGCATCGATGTGATCATGGCTGATCTGAAAGAAAGCATGGAAGCCGCGCCCAAGCCCATTGACAGCCATCGCCATGCACTTGTGTTTCTTTATGAATTCAACCGTGATCCTGATCCTTCGGAGCCGGGGGCCGATTGGATTGCGGATGCGCAGGACCAACGCGCCTGCCTCTTGGCCACCGAAAATGCCGTTGTGATAGCCAACTATATTCGTTTGTTGGGTTTTGATGCACGGGCACACTCGGCAATGTCATCCGAGGTTGATCTGGGCAAACTCGCCGTGGCCGCAGGCCTGGCTTCACTGGAGGACGGCGAAGTCGTAGTGCCCTGGCTTGGCAAACGCTTTGGTCTGGCTGCGGTAACCACCGAAATGGAAATTGCTCATGACCTCCCGCTTTGTCCCATGGCGGAACAACCCTGGTTCCGGACCCAGGGTCCGGCGTGGTGGTTGGGTACCGGCTTTGCGAAGAATGCCATGAACCGTGATCCGTATGCTAAGCGTCGATATGTCGATGGTGCGCATCCGTTCGAAAACCTCAAACGCGTGGACAACCCCACCACATATATCGACGAAGAGAATGTCGCCCGCGTTCCCAAACGGGCGGATATGTTCGCGCGCGCACAGTTCGGCGACATGGGCAAAAACCTGCAGGACGCAGCCAAGGGCGGCTATTATGTCCGCAAAGCGGCTCCAAGCTTTGCACAGCGCCGTGCGCTGGGCGCGTTTGTTCTGCTGCAGGATGGCGACAGCGCCAAGCTCGAAGGACCTACAGATGCCGACCGGAATGCCGCGAACATCAAGGCTGCGACTTACTTCCTTGGGGTCGACGCGGTGGGCCTCAGCCGGTGCCCGGAATGGAGTTGGTATTCCCACGACGCCACTGGTGAAGAGATAAACCCGCCACATGATCAGGCAATCAGCATGATCATTGATCAGGGTTACGAGACAATGGAAGGTGCCAGCGGTGATGACTGGATCAGCGTGGCCCAGTCGATGCGTGCATATCTGCGGTTTTCGCTTTTGGGCGGCGTTATCGCGCAACAAATCCGCAACCTCGGCTACAAAGCCAAGGCCCATACGGTGATGGATGGAGAGGTGCTGCAGCCCCCTCTATTGCTACTGTCAGGAATGGGCGAGGTCAGTCGGATCGGAGAAGTTATTCTGAACCCATATCTCGGCCCCCGATTGAAATCGGGTGTCGTGACAACCGACATGCCGATGACGCATGACAAGCCGATTGATTTTGGCCTGCAGACTTTTTGTGAAAGCTGCAACAAATGTGCGCGTGAGTGCCCATCGGGTGCGATCACCGCCGGGCCGAAGCTGATGTTCAATGGCTACGAAATCTGGAAGTCCGATAGCCAGAAATGCGCGACCTACCGGGTCACCACTCCGGGCGGCGCCATGTGTGGGCGTTGCATGAAAACCTGCCCCTGGAACCTGGAAGGCATATTCAAGGAACGCCCTTTCCGATGGGCCGCGATGAATATCCCTCAGGCCGCGCCTGCCTTGGCAAGGCTGGACGATGCCGTCGGCAATGGCGGTTTGAATGACACCAAGAAATGGTGGTGGGATATAGAGCTGGAAGCTGACGGTGCCTATCGCCCAACGCAACATCCCCTGAACCGGCGCGATCTGCAAAAGGACCTCGACCTGAAATACGAGGATCAGACGCTTGCGGTTTATCCGGCCTATCTTGCGCCGCATCCGTGGCCCTATCCGTTTGCGATGGACCGCGAGGCCGGGATCGCAGCGTATGAAGCGATGCTGACTGCCGATGAATACAAAGCCCGCAAGGCTGCAGGCGATATGTCGGTCATTCATCGTTATCAGATCGCAGGCGATGCTCCGGTCATGAGGGTGGAGCTGACTAAGGTCGATAAGATGACCGCGGATGTCACGAAGTATGAATTCTCGACGCTCAATGGTGCCCGGCTGCCCGAATGGACCGCTGGTGCGCATCTGGACGTGCTGGTCGCACCTGAATTTTTGCGGCAATACTCCATGTCCGGCGACCCGTCAGATTGCTCGACCTATCAGATCGGCGTTCTGCGTGAAGACGAGGGGCGGGGTGGATCAGCCCTCTTGCATCGGATTTTCAATGAAGGTCGTAAGGTTTTCATTTCCAAACCGATCAACCACTTTGAGCTGAATGAAGATGCATCGAGAACCTTCCTGATGGGGGGCGGCATCGGGATTACTCCGATGATTGCCTTCGCGCATCGATTGCACGCGTTAGGAAGTCCATTTGAACTGCACTATTCTGCCAGCACGCGCGCCGGGGCGGGATATCTGGACGACTTGGCCACGATGCCCTGGGCGGATCACGTTCGCTATCATTTTTCAGATGAGGGCACGCGTGCTGATTTGGATGCGATCCTTGGCGGTTATCAGGAGGGTTGGCATGTCTACACCTGCGGTCCGGATCGTTTCATGGATGGCGTCATGCAAGCCGCCGAAGCGCAGGGTTTCCCAGAAGAAGCGCGGCATCTGGAGTACTTTTCGGTCCCTGAACAGCCGGAATACGAAAACCACGAATTCACCCTCAAGCTGGCAAAATCCGGTCGGGAACTGAAAGTGCCAGAGGACAAAGCTGCTGCTCAGGTCCTGAATGAAGCGGGAATACACGTTGATGTGAAATGCGCCGATGGCATCTGTGGTGTCTGCAAATGCGGAGTGATTTCGGGCGAAATCGAACATCGTGATTTTGTGTTATCGAACAAACAACGAGAAGGGGCGATCATACTCTGCCAAAGCCGTGCGGCGCAAAAAGACGGTGTGATCGAAATCGATCTCTGAGCGCAGTCTGAATGCGACATATTTAGATCAAAAAATAGGTCGCACAGGCCATGGACGAACAGGGGTCGCTGCACTAACGTCCCTCGCAAAACCCAGTGAACCCTGATCAACAGGTGCGAGGTACTTTCATGGACTATCACAGCCCCGCCAGTTTTGCCGAAGCTTCGGCGCTGGCACAAAATGCAACGGGCATCACGCGGTTTCTGGCGGGGGGCACCGACGTTCTGGTGCAACTGCGCTCGGAACTGGTGACACCTGATACGCTGATCGATATCAAGAAGATCAACGGCGTACATGACATCACCCGTAATTCCGACGGCAGTTGGACATTGGGTGTAGCCACAACCGGCGCAGAGATGAGCGAGCACCCTGAGCTTGGCCACGACTGGCCCGGCGTGGTCGAGGCAATGGACCTGATCGGATCGACTCAGGTACAGGGGCGCGCGACGTTGACCGGCAACCTTTGCAATGGCTCTCCGGCGGCTGATTCCGTTCCCGCCATGGTCGCGGCAGGTGTAACGGTCACAGTCACTGGCCCAGAGGGTGTGCGGGACGTGGCGGTTGAAAACATCCCGACCGGCCCCGGTAGAACTTCACTGGCTAAGGGTGAGGTAATCTCGTCTGTCAACATTCCGGCGCGTGGCGAAAACGGTGGGGATGCCTATCTGCGTTTCATCCCGCGTACCGAAATGGATATCGCCGTGGTCGGAGTGGGTGTAAACCTGCGACTGGACGGCGACATCATCACCGAGGCGCGCGTATCACTTGGGGCTGTCGCTCCGACCGTTCTTCTGGTCGAAGAAGCAGCCCGCGCGATCATTGGCACCACTTTGGATGACGCCGCTCTCGATGCTCTCGCCGCTGCCGCATCGGCCGCGTGCAACCCAATTGATGACAAACGTGGCACCATCGCGTTTCGGACCGAAGTTGCCGGAGTTCTTGCCAAGCGTACCGCCAAGATCGCCTATACCCGCGCCAAGGGAGAGCAAGCATGAGTAAGCTGCACGTAACGACCACCGTAAACGGTGATGAAGTTGAATATCTTTGCGATGCGCGTGAAACGCTGCTGGATTGTTTGCGCGACAAGCTGAACTTGACCGGCGCGAAAGAAGGCTGCGGCACGGGTGATTGTGGCGCTTGCTCTGTGACCGTCGATGGTCGTTTGGTGTGTTCGTGCCTGATGCTGGGCGTCGAGGCTGAGGGCAAGCAGATCGAAACCGTTGAAGGGATCGCAGATGGCGATGTCCTTCATCCGTTGCAGAAGAAATTCATTGAATACGCCGCTCTGCAGTGCGGTGTTTGTACGCCGGGCATATTGGTTGCGGCCAAATCCCTGTTGGAAAAGAACCCGAATCCAACCGAGGAAGAGGCGCGCTATTGGCTGGCTGGCAATCTGTGCCGCTGCACCGGTTATGACAAGATCATCCGCGCCGTGATGGATACGGCTGCTGAGCTGCGGGAGGCTTCGTAATGGCACTCGACGATCGTAAGTCCATCTTCAACTTCGTAGGCACGCGCCCCGACCGCCCTGATGGGCTCGACAAAGTGACAGGTCGTGCCAGGTTCGGGGCTGATGCCTACGCGCCGGGTATGTTGCACGGGGCAATCCTGCGCTCACCCCACGCACATGCGCGGATCGTCAGGATCGACACCTCAAAGGCCGAGGCGCTCAAGGACGTCAAGGCTATCGTCACTCGCGCAGATTTTGCCGTACTCCCGTTCAAGCCGGGTCTGGAAGGCGAGTTCTGGAATGTCCTAGAAAACGTCATGGCAGGCGAGAAGGCGCTGTATGACGGCCATGCGATTGCTGCGGTTGCCGCGACTTCAGCGTTGGCTGCACGTGATGCGCTGAAACTGATTGAGGTGGAATATGAAGTGTTGCCTCATGTCACCGATGTAGACAAGGCGATGGCTGCGGATGCACCGGTGATCCGCGAAGGTGCGGCCGACTATTCGGTGCCTGAAGGCATGCATCCAAATGTCGTACGCTATCATGAAAGCGGTCACGGAGATGTGGAGGCCGGGTTTGGCGAGGCTGATCTGGTCATCGAAGACAGCTTTTTGACCGAGGCGACTCATCAGGGCTATATCGAGCCTCATGCCTGTCTTGCGTCGTTGGGCATGGATGGTAAGGGAGAACTGTGGTGCACCACTCAGGGTCATTGGTACGCTCAGAAATACTGTGCCACGTTGCTAGGCATCGAAACCGCGCAGTTGCGCGTGACAGCTTCCGAAATCGGAGGAGGTTTCGGCGGCAAAACCACTGTTTTCATTGAACCGGTGGCTTTGGCGTTAAGCCGCAAAGCCAACCGCCCGGTCAAGCTGGTGATGAACCGATCCGAGGTATTCCGGTCCACTGGCCCCACTTCATCCGCGTCGATGGATATTAAGATCGGGATGAAGAAAGACGGCACGATCACAGCGGCCCAAGGTATTTTTCGTCTGCAGGGCGGCGCGTTTCCCGGTGCACCCGGCGATTTGACTGCGATGTGTGCTTTTGCGCCCTATGACCTGACCAACGTGCGGCAGGTGGGGTATGACGTAATAGCTAATCGCCCCAAACAGGCCGCCTATCGCGCGCCGGGCGCACCAATGGGTGCTTTTGCGGTTGAATCCGTGCTGGATGAGCTGTGCAATCAACTGGGCCTCGACCCTGTGGATGTGCGCCTCAAGAACGCGGCGGCTGAAGGTTCAAAAGCCAGCTATGGACCCACATATGAGCGCATCGGCCTTGTCGAAACACTTGAAGCAGCCAAAGCACATCCGCATTATTCGGCTCCGCTGAAACCGGGACAGGGGCGCGGAATTTCCTGTGGCTTCTGGTTCAACCATGGTGGCGAGACGTCTGTTTCGTTGGCTTTATCCGAGGATGGCTCGGCGCAAGTAATGGTTGGAACGCCTGACATTGGCGGTTCGCGTGCATCAATGGCCCTGATGGCGGCCGAGGTTCTGGGTATTCCCTATGAAAACATTCGGGTGACCGTCGCGGACACCGCTTCGCTTGGTTACAATGATGTCTCTCACGGCAGCCGCGTAACCTATGCCAGTGGTCTGGCGACGATCAAAGCCGCAAACCACGCGGTTGAGAAACTGTGCGAACGCGCAGCAGCCAAATGGGGCATTCCGGTTGATGCGGTGAAATGGGAGGATGGTTGCGCAGTACCGTCGGGCCCGAATGCGGGCGATTTCGACCCGCTGCCGTTGGCTGACATCACCGCAGATATGGGCGCGACCGGAGGTCCGATCTCAGGTCATTTCGAAGCCACCCCTGAAGGCGCGGGTGTGTCCTTTGGCACTCATATAGTGGATGCCGAGGTGGATTCGGAAACCGGCAAAACAAGCATCGTCCGCTACACGGTCATTCAGGATGCCGGCAAGGCAATCCACCCGACCTATGTGGAAGGCCAATACCAAGGCGGCGCCGCGCAGGGCATCGGCTGGGCGCTGAACGAAGAATATATCTATGGCGAGGATGGTCGATTGCAGAACTCGATCTTCCTTGACTACCGCATTCCGGTCGCAAGCGATTTGCCGATGATTGATACGGTGATTGTCGAAGTGCCCAACCCCGGCCACCCCTTTGGCGTGCGCGGCGTGGGAGAAACCGGGATCGTGCCGCCTCTGGCCGCCATCGCCAACGCGGTATCCAACGCAGCTGGTGTGCGGATGAAGCAACTGCCAATGTCGCCGCCGCGCATTCTGGCGGCGCTTAAGGAAAAATGATCCAGGTTCACCTCTGGTCCAGCCTCCGGTCTCTGACCGGAGGCCAGCAGGTGGTCGAAGTTGAGGCGGCTACCACGGGGGAGTTGTTGAACGAACTGGTGCGCCATCATCCCAGATTACAGGCCCCAATTGACGCGGGCGTATCGGTCGCGGTTGACGGTCGCATCATCGCGACGGGTCTGTCCGAGCCGATCCCGGAAGGTGCCGAAGTTTATCTTATGCAGCGCCTGCGCGGAGGCTAGTACCGGCGATACGGCTTGGGGGCATAGCGGTAATGGGGAGCGCGATAGCCTCTGGAACGCTGATGCGGCCTCTGGGCCCTGTATTTGGGATGATTATACGCCGGTTGTCGATATTTGGGGCGCTTATACGTCGGCTGACGATACAGCTGCTTTTGCTTCGGCTGCTTGATTTTCTTCACTTTGATCTTCGGTTTGTGCCTGTTGACCTTCACAACCGGAAGATCAACCTGCGCCCGGTTCTTGGCGAGAGCGTGATGCAGTGTAATATGGGGATCTGCTGTTCTATCGTAGTAAACACCCAAGGTCGCGATGCGCTTGTATCCCGATGGGCCATACGCTGCGATCTCTTGTGCAGCCAAAGCTTGTCCAGCCAGAAAAACAACGAATGCAGGCAGATATGTCGTGATGGGTTGTTTCATCATCTCTCCTATCTCTGACACCAATTGTGGGCCTGACAGAAAGATGTGGTTGCCTTCGGTTTCTGCCTAGTAATACTGGCTCACAGCCTGGCGAGGGAAAGTGCAGATCAGTTTCTGACGATTCCTGGTCAGGAATATCCGTGCGACAGGATAAACTGACTGCAGGCTGCTGTCAAAGTGGGGAAGCGAGTCCTCTCACGAAGATAAAGATAGACCTGACGTTTGTCGTGCAGATTCAAGATAGGGCGGAAGGCGACCTCCAACGGCAAGAACTCGGCTGCGGTCTGAGGCAGAACGGTGACCCACTTACCGGATCGCACCATCGTGATCAGCGAATGGGTGTTGTGGATGGTGACCTCGGCAGCCTCTGAGACAGGTGCGAAATCAGGCGTCCGGATCAGGTCGCACAGCCTGTTGTGTATGAACGGTGCCCGATGCAATTCCGCGATGGTCGGAGGGGTGTCCTGCGCGATCAACGGATGATCCGAGGCCGCCACAAGGCCAAACGCATCCGCGAACAAGGGAACGGCACGGACCCCATTCAGCGCATGCTGCCCCGAAGCGATGCCGATATCGGCCTGATCGCGGCTCAGGGCGTCCAGCACCTGCTGGGTGTCAGTGTCCCGCAGATCAATCTGCACGCCGGGAAATTGCTTGCTCATATGCTCCAAGAGACTTGGAAAGATCAGCGCGGCGACAGACGGGACCGAGACAATGCGGATCAGCCCCTGTTCCGCACGGGCTGCGGCCTCGATATTCTGGACTGTCTGATCGAAGTGACGAACCTGTTGCAAGGCCAGATCGAACACTTGCTTTCCCAAAGGGGACAAACGGTTCTTGCGCTCACCGTCAAAGAGTTTCTTGCCCAGATGATCCTCAAGCTGTTTCAGCGTCATCGACAGGGCCGATTGCGTGCGCCCCAGCCGGTCTGCCGCCTCGACCAGATTGCCGGTTTGGGCAACCGTGCAAAAGCAACGCAGCATTTCGATCTTGAGTGTCATATTTCAGTTTTATTGAAATTGCGTTCAGTAAATTGAGTTTGACTGATCCTGTCCCAAAAATCCATCCTGTAGCAGACAAATTCTGACATGGGGCGCATCGTGACCAAACTGAACCTGATCGCTGGCGAATGGCTGGCAGGCGAAAGCGAAATTGAAAACCGTAACCCTTCGGACCTGAGCGATCTGGTCGGCATGTTCGCGCAAGCCAGCGCCGATCAGCTTGAGGCGACGTTGGATCAGGCGCGCGTCGCGCAGGCCGAATGGGCGGCTTACGGGCTGGAACGCAAGCAGGCCGTGCTGAACGCCATCGGCAATGAACTGATGGCCCGTGCTGAAGAGCTGGGCACGCTGCTGGCCCGCGAAGAAGGCAAGCCGCTGGCCGAAGGCAAGGGCGAGGTGTTCCGTGCAGGCCAGTTCTTTACCTATTACGCTGCCGAATGCCTGCGTCAGATCGGTGAGAACGCGGACTCTGTGCGCCCGGATATCGAAGTGGATGTGCGTCGCGAAGCCGTTGGCGTTGTTGCGATCATCAGCCCGTGGAACTTCCCCACCGCGACGGCCTCGTGGAAGATCGCTCCGGCGCTGTGCTATGGCAACGCTGTCGTCTGGAAGCCTGCCAACATCACCCCGGCCTCGGCAGTGGCCTTGACCGAGATCATCGAGCGTCAGGATGTTCCCAAAGGATTGTTTAGCCTCGTTATGGGGTCGGGGCGCTCAATCGGGCAGCGTCTTGTTGAAAGCCCCAAGGTCAACGCGATTTCCTTCACCGGTTCGGTTCCGGTGGGCAAGGGCATTGCTGCCGCTGCCATTCAGAATCTGACGAAGGTTCAGATGGAAATGGGATCCAAGAACGCGCTGGCGGTTATGGACGATGCCGATCTGGATCTGGCGGTCTCGCTGGCCTTGGGCGGCGCGTTCGGTGGCACCGGTCAGAAATGCACGGCCTCGTCGCGGCTGGTGGTTCATGCAGGCATTCACGATGCATTTGTCGAGAAATTGGTTGCAGGTGCACAGGCGATGAAGGTCGGCCATGCACTGGAAGAGGGCGTTCAGATGGGCCCCGTCGTCAGCCAACAACAACTAGGCGAGAACCTCGCTAATGTTGATCTGGGCAAATCCGAAGGCGCGGAACTGGCCTGCGGTGGTCAGCGCCTTGAGATGCCGCACGATGGCTTCTACATGTCACCGGGCGTGTTCCTGAACACCAATAATGACATGCGTATCAACCGCGAGGAAATGTTCGCGCCTTTGACCAGCGTCATCAAGGTCAGCAGCTATGACGAGGCGCTGAGCGTGGTCAATGACACCAATTTCGGTCTGACTTCGGGCATCGTTACTAAATCTCTGGCACGTGCCACTCACTTCCGTCGCAATGCCCGCACGGGTGTTGTTACTGTCAACCTGCCGACCGCAGGCACCGATTACCATGTGCCTTTCGGTGGGCGGGGTGACAGTTCTTACGGTCCGCGTGAACAGGGCAAGGCAGCGGCGGAGTTCTACACCACCGTCAAAACCGCCTATATCAGCGCAGGCCCTGTCTGATGCTGATCGATGGCCTGCAATATGCCAACTGGTCGGAGAAGATCTTCCGGCAACTGCGTCAAGGAGGCGTGGACGCCATCCACGTCACCATCGCCTATCATGAAAACTTTCGCGAAACCGTTCTGAACTTTGAAAAGTGGAATCGTTGGTTCGAGCAATATCCGGACCTGATCATGAAAGGCCGCTGGGCCAGCGATATCGACACAGCCCGCGAAACCGGGCGGACGGCAGTGTTCTTCGGTTTCCAGAACCCCAGCCCCATCGAAGACGATATCGGGCTGGTCGAAATCCTGCACGATCTGGGCGCGCGGTTCATGCAATTGACCTATAACAACCAGTCCCTTCTGGCGACTGGGTGTTATGAGGCCGAAGACACCGGCATCACCCGCATGGGCAAGCAGGTGATCAAAGAGATGAACCGTGTGGGGTTGGTGGTTGATATGAGCCATTCGGCGGACCGTTCGACCATCGAAGCGGCAGAACTGTCCGAGCGTCCCATCGCGATCACCCACGCAAACCCCCATGAATGGTCTCCAGCGCTTCGCAACAAGCGGGATGACGTGATCCGGGCGGTGACGGAAAAAGGTGGGATGCTAGGCTTTTCGGTCTATCCTCATCATCTGAAAGACAAGTCCGACTGCACGTTGGAAAGCTTTTGCGAAATGATCGCCCGCGCGGCTGACAAGTACGGGGCGCAGCATCTGGGGGTTGGTACGGACCTGTGTCAGGACCAACCCGATAGCGTGGTCGAATGGATGCGGGTTGGGCGCTGGACAAAAGAGATCGACTATGGCGAAGGCTCGGCTTCTAACGCCGGGTTCCCGCCGATGCCAAACTGGTTCCGCGACAATCGGGATTTTGGCAATATCGAATCTGGATTGCGTGCCGTTGGCATGAATGCCGAGGAAGTCGCCGGAATCATGGGCGGCAACTGGTATCGGTTCTTTGCAGAAAACTTTGGACCTTATAAACCATGAATACCGTGAACCCAAATATCGAACGCCGCGATCCCGCCACGGTGATGCGCCTTTCGCGTCTGGGCTCGCTTCATCAATGTCGGCTCAGTTTTATGCGCCAGCTCACCCGTCGCATGGCGGCCGAGCAGTGGGTTTTTAGCCGCCCCGTATTCGATATCGATGACAACGGGGTTGGCCACGCGGTCTATTCCGCACATGGACCCGATCGCACTTATTCACTGGTCGCATTCGCCCATGACCTGCCGCCCGAGCAACGCTCGGACCGTGTGATCGCCGAGGCCTGGGATGCCACCTTCACCTTGTTTGATGGCGTTCCCACCAAGGACGATATCCAACGTTTGTCTCGGAACGTACCACTGCAAGAGGCCGGGCGTGTCAGTGAAAACGAGTTGTCGCTGTCGCGTGCCAACCGTTCTGTTCGGTTGTGGGCTCATGTGGTCGACCAGTTGGCTGCGGGCCAGCAACCGGATCTCGCGCAGATCTACAAGGTTGGCTATCTGATGCGCACAACTGCGGTTTACGGATCGGGCAAGTTCGGTGCGGCGGATCGGGAAAAGATCGCAGACCGCCCCGAGGTCAGCGGCCCGTTTCAGGCCGAGATGCTGTCGGTATATCTGACGCGAATATTCGTCCGTGATCTGGTGCAGCATATGGCAAAGGCTAAGGGTGGTACACAGACCGCGCAGCTTGACCCCGATATCGCCCGCTGGCTGGGGATCGGCAACTCGACTGGATTGGGCATGGCGCCTTTCATCGTCAATCACCCGATCCTGTTCAACAACTGGATCATGGTCCGTGAAGAGGCCATCGCGCGCGTTCGGTCCCTTGATGCCGCGACAGAGGCCGAAGTGGCCATGTTCCGCGAGATTTTCGAGCGCAGTAAATTGTCGATCTCGTGGTGGCGGTCCGAACACCCGATCCAGATCGAAAAACTCACCGCACTGAATGCCGATCTGGGCGCGATAGCCGCGCATCTCGATCAGACCGATCTGACGGAAGATCAGCCTTGGGATCGCCTGATCCTGTGGTCCCGGACCGCGCTTAGCGAAGAAGGGCAAGAGTTACTGGCTTCTTTGATCCTTGAACCATATGGCGAGTTGGTGGACGGGCTGGCCAGTTGCATGGCGGATGGCAATAGCACGGCCTTTACAATTGACGGCGCGATGCCAGTCGCACAGGTGCGCGACCTGATCCGCTCCAGTTTTGGCTGGGCGCTCGATCTTGACTGGTCGGCGCCTGAACACTGCGCGCGCGCCTGGTATGTGTCGGAAGAAAAGCTTGAGCCTCGTTTGGGGGAACGGTTTGAAGAACCGATAGAGGAGTATGAGCAACCTCTTGCTCCGGCACGTGATTCCGCGCTTGCCGATAAGGCTTTGGCGGACTGGTCGGGCGAAAGTCCGATCGCCGAATTCCTGCTGCGCCACCCAGAACACCGCCACGCCGTACGTCGTGCGCAGATGAGCCGTCTGGCACCATATGGCGAAATCAGCGACAATACGATCAGTGCGGAGGTTCTGCCGATTGACATGTTGCGCGCCAAATTGTCGTTCTTTGGTGCCACGCATTTCGACCCGCGCTCGGATCGTTGGGTGCGTATTTGCATGTATTCGGGGGCACCTTACCCCGAGGAACTGAGTCCGGAGAACGCGGATTTGTGGGTGTATCCGGAGCGCGCCCAATGAGTTTTTCCCTTAATGAAATCGAAGCCACGGCCAAGCGTGCAACGCGGGGTGCGGGCTATGCCTGGGGCATCTCTGAAGAGGCCGCAAAAGCGACGCGATGGCTCTGTACGCAGGGGCTGGACGGAACGGTCGAATTGTCGCGCGTGCTGGAAGGCGAGTTTGCCGGGTCACTGGAAGATCATGTTCCCGCAGGGCTGGACGGAGACTGGGTTGGTCGCAAAGACCTATGCCCACTGATGGTCGGTGCTCTGCTTTCCGACTGTGCGCACATGCTGTTGGCGGGCCCGATCCGGATCAGACAGGTTGCTTCGCCAATGATGCTACTGCCATTTGCGGCCTATGCTGCGCGCATGCACAACGCGGTGGTTTCAGTCACGGCGGGCGATTTCAAGGCTTTGACGGATGGTGCGAGATTGATGCCGAGAAACGACTGCCCGGTTCGCGCGGATCATGTCGAGGTTGCATTCAGCGACCTACTGATCGAGCCGTGTTCACGACAGACGCGTGCAACGCCTGATCCGGCGGCATGGACAATACTCAACCGTTTTGCCCATCTTACCTATGCTCCTGCGACTGAAGAATCCCGTTTGCTCGGCGCAGGGGCTGGGCTTTCTGACAATGACTGAAAAGAGACAGACATGATTGAAACCCGCACCCTTTCACTTGCTGAAATTGAAGACCTGTCCTTTCGCGCGCTGGTGGCTGCGGGGACGAGCGAAGAAAACGCGCGTCCCTTGGCGGTTGCGACCGCGGCAACCGAGGCTGACGGGGTTGCCAGCCATGGTCTGGCCTATATCCCGATCTACTGTGAGCATGTTCAATGCGGCAAGGTTGATGGGCTGGCACAGCCCGTTCTGGCGCAGCCACGCCCCGGCGTCGTTACAGTCGATGCTGCCACCGGATTTGCGCATTCCGCCATTGAAGCCGGGTTCGACGCCTTGATCCCCGCTGCCCGCGCGCAGGGGATTGCGGCGCTGGCGATCAGAAACAGCTATAACTGCGGCGTTCTTGGATATCACACTTATCGTCTGGCGCAGGCCGGCCTGGTTGGTCTGGGTTTCACCAACGCTCCGGCCTCAATTGCGCCCTCCGGCGGGGCCAAGCCGGTGGTCGGCACCAATCCGTTTTCAATCGCCGCTCCGGGCACGGACGGCCAGCCCGCCCTATTGATTGACCAGAGCGCCAGCACCATCGCCAAAAGCGAAGTCATGAAACACGCGCGTGAAGGGAGGCCGATCCCTGTTGGTTGGGCACTGGACGATGAAGGAAATCCAACCACTGATCCGAATGTGGGCCTCAAGGGTTCGATGGCGCCGTCGGGTGGTTATAAAGGTGTTGGCATCGCGCTGCTGACCGAAGTTCTGGCTGCTGCTCTGACCGGCGCGACTTTGGGAATCCACGCCTCTCCGTTTTCTGGCACGGCCGGTGGTCCGCCGAAGACGGGGCAGTTCTTTATTGCGATTGACGCAAATGCGACGGCGAATGACGCATTTTCAACAGGAATTGTCGATCTTGTCGAAGCGATCCGGTCGCAAGAGGGCGCACATTTGCCCGGAGATGGCCGCCGTGCAAAGCGACTGGCAGCTAAATCTGATGGCGTTGCGGTGAACGTAGCGACACTTAGCAAAATTGAGGCCCTGCTGACTTAGGGCTTTGTGGCGCAAATCCGGGGTGCCAGAAGAGAATGACCTGGAAATCGGGACACGTGCGAACAGGGAGGAATCACATGTCTATGAAGGATCCTTTTACCGATCTGGAGATCAAGCGATCTTCGGGTGGGTTTTACGAAGGCCACAGCGTTGAAATTGCCTTGCTCAGCAAGTCAATCATGGTCGCGCTGGTGATCTGGGCATTGGTCTGGCCTGCTAATGCAAACGGTGTTCTTGGCAGCCTGAACTCTCGCCTGCTGGAAGACTTTAACGCCTTCTATATCATCATCGTCGGCTTCTTTGCCTTTTTCCTGTTTGTTGTGGCTGCGCTGCCGCAAACTGGTAAACGACTCATGGGGCCGGAAGGTGAAAAACCGGAATTTTCGGATTTCTCGTGGTTTTCTATGATGTTCGGCGCCGGTCTGGGCGTCGGTCTGATGGTATTTGCCACCGCTGAGCCTCTGGGGCTTTGGGGGTCAAATCCGGTTGTGATCGCCGAACAGGTAGTTGGTAATACCGAAGAGGCTCTGCAGTCCGGGTATCGTTATACCTTCCTGCACTACGGGTTTCATGCCTGGGCGATCTATGTCGTGACGGGCTTGTCGCTGGCCTACTATGCCTACACGCGCAACATGCCGCTAACGATCCGCACTGCGCTGACACCTTTGTTCGGCAAGCTGATGAACGGTTTTCTTGGCCACGTCGTGGACGTTCTGGGTGTTGTTGCAACAATCCTGGGTGTCTCGGTAACGATAGGTTTTGGCGTATCACAGTTTATCGACGGTCTTTATGCCATCACCGGTATGGGATGGATCATGGATCTGAACGGAGAAGTGCCGACGCCAAGTACAGTAGGTCTGTTGGCGGGTCTGATCGTCATCATGGGCCTGTCGATCATATCGGCTGTATCGGGAGTTGGTCGTGGCGTTAAGTATCTGTCTAACCTAAATCTAGTGTTGTCTCTGATCCTGCTGCTGGTCTTCGTCGTATTCGGGTCGTTCCTGTTTGCAATGACCACCTATGCAACGGCGTTCATCGACTACATCCTGCATTTCATCTCGCTCAGCTTTGGCGCGTTCAACCCGCAGTCAGCGGCAGCATTTGATGCAGCGTTGCCAAGCGAAGCTGCCCCATTTGCCGATGCCCTGTACAGCGGTGCAACCAACCCCTGGGGTTCGTTTGACGGGTTCAAATCAGGACTTGAAGGCGACGCCGCAGCCCTGCCTGAATCCGTTCTCGCTTCGGTATACGCCGCAGGTGATCCGGGTCGCCAGTTTGGTTGGCAGGCAGGTTGGACCACGTTCTACTGGGCCTGGTGGATCGCGTTCTCGCCCTTCGTGGGCCTGTTTCTGGCGCGCATCTCCAAAGGGCGTTCGGTTCGTGAGTTCATCATCGGCTGTGTATTCGCACCAGCGCTGGTCTGCTTTGCATGGATGACCATTCTGGGTGGCACCGCGATCGATCTGGAACTGAACGGCACGGCCGAAGGCGCCATCATCGGTGCATCGAACACCGCCAAGCTGTTTGTAACCCTGCAAGAGATGATTTCGGGCGGGTTGCTGTCCGGCATCACAGTGATGTGCGTCGTATTGATCATGACTTTCCTGGTCACATCGGCGGACTCGGGCATTCTGGTGATGAACACCATCATGTCGGGTGGCGATCAGAATATCGGCAACAAGCACAAGATCATCTGGGGTCTGATCCTGACGGCTGTGATCGGTGCGCTGATCCTGGCAGCGGGTGAGAACAATCCGATGGATGCGTTGCGAAATGCAATGATCATCGGCGCATTGCCATTTACAATGGTCATGGGGCTGATGTGCGTGGCGCTTGCCAAGGCGCTGTATCGCGACGGTTTGCGGCAAAAGCACGCTGCACCGGCTGAATAACATCATGGGCCCGGGTGGTTGTTAGGCAACCACCCGGTGTTTTTTGGGGCAGATCCGAAGCTGATTTAATTAGGTGATCGATCGGATACCGCACCTTGCTAGGGCATAGATAAGTTGACTGATATTTTTTGCTGCGCGTGCACCATTCTCGGTATCTTCTTTGACCCGTTGGATTGAAAGGGTCAGAGGCACAACTCGGTCTCACGTATACGGCAAATTAGCTGCCGGCAGACACTCAACCTTTTCGAGGCAAGGTCAAATTGCATGACAAGGCCGATAACGCCATGCCTGCAAATTAAAAAAGTTGAAAGATCGAAGCAAAATCGTATTTCGATTCCCTTCAAGATGCTAGAATTCTAATGAAAAGTTTGGCCCCACAATATACTAAACTGTCATAAGTTTAAGGCTATCTGCGTCGTTAGGACCTAGTCACAATGATGCGCAGGACTCTCGAACTTTCGTTTCCCTTGAAGTGCTAACGACTATTTCAGAGACGATAAGCCGGATGGTACTGCTGGAGGGCACTGAAACCCTATATGTAGAAGTCTCAAAGAATCTCAGATAGAGATTAAGCATCTGAAAGAATTTAAATTTTCTCCTTCATATCGTCTCAATTAATCTCGACCACCGGCAGCACATACCATACATAGGGGTGGACCAATAGGTGGACTGGTGGAGAGCTATATGGCGAAGAGCAAATTGAGCGCGCGCGGCGTTATTGCGCTGGAGGCTGGAAAGCACTGCGATGGCGCTGGGCTCTGGCTTGTGAAAGCAGATTCCAAAAGTGGTAAGTGGGTTCTTAGACTGACGGTTTTCGGTAAGCGACGGGGATTGGGCCTCGGGCGGTTGCCGGATGTTGGCTTGGTGGAGGCGCGGGAAACAGCTGACGCAGCCTGACGCGAACTGCGGGAAGGCCGAGATCCGATCAGAGAGCGGCAGAAACGACGTGTAGAAGCCCAGCGCAACTTGCATCTGTTTAGAGACGTCGCTCGGGATGCGTTTGAAGCGCGGAAGTCTGAGTTGCGGGGTGGCGGAAAAGCGGGGCGTTGGTTTAGCCCTTTGGAGTTACATGTCATACCCAAACTTGGTCATGTGCCGGTTGCTGAAATTACTCAGATTGATCTACGGGATTGCCTTGCGCCTATCTGGCATGAGAAAGCCGAGACTGCTCGAAAGGCGTTGACACGGACATCTATTTGTCTCGAGTATGCCGCCGCGCTGGGCATTGATGTTGATTTGCAGGCTCCTATGAAGGCGCGTGCATCGCTTGGCAAACCGCGCAAGGCCACCACCAACATTCCGTCGCTTGCCTGGAGTGAGGTGCCCGAGTTCTACAAAAGTTTGGACGAAGGTACAGTCACCCACCTTGCTCTGAAACTTCTAATTTTGACCGGAGTGCAGTCACGGCCTATTCGGTACTTGAAGGAAGAGCAGATCGACGGTGATGTCTGGACTATTCCGGCGGAACAGATGAAAGGGCGTGAGGGTGCTACCGCTGAGTTCCGTGTTCCACTTTCGAATGAAGCGCTTCATGTTCTTGGAAACGCGCGGCGACATGCTCGCGGTGGCTATCTGTTTCCGAGTATTCGGAAAGGGGTGATCTCGGACGCTACGATGTCGAGATTGATGGAACGTCGTGGCATGAGCGCCCGTCCGTACGGGTTTCGTTCAAGTCTTCAAGTGTGGTTGGCGGAGGCAACCGATGCACGTTATGAAGTTGCAGAAACCATGCTTGGCCACGTAGTGGACAGCTCTGTAGAGCGCGCCTATCGTCGAACCGACTTCCTGGACCAACGTCGTGTATTGCTGGAGCGCTGGGCGTCCCATCTCCTCGGCAACACCGATACCGTCGTAAAACTGGCCACAGCATGAATCAGGATCGTCGTTATCTTCCCTTGGGGGCGAGGCAATGCTATTCGACAATGGTGGTGCGGCCCGCAGGCGCAGCCAAGGACACGGTGTTGTCTAATAAGGTTGCCCGAGGGGGAAGGCAGCGTCTTACCCCTGACGGACAGGGGCGTTTGGCTTGTCCAAATCCCGCTGACCCTAAAACAAGTGCGGCGGAACTGCACGGACGACCGAGATATCGCCTAAGGCGTTCATGGCGTTGGCCGCGCAAAGCTTCGCGACTTTGCTGACAGAAACTGATCCGAAACGGATCAGGGAATGCGCGTATGATCGATGCGTGCTGGTGTTCCGCGACATCTCAAAAAGCGGACGTCGCTGGCAGTGCAGCATGGAAACCTGCGGCGACCGAAGCAAGGCTGCCACATTCCGAGCAACATCACACGAATAGGCTCTCAGCGTAAGAACTGCTCGATCACGGCTGCCTGTTGCTTTTTGCCGTCCGGGTCTGCTTCGGTTTTCAGGCGTGTAAACGCCTCACCCCAGTTTGAGGTGCGAATGCGGATCGGCGGGTCTGAGGCGTCAACCACGCCCATGACAACTGATGCCACTTGTTCCGAGGATTGATAGATATCGCTGCCATCCATTCGCGCCTGCGCGCCGCCGATATACTTCTGGAGAATGGGCAGATACTCATCCTCAAGCATCCCGCCCGTGGCCTCGACTTGTTTCAGCACATTGGCGGCAAACTCGGATTGAATTCCGCCCGGTTCAACCGTCGAGAAATAGATGCCGAAATTGGGCGAGACATAGCTGGCCAGAGCCTCAGTGTACCCCTCAACCGCGAACTTGGCGGCGCAGTAGATCTCGTTGAACGGCTGACCCACAAGGCCGCCTACGGATGAGATTGTGATGACGTGGCCCGAGCGCGCCGCGCGCATGTGTGGCATCACCGCTTTTGTGCAGCGCATGACACCCATGAAATTCACATCCATGACCCAGGCGACGTCTTCTTCTCTGGCTTGTTCGGTTGTGCGGACAAATCCAGCACCCGCATTGTTGATCAGTGTATCGATCCGGCCCTCGTTCGCGATGATCTTGTCGACTGCGGCGTTTACGCTGGCGCTGTCCTGCACGTCTAAGTTAAGCACGTTGAAATTGACGCCAGCGTCAGAGGCGGCCGCATCCAAAGTGCCGCGCTTGGCGAGGTTTCGCATCGTAGCATAGACAGTATGGCCTGCTCGGGCAGCTTGCACGGCGATTTGAACACCAAGGCCGGTCGACGTGCCGGTGATCAGAATGACTTTGGGCATAAGGGGAGCTCCGAATATCAAATGAATTGCTTGCGGCAACGATCCGATGTGTCAGGGCGAAGGTCAACAGCGGGACTTTAAGATGCCCAAAGCCTCATCGAAGGTATTCACATTCTCTTCTGCGCGTGCGGTCAGATGCGCGCCTTCCAAAAGGGCCAGTATCGCGCGGGCCTCCGAGATCGGATCGGTGATGCCGGTGATTGATTTGTCTTCTTGGCCAAACTTCAGGATCTCTTCGATTTGGGCAACCATCATGGCGCGGAATTTCCGGATCTTTTGGATCACGTCATCCGACAGGCTTTCACGGCTGCTGATGAGCGACACGCAGAGGCACAGGGTTTTCCCGTCATTGAGTGCATCCCGGTAGAGGTCGATCAGGGCAAGCAATTGCTCGGCCCCGGTTTTGTGTTCTACCCGGATGCGGTTGCACGCTGCCTGCAGGGTCTCATGATAGCGATCCATGAGCGCCGCCGACAGCGCCGCTTTGGTCGGGAAATGGTAATGGATCGACGCCTTGCGAATACCCACCGCCTCGGCCAGATCGGCATAACTGAACCCGTCAAATCCGCGCGCCCGTGCGGCGTGTTCGGCAACATCCAGAAGGGCAGTCTTGGTATCACTCGTCATACGTGCTCAAACCTTTTCCGTCATGATCAGGGCCAGCGTGTTGTCCGCAGCCTCCAGAGCGCCTTCGATATAGCCCCCGAACTGTGGCGCAACTTCGGTCCCGCCAAAGATTAGTCGGCCATCCCACAGACGGGTCATCGCACGGGGCTGCCCGTATTGCGGATGAGCGTATAACGGCTGTTGATCCGCTTCGATAGAGGTGAACGGATCGGAGGCCCAATCTTTGACAAAGAGTGTCTTTGGCTCCGCAGCTTCGGCGCCGAACAGCCGGGCCAGTTGCTCTTTAAGAGCCTGCCGCAACCGTTCTTCGTTGGTGCGGACGTGGGGAGCCAAGCCGATAAAACCGAACAACGCGTAAGGTCCGCCCTCGGCAGGGGATGCGTCGTGTATTTCCACCATCGGCCCCCTGCGGCTCATCACGTCACCGGACAGCCCGGCCGTGCGCCAGAACGGGGTATCATAGACAGCGATGGCTTTGGCCTGTCCGGCCATCCAAGTCGCGATCCCAGTCATTGCCGCTAAAGCTTCATCTGGTAAAGCAGGTGAGAACGCGATCTTGCTCGCCACGCGAGGAGGGAGGGCCAGTACGACTTCCTGAGCATGGATGACTTGCCCAGTTTGAGCGGTCGCGGTGATCCCAGACGCAGACTTCTCTAACCCGACGATAGGTGCGGATAAGATAAGCCGCTTCTGCGGTATCTCGGTGGCCAGCGCATCAATGAGGGCGCCCAGACCACCTTTCAGGCGATAAGACCCTTGCATCGAGGCAAATCCGCTGCCGCGTTCGACCCGACCGGCCTCATCTTCAAAGCTGAGCGCGCCTGTTGAATATTGCTCGAACCACTCCAGTCCGAGCCGCTTTATTAACGCTGCAATACGCGGCTGCCCGGGCCAGAACCAGGCCGGCCCCATGTCGAAATACCCACCCTCCAGCCTTTCTGTCAGGATACGTCCGCCCGGACGACTCCGCGCTTCGACCAGCATGTAGTCATGGTTTTGTGCCTGTAGCTGTCGCGCAAGGCAGAGGCCAGAAAGGCCTGCGCCAATGATCAGAGTTTGCGTCTGCATTGATCAGAATCCCTCAGATGCCGGGCGCAGGTCCAGCTCATGGGTCCAGGTGGACTGCGGTTGGTGAACCATCTGCCAGTAGGCCTCGGCAATCTCGTCCGGATTCATCATCTTCGACGGATCCAGCGAGTGCAAATCCCGCGAGCGCGGCGTATCGATGATCCCGTCCAGAACGACGTGCGAGACATGTACGCCAGCCTGTTGATATTCACGTGCCAGTGATTGTGTCAGCCCGCGCAGGGCGAACTTAGCCGACGCAAAAGCGGAAAACCGTGGGCCACCGCGCAGCGACGCCGTGGCTCCGGAAACGATCAGCGCGCCACCACCGCTGCGCACCATCGGTTGCAAAACACATTGCCCCAGCACGACCAGAGATTGCACCATTGATGTCCACGTTCTCTGGTAGTCCTCCAATGTGGTTTCGGGGAATGGCGCGATCACCAGCTCAGCCGTATTGTGTACCACGATCTTCGGCGGGCCATGCGCAGCGATCAATTCAGAAATCACTGGTGCAACCGCACTCTGATCGGACAGATCGACCTGATGAAACGCCGCGATCGTTTCCTGCGGCTGCGTACGTCCAAGACCAATGGTCATCATGCCACCTGCCTGAAACCGCGCGAGAAGGGACTGGCCAAGGCCAGTCCCCGCACCGGCGACAATCGCCAGAGGTTTGTCAGAATTCATGAATTACACCGCCGGTGGTTGAGCAAAGGGCAGGTGGCCGGTTTTTATCCAGACCTTCGCCCCGTCAGGACCCGCAACTGCAGACAGCGCTTCGCCTTCGGGCAGGCGTAGCCAGTCGTTCTTTTTCAGAACGTCATCTCCTGAGGTCAGCGATCCGCCGATCATCAACAGCTCGATACCACCTGGCGCATCCGAGGTAACCTCGGTGCCTGCATCAACATGGCTGTAAGTGACAACCTCGCGGTCATCCTTGTGCAGGATCGCAGTGGCGACCCCATTCACGGGCGCGGCCAGTTCGTCGGCCATGGTTTTGCGGAACTGATTGCGGTCATCCATGTCGAACTGCCAGAGTTTGACGAAAATCGTGCAGCCGGGTTCCGAGCCGGGCGTATGCCCGGTTGTGGGCGGATTGCGCACATAAGTGCCTTCTGGGAAATCGCCATGCTCATCCTGAAATACGCCGTCCAGAACGATGAACTCTTCACCGCCTGTATGGGTGTGGGCCGAAAATTTGCTGCCGGGCGCATAACGCACAATGGTGGTGGCGCGGGCAACTTCGCCACCAATACGGTCCAGCATGCGCCGGTCCACACCCTTCATGGGTGAGGCCTGCCACTCAAGCTGATCAGAATGAACAACGACACGCGAAGAGAAGTCCGAGTTGAGCTCCATGGGAGAGGTCCTTTCGACTTAAATGGCAGTTTTCGCTTAGGCGGCGATAGATGGACGGACCGCCATCTTAGCACGCCAAGCTTGCAGGTTGGTCAGGGTTTCAGGAATTTCAACTTTGGCAAAATCGGCGAATGCCAATCCTGCAAAGGCAGTGATATCAGCTACCGAGAATGTGTCTCCGGCCAAGTATTCATTTTCGGCGAGAACCGAATCCAGATAGGCCATTGTGTTTTCGGCGACCTCTTTCTGCTTACTGCCCCATTCGGCGCATTGATAAGTTTCAAGATCGGGGCCCAGCCCAGGTGTAGCGTGGTGGAAGTAGGTGCCTACCGCATTCAACAGACCGTTTTCCGCACGCAGGTTCATCATCGAGATGCGAGCACGCTCTTGCGCGGTCACGCCGGTTAAAGATGGGCCATCGAAGGTTGCGTCGATGTATTCAGTGATCGCGTTGCATTGAGCGATGTGCGAACCATCTTCCAGTTCCAGACAGGGCACCGCTGCATCAGGGTTCTTGGCTTTGAACTCGGGCGTGCGGTGTTCGCCGCCCATCACATCCACAGGGATGAATTCAACTTTATCGGATGCGCCTTTTTCAGCCAGCGCGATGCGGATGCGGGCAGGATTCGGGAACCCCTCAACATCATAAATCTTCATCTGAATACCTCCGTCAGTGGTTGTGTTTCATGCTATCTACCTATCGATAGGTAGATAGCATTTCAACTCTTTTTTATCCTCCTTAAAAGATGTACTAATTCAGTATGTTGCGACTTTCTCACTGATTTGCGTTGGCACTGACTCACTTTTTTCCTCCGAACTCAGCAAGAATATATTCGGAATCTGCGCAATAGCCGGGGACACCAAATCGTATCGTTTTGGGAGTTTTCGAGAACCGGGCGACTGCGCCTGCCTGCCGTAGTCGGCCAGCCAATGGATGATCAAATTCAAACTGGGCTTTGTTCGTGCGGCTTTGCGGATATTCAGACATCTGCGCACGGGTCGGGGCTGGCCCACACCCATGTAGCTCCACCAATTCCTTTAGTTGTACAGCGTTTTTGGCGAGCCCAAAAACACTGCAGCGAAAGCGAACTTTGTCCGCACAGCCGCCGTCCGCTCCTCACCGTTAACTTTCTAATGTCTACTGTGAGCCCAAAGCGGTCGGGCTCTCAGAAGGCTTTTGGTCGCCAACGAAATGCACAAGTATGCCCGCAAACACTCTTTGAATTAGGCTTCGTGGGATGAGCTTAAAATTGAAAGAAGTTGATTTAAGGGCCGTCAGCGCTTGCCATCAGGGCATAAAGCCGGGTCGCCTGCTAGGTGATCCAGAAGCGCGCGTACCCGAGTTGTAATGCGCCTGTTCTGCGGAAACAGCGCAGCGACGACATATGGCGACACTCGGTTTTCGGGAAAAAGCTCGACCAGATCGCCGGAGTGCAATGCGTCGGCGACGGTGTAGGCGGGGCACCGTGCGATGGCTGCGCCTTGTGCAGCAAAGCGCGCTGATGCCGCGGGGGCGTTCATTCGGAAGCGCCCATTGACATGGACGGCCTCTTCATGACCGCTGATACTGAACCTCCACACCGTGGGCTCAGTCATGTTGCCATCGAGGATGCATTCATGCGATGCAAGAGCTCGCGGATGGCTCGGGCACCCTGCGCGCTCCAGATAGGCCGGTGAGGCACAGACAACCAGGGGCATGCGGCCCAATTGCCGAACCTTGAGCGAGCTGTCCCGCATGGGGCCAATCCTGACAGCGAGGTCGAGGCCCTCCTCAACAATTGACGCTCTGCGATCAGAGAACTTTAAATCAAGCTCCACATTGGGATGTTTCTCGGCAAACTTGGCGAGCGAAGGGATCAAACGCAATGCGCCAAACCCGGTTGGTGCCGAAATATGGATCACGCCGCGCAGCGAGGTCTGCTCATTTCTGACCCGGTCTTCGAGCTCGTCAAACCCGTCCAGAAGCGGCTCGCACAGCGTCAGGTATGTTGCCCCGACATCTGTCAAAGAGACGCTACGCGTCGTGCGATTGAGCAACTGCACACCAAGCGCGTTTTCCAGATCAGCGACGTATTTGCTGACCAAACGCGCAGACCGCCCCATGCGCTGCGCTGCAACGGTAAAAGACGCATTCTTTGCGACCAGCGCAAAGGCCCGCATGCGGTCGATTTTGTCCACTTATTGCGCCCTTTCAGGGCTTAAACTTGGGCAACAATAGGTGATTATCATCATTGCGTGCAACCTATATTAGTCATTCAGCAGCTCAAATTCACTGGAGATACACATGTCCAACACCGTTCGCATTCATCATTTCGCAAAATCAGGCCACGCACATCGCGCCTTGGCCTTTGCAAAACTCGCTGGGATTGCACATGATGCCGTTCCTGTTGATCTGGCCGCTGGCGCGCATAAATCACCTGAATTTCTTGCCATGAACCCAAATGGGCAAGTCCCGGTCCTAGAGGATGGCGAGGTTGTTGTGTCCGACTCGAACGCGATCCTTGTCTATCTTGCGCGGACCTATGCACCTGACTGGATGCCAACTGATCCGGTCGGAGAAGCCAATGTGCAGCGCTGGCTCACGTTGGCGGCTGGAGAGATTGCATTTGGGTCCTGTGCTGCACGGTTGATTACCGTCTTTGGCGCGCCGTTGGATCCAGAGTTCGCCGCCGCGACCGCAGAAAAAGCAATGCAAAAACTGGAACACGGGCTCACCGGCAGCGATTGGCTTGTGGGTGCACGGCCCACAATCGCCGATGTGGCGAGCTATTCCTATACGGCACACGCACCGGAAGGGAATGTCTCTCTCGAGCCCTACCCGAACATCCGCGCTTGGCTCGCTCGGTTCGAGGCGTTGCCTGGTTTTGAACCCATGCCGGCAACCGCTGTTGGTCTTGTTGCAGAGTGAAAGGGCAAACCCATGACGACCCAAGCCCAACGGCATCCTTTGCCACCGTTCTCAAAAGAAACCGCCTTTCAAAAGGTGCGCCTGGCTGAGGACGGCTGGAACGGCCAGGATCCGGCCAAGGTCGCGCTAGCCTATACGCCGGACAGCAAGTGGCGCAACCGGATCGAGTTTCCCCAAGGGCGCGATCAGATTGAGGAGTTCTTGACTCGGAAATGGGCCAGGGAACTGGACTACCGTCTGATCAAAGAGCTTTGGGCACATGACGGCAATCGCATCGCGGTCCGCTACGCCTATGAGTACCACGATGACAGCGGAAACTGGTTCCGGGCCTATGGCAATGAAAATTGGGAGTTCGACAAGGATGGCTACATGGAACGCCGGTTTGCCAGCATCAATGAACACCCCATCCAAGAGGCGGATCGAATGTTCCGCTGGCCGCAGGGGCGCCGTCCGGATGACCACCCCGGACTGAGCGATTTAGGGCTCTGACGCGGCGAACGTGAAAGGATCAAGCGATGGCACAGGTACATAAATCGCACAGAGGTGAGTTGATGCTGCGAGAGCGGCGTCACACTCCCAAAGAGCTGAGCGATGCGATTCCGCGCTACATCGACAGCGACATGCCGAAACAGCACGCGGATTTCTTAAAGGGTCTGTCCTATTTGCCGCTCGCAACGCTTGACCGTCAGGGGCGCCCATGGGTCAGCCTTCTGGTCACACAGTCAGACATCGATCCATCCATTGGCATTCAGGTAGCAGGCCGCAACACCACACATATAGTGGCGGAAACCAATCCGAATGACCCGTTTTTGCGCGCTGTAGACCAAGATCCCGCATCGCGCCTTGAGGCGCGGCTTTTTGCCGGGGTTGGGATCGACTTCGCCAATCGCCGACGAAACAAAATCGCGGGTTCCATACGTGCCGCAAGTGTCGAGGGCGGGGGGAAGATCAGGTTACAGCTCTTGTCTGATCAGCACCTGGGGAACTGCCCCAAGTATATCACCGTCCGTAACCTGGAGCACGACAAGCGCAATCCTGAAATTGTCCATGACAGCTTCGATGAGCACATATCTGCGTTGCCTGATGAGGCCAAATCCGTTGTGGCGCGTGCAAGTACTGTGTTTCTGGCGACAAAACACACAAGTGATGACACCGCTGCAGGTGTTCAGACCGATATGGGCGTCAACCATCGCGGTGGCGCGCCCGGCTTTACCCGCCTCTATGAAGAGGACGATGGGGCACAGGTCACGACCTATTTGGTGCTGCCCGATCATTCTGGCAATCGCTTCTACCAGTCGCTGGGCAATATCGAAACGGACCCGCAGGTTGGGCTGGTCTTTCCAGACTTTGCAACGGGCGGGATCCTCTACATCACGGGGGATGCCGAAAATCTGCTTGGGGATGACGCAGACGCGTTGATGCCGCGCTTGAGCCTGCTGACACGTATCAAGGTGACGGGCGCGGTTTTCGTGCGCGGAGGCCTGAACCTCAAGCTGGCATCACCAGAGCAGCTCTCCCCCTACAATCCGCCGGTCAAATACTTGCGCACAGAGTTGGAGCAGATGGGGCACGCAATCGAGGCACACGACGCCGCAATCCCATTGACCGCCAAGCTTGTCGCAACAAAACCCCTGTCCAGCACAATCAGTACCTTCGAATTCGCGCTGTCTAAACCAATCAAAGCCCCGTTGCCGGGCGGATTTGGCGTCTTTGGCTTCTCAGACCTCGTGGACGCCGGATATAGCCACATGAATGAGGCAAACCCTCAGCTTGTGAACGAGGACTACGTCCGCACATGGACGCTTTCCGGCGCGCCGAAGTTTGACAAAGAAAGCAACGCCTTTCGCACGACCAATCGGGTAAGTGTTACGGTCAAACGCAAACCAGGCGGTCTGATGTCCAATGTTCTGCACACCAACGCGGAAAAGCTGATCGCGCACAAACTTCCAGTTCAGTTCAAGGGCACCGGCGCGGGCTTTTCTTGTTTTTCCGAAGCGGCTGAGGGCAGCCGCCCAAACCTCCCAGCAAAGATGCTTTGGATCGCGGGCGGTGTTGGCATCACCCCATTTATGGCGATGTGGGACGGGATCAAACGAGTGGCAACGGCTTACCCGCAGCACCGGCCAATCGATATCGTGCTTCTGTTTTCCGGCCGGGACGATGACATCGCAGTTCTGCAGCACTTTGCGGAGCAAAAAGGCTCTGTTTCGGATCAGGTGACACTACGTATTGTCGCGTTTCAAAGCGCGGGCGAAAACCCATTGGCTGCGAAATCCGCACGCGATGGTTTGTACGCAACATTCATCGATCAGCCGCTCAAGCTTGAGGAGCGACGCATACATAGCGCAGACATTCAATCGGTCACGCATCTCGGAATGCGAGATGTGTATATGTGCGGTCCTGAAGCTATGATGACCTGCACGGACGCGGCACTCAACGAGTTGGGCATTGAGGAAACAAAACGTCATCGCGAGACATTTGTGTTTTGATAGGGTGAAAAAAACCTAATGATGACTTCGCAGGACAGGACCATCAACTCTGTGGTCGGGTGTAGGAAAGGCGTTCACCGACTCGAAACCGGACTCCTTAGTGCTGTCCCGGGCCAATGACCGCTAAGTAGGTTGCACTCGCAGAAACTGAACGCTTCGCTCAAGGTCCGGTTTAGGCCGTCTTCAACCCAACCGTTTCTTGAATCTTAGAGTGGCCGCCAACAATCCGAATACCGCAAACCCGATCATCCATAGAATCCCCCAACGTAACTCGTAGAGAGAAGCATCGCGCAAAACCACGCCGCGGATCATGTCCATAAAATGGGTTGCCGGCAGGACCTGAGCAATCATCTGGACGGGTTGTGGCATACCGTCGAAGGGGAACATGAAGCCCGACATCAGGATCGAGGGCAGCAGGACAAAGATTGTCATTTGCATCGACTGCAATTGGTTCTGCGCAAGCGTGGATATCACCAGCCCAAGCGACAGGCTGGCGATGATGAACAACAAGGTCACTACAAGCAAAGTGCCCAATCCGCCGTTTATCGGGACATCGAACAGGACGTGACCAAGGCCTAGGATAATTGCGACCTGTATCAAACCCAGAAAGATGTAGGGGATGATTTTGCCGACCATCAGCTCGATCGATTTGATCGGGGTGTTGATCAGCATCTCCATATTGCCGCGCTCGCGCTCGCGGACAATGGCGGCCGAGGTAAACAGGATCATCGTCATGGTTAGGATCACACCGACAAGGCCCGGCACGATATTCACCGCAGACCGCTGTTCGGGATTGAAGTAGAGCGTTACCTCGAAAGTGGGCACCTGCCGGTTTGGCGGCTGCTTTAGAAGTTCTGTCAGGGGCATTGTCCGAAGGGACTTGATCGCGCTGGCGACCATCGTGTCTGAACCATCTACGATCCAATGGGCAACAGGCCGGCTGCTGGTCCGGTCCGTTGCGTTGGGCAGCCCCAGCCCTACGGACGGGCTGCGGGCAAGGCGTTGGCTGACGTCTTGAGGAATGATCAGCGCGGCGCGCACGCGGGATTCGGTGATCGCGCGTTCCGCTTCTTGAGGGGTGGTCAGTTCTTCGGTGATGGTAACGACCTGTGTGGCCTGAACGATTTGCGCCAGCGTGCGAGACAGCTCGGTTCCGGATTCATCCACCAGCGCGACGGGCACGTGACGCAGGTTGGTGTTGATCGCGTAGCCAAACAACAGCAGTTGGATTAGCGGGATCATGATGACCATGGCGAAAGTCATCCGGTCCCGCCGCAGTTGCAACAGCTCTTTCTTAAGCACAGAGACTATGCGGCGCGCAGAGATCACGGTTCCTGCTCCCGTGTTGCACTGACGAAGACGTCTTCCAGATTTGGGCGTTGCGGCGTCAGCGACAGGTCCGGAAACCCAACAAGCCGCTTTTGCAGCATTTCCACAGGCTGAGGTTCGGACTTGTCGACAAGCACACGCAACCGCGAACCCACTTGTGCTGTCGAAAGCACCTTGGGCTTGTCGTCCAACGCGTGTTTGACCTTTCGCAGGTCGGGACCTTCAACTTCGACAACATCGGCCTGCAAATCATCCATCAACTGACGCGGAGGCCCGTCTGCCTTTTTGACCCCATGCTGCAGGATTGCCAGCCGGTGGCAGCGCTCTGCCTCGTCCATGAAATGGGTCGAGACGATCATTGTCGCGCCTTGATCGACCAAATCAAACAGTTGCTCCCAGAAGGTGCGGCGGGTTTCGGGATCAACGGCCGAGGTCGGTTCGTCCAGAAACAGCAGTTTCGGTCGGTGCATGACAGTGGCCGCAAGCGCCAGCTTTTGTCTTTGTCCGCCGCTCATACTGCCGCTGAGTTGATTGATGTTCGTTGTCAGATCGAAGGTCTGCAGTAACTCGTCAATCCGATCCTTAGCCGTTCTCACCGGAATGCCGTAAATCTCTGCCGCGAACCTGAGGTTTTCCAGCACCGTCAGGTCGCGGTAATACGAGAAGATCTGGGTCATGTACCCTATCTCATTTTTTAACGGCTCAGCCGCCTCGGGCATCGATCGGCCCAAAACCGAAATCGCCCCGCTGCTGGGGGTCAGTAGGCCGGTCAGCATGCGCATGGTCGTGGTCTTGCCGCAGCCATTAGGGCCGAGAAATCCGTAAATCTGGCCGGTTCGGATTTCGAGGTCCAGATTGTTGACGGCAGTATTGTCCCCGAACCTTCGGGTCAGACCCTTCGTCGAGACAACGACATCATTCATGGCATGGGGACCTGCACGGGCACTCCGGCGGGCAGGTCCGGCGTTGCAGTGGGCAGGTCAATCTCGGCCAAATAGACAAGCCGGGTTCGGTCATCCTGGTTCAATCCGTAATAGGGCGTGAAAGACGCGTCGTCGCTGATCCAGCGGATCACGCCGTCCAACGGATCGGTCAGCCCGTCAACGCGCACTTCCAGCGTATCGCCGGGTCTCAGATTGACGCGATGTGGCTCGGGAACGTAAACGCGCGCATAAGGGGTTTGGCCCGTGACCATCACGGCCACCGGGCTACCGGATGTTACTCGCTCACCCAAATTCCACGGTAGAGAATCCAGCACGCCGTCTCGGGTGGCCGTAACAGTCAAGTCGTCCAGCACAGTCTGTTCGGCGAAAACCAACGCTTCGGCCGCCCGTACGTTGGCTTCGGCAACCGCTAGGTCTTCGGGTCTGGTGCCGTTCTGCAGCTCTTTCAGCGATTCCTGAGCGCTGGCCAGTTCAGCCCGCGCGGAATCGCGCAGGGCCAGATCATTTGCCACCTGCGCCTCGGTCACGACCGAGTTCTCGACCAGTCTGGCATTTCGGTCGTAGATGGCTTCGGCGTCAGCCAGTCGCGCAACAGCGCCCGCGACTTTGGCTTCGGCTATCGCAATCTCCTCCTCACGCGGCCCCACCTGCAGTTTCAGATGCGTGGCCTGCGCCTTTTCCAGCTCAGCCTGCGCTAGTGCCAGCTTTGCGCTTTGCAGGGTGGGGTCAAGCTGAACCAGCATGTCGCCTGCCTTGACCACAGCTCCCTCTGCAACCGGTAAATCGACCACGATTTCGCTGGCCGTCGCGGTCAAGGCCACCCGTTCGCGCGCCAAAACACCCAAAGCAACGCTGGTATCGGACCCGGAGCACCGGTCCAGAAAGGCGGGCAGTATAGCCGCCAGTATCAAGGGTATCGGGATCATCAGATTCAACAGTGTTTCCCTCCGGTGCTTGGCCTTTGAACGCGCTGGATAATAGTCAAAGCATACAATCAGGAAATCTGATTTATGTATACGGCTCAACCGCTACACGTGGCAGCACTGGTTTATGCGGGCAGTCGTGCCATCCACTCCTCCAGTTTTACTCCGATCAGATGGGGGTTATCCTCCTGCAGAAAATGAATACCTTTCCCGATATCCACCACTTCTAGATTCTGGATGGTCTGAGGGCACCATTCGATCTCTTTAGGCCCGATGGTGCCTCCAGGCGTGGCATGGAACATTAGCATCGGGGTTTGCGTTTCTCCCAACCAATGGCTGTAGGCGCTGACGATCTCATGAACGTCCGAAGGTGCGTCGTCGATCGGTATTTCACAAGGCCACACCCGAACTGGCTTGCGACTTCGTGCTGTGGGAAAAGGCGCACGATATTGCGACATTTCTTTCGGGGCCAAATCACGCACGATGGCGCTTGGCAGAATTTTTTCGACGAACATATTCAGCCTCGAGATCATCATCCACCCCAGACCGGGCGTCCGCATCATGCGAAACCCGGCGCGGAAATCTGGCCCAGATCATTGGACGCACGACGCCTTCCATGAAGGCGATGCCGCGTATGTTCTCTTGATGCCGGTGCGCATGGTGGAACCCCAATTCGGAGCCCCAATCATGAATGACGAGCGTCACGTCCTTCAGTCCCAACGCCTTGATGAATCCGTCAACGTAGGGAACGTGGTCTACAAAGCGGTAGGGAATATCCGGCTTATCCGACTTGCCCATACCGATCAGATCCATTGCGATAGCGCGGTTCTGCCGGGCGGCATAGGGGACGATGTTGCGCCACAGATAAGACGAGGTCGGGTTGCCGTGCAGAAACAGAACCGGCGCGCCAGAGCCTTCGTCGACATAGTGGATACGCTGCCCGTTCACTTCGACAAATTTCGAGTCAAATGGGAAGTCGGGTGAGATCACCTGTTCAGCATTCATTGCGCTGCCCTCTCTGCATTGCGCGTTTCTTCAATCAAGTCCAGCGCTTAATCGTACCACGCGGGTCGGGACGCCCAGCCTACAATCGCGATGGTGGGGATGGATGGTGGGCGCGACAGGCTGCCAACAGGAACGACAAGAAACTTCCCGTTCTGTGTTCTAAAAAGGCAGGGTCGTCCCGCAGACACGGCAAAACACCCGGCGCACCTGAGAATTGGGCACGTCGAATGTGGCGAGCTTGTCTTGGCCGTCAAGTCATTCAATCCGCTCGGGCGTGGTGAACGCGTTTGTGACATGGGCCGATCCCGAGGTCTTTTGGCAAAAGCTGCAATAGCAGAGTTTGAAGGCGGCCATGTTGTCCTGCACCCGATAGCGCACTGCGCCGCAGATACATTGCCCCTCGATCTTGTTCGCGTGAGCCATCTGAGCGCTCATCTTAGCCGCTATACGCAAAATACGCGCGGACAGATGCGGTCAAGGTCAGCCCCATGCTGATGGTCGCGATGATAAATCCAATCACCGCCGTGGCCGGGATCGAGACCAAAAAATCAACGCCAATTGCTGTTCGGATACCGATCATGCTGCGCTTGAGTATGGAGGCAACGATGCAGGCAAAAGTCACCATGTAACCAAGCATTGTATAGAGCATCAGGTTGGCGACCTGCGGGTCGACCAGCTCTCCGACCTGTAGCCCGTAGAACTCGAACGCGGCGAAGAAGCCAAAGGCCAGCAGGATCTTCAACGCGTTCAGAATGAAGATCAAGCGCAGGGTGATGGGCTTTGAGGCCCCGATTGTTGGGTCTATGGCGGTCATATCAGGTCTGCGTTTCAGTTGGGCCAAGCGACGTTTGCAGCCGCGCGCCCACAATGCTATCCATGTGGATAGGACATGATTACTATCCACGTGGATAGAAAATGCAAGGAGAAATCTGTGGCGCGAAAACGCAAGACGGATCACGAACGTGCTGTAGCTGGTGCGCTCGACCTGTTTTGGCGGCGGGGGTACCATGGTGCCAGCACGCGGGAACTGGAGCATGAGACAGGGCTGACCCGGTTCACGCTGCAAACCACCTATGGTGGTAAACAAAAGTTTTTCTTAAAGACTCTGGATACTTACCTGGACAATGCCGAGGCTTGCCATTTTCCTGACCCGGACATCTATTCGCTGGATGATCTGGCCAATTGGTTCAGAGGCATAGCCTCTACCGACCGTATGCCAAAAATCGAGGATGCCGGTTGTCTTGCTTTTAATTCGATTAGTTCATTCGACCGCTCTGATCCCGAGGTTAACGCTCGAATCGAGCGGTACCTGACCGTACTGGAGGGGCGGTTTGCGGCGATACTGAGCCGAGTAAAGGCTGACGGGGCCATCCGTTCCGAGGTCAATCCGGACGAGGCCGCACGGGTGCTGATCGGTCTTTTGTTGGGTCTTCATACGATCATGAAAGCCCGAACCTCGGACCAGTTTCCACAGAGCTACGTTGAGGCGGCGGTCGGGCTGATTGAAGGATGGAAAAATCAGTGAGTTATCGAACATACAGGCGCGATGACCTCTTGCGGTGTAAGAAATGCGTGCCTGCAGCGAATGTCTGGATTGTGGGCTGCCACTGCAGCATTTCGGTTGGCTGTTGAGTGACCGCTTAGGGCCGTGCCGTGACTTATCTAGGTTTGCGAGAGCGCCCCTGAGGCGCATACGAAAAACCTACGGTGGCCGTGACGATTCAGAGTTTTCTCGGTCGACTCTGATAACCCACGATTAGCTTTTCGTCCTCAAGCAGATGCAGCGCCGTTTTCCAATCGATTTTGAATTCTCGCACCACCCTGATGATTATCTGGGTCTCTAGGTCCTGTTGACAAAAACTATGTTGTACCTTCCTAGATGACCGCCTTGACGTTGCGCGAAACACGATGACCCGCCAAACTTTCACCCATAAGATGCCATTGATAAAGGTACCAGAGCTAGCAGTCATGACGGTAGATCGAGCATTCAACGATAGATCACTGCACAAAAGTCCCGTTCAGCAATGTCCAATGGATTTTATCTAAGGACTTCCCTCCGAGAACTCAAAACCCGACATTTATGCGGGACACGGCGAATGTCTCGAAGGAGCCCAAAGCTGATGCATCCCAAAAGGTCTTAGTGACGAAAGCAGACGACGGAATTCTTTTTGCTATGGGTGTTGCCACACCACAGATGGAACATCCGTGGTGCGCTTCCATGGTCAGGCGAACGATACGCCGTTGTCCCTCATCGGCAGTTCTGCAATACGCACGTCAAGCTGTGCAACGGCATTGGCTAAGGCAGGCGCTGCCGGAGGCGTCCCAGGCTCCCCAATCCCCGTTGGAGCCTCGGCCGAAGGCATAATGTGCGTCATTATACTCTTGATATCGGAGATCCGCAGCGGTTCGTAGTCGGGGAAATTGAACTGTTCCACCGTTCCACCGTCAAGTGTAATCTGCTCGCGCATTGCGTGGCCAATTCCGTAACCGATCGCACCTTCCGTTTGGGCGCGAACAATGTCCGGGTTGACAGCGATGCCGCAATCCACGGCTGCGGTGACCTTTTCGATCTGAATACCGTCATCGAGGCTGCCGGAAATCTCTACTATCTCTGCCACGTAAGAGCCAAAGGATTTGTGAACGGCGATCCCTTGAACATTACCGGCGGCTGGCTGGCCCCAATTGCCTTTCTCAGCAACCAGTTTCAGTACGCCTGCCTTACGTACAGCGTTGTCGCCTCCGCCCTCAAGATACGCCAGGCGGAATTCGACCGGGTCGCGGCCCACAGCCTTGGCGGCCATGTCCATCATCACTTCCATCACATATGCTGTGTGCGTGTGACCCACAGAGCGCCACCACAGAACCGTCGTGGCCTTTTTAACATCCGTCAGGCCCACCGATATGTTCGGAATTGTGTAAGGATTGTCTGCAAGGCCTTCGACCGTAGAGTGGTCAATGCCGTCCTGAACAGCGAACGACTCGAAGGGAGTGCCTTTCATAATCGACTGACCGGCGACCTGATGCTCCCAGGCTGCGATATTGCCCTCGGCGTCCAGACCGACTCGCACCTTGTGACCCGTCGCAGGCCGGTAGTATCCGCCGCGGATGTCATCCTCTCGATCCCAGACCAGTTTCACAGGCCGCGAGCGATCTGTCATCACAAAAGCCAATGCGGCTTCTACCTGATAGTCGGCGTCAGGGGTTGCACGGCGCCCGAAGGAGCCTCCGGTCAGCATGGTGTTGATGTGGATCTTTTCCGGCGGCAATTGGAATATCTGCTGATAAGCCATATGCGGACCCGTCGGCATTTGCGCACCATCATGCAGGACGATGTCGCCTTCGGCCGTCTGCTCAATGGTACAGTTCAGCGGCTCCATCGGCGCATGGGCCAGTAGCGGGAAGTAAAACGTCTTTTCGACAATGGTCGCCGCGTTATCAACCGAAGCGCTGATCGTGCCCCGATCTACTTTGTTGACGTTGTAGACGGGCGCGGAATCAAGTGCGGCCATCACCTCGGCCCGGATCTCAGCCGAAGAGCGTGTCTCAGCCCCGGACATGTCCCAGTCCACTTCAACCGCGTTCCGCGCCTGAATGGCGGCCCAGGTGTTCTCTGCATAGACAGCGACCCCGTGGTTCGTGGGCAGGGGCATCGCCATGATGAAGCCCGTAACCACTTTCGCAGCGCTGTCGTCGAAGCCCGCGACCAGGCCACCACGCTGAGGCGTGCGCTTGATCATGACAACCATCTGGTTGGGCAAGTGCACGTCCATTCCGAATTTGGCTTGGCCGTTCACTTTGATGGGGCTGTCAACGCGGCGTGTGGCGTCGCTGCCAATGATCTTCCATTCGGAGGGATCGCGCAGGCGCGGGCTTTCGGACGGGGCAATGCCCGCCGCCACGGCAACGAAGTCGCCCAGTTGCGCGGAATTCCCGCCGCCAGTAACCAGGCCTGCCTGAATGTCCAACGTTGCGGCGTCTACTCCCCACACCTCAGCGGCCGCTTTGATCAACATCTCGCGCGCATTGGCGCCTGCCGTGCGGTACTGCATCCAGGAATTGGCCATAGCCGTTGAGCCGCCCGTGCCTTGGAACGGGCCAAACAACAGGTTGTTGTAGACTTCGGGGTTCGAGGGCGCGAATTCGAACCCGATCTGGTCCATAGTCACGCCCAGTTCCTCGGCAATCAAGGTCGACAAACCGGTGGCTGGCCCTTGCCCCTTTTCGAAGTGTTTGATGATGGCGACGACGTTGCCGTCGCTGTCGATCTTAACAAACGGATTCAAAATCGTATCGGCGCGTCCAGATGCGGCTGCAGCACCATCTGCTGTTGCTCCGATATAGAGGACGGTCGTGGCTGCTGCGGCGGTTTGGAGGAATCCCCGGCGGGAAATATTTGCAGTCATTTCTTTCAAGCCTCCAAAATCTCAGCCGCGCGCAGAACACCTGCACGGATGCGTTGGTAGGTAGCGCAGCGGCACGCGTTGCCATACATGTAATCGTCGACTTCTTCAGGGGTCGGATTGGCGTTCTCGCGCAAAAGACCAACGGCGTTCATGATCTGACCGGACTGGCAGTAGCCACACTGCACAACATCTAGTTCGAGCCAGGCTTGTTGCACGGCTGATCCAACCTTGTCATTTTCCATATCCTCGATTGTGGTGATCTCAGCGTCCTCAACATCCTCAATAAATGTTTGGCAGGAGCGCACTGGCTGACCGTCAATATGCACGGTACATGCTCCACAAGAGGCAACGCCACATCCGAATTTGGTTCCAGTCAGCTTGAGTTCGTCCCGGATCACCCAAAGCAGCGGCGTTCCGGGTTCGGCCTCGACCGTTCGCATCTGGCCATTCAGTTTTAGTGATATTGCCATGGCTATCTATCTTCCTTTTCGTCGGTGGACTGTTCGCGTTTGAAAACTTCGCTGTCTCTCAGTCAGGCCGTTCTTGTAGTCACCGGATCCTGCGCTCTTATTGCGCGTCATTTAGAGCCCCAATCGGTATGGTCATCCTTCTTTGTGTAGACTGGACTAGTCGTCACGAGACCGGTGCCCTCAACTGGATTGCAAACCTAGTTGTGTTTTCATCCCACCGATGAAGGCCTCGTCATCCAGGGCTTTTCGGCTGTTCAGAAGCTCAACCGCATCCGCGCCGGCGCGGTAGCGCAGAGTGTTTGTGCCATCGGTCACTGAGGCCCAGATGACGTCAGCCACAACACTCGGCGGAGACGCCCGTGACCTCATTTCCTCGCTACCCCAGGCAGCAAACAAAGCTTGAACTACTGGCTGGTACTCCGTCATTTCTTCATCGTTGACGAAGTCGAACGAGCGTCCACCAAATTCGGTCGCGATCATTCCAGGTTCAATGAGCTTCACTTTGACGCCCGCAGCTTCAAGCTCGTAGTGCAGGGCTTCGGAAATGCCTTCCACGGCAAACTTCGTACCGTGATACAACGTCCCAAGCGGAAAAGTCATCTGGCCACCAATCGAAGAGATATTGACGATCGTGCCTGACCGATTGGCACGCATATGCGGCAGAAGGGCCTTTGTCGTTTCCAGCAACCCGATTACATTGGTGTCGAACTGCCGGCGGATGCGGTCCATTGGAAACGCCTCAAGCGGACCATATGCGCCGTATCCTGCGTTGTTCATCAACACGTCGATCTTGTTGAATCTATCGATCCCGGCCGCCACGGCTGCTTCGATTGACGCAGCATCCGTCACATCGAGTCGTGTGACGAGAATGTTGTCTTTTCCCGTCAGATCCTCCTCCTTTTCCGGTGCACGCATTGTCGCAATTACGTTCCATCCGCGGTCGGCGAACAACTTTGCGGTTTCCTTACCTATGCCTGACGAAGCACCGGTAATCAAAATGGTCTGGGTCATGCGAGAGGATTCCTCATCTAATATTCCTCCCAGATAGCATCGTAGCCAATGAGCGCCGTGCCCGATCGTCCAAATGATCTGCCTATTTCTCCGGTCGCATAGCCTTTTGTGTTCCACACAGTTGCTAGGAGCCTATAATTCTTGAGCAAAGGAGATGCCCTAATGGTGCCAGAAACTCTGATCAACGAGGTTTTCAGTCATGTTGAAAATGCTGGGAGCCTTGGCACGGGATGTGAAACCGGCGTTGATGGACTTTATGCAATCGCGAACGTCGAAACCACAGAATGCGCGGCATCGTTTTATGAACCGATCATGTGCCTGGTACTTCAAGGTGCCAAGGAAGCTTACATGCGCGACCGCGTGGTTCGCTACGGAGCCGGCGACGCCTTGATTGTAAGCCACGCAGTTCCGGTGGAAGCGGCTGTGATCAAGGCAAGCCCTGACGCCCCCTATGCGGCGCTTGCGTTGCGGCTCGACTTTGCGCTCGCTCGTAGCCTCTATGATGAAATCGGCGGCGTTGATGAAGTGGACCACGACATACGCTCTTTGAATGTAGCGGCATCCGATACTGCACTAATAGACGCAATGGACCGTTTATTCCGACTATCCAAAGACCCGGTGGAAGCACATGCACTCGCTCCTCTGGTGTTAAAAGAGATCCATTTCAGACTTTTACGCGCTGAGCACGGTGGCACGTTGCGGCAATTATTGCTCCACGGCAGCCCGGCTACCCGGATCTCGAAAACGATTGCCATCATTCGCAACAACTTCAAAACAAACATTGCGGTTCCCGAGTTGGCATCGGAGTGCGGAATGAGTCTTTCTGCGTTCCATGAGCATTTCAAATCCGTGACCGCCACCACACCGTTGCAGTACCAAAAGGATCTCCGCCTTCTGGAAGCCAGGAGGTTGTTGTCGTCTAACGGCCTATCCGTCGCAGCCGCTGCATACGAGGTAGGCTACGAAAGCCCGACGCAATTTAGCCGAGAGTTTTCAAGAAAATTCGGTTTGTCTCCAATCGCTCAAAAACTCGAAGGGAGAGTTCTGGCGGAATAGCTCTAGCTTGTGTCGAAGCATTGGCTCATCACGCATTCGATGGCTGCTTCGTCCGCGCGGCAGCCTTTCTTACTTGTTCCATTGAACGGCCATCACTCAACCAGAGATCGCTTCACATAAAACCGCTTCAACTATGTTCGCGATTTTTTTGTGGCGCGACAAGTCACCCAATGGTTGCGAGACCAGCCATTTGTGGTGACGTACCGTCATGACCGCAATTCGGACGAAACCGAGGATGGGACTATCCCGTCTAAAGGTAAATGGCCATAGGAAGGAGTAAACCCCAGGGAGTTTCCTCAGCAGGACGCAAATCCTTGAAGCTTGCTTTCCTGTATGCAGCAATCGTGCGAACGTTTTCCGGGTGCGAAACGGTGGCGATCACCGGTACGACCTCTTCGAAAAGTTTTTTGACCCTTTGGCTTATGAAGTGCGGCCCGTACCCGGTTCCAATCATGACAAATTCGCCAATGAACTGGTCAATGCCGCGCGATCCGTTAGGCAGATCGAAGAAATGATGATCATCCCAACCATGAACGGTATGGTCTTGAATGTATGCAAAGGGTTGATCGGAAAAACCAAGTATCCACCTAGCAATCCGGTCGTCATCGAAGTCCTTGGCAGCATCGGGCTCGGTAGAATCTCACCATTCTCTGACATGAGGACGCGATTGCCAGTCCAACAGCAGTTCGGGATCGGCAACCGTAACGCTGCGAAAAGTGAATTGTTCCTCGCTATTTATTCCGAAAAACTCGCACATTTGCTTTCGGAAGAAGTGATTCTTTGTGGACCTCAGAGCCAAAGCAGCAATGAGTGCAATAGGCAAGATCAACGTCGAGTTTGAGAGAAACACAGCGCTAGGTTGGCACCCCAAGTCAAACCTGCTTTCCACTACAAAAACAGTTGCAAAGCTAAGATCAGTTGCTGTCAAATATCAGCTCAATTTGATTTGAGCCTTACGACTGATCCAAAATCGTGGCAGGAGCACTGAGTTACCATTGAACCGCCCACTTTCTTTGAGCTTTCCTAGCTCCGCCTCAATTTTCCTTGCTTTTAGGGCCTAGGGCTCATAGCGATCCATCTTACTAAGTAAGTTAGAATGCTTGGGCTTTCTGGGAATTATTCTCGGTGCATTGTGGGCGTCGGCAAAGCGATATCAACGCAAGAATGGCTTCGCAGCAAACCCCAATTACTCCAGATAGGTTTTGAACCATTCAATTGTGCGGTCCCAGGCCAGGTTTGCCATCTCCTCGTCATAGCGTGGCGTGCTGTCATTATGAAAACCGTGGTTGGCGTTTTCGTAGATATAGGCCTCGTATACCTTGTCGTTGGCCTGCAGGGCGGCCTCAAAATCTGGCCAGCCCGCGTTGATGCGATCGTCAAGCTCACCCATCTGAACAAGCAACGGCGCCTGAATTTTGGCCACATCCTCAACTGCTGGCTGGCGCCCGTAGAACGGGACACCAGCGGCCAGTTCGGGATAGGCCACACCAATTGCGCTGACCACACCGCCGCCGTAGCAGAAACCAACAGCGCCGACCTTTCCAGTGCAATCATCTCGGTTCAATAGGTATTCAAATCCATTGAAGAAATCGTTCATCAATTCGACCCGGTCCACTGTCTTTTGCAGCTCGCGCCCATCCGCGTCGTTGCCTGGGTACCCTCCCACTGACGTCAGACCGTCGGGGGCCAGTGCCATAAACCCGGCCTTCGCCAATCGGCGCGCCACATCTTCGATGTAGGGGTTAAGGCCGCGGTTTTCGTGGATTACCAATACCGCGGGCAGGGGCTCTTCAACGCCGGCGGGTCGGACAAGGTAGCCGCGAACATCACCGGTTCCATTCGGTGAAGGGTAGGTGATGTAGTCCGCGTGGATATCGGGATCGTTGAACGACACTTGCTGAGCCATCGCGTAGTTCGGGCTGAGCATGTTCAGCAGCGCGACCGCTGTCACGCCGCCGACCGTGAACTTGCCTGCGCGGTCCAGGAATTGGCGCTTGGTGATCTTGCCGTGCGCGTAAAAGTCATACAGGTCCAGAAGTTCCTGGTCGAAGTCTTTTGCCGTCATGCGAGTCATTGTGGATCTCCTGATGAGTTTGGCAGTCTGAAGGGTGGGTAGTATCCGATCTGACGGTCTTGATTTGATTGAGCGTCTGGATGGGCTTCCTAAGATACCGCCGGTGAAAGTTCCTTGTTCGCGTACCGTTCGCGCAGCACGTTCTTTTGAACTTTTCCCATAGTGTTTCGCGGCAACTCTTGGACGAGTTCGTAGCGGCGAGGATGTTTGAATCGCGACAGTTTGTTTCTGATGATCGACTCGATCTGTTCCACCTGAAGCTGTGCTCTGGGCTCGGCAACCAAAGCAGCAATAATTGCTTCTCCAAATTCGTTGTCGGGAACCCCGAAGACCGCCGATTCCTGAACGCCATCGACATCGTTCAAAACGTCTTCAATTTCTTTGGGGTAGACGTTGTAACCACCAGTGATGATCAGGTCTTTTGACCGACCTACAATCGACAGGTAGCCATCCTCGCTGTATTGGCCCAGATCTCCGGTGATGAAAAATCCATTTTCTCGAAGCTCTTCAGCCGTTTTTTTGGGCATTTGCCAATAGCCCTGAAAAACATTGGGGCCACGCACTTCGATCATTCCGACCTCGCCCTGGGGCAGAGGTTCTCCAGTTTCAGGGTTGGTTACGATCACCTCGGTGCCGGGTAGAGGCATACCAACAGTTCCCGCGCGCCGCTCACCGCTATAAGGGTTAGAGGTGTTCATGTTCGTCTCGGTCATACCGTAGCGCTCAAGGATGCGGTGGCCGGTGCGCGTTTCGAACGCCACATGGGTTTCTGCCAGCAACGGGGCTGAGCCGGAAACAAACAGACGCATGTTCTCTGTGATCTCATCGGTGAAACCGTCATCCGCCAGCAATCGGGTATAGAAAGTGGGGACTCCCATTAGAAGGGTCGAGTGGGGCAATTCCTCCAAGATCATACCAGTGTCGAATTTTTTCATCAGCCGCACTTTGGAACCGGCGAGTAGTGATGTGTTCATCGCCACGAAAAGCCCGTGCGTGTGAAATATGGGCAACGCGTGAATCAAGCGATCAGCGTCAGTGATACCCCACAAATCCACAAGCGCTTGGGCATTGGACAGCAGGTTTCGGTGGCTGAGCATCGCGCCCTTGGACCGGCCCGTGGTACCTGATGTGTAAAGAAGCGCCGCGAGGTCTTCCGGCGCGCGATCCACGGTTTCGAATACACAAGGCTGTGCGTCCGCTTCGCGGCTCAAGCTTGGATTTTCGCCACCCAAGGTCAGCAGCTTTGCACCAGACCGGGTCGCCAATTGTTCGAATTCAGCTTTGTCGTGGCTGTCGCAAACGATTAACGCAGGTTGCGCATCAGAGATGAAATAGTCCAACTCTGCCATGGTATAGGCAGTGTTTAGGGGCAGGTAGACAGCACCTGCCTGAACCGAAGCGGCATAGAGCGCAATCGTGTCGGCCTGCTTGGGCGCTTGCACAACGATGCGACCGCCGGGGGAAACTCCGCTGTTCTGCAAGACATGCGCGATTTGCGCGGTGCGCTGCAGAAACGCATCATAAGCGACCACCTGGCCATTTTCGAGTTGCAGGAATGGAGCCGTGTTGCCCTCATGGCGGGCAAACAAACTGTCGTAAAGTGTATTAGTCACGCTGTATTTTCCCTAGGCTTTACCGCAAGCGTCGCAGTTGAAGCCGCGCGAATTGAACGCGAGGCTTGGATCGTGGCACGTGTCGCGAATTCTTCGTGGATACGTTCTGTTTTGTTCAAATCGTAAAGGTAGTTGGCCATCGCTCCTCCGGACTGGGCGCGTCCGTTTGGCGACTGATCTGCCTGGGCATGCAGTTCATGAAGCTCGGCACCATTTCCCAAGTGAAAGCGCGCCACAGGGTCAAGCGGCATTCCATCTTCGCGCTTGGCGAACATCAAGTACCGGGCGGCCATCGCGCGCACGTCCTGCGGTGTTGCTGTTTCTGCAAGCACGGCCTCGGCGGCATGCCCGTGTTCCGGGTTGTCTGCTTCACCAGACAGCCACCGGTTTAGCCCCGGTATCGGCGACAATGTCACAAAGGTATCAAGCCCGCGAAGCTCCCGCGAAAGCTCGGTCACAACCTGCTTTATCAATAGATTCCCAAAGCTGATGCCCGCCAAACCCTTTTGGCAGTTTGAAATGGAATAGAACGCCGCGACCTTTGCCTGCTCGGTTTCGATCGGTTCTCGTGCTTCGGATAGAAGCGTATCTATTGCATTCGGGATTTCAGCGGTCAGAGCGACCTCAACAAAAATCAGTGGCTCATCTGGCATCGAGGGGTGGAAGAACGCAAAACAACGACGGTCTGGCGGGTAGAGCCTTCGACGCAAATCGTCCAGATCGTTGATCTGGTGCACCGCTTCATAGGCGACGATCTTATCCAGAACGCGGGCAGGGGTGTCCCAGCTGATTTGCTTGAGGACAAGAAAGCCTCGGTTGAACCAGCTGCGCAATAAATGGACGAAATCGATATCCGTTCGCTTGAGTTCCGGTTTGGATTTGAGAAAGCGCAGCAGATCAACGCGCATGGCTACAAGTTCCTGCGTCGCACCAGACGGCTGGTTCAGTCGTCGCAATAACTCTTGCCGCCGTGGCTCTGAAGCTTCACTAAGCCTTTGATAAAGTTTGATGCTTTTGTTGTTGGCGTAGAGGCGGGCTGCTTCAGAAAGCTGATTTGCGTCCAACTCAAGTTGGTCATTCAAATAGACAAAAAAGTCTAGTTTCTCCGCATCATTCAGAGTGTGGTAGCGCTCAAGGATCGTAGACGCGAGCGTGAATCCTGAAACTTCACCTTCCGCAGATAAAAGCGCCTCACATAGTTCGGAAATGGACCGTTTGTCATCCTTGCCACGCCTTTTGTCGGGACGGTCCAGCAATTGGTTTAGTAGATCACCCAGAAACCAATTCTGCTGCATTTCAGGGCTCCATCTGGCTGCTAAGGTACTCACCTGTTCGGCGGTAGTGATCGATTAGGTGCCGAGTTGCGCCGTCTGCGTCGTGATTTAATGCGGCGTCCAAGATTTGCTGATGTTCGGCGGTGATGTCTCGTTTTTTGTAACTCGACCCGCCGGCCGCCAGATAGCGGTAGCGAATGTTCAGGTCGTAAAGCTGCGAGCAATACCGCAGCAGCAACGGCAGTTTCGAATTGTCCAACAAGGCCATATGAAACGCCTTGTGAGCGTCCTCAAAGTCTTGTGCCCCGTTCTGGCTGGCCTTTTTCATATGATGGTGACGCAAGACAAGCCGGTCTTCCCAGGCCGCATCCGCATTGGCGATGGAAGCGCGCAATGCGGTTTCTTCAAGGTTGCATCGAAGCAGAAGGATTTCCTCAAAGTTACACTTGCTGACTGGCGCTGCCCGAAATCCGCGCTGATCAATCCGCTCGACCAACATGTCCGAAGTCAAAAGGCTAAGCGCTTCCCGAACTGGACTAGCGCCAGTGTCCAAAAGCCCGCGAAGCTGTTCGATCTTGAGTTTTTGTCCCGGAGGTAATTCTCCGGTCAGGATCATTTCGCGGAGCCTTCGATACGCTCCATGAGTGGCTGATGTCTCTTTGCCCTCAGTATCAAGCATGGCGTCCATATCCGACTGTTCCTATTTCGCGGCAAATACTCTTGAGTGCACTTAACTGAAGGCACTCGTTCCAGTCGATAGACCAACTGAAAGGTTCAGCGAGCCTTCGTTGATCAACCAGCGCCGAAGTACAAAACTACGTGCCCCACTTTTGTGCATCGGATCGTCTTCGGCCAGCTTCCGGGCGGATTCAAGGCTGTCGGCGCGATAGATGATCAGTCCCATCCCCTGCATATGCTCGCCGGTTTCATCCGACATGGGGCCTGCAAAAGCCAGCTGCCCCAAACGTTCCAGCTGCGTCTGATACGCCAAGTGATCAGGCAGTGACGCCTTTACATCACCCGGCGCTTTGGCTGGCGTGCTCAGCGCGACGTAAAGCTCCAAAGCAAGCGCACCGCGGCTTTTTGCTTCTGATTTGTAGTCTGCCCAAGCAACCATTTGCTGTCTCCAAAAATATCGATATTATTTGACATATGGCAAAATAGTCGGCAAAAATCAAGCGAACTGACATGGATGGTGAAAATGAAATACCTGGTGGGAGAGACTTCGGAAGGCACAGCGGTTTTTGCTGTAGACGGTGAAAACGCAGTGAATCTAACGGCTTTGGACCCTGCCGTCGGTTCGGATTTGATGGGTTTGATAGCCAAGCCTGAACTGGCCGACTCACTTGCCAGCAAAATTGACGCGGCAGACAGTGTGCCCGTGTCTTCCATCACTCCGGCATTGCCCGTTGCTGCTCCCGGAACGATCATTTGCATGGGGTTGAACTACACGGACCACATCAAGGAAGGCGGGTATGACATCCCGGAATATCCGACGCTGTTCATGCGCGGGAAGAATTCGATCATGGCGGCAGGGCAACCTATGGTACGGCCTGCCTGTTCCCAGAAGCTCGATTACGAAGCCGAACTTATGCTGATCGTTGGAAAACGCGGCCGCCATATTTCGGAGCAGGACGCACTGGGCTATGTCTTTGGCTACACTGTATTCAACGATGGTTCGCTGCGGGACTATCAGCGCAAAACCGTTCAGTGGACGCCCGGCAAAAACTTTGATGATACGGGCGCGATTGGTCCATTTACCGTAACGCCGGAGGAGTTGCCCGAAGGGGCATCAGGTCTGAAGATCGAAAGCCGTGTGGGTGACGAAATCCTGCAAAGCTCGAACACGGCCAATATGATCTGGGGTGTCCGTCAGGTCATCGCGACGATTTCGGAATATACCACTCTGGAGCCGGGGGATCTGATTGCGCTAGGTACGCCGCCTGGTGTCGGACACGCCAAAAAGCCCAATCCCCGTTGGTTGAAGCCCGGCGAAACCGTTGAGGTCGAGATTGAAGGCATCGGAATCTGCGCCAGCCCAATCATTGACGAAAAGGACGCCAAGTCCAAGGTGGCTGCAGCATGAGCGCACCAACCGGAGCAGAGCTGGAGGCACTTCGTGCCAAGGCGCAGCAAGATCACCGCGATCTGCGCAAGCGCATTCCACGCTTGTCGGATGACGCGATCGCCTTGATCCTGCGCCAATCCAGATCGCACTACGCGTGGACCAACAAGCCTGTTTCTGACGACATACTTGAAGAGATCTATGACATCACGATCAACGGCGCGACCAGCATGAATACGTTGCCCGCGCGCTTCATTTTCGTGAAAAGTCCCGAAGGGAAAAAGCGGCTTGCAAAGTCTTTGAAGCCGAAGAATGTGCCAAAGATGATGGATGCGCCGGTCACTGCGATCATTGCCTATGACATGGACTTCTGGAAGGAACTGCCCTTTCTTTTCCCGCACGAAGACCGTCGGCCTTTGTTCGAAAACAAGCCCGACTACGTGGCAGACACGGCCTTTCGAAATGGCACGCTTCAGGGCGCTTACTTCATGATTGCGGCCCGGGCTGTCGGGTTGGACGTCGGCGCCATGTCAGGTTTTTCGAACAAGACCGTCGATGAGGAGTTCTTCGCCGGCACGACGCTCAAGTCCAATTTTCTTTGCAATCTAGGCTACGCGGACGAGACCGGATTGTTCCAGAAGCTTCCACGTTTTCCATTCGAAAAGGTTTGCTCTTATGCATGAGGAGGTGACGCTGTGGCTATGAAAGTGAAACCCTTCGTGACTTACCGCACGACAGCTCAATGCCCCACTCATGCGCGGACTGAGATACCAATTCGCGATCTTGATGTTGTTGTCGATGAACCCGTCGAACGCGGCGGGACAAATCTTGGTCCGTCTCCGACCGAAACCGCAATGGCAGCCCTGATCGCCTGTACGAATGTCATCGGGCACAAGAACGCACATCGGTTGGAGGTTGACCTCGGCACTGTGACAATTGACGCGAAATGCAGGTTGGATCGGCGCGGTGTCCTGATGGAAGAGGAGATTGATGTTCCGTTTCCGGAAATCGAACTCACCGTGAATTGTGAGACACCCGCCAGTCAGGAGGAGCTGACACGCGTGGGCGAGGAGACAGCCAAGTATTGCGCCATTGCAAAACTGTTCGAAGCGGCAGGCACTGACCTGACCGTCAACTGGGTCAAAACAAACAAATAAAGACAAAAGACCTAACTTTCTGGGAGAAGAGAAATGAAAAACTGGACCAAACGCAGCCTAGTGGGCGCTGCTCTGGCGGGCGCCATGGCGATGCCCCTCGCGGCAGAAGAGACCATCTCTGCTGTCGTAATTGATGGCTATCCCGACCGCGCGTTGTGGGTGAAAGAATTCACCAACTTCTTCATTCCAGAAGTAAACAAGCGGTTGGCCGATTCCGGCAACTACAAGATGAGCTGGCAAGAGAACTACGGCGGTTCGATCGTCAAGCCGAAAGGTGTTCTGGAAGGGATTCAGCTTGGCCTTGGCGACATAGGTATCGTCACAACCATCTTTCATTCTTCTAAGCTGCCCAGCCAGGGCATATCTGGATCGACACCCTTCGTGGCGTCGGACTCCCGTGCCGTGGCTAAGGCAGTGGATGAAATCGCGCGCGAATACCCTGCGATGCAGAACGAGTTTGCTGCGCAGAACCAAGTTTATCTTGCTACCGGCGTTGTTCTCGACACCTATCAAATCTTCTGCACGGAACCTGTTTCTTCGGTTGCCGATCTTGAGGGCCGCAAAATCGCGGGAGCTGGCCTGAACCTGCGTTATCTTGAAGGGATCAAGGATGCCGCCGGTGTACGCGGGGGACTAACCGATTTCTACAACATGCTTCAAACCGGCCTCGTCGATTGCGGCATGCTTTGGCCCGAAGCCGCAAAGACGTTTAAGATCGCGGAAGTAGCGCCGTACATGCTCAAGGCTGATCTGGGAGCAGTGAATTCCAAGACCATCACCGTCAATGCCGACTACTGGGCTAGCCTCCCGGACGAAGTCAAAGACGTGTTGAAGGCCGTCGCCATCGACTACCGTGACCATGTCGCCGGCATCGCGATGGACCGCGCCGCTGCTTCGCGGGATGCGTATGTTGAAGCGGGTGGAACAATCGTTGAGGTTTCGGACGAAGACCGTGCCGCCTGGGCAAACGCCATGCCGAATGTCGCGCAAGAATGGGCTGCGACGCTGAACGATAACGGTGAGCAGGGCACAGAGATGCTGGCCGCTTATCTCGGCAAGCTTCAGGATGCCGGATTCACCGGCGTGCGTGACTGGACGGCTGAATAACTGTCTGGCGATCCACGAAAGGGGCCTTTCATGCTGAAGACCGCAGTTGCTGGCCTTTCGCGGGTCGCCAATTCGCTCGCAATCGCCGCCAACGCCTTGGGTACGCTCGTCGTCCTTGCGTTGGTGGTCATTCTGAATGTCGATGTCATTGCGCGTGGCCTGTTCTCTGCCCCATTGCGTGGAACTTATGAGATGGTGCAATTCTCGGTCGTGATGATCGTGTTCCTGCAGCTGGCCGACGTTGTCAGAGTGGATCGATTGACGCGCTCAGATGGGTTTCTGAACCTGCTACACCATCGTCGCCCCGGTCTGACAGCTAACCTGAGGCGCATCATCAACGCCATTTCGGCAATCTTCATGGCCTTGATCGCCTATGTAACCTTCCCAGAATTTCTTCACATGTGGGAAACACAGGACTACTTCGGAGTGCCCGGTCTTTTCACATTGCCTTGGTGGCCGGTCAAACTGGTCATCGCGTGCGGTACTGCGCTTGCCTGCGTGATCTTCCTGCTCAAGGTCGTCACGGCGCAGGACCGCCCGCAACTTATTCGCACCCCAGAGCATGACGAGGCCGCAGAATGACGCCGATTGAGATTGGCCTGATCTCGGTCGTTGCCATAGTCTTTCTGATTTACGCGGGCGTCTACATTCCGATTGCTTTGGGCGTGGTCTCCTTCGTGTCGATCTGGCTGATGCGGGACAACTTCACGCTTGCGCTCAACTTGCTGAAGGTTGCGGTGGGCGACAGCGCGATGGAATACAGTTTCGCGACAATCCCTCTGTTTACCTTTATGGGGCTCATCGTTTCAAAAGCGGGACTAGGCAGGGATATTTACGAGGTCATGACCATGCGATTTCGCAAGGTCAAAGGCGGTATCGGAATGGCGACCGTCGGAGCAAATGCCGTGTTTGCGGCCGTTACCGGGTCGTCCATTGCGTCCGCATCAGTGTTCACAAAGGTCTCGGTTCCACAGATGATGGCGCAGGCATATAATCCACGTTTTGCGGTTGGGGTTGTGGCCGGGTCGTCGGTTTTGGGGATGATTATTCCGCCCTCGGCGATGCTGATCATCTATTCCTTTGTCGCTGAACAGTCCGTAGGGGACATGTTTCTGGCGGGAGTAATACCCGGTATCATGCTGGCGATAGCTTATGTGGGCGCGATCTGGTTGATGGGCCGTTTCAAACCTGCATTTGTGGGCGGCCGGGTCGTCGAAGACACCGAATGGATGTCCGGTCGCGAGATCGCATCTAAGACCCTGCCCACATTGTTCATTATCACGGTAGTGCTCGGTGGCATTTACACAGGATGGCTAACCGCTGTCGAGGCGGGGGCCGCCGGGGCACTGGTTGCGCTCGTTATCGCAGTCGTGCGCAAGTCCATGACACCAAGAGCGTTCTGGGACGCGTTGCTGGAAACCGGTCACATTACAGCGGCGATTTTGTTCCTGATTACGGCAGCTTCGATTTACAGCCGCATGCTGGGACTGGCCGGGCTGCCCAATCAGTTGCAGGACTTGCTTGCGGGGAATTCAGCGTCCTTTTGGTCGATCATGCTGCTCTACGTCCTTTTGATGCTTTTTCTGGGAACATTACTCGATACAGCGTCCATCATTCTGATCGTTGTCCCGCTGTTTCTGCCCATGGCCGAGGCACTAGATATGTCGTTGATCTGGTTTGGCATTATCACTGTTGTCGGCGCCGAAATCGGACTTTTGACCCCACCTTTGGGCATATCTTGCTTCGTCATCAAATCGACAATCAACGATGACCGAATATCGCTCAAGGATGTGTTCATGGGCGCACTTCCCTTTGCGTTCGTGATGCTGATCGTTCTGTTCATTCTGATCGAATTCCCGATCCTCAGCCTTGCCCTGATTTAAGGAGGCCCAGATGCGCTCTGTCACCAAAGACAATATCACCGACGTGTTCATGGGATACCTGTCCAAGGACACCGATCCGCGGATGAGAGAAATCATGGGGTCTCTGGTCAAACACCTCCACGATTTCGCCCGAGAAACCAACCTGACGCATGACGAATGGCGCGCTGGGATTGCGTTTCTGGAGGGCTGCGCTGCGGTGGAAACTGAGGACAGGCATGAATTCGTGCTCGCCTCAGATGTGCTGGGCCTTTCGTCATTGGTTGACATGTTGCATTCAAGTTCTGATGCAACAAGCTCATCCGTACTTGGCCCTTTCCATGTTTCTGGCGCGCCGCCTCTGCCATTCGGCGGGGATATGAAGCGCCACTACGGTGGACCTGTGCTGCTTGCTGAAGGCGTGATCCGGGATACCGATGGTAATCCGATTTCCGGTGCAGAGCTGGATATCTGGCAAACCGCACCGAATGGAATGTATGCAAGCCAGGACGAAGAACAGGACACCTATTCTTTTCACGGTCTGATGACTACCGGTGACGACGGTAAGTATGCATTCACGACCGTCAAGCCAGTTGAATACACGGTACCGTCAGATGGGCCTGTCGGGGATATCCTGCGCGCCTGCGGCCGCCATCCATGGCGACCTTCGCACCTGCACTATATCGTCAAAGCTCCTGGCTACCGTTCTTTGGTCACTGAGATTTTCCCCGACGACGATCCTTATTTGGATCAGGATACAGTGTTTGGTGTTCGGGATGATCTGGTGATGACCTATGTTGAAAGGCCAGTTTCAGAATTTCCTGATGGCATGGAGCTTTCTGGTAAGATCACTGAACCTTTCTTGCACGTGAAGTTCGATGTGAAGCTTGCCAAAGTCTGAACGATATTGAGGAGGCTTGAGGTGCTGAAACATATCTTCATATTTGGTGCCGCGCTGATTTGCAGTAGTGCTATCGCAGAAGAGCGCCCGATCTTTGACGCGCATATTCATTACAGCCACGATGCCGTCAAACTGGTTCCTCCCGAACAGGTGGCCAAATTCCTTCGAGATGCGGGCGTTCGTAAAGCCCTGGTCTCCAGCTCTGATGACAATGGTACTCAGCTGTTGTTGGCCGCGGCACCGGACATTGTTGTTCCGGCACTGCGCCCTTACCGGCGTCGCGGTGAAATCAACACCTGGATGCACGATGAAACCGTAATCGAGTATCTGGAAGCAAATCTGGCAATGAACAAGTATGAAGCCATCGGTGAGTTTCACGCTTACGGCGACGATATCAAAACGCCGGTCATCCAACGTATGATTGCACTAGCCAAAGAGCGGAACCTCATCCTGCATCACCATGGTGATCGAGAGGCAGTTGACCTGATCTTCGAAACCTGGCCGGAGGCTCGGGTCTTGTGGGCGCACTCTGGCTTTGATGATCCGGCGAGTGTTGTTGACGCGCTGGACACCTATCCAAGGCTTTGGGCCGACTTGGCATTTCGTTCGGACATGGCCTCACGAGGCCGTATCGACCCGGATTGGAAGGCGGCTTTCGAAGCCCATCCGGATCGTTTCATGGTCGGTACGGATACATTTGCGCCGGAACGTTGGTATTACGTAGGACCTCATGCCGATTTTTCGCGTGAATGGTTGGATTTGCTGCCGGACCAGATTGCGGACAACATCGCCTATGCCAATGCCGAACGTTTGCTGGCATCAGAATGATCCGCTGCGCTGTCTGGTTTCTGATTTGGTCCAGCGCGGCTTTTGCTTGTGACGTAACTGGGCAACGTATGAATTCGGAGGTTCAAAACGCACCCGAGGTTTATCTGTCTGTTGATGAAATTCCGTTGGCTCAACCGTTTTCCTTGCTGGTTTCAGTTTGTAGTGAAACTGCCGTGGGCCAAATGCGCGTGGATGCAATCATGCCCGCTCATCAACACGGTATGAACTATACCCCCAAGGTTACCGCGTTGGACGGTAGAACGTTCCGCGTTGATGATATGCTGTTTCACATGCCGGGTTTGTGGGAGCTGCAGGTTGATGTCGACATCAATGATCAATCAATTTACTACACGTCAAAAATTGCGTTGAAATGAAGCTGTGGATGACAGCGGCGCTAATGGTCCTGACCGGCGCAGTGCGTGCCGAAGTCTTGCTGTCTGCTGACGAAATTGAACAAACGCTGACTTTTGGACCGTGGCCACCATCCTTCCAGTCGGACCCAAGCAATAGGATTTCGAATAATGCCAGAGCGATCGCGCTCGGAGAGGCCTTATTCAACGATCCGTTGTTATCCGTCGACGGTGCATTTTCTTGTGCAAGTTGTCATGATCCTGAACAGGCGTTTACTACGTCGGAGGCGCGGGCGCTCGGCCATGTACTGTTAGACCGAAACACTCCATCACTGCGGAACCTGGCCGGACTCCGCTGGTATGGGTGGGGTGGCAAAAGCGATAACCTTTGGGCAGCCAGCCTGCATCCGATCATCGAAGAGCAAGAGATGGCGCACAGCCCCGAAAGCCTAAAAACAGCAATCTCTGAAAGTGCCTACATTGATGACTTTGAAGCTATTTTTGGCGTCATCCAAGATCAAGGCCCAGAGCTTGTTCTGGTGAATACCGCAAAAGCTCTTTCGGCTTATTTGGAGACTTTGGTTACCGACCGGACTCAGTTCGACGATTTTCGCGATGCCTTGGAGGATCAAGATTTTGCAGCGGCCGCGTACTACCCCGAAGCAGCCCAGCGAGGTCTTCAGCTGTTTTTAGGGCGCGGGAATTGCGTGTTTTGCCACAACGGCCCGAGGTTTTCCAACAATGAGTTCCACGATGCCGGTGTACCATATTTTCTGAATGAAACCGAGGTTGACGAAGGTCGGTTTGGTGGATTGAACTTTTTGCTCTCAAGCCCCTATACACTGGACGGCGTCTGGAATGACGATCCGGACAAGCAAGGTGCTTGGGCCGTTCGAAATGTACGCCGGAGCCACGCTGATTTTGGAACCTTCCGCACGCCCAGCCTGCGTGGGGTGGCTGAAACCGCACCGTACATGCATGACGGCAGCCTAGGGGATCTGAACGCTGTGATCCGGCATTACAGCAAAATCAATACGGAAAGGCTGCACGCCGACGGTGAAGCCATTCTCTCGCAATTGAATTCGTCTGAGCAAGAGATTGAAGACTTAGTTGCGTTTTTGATGACGCTGTCCAAGGCGCAAGACGATTAGCGAACTGATCCGCGCCAATAGGGAACTGCAGAAAATGGTCCTCTGACACGGCACCGGTCCGCATTAGGCAAAGATACCGCTTTCGGTCGGCTCTCCCAAGGCTTGCGTCGCGCCCACGGATCGCGCATCGTCCGGTCGACCACCTCAGCCACCGATTTGTGAGACGCGTCCTGATCCACTGCGGTCCGGCAGTCCGCCACAAACTGTTCCAGGTTCCACATATCTTCAGCCCCCAATTGCATGCTGTAAAAGCAACAGGTTCGCACAGGCTGTAAAATAGACGAAATTGGGACCCAGATTGCTGCTGCATGTATCGGGTATCTAAGACTGCCAATGACTGCTTGGCCTTCTTTCGCCAAATCGGGGCGGATGTCTACTTTGCGGGACATCCGTCGATTACATAGAATACATTAGGCTGTTTGTTTGCTTAATCGAAAATGCGTTCGCCCTGCTCGTCAATCACCTGTTTCGCCTTTGCGATGCTGAAGCTTTCGCCCTGATCCCGGGTTTCAAATACATCCGCCCGGATCACTGTATGGGTCTTGCGATCTCCGTCGATGGTCTTTTCGATACGCGCTAAAAGGCGGTATTTGCCACCTTCGGGCATCAGGTCCGGAAAGATTTCGAACCCTCTGTAAGAGACTGGCTCCAGCTCCGACTTTTCACCACCACCGAAGAGTTTAGAGAAGAGGGACATTGGGCGGCTCCTTTCAGCGTTGCTATGACCGGAGACTAGCGCCGCTTAGGACAGGCGTGAAGCATGTCGTGCTACCAAAACATTTGTCTTCGATCCGTTGGCACGCTCTTTGCGTTGCCTAATACGTTCAGCTCCGCGATAAAAGCCCATTCCCCCGCACCACTCTCCCTTACACGGACGGTCCAAAATCGCCATTCTAACACACCGCCGCCAACGACCGCTTTGAGCCCAAAGCAGAAATCGCTTTTCGGAAGCATAGCCTGTCTTTCTGAACTCTAGACTTGTATTTCGCTGACCGCTTTCACCGCTACTGCAGTTGCAAAATATCAGGAACACATAGTTTTCTTTTTGCCGGCATTTTATTAGCACCGTCCGATCGTTTCAGTCGATTCGGACCGTCTTTGACCTTGATTTTTGGCTTAGCTAGTGAGCCTTTTAACGTGACTGGCCAGGGGCTCTTCGACAGAGGTTCACCAATCTTACGGGGCTGCAGATTTAGGTCCAACATTTTGCCCGCCACATTGACATCGCCAAAGACGACTACTTGGACATGATCAGTTTCCAAGGTAGTTTGTTTCGTCGAAATACTTCCATTAGAAATACTAATCGGCGCCCGCAGACACACAATTGGGGCAACCTTTTGTTTCTCCTTAGTAAACACCCAAGGTAGCACCCCTAGACCTGCCAGATCCAAAAGCTGGGTCTCGATTGAGCCGTCACGCATCGAAACTGTGGCATTGCCGCTCATGCTGTTTGCAAAATGCTTGGGTGAATCGGTTCCCCCGGTTGCAGAAAAATCTGCATAGATCGTACCGCTTGCGCCCTTTTTGAAGTTCAGGCTGTGAAGAATTTCATCCAGCTGCCAGCCGCCTGCTTTGCCGGTCAACGTAAGCAGATGAGCGTCGTTCGATAGATCCATTTGCCCGCTGACGTCGAAATGAGCGCCTCCGTATTCAAACTTCAAAGGTCCGGCCCTGAGTTCATTTTCGTTGAGCGTCAGTTCACTTTGCAAACTGCTGATACCTTTAGCCCCCTCGATATGCCGAAGATCAATATCAACATCCATATCCATCCCGGACAGAAGAATTGAACGCCCGATAGGTTTCAGTGTCACATCTCTTAGAGGGCCGGTGTCGCCGATTTCTTGATTGATCTCTTCCTCTTCAGGCTCCGATCCACCGATCTTCCGCAACTGCGCGGCCGCCTGAACGATAGTTCGGATCTGATCAATTTTTATCAGGTCACTCTCTATCGACCCCTGTAGTACAGGGTCACTCGTTGCATCATCAAGATCGGCCACAAATTGCAGGACAGAGTCGGCAACCTCGACTTTGGCATTCGCATTCCAATCGGTTCCTTCGCTGACAAGGCCAATTTCAAAGCTAGCCTGCCCAGTTTCCACCCGTTCAAGCGATAGGGCTTCTAAAAGGTCCGCTCCAGAGGGGACTTCGACATCTATTGCCAAATCCAGGTTCTCGAATTTGAGTACATTTTTGACAGTGCCATGCACCTCGAGGTTCCAAAGTTCCGTTTCGCTTGTCTTGCCATCCAAATTCGTCAGCGATAGCTGATTGATATCGCCGTTCAAATGAAAGTCGCCGGAAAATCTACCAAGTTGATCATCCGGTCCCAGAAGCTCCGGTGAGACCAAGCTGCTTGCCGGTATATCCATTAACCCTTCGGCCGATATGCCTTGTAATTGCAACGCGTCATCGACCGAACCGTTCAAAATGATAAACGGGTTAGCGGGGTTCCCAATTCTCAGGTTGATGCTCCCGACCCTCAAAGCGCCTTCGGGTGTTCTGGAAAGCTCGGAAAACTTAATCGGGGGCGGTCCTTCACCAGACGTGTCCAATGTGAACCCGTTGGTTTCAATGACCATTTGCCGCTGCGGAACTTGGCCGGGCGTGCTGTCGATGACCATGTCGACTGCGATGAGTTTTAGATCATAACGTGATGCTGCCGGGGCTGGTTCAGCATCTTCAGGATACAAACGTATGCGGGTTGTCAGCGATACGTCTTCCGGGTTCCCCAACTCTCCGATTTGTCCCGTCAGCGAGAGGCTTTGCCCGCCATCCAATTCCGTCAAAACACTCAGGTCATCAATACGGGCAACACCATCGACCGTTTCGAATGTTGCACCAATATTACCTGTGCCTTCCAAAACACGGTTGAGTTTCAGGATATCGAGAAGCTGGCCGAGTTCGGCAACCTCCAAGGTCGTCTTCACTTGCAGCCCGCTCTCTTGAGGGACTTCCACGGCGGCAATCGCAATTTGTTCGAATTTCATCGCTATCTGAAAAGGGCTCTCCGCAGGGAATGCCGCGTTCAATTCAAACCTCTCTCCATTTAGCGCACCTTCCCCAACTGCGGTCGCAACATCGGTTTCCGTATCACGCGTTAAGAGCAGTTTGCGAAGCTGTAAATCCAGTGCAAGCCCGTTTAGATCACTCTGATAGAGAACGGTGATATCGGTCAGGTCGATTTGGTGGTCCGATAGAATTCCAACCAAAGACAAATTTGTACGTTTAGCAGGTTTCCCGACTTCAACTTCCGATTGGGAGATGGACCGCCAGTTTCCGACACCGTCTTTGTCTGTTAGCAAGTTCAAGTGAACGCCAGAGAGCGAAAGACCACTCAGCGAGAGTTTACTATTCCACAAGTCGCGCGCTGAAACCTGGAACTCAAGCTCGTCGACCGCTGCAAGGTTCACATCAGCATTCTGAAAACCGGGTAATACCAACCCCGCCGCGGATACTTGCAATTGCCGACCGAACCCCAGACGTACCTCATCTTCGATTTTAACTTCTTGACCAAGTTTCTTGGAGATCAGATCCTCCACGAAAGATGTTCTGATAGAGGAAAACAGCGCAGAAGACAAAAAAAGCCAAGCCGCTATCACAGCGACAAACGCGACGGTGCAGCAGATCATTATACCCTTGGCAGCGTATCGCAAGTTCTTCTCCCAAATTTCCGGTTCATCCCGTGGGTAGCCTAGATCATTAAATCATTAAGTTAATGGAATATATGGTCTGCAAATGTACTGAACTTTGAATGATCTTGATCGCATAGTTGGTATTCTTGCCGATTTCATCGAACCGCTGATAAATGAGTAGACGGTATTCTTTCTGTTTTTTTGCTGCTTGCCCAGTTACTAAACAGTTGGCTTGAAGTGAGTTAAACTTGTCAAAACGGACACGTTGCAAGAGTACTGACTACATGGGTCCGTCTAACCCTCCAACCGACAAAAAGCAGGGTTCTTTCGATACCCTTCATTTATTCAATAACTGCTAAATATGAAATCATCAAACAAAGATGACGCGACGAGATTGCTAAACAAAAAAACAAGAGGGATAAGCTTCGCTTTGAAGGTCGGTAACGAAGGCATACTTTGATTATGATGCCAGTCCTTGCCTTAGAGTGTTTTGGAGCAACTTAGATGAACTGTGAGGTCAGCATCAAAGTTCCGGATGGCGGCTTCGTCTGCTTAGCAGTCATTCGCTCCTCTTTGCATTAGCCTCCGGTTTCGGCGGAAAGCAGACGTTCACCAAGATCCTTTTGAGCGACCGCTAAAAGGACGCCACTAGGCTTTGCAAAGCGCGATTTCTGCGCGTTGTTGCCATCTGAGCAGCTCGCAGCATTTTGTACTTTGGGCTCGAAACAGACGTTCTCCGCGCACAGGATCAATGACTGATATCTCGGACTGAAGTGCTGGTTTGTCTGGTACGCAGGGGATTTGTTCACTCAACCAGAGATCGCTTCACTTTACGCACGTACAGCGATGTTCGCGGTTCGCAGTGACGTTGCAATTCATGCGGTGGTCACGAAACCTGCCATTCGAGATCCGGATCGACGAAGACCGCAAGGCGGGACGAAACAGTGTTCAACTTGGTGGGTTAGAAGACACGCAAAAGTCAAATACTATGGAGGAACGGGTCACTTTCATCGGGTGGCCCGCTCTAACTGACGGTTCGGTGACGTTCGCTTTGATGCACTTGTGCAGAAATCGCATAAAATTTTACTCGGGAGGGTTTCACGTGCTTCCATTCGTAGCAACGACCAGCCGAGATTGACGCCAAAATGATTGGCCACTTGGAATGGTCCGGGTGGACAGATATTAACGTCCGCCACGCTCTTGCCCCAATTTCAAGTAATACGACCTGAATGACTGTGAACTCCGCGATGAAACAAGGCTTGGCGCCGCATCCGTTCTATACCTTCGGCCTCTGGGCCGTGCTCGCCGGCGGTCTCGGTATTTTCGCCGTGTTCATTCACATCGTCTATCCGAGCCTTCAGCCCGCTCCCTCCGTGGGAAGCCAGATCGGCGAGATTGCACGCGATATCGGGCGATCCGCTTGGTTTAGCCTGCGTGGATTGGAAGACACTCTGCCTGTCGAGGAAGAAACGAACTACTGGATGTACCTAGCCATAGTCGGTCCTGTACTGGGTGTTGTGGCTCTGGTACTGTCGCTAATCTCCGGTCTGCGCCGGGAGAATTGGCGCTATCCAGCCTATGGCGCAAGCCTTGGGTTTGCGGCTATCACGTTCCAATTCATCTGGCTCATCGCAGCACTGATCGCCGGTGTGGTGCTCCTCGCCGCAATCATAGAGAATATAGGAGACATCTTCAGCTGGCCCTTTGGCAGCTAGGGCCGGATGAACTTAAAGAGGTAGGAGTATTCACAATCGCCAACTGGATGTAATCGCTGGATATTGCTTTCTTTCTTGTTAGGGTGCAGCCATCGCAGAATTAAATCTGCATTCGTTTTACACAGCGTTTGTCGGAGCTGACTTTTGATCATTCCATTTCATGTGCGGGAAATGCTGCGGCGTATTAAAGCGCGATATGATGCTGAACGCACGCCACAGCAGATGGCCCCAAGCGACGAAGGGTTTTCGCCTTTGCGCTCCTCTCGCAAGGCTGACAGTAAAACGGTTGCGCGATTCTGGGATCATCTAAAGTCCAGGTCAAGCGACGCCGATCAAGCATTGATCGCTGATGCTGCGACAGTTGCAGCTTCTGAAACCTACAGCGCCAATATTGAGAACTTCATTGGAACTGTGAAAGTGCCAGTTGGCATCGTCGGACCATTGCGTATGAACGGCATGAACGCCAAAGGGGATTTTTATGTGCCTCTGGCGACGACTGAGGCCGCGCTTGTTGCCTCTTATGCGCGAGGTGCCTTCGCAACTGGCCGTTCTGGCGGGGTCAGCACGGCCGTCTTGTACGAAGGTGTACTGCGCACGCCCGCCTTTGTGTTCGAAGGTCTTTTGAAAGCCGGTCAGTTCGTCGATTGGGTGGTCAGCAATATCAACGATCTTCGTGCCGCAGCCGAAGCCACGACCCAGCATGGCAAGCTTATCTCGGTCGAGCCGTTCATCGACACCAATATCGTTTTTCTGATTTGCCGCTACACGACGGGGGACGCGGCGGGGCAGAACATGGTAACCATCGCCACAGATGCGTTGTGCCGTTCGATTGTCGACCGTTGCCCGATACCGATGGAAAACTGGTATATCGAAGGGAATTTTTCAGGCGACAAAAAAGCCTCGGCGCTTGGGTTGGTGACAGGGCGTGGCCGCAAGGTCAGCGCGTCGGTCACCCTGCCTGCTGAGGTCGTGGAAAAAACGCTTGGAACGACCGTAGACACCATGCTGGCTTATGGGCGGGTCGCCAATCTTGGCGCGCATCTGTCTGGGCAGCTTGGGGCGCAGGCCCATTATGCCAATGGGCTTGCGGCCTTTTACATCGCCACCGGGCAGGACGCGGCTTGCGTCGCGGAAAGCGCGATGGGTGTGACGCGGATGGAGCCCCGAGGGGATGATCTGTTCTGCTCGGTCACGCTCCCGAACATTCTTGTGGGGTCCGTGGGGGGCGGCACCGGCCTGCCCAGCCAAACTGCGGCGCTGAACATTCTGGGGCTCAAGGGCACGGGCAATGGCACCGCGCTGGCCGAAGTGGCCGCTGCCATTTGCCTGTGCGGCGAGATTTCGATTGTCGCCGCAATCGCTGCGGGCCATTTCACCCGCGCCCACGAGAGCCTGGCCCGCCAAAGATGACCTTGCTGGCGCGATTGTGGATCTATCAGGCTGAACGGTTTCCGTTGAAGAAGACCGTTCCGCTGTTGCTGGTGTTTTCGGCGGCCAGCATCTGTGTCTCGGCCCGGCTTGCGGATCGCTCGTTGCCCGAATGGCCCGGGTTTCTGGTTGGATTTGTGCTGGCAATGGCGCTGTTTTTCCAGATGCGCGTTTGCGACGAATTCAAGGATGCCGAAGACGACCGGCGCTATCGGCCCGAACGCCCCATCCCACGCGGGCTGGTTTCCCCGACCGAGGTTCTGGTGCTGGGCCTGCTCACCCTGCCGGTGGCTGCCGCCGCTGCATGGCTGTGGTTTCCGCCGGTACTGTGGTGCCTTTTGGGGGTTTGGGTCTGGCTTGCGGCGATGACTGCCGAATTCGGCGCGCCCGCTTGGCTAAAGGCGCGGCCGGTGCTGTATCTGGTCAGCCATATGGCCATCACGCCGCTGATCGACCTGTTGCTGACCAGCATCGAATGGCTACCCGCCGGAGGGGCTGCGCCACAGCTTTGGTTGTTTCTGGTGCTGTCCTTCGTCAACGGCTGCGCTCTTGAGATCGGGCGCAAGCTCTGGTCGCCCGAAAACGAAATTGACGGGGTTGATACCTATTCGGGCCTGTGGGGATACCGCCGCGCCGCCATAGTTTGGCTGTGCTGTGTTGGCCTGTCCTTTGTCTTTCTGGTGGGGACGGGGTTTGCGATGGGCGTGGGCTGGTACACGGTCGGGATTGGGGCCCTTGCGCTGGTGCCCTGCGGTCTGGCCGCGCGCAGTTATGTCAAGGCGCCGACCTCTAGTGCGCAGGATAGAATGGACACGATCGCCGGGCTTTGGGTGTTCTTTTGCTATGCCACAGCGGGCTTTTTGCCGTTTCTGATCGGAGCTTTCAGATGAGTTTTATCGTCAGCCAATCCGAAGCCACAGATCCGAGCCAGGTCGGAGGCAAAGCCGCCGCGCTGTCGAACCTAGCCCGCCACGGGTTCAACTCGCCTGCGTTTTTTGTCATCACCGATGCCGCGTTTCGCAAAGGCAAGACAGGGCCGGTCGCAGCACGAGGGTTGAAAGGCGCGCTGGATGTTGCGTTGGGCGTGCTGGGTCCGGGGCCATACGCAGTGCGCAGTTCCGGTCGAGCCGAAGACGGGGCAGACCACAGCCACGCCGGTCAGTTCGATTCGGTTCTGAACGTCAGAAACAGCAACGTGTTGGGGGCGGCGAAACAGGTTTGGCAATCCGGGTTTGAAGAGACAATCGCCATCTACCGCGCCATCAAAACCGGGGGCGCGGCAGAGGCCCCGGCAATCATCGTCCAACGCATGATTGATGCAACGGCGGCTGGTGTCGCGTTCTCGGCTGATCCCGTGAGCGGGCAACGAAACACTGCGGTTGTGTCCGCCGTCAAAGGTTTGGGTAATGCATTGGTGGCAGGTGAAGTTGATAGTGAGGATTGGACCATTGACCAAAACGGACACCCTGAATGCGCGAAGGCGACGCCGCAGGTCCTGACCCCGGATCAGGCGCTTCAAGTTGCAGCGCTTGCGCGTAAAGCAGAAGAAGCTTTTGGCACCCCGCAAGACATTGAATGGGCGTTCGATGCGGGTGGGTTGCACATTCTTCAGGCGCGGCCAATCACAACCGCGTTGCGGCCCGCGGCATTGCCGGATGAAGCGCTTACCATTTTCGACAACTCCAACATCGTCGAAAGCTATCCGGGTATGGTCAGCCCGTTGACCTACTCTTTTACCGTGCATGTCTACGGGCGGGTCTATCGTGCTTTTGTGCGGCTTCTGGGCGTATCAGACAGAGCCGTCGCGCAGAACGCGGCCCTTTTCGACAACTTCCTGGGGCGCATTGATGGGCGGGTCTATTACAATCTGGTCAATTGGTACCGCGCTCTGGCGCTGTTGCCGGGGTTTTCGCTGAATCGCGACTACATGGAAACGATGATGGGTGTGTCCGAACCCATGCCGTCTGAAATCACCGACCAGATCGGGCCTGCGCCCGTCAAAGGCGCGCGTAAGATATGGGAATACGCGAAATTGGCTGGGGTTGCGTGCGGCCTGATATGGCAGGCTATGCGTTTGCCACGCACCCGGCGTAATTTCTACGACAGGCTGTATGATGTTCTGGATCGTAGTCTGGACATCGAAACTGCAAATGCAACCGAACTGGCCGCTGAATATCGTGATATCGAAAGCACCTTGCTGGACCGCTGGGACGCCCCGCTTGTCAACGATTTCCTGTGCATGATCGCATTTGGCGCATCGCGCAACTTGGTGCACAAGTGGCTGGGGGAAGATGGGCTGGTGCTGCATAACGATGTCATGATTGGCCAGGGTGACATCGTCTCGGCCGAACCGGCGCAGCGTATTGCCCGGATGGCGCATATGGTCCGCGAAGAAGGGATCGCGGATCGTGTCAGCGCGGAATGTCGGTTGGAAACCCTAGACCCTTACCCCCGGATCAAGGCCGAGGTTCAGTCCTATCTGGATAAATTCGGCGACCGATGCACCGAAGAACTGAAGCTGGAAAGCATTCCGCTGCGCGAGGACCCCTCCAGCCTGTTGATGGCGGTTGCGGCCAGTTCTGCCCGACCCGAAGGCAAAAGGCATACAGGCAGTGAGCTGGACTGGAAATCCCTGTTCCCCGCCAACCCTGTGAAACGCCACCTGTCCAAATGGATCGTGGGCTGGGCCAAGGCGCGTGTCCGGGATCGAGAGAACCTGCGGTTTGAACGCACCCGGATATTCGGCCATGCCCGGCGTGTTTTCCTGGGGATAGGGCGCGAGCTTGCGGCACGGGGGCTGCTGGCCGAACCCCGTGATGTGTTTCACCTGACAACGCATGAGGTTCTGGGGGCCGTCGAAGGGTTCAGCCTGTCCCCGGACCTCAAAGCCATCGTCGCGCAACGCCAACGCGAAGATCGTGCATCGTCTGAACGCCCGGACCCGCCGGAGCGTATCGAAATCCGGGGGCCCGCAATTGCGCCGATCTGGGTGGATGCCGAAGTACCTGAACGCGATGGGGAGCGCGTGAAAACCGGCACGGGCTGTTCGGCTGGGCAGGTTACCGCAAAGGCCCGCGTGATCCGTGACCCGCGCACCGAGGCGCTGCAACCCGGCGACATCCTTGTGGCGCGGCACACCGACCCGGGCTGGATCGCCGTGTTTTCGAATGCCTCGGCCATCGTTGTTGAACGGGGATCCTTGCTGTCCCATTCCGCCATCGTGGCGCGAGAGTTGGGTATTCCTTGTGTCGTCGGCCTGAAAGGGGCGACGCAGTGGATCAGGGACGGAGAAACGCTTTCGGTTGATGGGGCAAGCGGCAAAGTGGATCGGTGCGATGGGGGAGAGTGAAATCGAGTCCAAGGCAGATTTCGGCCACATCCGATACGCGCAGCTGTGGGAGGACGCGGATGTTCTGACCGCCGCACTGGGCGATTGTGCTGGGGGCACCCTTGTGTCGATTTGTTCGGCCGGGGATAACGCGCTGGCGATGCTGACGCTGGACCCGGCCAAAGTTGTGGTTGTCGATCTATCCCCGGCGCAGATTGCCTGTCTCAAGCTAAGGATAGGCGCGTTTCAGACCCTGACGCAGCCAGAGTTTCTGGAATTGACCGGATCACGCCCCAGCGACAGGCGTGCTGATTTGCTGTCAAAGGCGCTGGGGGGGACCGATCCGGAAACGCGCGCCTTTTGGACCGCGCTTACGCCTGATGTGGTGCGCTACGGGATCGGCGGGGTCGGCAAGTTCGAACGGTATTTCCGCATCTTCCGTACCCGGCTTTTGCCGTTTGTGCATTCCAGAAAAACGATTGACGACGTCTTTGCGCCTCGCCTCCTCGAGGCGCGCGGAGAATTCTTTGATACGCGCTTTGATACCTTCAGGTGGCGGTTGTTGTTGAACCTGTTCTTCTCCCGCTTTGTCATGGGCCGCATGGGGCGCGACAAGGCGTTTTTCGATCACGTAGAAGGCAGCCCGGCTCAGCATGTGGCGCGCCGTATTCGCCATGCAGGCGTTGATACGAACCCGTCGCAAAATCCCTATCTGCACTGGATTTTGAAGGGCACGCACGGCGATGCCTTGCCGATGGCCTGGCGACCTGAGCACCATGACACGATCCGCGACCGTCTGGATCGTCTGGATATCCGCCCAGGATCGCTAGAGGTTTTTGTCTCGACCGGCGAAAAGGCCGATGGGTTCAACCTGTCCGACATTTTCGAATATATGTCGCCTGACATGTTTGACACGGTCTATGGTTCCATCTTGTCAGCCGCGGCGCCCAATGCCCGTCTGGTATATTGGAACATGATGGCCCCCCGCCGTGTGCCAGCCCGCTACCAGAGCAAAGTGGAAACCCTTCAGGCAGTCGAAGATCAGCAGAAAGCCCGAGACATGGCCTTTTTCTACTCGGACTTTGTCGTGGAACAGGTGCGTGCATGAGTATTGCGGCCCAGATCATGCTGGCTGTGATGTCTGTTCTGACCTTGCTGGGGTTGATGGCAGTGGTCCGACGGCTGGCGCAAAAGGTCGGGCTCAGCGGCGAAGTGCAACGCAAACTGATGCACGTTGGAACCGGGCTTTTCACGATGCTATTGCCGTGGATTTTCCCGGATCGTTGGCCGGTCTACATGCTGATCGGGGCGACGATGATCGTCATGCTGATCTTGCGTTTGCCCCGTTTCTCAAAAGGTCTGGGGGCCGCCATTCACAGCGTCGAGCGTACGTCATACGGGGATTTCCTGTTGGCGCTTTCGGTCGGGCTTTGTCTGTTGCTGGCTGGTGAAAATACGCTCTACTACGTGCTTCCGATCGCTGTTCTGACACTGGCCGATGCCGCCGCCGCACTTGCCGGGACCACTTATGGCACCAAGCGGTATGTAGTCGAAGATGGCTACAAAAGTCTGGAAGGGTCGGTGGTATTTTTCGTCGTAACGCTGTTGGTTGCGATCATCGGATTCCTGTTTTTGTCAAAACTGCCGCCGTCCAATATCATGATGCTGTGCCTGATGATCGCCGGTTTCGGCACCTTGGTCGAGGCGCAAAGCTGGCGCGGTTTTGACAATCTGTTCCTACCGCTCGGGTTGTTGATTTTCCTGAAGGTCCACTATCACAGCTCACTGGCGGAACTGGCGATGCTTGCCATCTTGTTCTTTGCCGCGCTGGTCAGTTTCGGCGTGGTGGGAACCCGGCTGGGCCTGAGCAAACATACGACCCGCGTGTATGTTGTTGCGGTTTTTCTGATGCTGGCCGCTGCAAAAATGCAGAATACAGTCCTGCCGATCCTGGTACTGGCCGCACATGGCTGGGCGCGCACCGCTTCTCCGTGTGACAGCAAATATCCTGATCTGGATATCGTGGCCGCCCTGGGGATTTTGGGTTTTGGTTGGCTTGCGGTGGGCAATGCAACGGGCTGGGATGCGATATCCTTTTTTGGCCTTAGTGCAATGGGACTGGCCATGGGGCTGTCGGCTATGGCGTTGCAGGGCATACCTGTCGCGATTCCGCTTGCTGCCGCTGTTCTGTTTCTGGTCCGTATCTGGGCGGTTTCGCTGAACTCGGACCAGTCGAACTGGGCTGAACCTTTGACGGTGTTGTCACTTGTCACACTTGCATTGACTGCGACCGTGCCTTTGGCCTATCCGCGTGTGTTTCAAAAGAAACGAGTTTCGCGGCTCACGCTCTTGTCGCTGCTGCTGCCGTTTACCTATTACATTTGGTCCATTGCCGGGGACATTGGCGCCTGGATCGCTGACGGGGTTATTTCATGACGAAGGAAAGCATTCGAACCGACGGTGCCAAACTGTCCGTATATCTGCAGGGCCCCGAATGGGATGGTGTGCCCGCAGCAACCATCGGCGATTTCTCATGCAAGACGCCCAAGACCGGTTTGGAAGCTCTGCATCAGGCCGTCGAACGGGTCCGCAGCACGGGGATAGACCGGATTATCGGTCCGATGTCCGGGGATACCTGGCACAGCTACCGGTTTGTGTCGGAAAGCGACGGTTCGGCCCCATTTTTGATGGAGCCGACGAACAAGCCAGATGACCCCGAGGTGTTTAAGGCGGCGGGCTTTGCTCCCATCAGCCGCTATTTTTCAGCGCGCGTTCCCTTGGCGCAAACGGCGAGGTCGTCCTTGACCGCATCCGATGCGTTCACGGTCGAACCTTGGGACGGGACCAATCCCGAAGGTTTGTTCCAGCAGGTCTATCACCTGTCGGTCGAGGCGTTCGCGCGCAATGCGTTCTACAAACCCATTTCCGAGCGCGATTTCCTGGCGATGTACATGCCCGTTGTTCCGATGCTGAAGCGCGAGTTGATTTTTTTTGCCCGCCGCCCGGACGGGTCATTGGCGGGTTTCTTGTTTGGCATCCCGAACTATGCAGAAGGTCCGAAATCCAAAGCCGCGATCCTGAAAACCTATGCCAGCCTGGAGCGGGGTGCGGGACGCCACTTGGCCAGTCATTTCCATAAATCCGCCTTGGAACTGGGCTTTGATACGGCGATCCACGCGTTGATCCACGATGACAATCAATCCGCTGATCGCAGTGGTGTCGAAGGGGCATATGTGTTCCGGCGGTACGCCTTGTTTGGGCTGCGTCTGGATGCCTAACCTGCTGGACCATTTTGCCGATGCGGTCGCGCGGCACCCGGACCAGATCTCAATTGTAGAAGGCACCGGTCACCAGATCACATTCCGCGCCTTGCATGGACGCGCGAAGCAATTGGCCAGCAAATGGGAGCGCAAGGGTCTTCGCCATGGCGACCGTGTTCTGCTGGCAATGCCCGTCAATGCGGATCTCTATGCCAGCCTCGCAGCCTTGTGGTCGTTGGGGGTAACGGTCGTTCTGCCTGAGCCTGCGATGGGTCTTGCGGGGTTGCGTCACGCGGCAAGAACAACCCGGCCCAAGGCGTTCTGCGCATCGGGTTACTTTGCGCTGCTCAGATTTGTTGTGCCAGAGCTTTTGGGGCTGCCTTTATTACGACCGGGCCAAGGGCAGGGCGAGCCGAGTATTGTGGATGTTCAAGACAACGATGTGGCGCTTATTTCCTTTACATCCGGAACCACCAGTCAGGCCAAGGCCATCCCACGCAGCCACGCATTCCTGATGGCTCAGCACGACGCCATCGCGCCGCTTTTGGACAGCGATGCGGCCGAGCGGGATCTGGTCGCATTTCCGGTCTTCACTCTGATCAACCTGGCGGCCGGACGCACGACGATTCTGCCAAACTGGAAGATGACCAAGCTGGACCGTCTATCGCAAGAGCAACTCGCGGGCTGGATATCGAAACAACAGGTCACGCGGCTTTTGATCCCGCCGTCCCTGTGCGAAAAGCTTGCACAGTGCAAAGATACCGGCCAGTTGCACACCGTTTTCACTGGCGGCGGCCCTGTCTTTCCCGACCTGACCCGACGGCTGCTCGAACAGTCCGGCCTGGATGTGGTCTGCGTTTATGGCTCCACCGAAGCGGAACCGATTGCGCATCTTGATGCGCGCGACATCTCGGACGTTGATTATCGCGATATGGCAGCGGGCAGGGGGCTTTTGGTCGGACGCCCGGTTTCGCACATCAATCTCCGAATTCGGGACGACGAAGTTCAGGTGGCAGGAGATCATGTAAATGATGGCTATCTTGATCCCGCACACTCCAAAGAAAACAAAATCAAAGACGGTACCACGATCTGGCATCGAACAGGCGATGCCGGCCGGTTGGATGAGCAGGGCCGTTTGTGGTTGTGGGGTAGGCTGAGGAGCGATGTGACAACCCCGACTGGCCGCATCTTTCCGTTCGCGATCGAGATAGCTGCCCGGCAATGGCCGAACGTGACTAACAGCGCCCTAATGAGCCTCAACGGAAAGCCAACTCTATGTATTGAAGGTGACAAGGATCAGTTGTCAAACTGGAATAGCCTGGCGCAGGAATTCGGCGTTACCAAAGTGACCCACGTGAAAAGAATCCCAATGGACAAACGCCACAGATCCAAAGTTGACCGAGCAAAACTCACTCACCTCTTGGATAATTGATCTACAGTACCATTCCCTTCAGTGTTCGCACGGGAAACCGCGATCGAGCACGGTTTTGTATTTGCCCGCTGGCTAAGCAGTAGAAAAGTCCAGCAACTTGTGAAGAGCAACTGCCAGCATAGCTGCACGCCACATGAATGACCATTTCTCCCGCTGCAAGCTGGCAATCTAAGCTGCGAGAAAATCCAAGGGCAGTTTGGGCTCGTCAAAGTTTTTTGCGCCGCGTGGATGAGAGGCTGATCGTTCTGGGTCAAAAATGCTTGATGTTTGGGTCAGAATTGAATGACGCGGTTCTTTCATTTGTTGAGATTTTGACAGCCGATTGAGTCAAATACCAGTGACGTTCAACATTAAATCCAACATCAGGTAAAATACGTAAAATTGGGATTTTAGGTTTCTCTGCCCCACATTTTGACCAACATATGGTGTATGTCCGAAGTCTTTTCTTTTTTGTTTCTGGACTCGAACTACCCGCGCGCTGTTCTGCCAGAGTCGGGTTCTTAAACACCAAATCGGAAAGGAAATGAGATGACTATTGACTCACCGATACAACTCTGTGACGAGATGCTGGGCTTGGCCATGGAAACCGCGGCTTTGGCTGTAGCGCTGGACAACGCACTTTTCTTCGACAATGGAGGACTACAAGACCTGCATCCCCAATCGCGAAAGGCTTTCGATGGTATCTCCAAAGCACTGTGTCGATCCACTGATATGCTTGTTAATCAGATCTAAGCGCTCGAACATTCAGTTGACTGGCCGAATGCAACAAAGGACAGTCCCAAGCTGGTCAACGGCTAGGACGATCGTTCAAGTTTGCGAGCAGCGTTGAGAACACAAATGGCCCCTCGTGTTTAGCAGCCCGGGGGGGCATTCATTTGAGGGGGCGGGGGAAAATCCGCGGAATCAGTTGCAGTGTCCACTCCCGCACTCACGGGTCTCTCAAAGATTTTCCAAATTTCAGTCAATCAATCGAATATCTGATTGGAGGCAAACCCATATCTGATTGGAGCAATTGCATATCATTTTGATGCTGTACATCGGCCATTCGAATAGGTGATTGGAGACTTCCAAGCCAAGTGCGGCGGTGCAGGCCGCGCCGGTACTTTTTGCGCCAGAATGCGTTGTTCCAATGAATCGGGCGGGAAGCTGCCTTTCGCCGCGACTGCAAAGCAGTTGTTTTGAAATGGAGCCAAAGTCCGTTGGCTTGTGTGCTTCTCCGCCATCAAATGCGATAGAAGCGTTTTGATGTGCTAAGGAACACGTCTTCTTGGATTGAGCTCGGAATGAGTTCCTGGTGCCGGGAAATAACCTCCTTGTAAGTCGAAGTGAGGCTATCGACCGGGAAATTCGATCCGAACATGCAGCGATCGGCGCCAAATTGGGACAAGCAGTTTGAAACGATAGGCGCGACACTTTCGGTGCTCCAGTTGTGATCGAACATTCCGAGGCCGGAGAGTTTGCAATAGACCTGCGGCAGGCTTGACAATGCGGTCAACTCTTCTGCCCACCTTCGCAAGCCTTGCGGAGTCCGGTCATGTGGCGAGCCTGCGTGGCACAGAGCAATCTGGGTTTCCGGAGCTTGCGCAAGAATATCTGCAGCTTGATCCATTAGTTCAGGCAGCAATTGAAGATCAAAGGAAAGGCCGCGTGTACCCAGTTGTTTCAGACCAGCCAAGAACATTCGGTCTTTAAGCAGTGAGTTCGTGCCGGTTGAGGCATCTTCACCTGGGGCACGGCCAATAATCTGACGAACGCCGCGCACCGAAGGCAGGGTTTGAAGACGATCGAGGTGTTCTTCAAGATCATTAGAGGTCAGATCGCAGAAAGCCACTTGCACCAACGGCCAGTCAGGGAACTGATCCGCCACGGATTGCACCCATTGAGCTTCGGCCCAGGGGTCAGCAGCACCGACCTGAATGTGTACCGAAGCGGCGAAGCCCATGGCCTCGGCATCTGCGCGAAATTCCGGCAGCAAGTAGTCCCGCTGGATGGAAGTCGGGTCGCCAAAAAATCGAACGATGCCTTTTTCCATGAGCCAGGGATAGTTCGCTGCAGAGAGATCCCATAGGTGGTGATGCGCATCTATCTTCATGGTGTTTCGATCCCTGTGGTGCGTGCCAGAATATCAATTTCTTGCCTATTCCAGAAGTGGAGCAAGTCGATGAAGACCCAGTTTTCGGCCAGTTTGTCACCAGCGCGGCGATAGATGTCGATCACCCTAAACTCGCTGGGTTTATCAGTGGCAGGCATACCCATAAACCCTCCCGACGGAGTTGCCGTGAAGTTGGGCCAGCCGAAGAAGCCGCCATAATGCCCTTCGGCCAGTCGGCAGACATGCTCGGTCTTTGATCGATCTTTGAACGCCGCACGGAAGGGTCCAGAATGTTGCTTGGCATAGCGTTCTATCGTGTAGGTTGCGCCGATCCCCTCGGGTCCCCACCAGATCATGTCCTGATGCCAGGTTCGGGCTAATTCATCCTCAAGCGACACCCCACTGTCCCATTGGCCAAGATCCGAGATCATCGCATTGATGACCGCCAGCGTCTTCTTGCCTTCTTGAACGGGTTGTTCGTTCAATAGCAGACCGTCATGGGGCATTGGTCCAGGTTGCACTAAATGCGCCGCTGTTTGTGGCGGAAATGGCTTCTGTCTGGCTTGCACCATAAGGTGAGGTATGTCGAAGTACATTGCTGTTTCGACAATCCTGTCACCGGCGACTTTGTGGAACGCGCAATATCGCAAGAATGCCAACTTACCGGTTGGGCGAATACCCAACCACGGACGGTCGAACAGCCCCATCAAATGCCCCATGGACACGACCCAAATGTCAGTCTCGTCACGCAGCGAATTTTGCCCTGCAAACAGGATGTCTACACGGTTCTGCATGTTGGTAAGGCTGTATTTTAGCGGCTGCCAGAATCGCTGGGCAACCTGTTCGGCGCCATTGATTTCGTGGAATGGATGAAAGCCGCGCCACTTCAGTTCTGGGGCGCAGAATTGGCTCATCATCTTGGGGGATTCTTGCTCTGTCGCGGAATCCAGGGCTGTGTGAAACGCGGAGACCAGTTTTTTTTCTGTCTGAAAGTTCACGGTGTTTACCATTGTATTCAGGGTTTTACGAGAGGCGTGAGGCCAGAGTGAGTCGGATACCAACAGCATCTATGCATACGTATGCAAAAAAGTCTTGCCTGATTTGATATGCGGATTACAGTTTTGCAAACGTATGCAAAATGATTCCTTGCAGGGGGCGCCATGGCGGAAATTCAATTGCGGAACGTCGGCAAACGATGGGGCTCATTCGTTGGGGTTCACAATTTCGACCTGACGATTGCGGATCGCGAGTTTCTGGTGCTGCTCGGCCCCTCAGGCTGCGGCAAGACCACCACGATGCGCATGATTGCCGGTCTCGAGGACGTGACCGAGGGTGAAATCCTGGTCGACGGTAATGTAGTTAACGATCTGGAACCCAAGGATCGCGACGTGGCGATGGTTTTCCAGAGCTACGCTCTTTATCCCAACATGAACGTCTATGAAAACATCCGGTTTCCGCTGAAAGTGCGCGGTGTCGATCCCTCGACGCATGACGACAAGGTGCGCCGTGCCAGCGCGATGGTCGAGCTGGACGATTTCCTGCACCGGAAGCCTGCCGAATTGTCGGGTGGTCAGAGGCAACGTGTGGCACTCGCCCGTGCCATCGTGCGCGAGCCGAACGTGTTCCTGATGGATGAGCCGCTATCGAACCTGGATGCCAAGCTTCGGGTTTCGACACGGGCGCAGATTAAGAACCTCAGCCACGAGCTGGCGGTAACCACCATCTATGTCACCCATGACCAGATCGAAGCCATGACGCTGGCCGACCGTGTCGTGGTGATGAAGCAGGGTGTGGTGCAGCAGGTCGGCAGCCCGACCGAAATCTATGACCGTCCAGCGAATACTTTCGTGGCCAGTTTCATTGGTTCACCTGCGATGAATTTGATGGATGGCGAGGTTTCGGGCGGCGTGTTCCGCGCCGAACATGTCGAAATTCCTGTCGATGCACCGGGCGGGCCTATGACTCTGGGCTTCCGAGCAGAGGATGCCAGCCTTGCAACAGGGCAGGGCCAGATCACCGCACCGATCTACACGCTGGAATTGCTGGGCGACGCCACCATGATCTCAGTCCGAGTCGGGGGCGCTCTGGTGTCGGTCAAAGCAGACAAAGCTTTTCGCGCCGAGATTGGCGAGCCGGTCTCGTTCTCGGTGCCGACAGAAATCTGTCACCTCTTTGAAGCCGAAAGCGGTGCGCGGATCGGGGAGCAACAACCCCACGAACAGTCCAAACGGGCTTAACGCCGGTCCGGACGTCGACGACGGACCGATCCTGACAGGGAGAAATGCATGAAACTCAAGACGATCCTTATGGCAGGTGCCATGTCCATCGCCGCAGCTGGCGCGTGGGCTGATTGTGCCTTTGAAAACGAAGTACCGCTGAAATCGTTGTCCGCCGGGTTTGAAGCCTGGAAAGCGGTCACCGATGCGATGGCTGAATGCGGCAATTTCAGCGCCTCGCTTGACCAGGAATTCCGCGAGAAACAACCGGAAGCTTTTGCTGCCGATCCCGCGCTGTATCAAATCGGTGGGGTGTCGAATGCGACACTGGTACCATTGCTAAACGCGGGCACGATCCGCCCACTGGACGATCTGGTCGAAAAGTACGGCCAGGATTTGCTGCCCAACCAGTTGATCAAGGTTGACGGCAAAACCATGGCCATTGCGATGATGGTAAATGCTCAGCATCTGATGTATCGCGACGATGTTCTGGCGAAGCTGGGCATCGAAGAGCCTAAAACGTATGGTGACGTTCTGGCTGCCGCTGGCAAGATCAAAGAAGCCGGAGTGATGGATTATCCGATCGGTGGGACTTTCAAGACCGGTTGGAACCTCGGACAGGAATTCGTCAACATGTATCTCGGCGAGGGTGGGGCGTTCTTTGGCGATGGCAACATGCCCGCAATCAACAATGAGCAGGGCGTTGCGGCGCTTGAGACCCTTAAAGCCATGACCGAGTATATGGATCCAGAATATCTGGTCTCAGACTCGACCTATGTTCAGCAGCAGTTCCAGCAAGGCAAGATCGCCATGGCGAACCTGTGGGCCAGCCGTGCCGCCGCGATGAATGATGAGGCCGAAAGCCAGGTTGTTGGCAAAGTGACTATGGCTGCGGCACCGATGGGCTCGTCTGTTCCTGCGACCACTGTCTGGTGGGACGGTATCGTTCTGGCCGCCAACATGTCGGATGAAGAGGCTGATGCAGCGTTCCGCGTCGCATTGGAGGGCATGGACAGCGACATGGTCAGCGCGAATAACGATGTCGCCGTTTGGCTGAGCCCGGCCTACTCGGCAGGGGCTTTGGCCGCCGGTGCTGCGGCGTCCGCACAAGCGGGTGCCAAGGCGTATCCGGCCTCTGGTCCGATGGGCATCATGCACACCTCGCTTGGTAACGGTCTGGCCGACTATCTGACCGGTGCAAAGGATGCGCAAACCACGCTGGCCGATATCGAGGCGGATTACATCACCGCCGCGAAAGAAGCCGGTCTGATCAGCAACTGATCCTTCCTGCGGGAGGGCTACGGCCCTCCCGACCATTTCCCTCGAGAACCATGAGAAAGGCAGAGCCATGAATTTCCGGACATTTGCCGCCTTTGTCGGCCCCTCTGTCTTTATGATGCTTCTCTTCATCGCATTCCCGCTGGTCAGCGTGTTCAAGCAAAGCTTTTACGTCACCCAGCCGATCTATGAGACGGTCGAAAAGGAAACTTGTACTCCGGGATTTCTGACGCAGACCTGCGTGACCGAGCAGGTTTCGCAACCGAAGCTGGATGAACATGGCGAGATCATTACCCAAACCGAATATGTCGGGTTGCAAAGCTATCGCAATGTACTGGAGCCGGAACGGGCGTGGCGCGCCATCAGCGATGGCAATTGGCAGGTGCTTTCGACGATCAACTTCTGGAAGGCGCTACGGTTCACGCTGACCTTCACGCTGATCACGCTGCCACTGGTGGTCGGGTGCGGGCTTGGGATAGCAATCCTGATCAACAACGCCGCGCGATCAATCCGCGGGCCGGTGATCTTCGTCTCATTGCTGCCGTTCATCATCACACCTGTGATCGGTGTGCTGTCGATCAACTGGCTGTTCCGGGGCGACGGTATCCTCACTGCAATGATGGAATGGTGGCTGAACCGCGACATCGCTTTGTTTGCGCAGGCCTGGACCATCGAAATTCTGATGATGCTTTATCGCGTCTGGCACGTGGCCCCATTCGCGGCGATCATCTTCTACGCCGGGCTGCAAACGGTCAATCAGGACAGCCTGGAAAGCGCAGTGATTGACGGGGCGACGCGTTGGCAGCGATTGAAGTACATCGTCATTCCGCACCTGATGCCCCTGATCATCTTTGTGGCGATGATCCACCTGATGGACAGCTATCGCGTCTTCGAAGAAATCGTCGGTTTCTCGAGCCAGGGTTATGTCATCTCGCTGCAATGGCTGACCTTCGATTACCTGACGCCGGATCAGGCGGGCAACAGGTCGATCAGCCGGGCCTCGGCCAACTCGATGCTGACCATGATTGGTGTCGTCATCCTTCTTATCCTGCCTCTGCGCCGCACCTGGCGCGATCACAAAGGAGGTCACTGACATGTCCTCGCGTGCGCTTCGCCAACCTTTCAGCCTGCGACTGACCTCGAACATCTTTCTGGCGCTTTGGTGCCTGATCGCGGCGTTCCCGATTTTCTGGATCGTGGTGATGAGTTTCAAGTCACCGGTTGATGCCTTCGACAGCAATGCGTTGAACGTGATCTTTGGTCCGGCCACGCTGGGCGGTGGCAAGGGACTTTCGCTGCTGGATATCATCTTTGGCATCGCGGTGATCTGGGCCACGATTGTGATCTCAACAAAAATCCTGCCGTCGATGGTGAAATCTTACTCGAAACCCGGGCAGGAATGTTTCGGGTGGGTCATTGGGGTGCTGGCTGTCCTGGTCGGATTTCTGCTGGTCTTCTTTGTTATTCTGCCTGCCATTCTGAGCGTGCTGAACCCGTGGTTTGGGCCGTTGGGTCGGGACGTGCTGGGCTTGACCACCGAACATTACAAGACGGTCTGGATCGACCGGGGCTTTTCGAACAACTTCAAAAACTCGCTGATTGTCACGATTGGCGTGGTAACAGTTTCGCTGACAGTGGGTACGCTGGCGGGCTATGGTCTGGCGCGATCAGGATCGACACTGGCCTTCTGGATTTTGATCGTCGCATTGGTTTTCCGCGCTTTGCCGCACTCGGTCCTGGTGGCGGGCTATCTGCCGGTCTTCATCAACTCGGCCGAATGGCTGGCCCCTATTCTGGGTGAAAACGCGCCGACGCTCTACGGCAAACCCTTCGCGGTGATTGCTGTGCTCGTGGCCATCAACCAGCCCTTCACCATCTGGATGCTGCGGTCGTTCTTTCTGAACATCCCGGCCGAACTGGACGAGGCCGCCCGCGTCGACGGGTGCAGCCACTTCCAGGCCTTCCGCCGTGTGATCATGCCGGTGATGTGGCCGGGTGTAATCACCACAGGGCTGTTCAGCTTCCTGCTGGCCTATAACGACTTTCTGGTCACAGCGCTGCTGCTTGACGCGCAGAACCAGACCATGGTTCCCGCCATCGTCGGCATGTTCAATCGCGAGACGACCACAACCGATCAGGTGGTCGCCGTGGCCGCCGCCGTTTCGATCACCGCTCCGCTGATCTTCCTTGTGCTGATCTTCCAGCGCCAGATCGTCAGCGGCCTGACAGCCGGAGCGGTCAAAGGCTGATGAGCAACAATGCCCGACATAACGCCATGTCTCGCCATCCGGCGTTGAACAGGATGCCAAGGGACTTTCTGAGCATTGGGACGCGTTTCCCCAATCTCTTCCCTGGACAAACTGAAAGGACATGAAAAATGAAAGGATCCCGCCCGGAACAAGCGGTTCTGACCCGTGACACGGATCTCAGCAAGACCGAAGACACGCGCCGTGTGATCGAAACCATGGTGGATGGACTGAACGACCACCGCATCGACGATATTGGTGAATTCTTCGCTGGCGGTTTTCGCTGGATGGGCAATCAGGGCTGCGGGACAAAGACCGGCCTGAAAGAGTTTCAGGACAACTGGCAGCGCCCGTTTCAGGCCGCGTTTTCGGACAAGACCTGCATAGACGAGGCACGTCTTTACATGGGCGAATGGGCAGCCGCTTTTGGCCGTCAGGAAGCGACCCATTCGGGTGAGTTTCTGGGCATCGCCCCCACCGGCAAACGCGTCGAGATCCGGTACATGGACTTCTGGAAAGTCGTGGACGGCAAGATCGTCGACAACTGGGTGAATGTCGATTTTGCCCATGTTGCGGCTCAGCTGGGCGTGGACATTTTCGACGGCGAAGGCTGGGAAGCATTTGACCGGGGGGAAAAGACCCCGCCCCGGCCCGAGAACTGAGGATTTAAGAATGGCAATCGAGTATCTAAAACGCGGCAAATCTGACGCTGACCGGGCCGAGGATGACGCCAAAACCCGTGCTGTTGTCGAAGCGACCTTGAAAGATATCGAACTGCGTGGCGACACGGCTGTGCGTGAATTGAGCGAGAAATTCGACAATTATTCTCCGGCGTCATTCCGGCTGTCTCAGGACGAGATTGACGGCCTGATTGGTCAGCTGACCGACCGGGAACTGGCTGACATCAAATTCGCGCAGGCACAGGTGCGCAATTTTGCGCAAGCCCAGCGCGATTCAATGTTGGACATTGAGGTGGAAACTCTGCCGGGTGTCATTCTGGGGCACAAGAACATCCCGGTGCAGTCGGTCGGCTGTTATGTTCCGGGCGGCAAGTTCCCGATGGTGGCCTCGGCGCATATGTCGGTGGCGACCGCCTCGGTCGCGGGTGTGCCACGGATCATTGCCTGCACGCCTCCGTTCAATGGCAAGCCGAATCCGGCGGTGATCGCTGCGATGCATCTGGGCGGCGCGCATGAGATCTATGTCATGGGTGGCATTCAGGCCATTGGCGCGATGGCGTTGGGCACCGAAACGATCGACCCTGTGCATATGCTGGTCGGCCCGGGCAATGCCTTTGTGGCCGAAGCCAAGCGTCAGTTGTTCGGACGTGTCGGCATTGATCTGTTCGCAGGTCCCACCGAAACCATGGTCATCGCGGATGAGACCGCAGCAGATGCCGAACTGTGCGCAACCGATCTTCTTGGGCAGGCCGAGCATGGCTATAACAGCCCCTGTGTGTTGTTGACCAACTCCCGCAAGCTTGCCGAAGAGACACTGACCGAGGTGGACCGTCTGTTGGGTATCCTGCCAACCGCAGGTACTGCGAAGGTGTCGTGGGACGAGTATGGCGAGGTGATCGTCTGCGACACCTATGATGAGATGTTACAAGTCGCCGATGACATTGCCTCGGAACATGTGCAGGTGATGACAGATCGCGACGACTGGTTCCTTGAGAACATGACTTGCTATGGCGCGCTGTTCCTTGGGCCACGCACCAATGTTTCGAACGGGGACAAAGTGATTGGTACCAACCACACGTTGCCAACCAAGAAGGCAGGTCGTTATACCGGTGGACTTTGGGTCGGTAAGTATCTGAAAACTCACAGCTATCAGAAAGTTCTGACCGATGAGGCGGCGACGCTGATCGGTGAATACGGCTCGCGCCTGTGTATGCTGGAAGGTTTTGTGGGCCATGCTGAGCAATGCAATATCCGTGTACGGCGTTATGGCGGTATCAATGTGCCCTATGGAGAACCCGCCCCATACCGGGACGCTGCTGAATGAGCGACAAGCACACCCAACACAAAGCCCTGATTGCTCCGCTCAGAGCTGCAATGTACGACTTTTCCGAGGCAGATGTTCGCAAAACATTGGCAGAGGTAACTTCGCCAAACGCTAAGTTTCACCTGTGCCATCCCTTCGGCGACAGCGCTGGCAGTGATGCCTTCTACGATGTCGCCTACAAGGACCTGCTGGGCGCCTGGCCCGATCTGGAACGGCGCGACTATATTGTCATGGCCGGGCCAGATGAATTCAGCGCCGATTGGGTGGGTTGCGGAGGCTACTATACTGGCACATTCATCGGCCCATGGCTGGATATTCCGCCAACCGGTCATCAGGTTACCATGCGGTTCCATGAGTTTTACCGTTTCGAAAATGGAAAAATCGCTGAGATGCAAGCGCTTTGGGATATCCCCGAGGTGATGATGCAGGCGGGTGCCTGGCCCATGGCGCCCAGCCTTGGTCACGAATGGCATGTGCCGGGGCCGGCAAAACAGGACGGGATCGTGCCCGGCCCGTATGATGAGGCCAAAGGCAAAGAGACCTGTCAGCACATCATCGACATGCTGGAGTATCTCAAGAAACATCCGTCCCAAGGCGGCCCCGAAGTGATGGAGATGGAGCGGTTCTGGCATCCGCGCATGAACTGGTACGGGCCTTCCGGCATCGGCACCGGTCGCGGTTATGCAGGCTTCAGAAACTGGCACCAGATCCCGTTCCTGAACGGGATGCCGGACCGGGGGCAGTATGTGGACGACATCACCTATCATTTCTTTGGTGATGGCGAATATGCCGCCGTGACCGGTTGGCCCAACATGATTCAGACTGTTACGCACGATGGCTGGATGGGCATCGCACCCTCGGGTAAGAAAATCACGATGCGTAGCCTCGATTTCTGGCGGCTGGAAAACGGGCGCATCCGTGAAAACTGGGTTTTGGTCGATTTGCTGGATGCCTATCGCCAGCTTGGCGTTGACGTCTTTGCCCGTCTGCGGGAATTCAATAAGGCCCGCAATATGGGCCGCATTGAAATACCGGATGGAATGAACTGATGACCGACCTGCCGCGCACCCCTTCGTTTTCCCTGAGCGGAAAAACCGCCCTCGTTACCGGCGCCTCGTCAGGCATCGGGCAGGGCTGTGCGGTGGCTTTGGCCGAGGCAGGCGCGCATGTCGTCTGCGCGGCCAGAGGTGAGGACCGGTTGAATGACACCGTTGCTGCTCTGCAGGGGCAGGGCTGGTCAGCCGAGGCCCTTGTGCTGGATCAAGGTGATCTGGGCGCGTTAGAGCAGGTTTTCTTGACTCGCAGCTTTGATGTCGTGGTGAATTCGGCCGGAGTCGCCCGGCACAGTGCAGCTATTGAGACAACGCCGGAGGATTTCGATGTTGTCACCAGCGTCAATCTGCGGTCTGCCTATTTCCTTTCGGCCTACGCTGCCCGTGCTTTGATCACGGCTGGTAACCCCGGCTCTATCATCCACATTTCCAGCCAGATGGGGCATGTCGGAGGGGTGGATCGGGCCCTTTATTGTGCGACCAAACACGGGTTGGAAGGCATGGTCAAATCAATGGCCATCGAATGGGGCAAAGAGGGCATCCGGATCAATACGGTCTGCCCGACTTTCATTCGAACGCCTCTGACTCAATCCACCTTTGATAACCCCGAACGCGCCGCTTGGATCATGGATAAGATCAAGCTGGGCCGTGTAGGAGAGGTCGAGGATATCATGGGCGCAGTCCGCTACCTCGCCTCGGACGCCTCGGCGCTGGTAACCGGCACTTCGATGTTGATTGACGGAGGTTGGACGGCAGACTGATGGCTGAGAAAGTAACATCACTTCAGGTCGCCCGGCTTGCAGGGGTCAGCCAGTCCGCGGTGAGCCGCGTCTTCACGCCCGGTGCCTCGGTCAGCAAAAAGACCGAAGAGAAAGTGCGAAAGGCCGCCGCTGAACTGGGTTATCGCCCCAATGTGCTGGCGCGTGCGATGGTGTCGGGAAAAAGCCGCATCATCGGTTTGGTGGTCGCTTATCTGGATAACTATTTCTACCCCGAAGCTCTTGAAAAATTGTCGAACGAGTTGCAGGAGCAGGGCTATCACGTCCTGATCTTCATGGCCTCCAGAACAGCTGGAAACATTGACACTGTGATGGAGGAAATCCTCGATTATCAGGTTGATGGCGTTATTCTTGCCTCGGTTGCCATGTCGTCCGATATCGCAACGCGGTGCCAGCAGGCAGGTGTACCTGTTGTGCTGTTCAACCGCAGTCAGGATATCGACGGGATCACCTCGGTCACATCGGATAACTACGCGGGCGGTCGCAAGGTGGCCGAGTTCTTTATTGCAGCCGGTCACAGCCGGATCGCTTACATAGCCGGGTGGCAGGGTGCTTCAACCCAGCGAGACCGCGAGGCTGGCTTCCGGGCCGCACTCAGCGACGCGGGCAAGGAACTGTACGCTCACGATATCGGAGAGTTTCACACCGAGAACGCGCGCTTGGCTGCACGCCGTATGTTCGATGTCGAGTCGCAGAAACGGCCGGACGCGGTATTTGTCGCAAATGATCACATGGCGCTTGCTGTGATGGACGTCATCCGGTTCGAACTGGGAATGCGCGTACCCGAAGACGTTTCCGTTGTTGGATACGACGACGTCCCACAGGCTGCGTGGCTTGCCTATAACCTCACCACCATTCGTCAGCGGGCCAACCTGATGGTCGCGGAAACCGTTGACGCTTTGTTGGACCATATTGAAAACCCGACAGCTGCTGCGGCACGCAAGGTCGCAATTGATGGGCCGCTGATCGTGCGCACCTCGGCACGGCTGCCCAAAGGCTGGACCCCGCAAAGGATAAATACATGAAAGGCTTTGATCCCAAGTTCCGGGATTTTCCCGATTATATCATCGGTATCACCAAAGAAATTTGGGAGGACCGGGGTATCGCGACACTGCACGACTATTACAGCCCGGACATCGTCGTGCGCTCACCCGGCTCGGTGGTTCTGGGCAATCAGAACGTGATCGGCGCGACAATGGCGACTTTGGCCGAGTTTCCGGATCGGCAATTGCTGGGCGAGGATGTAATCTGGTCCGGATCACCCGAAGAAGGAATGCTGAGCTCTCATCGTATTCTGTCAACGGCAACACATCTGGCCGAAGGCGTTTACGGCAAGCCTACCGGAACAAAATTGCGTTATCGGATATTGGCCGATTGCCACGCAATTAATAATCAGATTAACGACGAATGGCTGATCCGCGATCAGGGCGCCATCGTTCGCCAGATGGGATGGGATCCAAAGGATTATGCTGCCGATCTGATTGCCCGCGAGGGTGGCCCAGAACCCTGTGTCAAACCCCTAACCCCCGAAATCGATCAGCCTGGGCCATACAAGGCCCGTGGAAACGACAACGAATGGGGCCAACGCTACGCCGACATTCTGACCCGGATCATGAATGCCGATATGGGTGCAATCGAGGTAGAATATGACCGCGCGGTTCAATCGGAATATGTGGGCGGTGTGACTGGTCATGGCTGGGATGCGGTCGACCGTTTCTGGATGGGTCTGCGGGCGAGCTTCCCGAATGCTGAATTCAAGATCGAGCATCAGATCGGGCGCGACGACCCCGATATGCCACCCCGCGCTGCGATCCGCTGGAGACTTTGGGGCAAACATGACGGCTGGGGCGTGTTTGGCGCACCGACAGGTGCACAGGTGTATGTCCTAGGCATCAGCCACGCCGAGTTTGGCGCCCTGATTGGCGGCCAACCGCAGTTGCGTCGCGAATATACACTGTTCGATGAAACCTCGGTCTGGAAGCAGATCCTGTTGCAGAGCGGTGAGGTTTGAGTGGTGCGCCCGGTCGCATATCGCATCCTTGTGGATGGCCTGCGTGAGACCGGGGCTCTTCGGCGTTTCCATATACACCGCCAAAGCCTGCGCGCTCGGCGTTTGAATCTGCGTCCGCCAGGGGAGTGAGAGTGTGTGCCGCAAACGCACGCAAATCACCATTCCTGAAAACGTAGTATCGGAACTTACAAAATGTCGAAATCAACCATCTCTTCCCGAATTGTTCGCTATGGCGAACTGCAGCCGTGCAAAACCGCATTTATCGATGCCCATACCCCGGGCAGCGATCAGAAAGAGAACTTTACAATCATCGGCGGAGGTGTCTCAGAATCCCCGGATCAGCACGTGCACATCACGGACAAGATTGGCTTCAATATCGGTGCAGCGGGCCAGCCGCCAAAGTGCCGGAACTCTTTGCACAGCCACACGACGGCCGAGGTGTTCTTTGTTGCCAAAGGACGTTGGCGGTTTTTCTGGGGTCGTTATGGCACCGCTGGTGAGTTCATCGCGGAGGAAGGCGATATCTTCAACATCCCGACCGGTATCTTCCGCGGTTTCGAAAATGTCGGTCAGGACTACGGCATGATCATGTCGATTCTTGGCGGTGACGACGCGGGCGGTGGAGTGACCTGGGCCCCGCAGGTCATCGAAGATGCGCAGGCGCATGGGCTGATGTTGGGCGACAATGGTGTGCTATACGACTCGAAAAAGGGCCAAAACCTGCCTCACAACGTACGCCCGATGCCTCTGCTGACCGAAGAGCAGTTGAAGGATTACCCCGAAGTTCCTGTTGAGGATGTCGTCGGCAAATACGTCGCGCGGTATTGGGACTTGATGGCATTGTCTGCCAACAAGCCCGCGCAGGTGATCGGCGAAAACGGGATGATCAAGGATAAGCCCGGGTTCGAAGTTGATTTCCTTGGGCGTGGGTCTGCTGTGACCGAACCAGTTGTGGCCGAAAAACCTGTGGCTCTTATGCCCGCCAGCGGCCACTGGCGTGTTTCGATCGACGATCATGACACCACCTTGTCCTCCGGTGATACGGCTTTGGTATTGCCCGGTGAAACCTATAGCGTGATACCTTCCATGACCGGTCAGGCGGGCGTGTATCGGATCACCGCAACCGATGACCCAGCAGGAGCGACCTGGACAGGATGACCGCTGACCCTGACAACACCCATGCCGTTTATGAGCGGCAAGCCACGGAATATGACAAGCACCGCTCCAAGGCTCTGTTCGAAGCGCGCTGGCTGGCGCGCTTCACGGCCAGCCTCAAGCGAGGTGACCACGTATTGGATCTGGGCTGTGGCACGGGGGACCCGATTGCACGCCGGTTCATGGCTCAGGGATTCGCAGTAACGGGTGCGGACTTTTCCGATGCGATGTTGGCCCTTGCCCGGGATCGTTGGCCGGATGGGGACTGGCAAAATGCGGATATCCGGGATTTTGAGTTGGATCAGCAGTTCGAGGGCATCATCGCCTGGAACAGCTTTTTCCATCTGACCGCGGATAAGCAAAAAGACTGTATCGTCCGCATGGCACGGCATTTGCGGCCCGGTGGGATGCTCATGCTGACCGTAGGTCCTCGCGCCGGGGAGGTAGGTGGCAGTGTGGGGTCGGAACTCGTCTACCACGCGTCGCTGACCCCAGCCGGCTACGCAACGTGTCTTGAAGAAAATGGACTGCTAATGACCGGGTATCTCGCCGAAGATCCTGAAACCAAAAGCCATACGATCCTGATGGCACGAAAATTGTAAGGAGGTTCTGATGGCAATCAAAACCACACATGTTGGGTCTCTGCCCCGAACGCAAGACGTTGTCGATTTCATATTCGCCCGTGAAAACGGCGAACCCTACGATGCGGCGGCGTTTGATACCTGCATGACCGATGGGGTCTCAGAAACAGTACGCAAACAGGTTGAGGCCGGTATCGATATCGTCAGTGACGGCGAGACCTCAAAGATCTCCTACGCGACCTATGTCAAGGATCGATACACCGGGTTTTCTGGTGACAGCCCGCGCAATGCCCCGGCCGATTTGAAGATGTTCCCCAGCTTTCTGCAACGGCTGGCTGATGACGGTGGCACACCCCAATACGCACGACCGATGTGCACCGGAAAGGTGCGTTCAAAAGGGCAAGGCGAGTTGGAGAAGGACATTGCCAACCTCAAAGCGGCGATGGCGCGGCACGGGGCCGAGCGAGGATTTATGAACGCGGCTTCACCGGGTGTGATCTCGCTGTTTTTGCAGAACGACTTCTACTCAACGCGCGAGGCATATTTGGCGGCGTTGGCCGACGCCATGAAAGAGGAATACGAAACCATCGTGGCTTCTGGTTTGGATCTGCAACTGGATTGCCCTGATCTCGCCTTGTCACGCCATATGCTATTCACCGATCTCTCGGACGATGAGTTCATCAAGATTGCCAACATGCATGTTGAGGCTCTGAACCACGCGCTCCAAGATGTCCCGCAGGATCGTGTGCGGGTGCATATCTGCTGGGGCAATTACGAGGGCCCGCATTGCTGCGATATTGCGATGGACAAGGTTTTCAGCACCCTGATGGCGACCAAATCGCGCTATGTCCTGTTCGAAACCTCGAACCCCCGCCACTCCCACGAGTGGACGGTGTTCCGCAACCGCAGGGCAGAGATACCCAATGACAAAATTCTGGTGCCCGGCGTGGTTGATACGACCACTAATTTTGTCGAACATCCCGAATTGGTGGCCCAGCGGATCGAGCGCTTTACACAAATCGTTGGCGAAGATCGGGTCATTGCAGGCAGCGATTGCGGCTTTGGCACCTTCGCGGGATTCGGTGCAGTCGACCCTCAGATTGCCTATGCCAAGTTGTCGGCGCTGTCTGAGGGGGTAAAGCTGGCCTCGGCATGACACCATTGATTTTCTTGCCGGGTATGATGTGCGATGCCCGCCTCTTTGGCCTGCAGATCAATGCTCTGTCGGGCAGCAGGCCCGTGATGACATTCCCGTTGTCCGGGCACGACAGTGTGCAGGCAATGGCGGCTGACATCCTGCAAAATGCGCCGCCCAATTATGCGCTGGCAGGCTTGTCGATGGGGGGGATCGTGGCGATGGAAGTACTGCGTCAGGCACCTGAACGTGTCTCGCGACTGGCGTTGCTCGACACCAACCCTCTGGCTGAAAAACCAGAAGTCAAAGCTCGCCGTACCCCTCAAATGGCAGCAGTTCGCGACGGTAAATTGAGGGCGGTGATGCGCGACGAGATGAAACCCAATTATCTGGCGGACGGACCTACTCGGAGGGCTAGTCTGGATCTTTGCATGGCGATGGCCACAGACTTGGGCCCAGACGTTTTTCTGCGCCAATCAAAGGCTTTGATGGATCGCCCGGACCAAAGCAAGACCCTGATGGCATATACCGGGAAGGCTTTGGTCCTGTGCGGGCGCGAAGACAAGTTGTGCCCTGTCGAGCGCCACCAGATGATGCATGATCTGCTGCCACACAGCTCGTTAGAGATCATTGAAGGTGCAGGGCACCTCCCGACATTGGAACAACCACAAGAAACCACAGCGGCGTTGATCCGCTGGCTGGAGGACACATGACCCCATCCCTTTTGTCCCTGCTTCGCAAGGTCGACACCCCCACCGTCTGCAATGCCATCGAAGTGGCGCAGGGCAAGCGCGGGTTTGACGATTTTACACGCGGCACCATGCAGTGTTCAGCGCCCGAAGAGCCTGCGATCGTCGGCTATGCGCGCACGGCCAAAATCGCGGCTGTCAATCCGCCGACCGAGCCGTCTGACGTCATCAAAGCCCGGCGCATGGCCTATTACAAATACATGGCCGAAGCGCCCAGCCCGTGTGTCGCTGTGATTGAGGACTTGGATTATCCGGATTGCATTGGCGCCTATTGGGGTGAAATCAATACCTCTGTCCACAAGGGATTCGGAATTTCTGGTGTCGTGACCAATGGCGTAATGCGCGATCTCGGCGACTTACCCGAGGGGTTTCCCGTCGTTGCCGGTTCCGTTGGGCCGAGCCACGGTTTCGTCCACATCCGCGAGATTGATACGCCGGTTTCAGTTTTTCGCCTGACGGTTAATCCAGGCGATTTGGTCCATGCCGACCGTCATGGTGCGCTGGTCGTGCCCGAGGATGTCATCGATCGATTAGAAGCTGCAATACAAAAGCTTTTGTCGACAGAGCTTATTGTCTTGGTCGCAGCCCGCCATCCGGAGTTTAATTTCGAAGCGTTCGAGACCGCATGGGCAGCCTTTGAAAAAGCCAGAGTCTGAGTGCAGAGGGCAATCAAATTGAATGCCGGTTGAGTGGATAGAAAATGTACAGCTAAGGCGTGACTGTCTGTTTTTTTGTGCAACAATGAGAAACTCTGAAAATGGCATGTCGGAACAAGCCGCGTTGCAGAAATAAACTCAACTTCGAAAGGCCGCTGTGGGTCGTCCTCGAAAGCTTCGGCACGACCCAATATCGCCAATGCTGCAATTGTTCCCGCGGCAATAGAGAGCCCAGATTGACCGATGCTGCGCTCGGTTCCAAAGTCCGTTATCCCACAGAACTCGGTCTTTCGTTAGGCAATCGGTGTGAAGTCCATCGTCCAGTTGGTTTCCCAAGTGGCTCCATCATCAGTCGAGAAAGCTTGTTCCCATCGCGGAACCGCCCCTTTTTTCCAAAGAAACCTGACGATGACGGGCTGCCCATTCAACACGTCATGCGCGCGAAATTCTCCGATATCTCCTGTGAATGCACCCTTTACCGGTGTATCAAGCCTGTGGGGCGATCTACCGTCGAGCCACCAGATCGCCCATTCCCCTGAACCTGGATCGAAGCTGCGTAAGGCAATGGCGCGATAAGGCTGTCCAGGAAGCTCGACAAGGTTGTCTTCAACATTTCCATTGCCTGCGAGGATTGGCTGCGTTTGCGAAAGGCCTGCGAAAACCTCCCAGTCATCGCAGCCGGTTAACTGCTCCTTCAAGCGTCTGTGCTGTACGGTCCAAGACCCGAACATGAAGTCAAAATCATTCTGGATAGCGGTTGTCGCCTCGGGGTCGCGATCGGTGTGCATGGCTTCTCCTTTTTTTCCGTGACATGACAGCTTATGAGAGAAATAACCCGACATATCGTGTCATGTTTTTTGGAGAGCCGATGAAATCCTCTCGCTTACTGTCAATTTTGTTACACCTTCAATCCCGTGGCCTGATGACGGCGCAGCAATTGGCCGATGAATTTGAAGTTAGCTTGCGCACGATTCACAGAGACATCGATCAGCTAAGCTACGCAGGTGTCCCCGTTTATGCCGAGCGGGGGCGCAACGGCGGCTATCGGTTGATGGATGGATACCAGACCCGATTGACAGGCCTTGATGCGGATGAAGCGCGCAGCCTGCTGCTGGCGGGGCTTGGCTCCGCATTGGATGATCTTGGTTTGCTGGAAGCCGCGAGCCAGACAGAGCTGAAAGTCATGGCGTCGCTCTCGGGTTCGACGCGCGATCAGGCCATTCTTGTTTCCGAGAGGTTTTTGTTGGATCCGCTGGGTTGGTATCAAAAGAAGACCGCGGCTCCATTTGTGCCTGAGGTTGCCTCAGCGGTGTGGAATGAAAGGCGACTGTCGATAGAATACGAGAGCTGGAACGGTGTCGTGGACCGTGTCGTGTCACCCTTGGCGATTGTCCTGAAAGCCGGAAACTGGTACCTTATCGCGCTCGTCGAAACTCCACGTGTCTACAAGATTGCAAATGTCCGGAGCATCAAGGTTCTTGATGAAACATTTTCGCGCCCGAAGACTTTTGATGTCAGCGCTTTTTGGCACAGCTGGATCGCAGAGTTCGAGCGTCGCCTGAAGTCTCAACCAGTCGCGCTTCGGGTCAGTTCAACAGGCTTGCGCATGTTAAACGAAATGGGCTTTGTATCGCAGTCGCCTGTTCAGATTCCGAAACGAAAAGGATGGTTCTCTGTGAACGTACACATGGAGGTTGGAGTGAAGGCCGTTCGTGATGTTTTATCGTTGGGTTCTGAGGCCGAGGTCCATGAGCCAGCCGCATTTCGAGAAGACGTGATCGCTGAGGCCCGCAAAGTTATCGATCTATACGTATCTTGAATTCGCCGAGGTCTGCTTAGTGAAGATAAGCGGGCATCCTTTGCGATGGCAACGAACTGGCGCTTTGCCCGCGAAATGTGAGTTTGAATAATCCCAAAGATGACGCTTGCAGCGAATGTCCGCAAAGCAGGCTGCTGGCGCAGCATTGAGAATGCAGGGCGAAGGTCGGCTATGGGCCGGAGCAACGCCAAAACAAACCATTGATCCTAAAAAGAGCATATCGCCAGGTCCCAAGGGGCCGTCAGATGCTCTTAAACATTCGCCACATTTTTGCTGTCTTTTACCATGCTTACCCCTAACCGATATGCCTTTTGCAAGATGACGTCGGCTGATCTTGCGATGATCTCGCAATTGCAATCGCACCCACATGTTCGCGAATGGTGGGATTCCAATGAGCCAAGCACGAACAAAGAACTGGAAGACGTGCGAGTCCGAAGATGGATCGTTTCACTTGCGGAACGCCCGTTTGCATATATCCAGGATTACACTGTTCACGGTTGGGAGGATCTCCATTTCTATTCCCTTCCGCAGGGATCTCGGGGCATCGACCAGTTTATTGGTGAGCCAGATATGATCGGGCGCGGGCACGGTCCGGCCTTTATCTCTGAGCATCTTAAACGGGTGTTTTCCGCAGGAGTCCGGGTTATCGCAACAGATCCGCACCCGGAGAATGCGCGGGCGATCGCGGCCTATCACAACGCGGGATTCTCTGCCTTTGGTGAAGCGCGGCAAACGCCCTGGGGGCCGATCCTGCCGATGAAGGTCAGTCGTTAAACAATCTGGCTATGGCAGCCTGTACGTCTGGCACAAGAACTTCGAACCTTAGACGACTCCGTGTTCCGAGACTTGCAGGGGATGCGCTTCCGCCCAGTCAGCAAGAAAGGCGGACATCTCGGGAACCGTTGCAAATTGCGAGGCCTTTCGCGGAAGCGCCACACCGGTCTCCAGCGCCAGACGCGCGCATTCGATGTGATGGCGATGCGCCTTTTGTGGGCAGTTTTCGGACCCGTGAACAATCGTTGACAGCAGTGTCCCTCCGTAGGCATTTGTGTGGTTCAGGTCCGGGTTTTGGTTCAGGAAATACGACATGACGTCGGGCATTCCTTCCCAACCGGCAAGGTGCAGGGGCGGCATTCCCATTTCGTCCGGCAGATTTGGGTCAAAGCCAATTTCGACCAGTCGATGCATGTGAGGCAGGGTTCCTTCGCGCCAGACGAGGCGGCAAAGAAGAAACCTCATCTCTTGCGACAGGCTATTCATGTCGATCTGGTCGTCCTCCTTAGACGTCGCGTCCGCTGCCCGCACGAGTTGCTCTTCGGTCGACGTCAACTGCGTGGATACACCAGCGCATTCTAGAACCGACGCGACATCCCTGTTTCCGAAGACGCGGGCAAAGGCATAGGGAGAGTGGCCGCGGCTAATAGCACTTGAGTTCGCGCCGTGCTCCAACAAAAGCCGAGCGATTTCGCCCGAAGCCAAACGCCGGGCCGCCTGATGCAAGGCTGGGATCACCAAGGAAGGTTCACCCGACGGATGAGGATTGATGCCTTCATTGGGATCAGCGCCGTGGTCCAGCAACAGCCGGACTGCATCGGTGCTGTTGAAATCAATCGCCCTCGGCAACGCATTTGTTCCTTTCGGATTTGCCCCATGTTCCAGCAACAAACGAAGGCCTTTGGTATGGCCCAGTTCAGTGGAATGGTAGAGGGATTCATTGTCGTCGGGATTTGCCCCATGCTCCAACAGCCACCTGGCCAAAGGCATGTTGTCTGCATGGCCGATGGCGCCATAGAGCGCGGACAGGCGGTGGTCTGTCTCGGAATCGAATGCAAAACTGTCATTTACGTCAGCGCCGTGTTCGACAAGCAATTCCGCCATGGCGAGCATCTCGGGTTCTTTCTCAGGCGCTGTCTTGATGTATTTCGAAAACGCCAGATGGCACATTGGCCGCCGTGACGGGTATTCGCGTGTCGCAGCACCGGCATCCTGAACAAGGATCTTGCGCATCGCGGCTACGTCATAGAGAGCGACGAGAAGAGGCACCTGATCGTCTGCAAGATCCGGCTCATCTGCAAGCAGATGCACGATCGTCTCTTTTGAGCCGTTGTAAAGCGCCCAACGCAGCCGTCCCTGCTTTTGTGCGCGATCCATCCCTTGTGTTTCAACCGCGAGTTTCAATGCTGGCCACGAAGCGTATCCGGTCTCTCGCGCTATGACATGCAGACAATCCGCGTGTTTGTAGACCCCGTCTTTGGGCATGGTAACAATGCCATGGATGCGCAGCATTGCACCTTTGTCGCCCTCAGCAAGAGCATTACCCAAGGCCTTTGCGTCACGGCGCAGTTGGTCGAGTGATTTGGTCATCGGTCTTCCCTCCGTTGCCCGAAGGTCCGCTAAACCGGGCAGAGAAACCGATGTGGTTTTCACACATTCGTTGAGAGGTGCCGATGACAGCTTTCCGCGGACCGGGTGGCCGCCTCAAACGGCCTAGAGGTAGATTATCGCGTGCCATCGCGTGTCGCAAGCAGGATGCGATACGCCAGGCGCCCTAGCAGCTATAGCGCAGCGAATGGTTGTAATGTGGCTTGCGACCGCAGCAATTCGGTTAGCTAGTAGACGTCGGCATTGGGCTGTCTTGCGGGCAGTAGCAATGCTCCGAACTGAGTTGCTGCAACCAGCCCCAGCGGCGGCAATGAGCCCCGAAGTAACTGATGCTGTGGTCTGCAGGAAGGTCCGATTTCTAAACCATTAAGGCTAACTGGGATGCCCTACATCTTCCCATGCAGACAAGCCCGCGCGAGCAACTTGTTCGCCGTTGGTCTCCTGAACGAAGTGTCCTGCGTCTGGCAACATCAGAGGTGGGCGAACTACGCCCAATATTTCGTGCATGCGTTTCATCAGCCTCGGCGGGATCAGAACATCTGCTTCTCCTATCGCCATGAAGCTGTCGCCAGACCAGTCAGTTCTCCACCATGCCGCTGCACGTCGTGATACATCAACGCCCTCCATGTCGGGTTCGGTCATCACCAGCGACGGGAACTTCCGCACCCCGCCCCGATAACGCGCGTCCGGGAAAGGGGCGGCGTAAGCGGCCGCAACTTCATCGCTCATGCCGGGCACGTACTTTTGAAACAATGCGGCCACGTCATAGTCCGGGTGGGTTCGGTGGAAATCCCTCCATGCATCGAACCCTTCGCTGCTACCGCCACCCAAGCCAAGAACTGTGTTCATAACCAATAGCCGATTGAAGCGATCAGGCATGTCTGGTGGAATGGTAAGACCAAGAAGCCCACCCCAATCCTGTACAACGAGTGTAATTCCTTTGAGATCGAGCGTTTCAATCAACTCGATCAAGCTCTGTCTGTGAAATGTGAAAGTGTAGCAATTGTCTTGGATAGGTTTGTCAGACCGGCCGAAACCGAATAGGTCAGGAACAACAACTCGGGCGCCAGTCTCTAGAAAGACCGGGATCATATGCCGATATAAAAAACCCAAGACGGCTGCCCATGTAGGCACAAGAACACCCGCTCTGCATCCTGTGGACCTTCGTCTATTCTTGCCATCCGCAGACCTTTATACCCGGCCAACTGATCTTCGTATTGAGGATGCCAGGCGAAATCAGGCAAGTTCAGAAAACAGTCGTCTGGCGTACGTACAGCTTCGATAGGTGACAATCCTGCCCCCTGCATTTCTGTTTCTGTTAGCTAAATTTGCATCTTTCAGAGTTTTCTCACAAGCGGACATTCGCAATTCACGATTGAATGGCAACTTCGTTCGCAAACTTCCGGTTCGCAGAGTGCTCAACTTCGCGCTTGCGGCGAATGTCTCCTCTGACGGACCGCACCGCAGCGACAGCTACCGTAGTCGGAAGACCGCTTCGGGCCACGAGCTACCTCTTCCAGCCCGAAGCTGACTTCGCGAACTATGTTCTGCTTAAAAAGGGAAAATTGGAAGCCGACGCGCAGCCGACTTGTCAGCGCTATGCTACAACAAGGAAATCCCCTATCTGATGTCAGCCTGAGGCACGGCCTGAGATCTGGACAAAAAGGCACGTGGCCGGTCGCAAGGCGATATAGTGATCCGAAGATGGACAGTGTATTCGTGAAGTGTTCAAACGCGTTAGTGCCTATTTGGTCACGTAGCCTTCGGGCCTATTGGATCTTCGCTCCGGTCAGGCCCGTACTCTACATCGTGATCGTCTGGATAGGGTCGGTAGCCGTAGGAGGCAGGCAAAATGTCTTTAGCGGTGAAGCTTGCTTGGACGCAACTTGAATTGAATGTCCAGTAATCGCCACCTTTCATACCTAAATCCGCAATCACTTTAACTAAGAGCGATCCCTTTCTAGCCAGGACATTTTCGTGCAGACACGTTCCGGCGCTGCTGCCGAATGGCGCGAACTCGGTGCCGGACACAAGACAGCTTTGCAAGCTTCATTGAGACCGGTTCGAATTCCTCTGCGCGTGCTGCTGCAGTCCGGCCAGAGTAGATTGTGCCGGGAATTTCAGTTTGCTAACGTCAGACACGCGCTGGGGAGGGCGGGTACACCTATATGCTGGACTATTCGCACAACGCCTGGCTTGTGGCGGCCTCTTTGGCCGTGTCGCTGATGGCGGGATTTACCGGGCTGTATCTGACCCATGGTGCATCCCAGCTTGACAGTCAGCGGCGTAAGCTTGTGGTTGCTCTGGCGGCAGTCATTCTGGGTGGCGGCATCTGGTCGATGCATTTTGTCGCCATGCTGGGTCTGCAACTGCCGATCCTGTTTTACTATGACGCTCTGATCACACTGATTTCTGCTCTGGTCGCGATCCTGATGGTTGGACTGGCGCTTTTGCTGCTGCATTTTCGCCCACGCACGCCTCAGATTATGATCGGGTCTGGGGTGATCGTAGGCCTAGGGATCGTGGTGATGCACTATATCGGAATGGCCGGAATGCAGCTGTGCCGTCCCGTCTATAATGCATTGGATGTGGTGTTGGCGACGTTGGCTTCGGTGATACTGTCGGTTGCGGCCATCTGGGTCGCCTATGGTAATCGCACGCAGCGCAATATTCTCTTGGGTACGGTCTGCTTTGGGCTGGCCGTGTTCACTATGCATTTTGTGGCTACCAGCCTGACTGATTTCGTGGCCAGCGACAGCACCGGTGGCGCGGGACCCGCGCTCGACAATCAGGTTCTGGCGATGGGTGTCACAGTTTCGGTGTTTCTGATTTGCGGAGCGTTCCTGCTGACGGGTATCTCGTTCATCGAACCTAAGGAGGCGCCTGCACCCGAACGTCCTGCAGAACCCGCAGCCCTGCGTGCCGGTGTTCCGTTCGAGCGCGAGGGTCAGACTTTTTTCGCCGAACCCAACCGCATCGCCGCCATTCGGGCCGAGGGGCATTATACCGTTCTCTATATGGGTGCTGAAAAACTGTTCTGCCCTTGGTCGATCACCGAGGCCGAGAACCGCCTGAAACCAGACGGGTTTTTGCGTGCCCATCGCAGCTATCTGGTGAACCCCAAACACGTCTCTAGCTTTGAGCGTCACAAAGACAACGGCACCTGTTATTTTGACGGTGTCGACGCGTTGACCAAAGTGCCGGTCAGCCGGTCCCGCCTGACGGACATTCGCGATGCTCTCGGCCTCTGACCGCAGTTCGTGCAACCTATTCGCATTTCGTGAAACAAGCAGCGCGACCTGTTCCCGATCGCTGGAAGCCTTAAGTCACACGTTCTTTCCTACTTCGCAGGATCCCCAAGGCACACCGCTTGGACCCAGGGAGGAAAAATATGATACCAGCCGGTTTTGAGTATCACCGGCCAGGCGATATCGCCTCGGCCATTGGCATCCTACAGAAACACGGAGATGAAGCGCGCGTGATCGCGGGCGGGCACAGCCTGATCCCCATGATGAAGCTACGCATGGCCGAGATGGGCCATCTGGTTGATCTGCAGGCCATTGAGGAATTGAAAGGCATCCAGATTGGGTCGGAAACCGTCTCGCTTGGCGCGATGGTTACGCAGCATGAATTGATCACCCATGATGGTCTGGCTACCGCCATTCCGCTGATCCGCGAGGCTGCTCTGCAGATTGCGGACCCTCAGGTGCGTTACATGGGGACTGTCGGCGGCAATGTCGCCAATGGCGATCCCGGCAACGACATGCCCGGGCTGATGCAATGCATGAACGCGACATTCGAGCTTTCCGGTCCTGACGGCACCCGCCGCGTGGCGGCACGAGAGTTCTACGAGGCGGCGTACTTTACCGCTCGTGAGGATGAGGAAATCCTCACCCGGATTTCAATCCCCGTGCCGGGCGCGGGCGTTGGTCAGGCCTATGAAAAACAGAAACGCAAGATCGGCGACTATGCGACCGCTGCGGCTTCTGTGATGGTTGGCAACGGTCAGGCCTCGGTTGCGATGACCAATCTGGCAGACACCCCCATCTGGTCCGAGAGCGCAAGCAATGCGCTGGCCGACGGAGACGTCAGCGGCTGTGTCGCCGCGATGCTCGACGCGATCGACCCGGTCGCTGACAACCGCGGCCCCGTCGAATTCAAGAAACACGTGGCTGCTGTGATGCTGCGCCGCGCCATCGACCGTGCTCAAAGCCGTGCGGTCTGAGGGGAGAAACACTCATGTCGAAAATGCACGTCAAACTCACCGTGAACGGCAAGCAGGTCGAAGGTCTGGCTGAGCCGCGCACGCTGTTGATCCACTTCCTGCGGGAAGATCTGAAAATCACCGGTCCTCATATTGGGTGCGAGACCAGCCATTGCGGCGCCTGCACCGTGGATATCGACGGTAAATCCGTCAAATCCTGCACGACCTTTGTCGCGCAAGTAAACGGTGCTGATATTACCACTGTCGAAGGCCTGACCAATGACGATGGCAGCCTGGGTGTTCTGCAGGAAATGTTCCGCGAACATCACGGGCTACAGTGCGGCTTCTGCACGCCGGGCATGATCACCCGCGCGCATCGCCTGCTGCAGGAAAACCCGAATCCGACTGAGGAAGAAATCCGCTTTGGCATGGCGGGGAACCTCTGCCGCTGTACCGGGTATCAGAACATCGTCAAGGCGATCTCAGCCTCGGCTGACATGCTCAATGCTCAGAAGGAGGCCGCGGAATGAACGATCAAACAATGACCCCAGAAGAACGCGCCGCCAATCTCAAAGGGATGGGAAGCTCGCGCAAACGCGTCGAGGATGTGCGCTTTACCCAAGGCAAGGGCAACTATGTCGACGACATCAAGCTGGACGGCATGCTGTTCGGCGCATTCGTCCGCTCGCCTTATGCCCACGCCCGCGTCGTCAGCGTGAACAAAGACGACGCGCTGGCCATGCCCGGTGTGGTTGCCGTGTTGACAGCCGAGGATCTGGCTCCGCTGGGTTTGCATTGGATGCCGACGCTGGCAGGTGACAAGCAGATGGTTCTGGCCGATGGTAAGGTTCTGTTCCAAGGTCAGGAAGTTGCCTATGTCGTTGCCGAAAATCGGTACATCGCTGCTGATGCGGCAGAGCTGGTTGAGGTTGACTACGAAGAACTTCCCGTCCTGACCGACCCGTTCGAGGCGCTGAAATCGAACGTTGTCCTGCGTGAAGATCTCGCAGGTCAGACTGAAGGCGCCCATGGGCCGCGTAAGCATCACAACCACATCTTCACCTGGGAACAGGGCGACAAAGACGCGACCGAAGCCGTTCTGGGCGAGGCCGATGTTGTGGCCGAAGAGATGGTTTATTACCATCGGACCCATCCCTGCCCGCTGGAGACCTGCGGCTGTGTTGCCTCGATGGATAAGGTGACCGGCAAGTTGACGCTGTATGGCACCTTCCAGGCCCCCCACGCGATCCGGACTGTTGTGTCGCTAATCTCGGGTCTGGCCGAGCACAATATCCGGGTGATAAGCCCTGATATCGGTGGTGGCTTTGGCAACAAGGTTGGCGCCTATGCGGGCTATGTCTGCTCGGTCGTCGCCTCGATTGTCACCGGCCAGCCGGTGAAATGGGTCGAGAACCGGATGGAAAACCTTATGTCCACCGCCTTTGCCCGCGATTACTGGATGCAGGGCAAGATAGCTGCCACGAAAGACGGGAAAATCACCGGCTTGTGGTGCCATACAACAGCAGATCATGGTGGATTTGACGCCTGTGCCGACCCGACGAAGTTCCCAGCCGGGTTCATGAACATCTGCACCGGGTCGTATGACATCCCAACCGCCTATCTGGCCGTCGATGGTGTCTACACCAACAAGGCACCGGGTGGTGTGGCCTATCGCTGCTCTTTCCGTGTGACCGAGGCCGCCTATTTCATCGAACGGATGATCGAAGTACTGGCGATCAAGTTGAACATGGACGCAGCCGAGCTGCGCCGGATCAACTTTATCAAGGCTGATCAATTCCCGTACCAGTCAGCGCTGGGTTGGGAGTATGACTCGGGCGATTATCACACTGCTTGGGATAAGGCATTGAAGGCCGTGGACTATCACGGTCTGCGGGCGGAACAGGCGCAGCGGATCGAGGATTTCAAAGCCGGAAAGACCCGTAAGCTGCTGGGCATCGGCCTGACGCATTTCACCGAAATCGTCGGGGCTGGACCAGTCAAGAACTGCGATATCCTTGGGTTGGGCATGTTTGATAGCTGCGAAATCCGTATCCACCCGACGGGTTCCGCCATCGCACGGCTGGGGACGATCAGTCAGGGTCAGGGTCATGCAACGACCTTCGCCCAGATTATCGCCAGCGAGATCGGCCTGCCTGCCGATGACATCACGCTGGAAGAAGGCGACACTGATACCGCGCCCTATGGGCTTGGCACCTATGGGTCTCGGTCGACACCTGTGGCCGGTGCGGCAACGGCGATGGCCGCCCGCAAAATCCGTGCCAAGGCGCAGATGATCGCGGCTTACTTGCTTGAGGTCCACGACGACGATGTCGAATGGGACGTGGATCGGTTCTCGGTCAAAGGTGCGCCTGAGCGGTTCAAGACGATGAAAGAAATCGCCTTTGCCGCATATAATCAGGCGATTCCGGGGCTGGAACCCGGTCTGGAGGCCGTAAGCTACTATGACCCGCCGAACATGACCTACCCGTTCGGGGCCTATATCTGCGTCATGGAGATCGACGTCGATACCGGCGAATGGGAGGTCCGGCAGTTCTATGCGCTGGACGATTGCGGGACCCGGATCAACCCCATGATCATCGAAGGTCAGGTCCATGGCGGCGTGACCGAGGCTCTGGCAATCGCTATGGGTCAGGAAATCGCGTATGATGAGATGGGTAACGTCAAGACCGGTACGTTGATGGACTTCTTCTTGCCCACCGCGTGGGAGACGCCCAACTACACCACCGATCACACGGTGACGCCGTCTCCGCACCACCCGATCGGTGCAAAAGGCGTTGGCGAAAGCCCAAATGTCGGTGGCGTTCCTTCGTTCTCGAACGCGGTGCATGATGCCTTCCGTCCTTTCGGCCTAGTCCAAAGCCACATGCCGCATGACCACTGGCGTATCTGGAAGATCGCCAACGGTCTGGGAATGCACGGCTAACAGGAAAAGCTGCCGCGCTGGAATACGGCGCGGCGGCAATCCGGGAGAATTGCATGAGCTTGCAGCACATTCAGCAAGGCTTGGCCGAGGTGGGCTACGTTGCCGATGACCGATTGGCGATGGCGCTTCATCTGGCGCAGTTGCTTGGGCGTCCGCTGCTGTTGGAAGGGCCAGCAGGGGTCGGTAAAACCGAGGTCGCAAAGGCGTTGGCAGCACAGCGCGCGGCGCGGTTGATCCGGTTGCAATGCTACGAAGGGTTGGATGCCAGCCACGCGATATATGAATGGAATTACCAGCGCCAGTTGCTGGCCATTCGTGCAAGCGAGGCACAGGGTGGCACCAGGGAGGCCCAGCTATTCACTGATGACTATTTGCTGAAGCGACCTTTACTAGAAGCGATCAGTGAAGAAGAACCACCTGTTCTTCTGATCGATGAAATCGACCGGGCGGATGAGGAGTTTGAGGCCTATCTGCTTGAGATTTTGTCGGATTTTCAGATCACCATCCCCGAGCTTGGCACCATCAAGGCGCGTTCGCGGCCCATCGTGATCCTGACGGCGAATGGGACGCGGGATCTTTCGGACGCGCTGCGGCGTCGTTGCCTATATAGTTTCCTCGACTACCCATCACGTGAAACGGAAATAGCGATCCTGAAAGCCCGCATGCCCGAAGTTGAAGGGCTGTTGGCGCGCCAGATTGTTGGCGTTGTGCAGGCGCTGCGCAAAGAAGACTTGGAGAAGACCCCCGGCATTGCCGAAATGTTGGACTGGGCGGCGGCCCTTTCGGGGCTGGGTGTAAACGACATGGCGCAGTCCCGCGAAGAGGTTCAAGCCACGTTGGTTTGCCTTCTGAAAACCGCCGCCGATTACGACGCTGCTCCGCCCGAGGTGACGGATCGTTTGATCGGAAAGGTGGCGTGATGCAGGTCACCCGGTTCCCCGCTCGCGCATCTGGTTTGTCGGAACGAATGTCCGGCTTCATCGCGCATTTGCGTATGAACGGACTACGCGTCGGGCCAGCTGAAACGGGGGATGCATTGGCTGCGCTGGCGGCGGTCGAGGCGATGGATGTCAGACAGGCCCAACAGGCACTTTGCGTGTTACTGGCCGGCGACGCTGACGATTGGCGGCGGTTCGATGACCTGTTCGAAGCCTATTGGTTCAACACCGGCAAGCAACGCACGGGAACCGCACAAACGGCTCATGTGCGGGTCCAATCCGCCAAGCCGATGATCTGGCAGCAAGAGAGCCAGGATAGTCAGGAATCCGAGACCGGCACGGATCAGGCCGCCGCACCCGATCCCGGCGATGGGGAGGCCGTGGGGAGAGACGGGAAGCTGATTGCAACCCGTACGGCGAACCTGTCGCGCCGGGATTTGCGCGAGTTGATGGATGAAGACGCGCTGCGGCAGGCGGAACAGGCCGCAACCGCCATCGCGCGTGCGATCCGCGACCGGCGCTCACGTCGACAGAAACAAGCGTTACGTGGACCGGCTCTGGATATGCGTCGGATACAACGCGCCAGCCTCGCACGAGGAGGAGAGCCGATGGATCTGTATCGCCGGGCTCGCCCATCACGCCCAATGCGGATTGTGGCCTTGTGTGACGTCAGCGGATCGATGACGGTCTATTCGCGGGTTTTTCTGGCCTTCCTCAAGGGTCTGATCGGCAGTGGAACAGAGGCGGACGCCTATCTCTTCCATACCCGCCTGATGCGCGTAACGGATGCGCTGCGCGACCACGACTCGTTACGCGCGGCAGGGCGGTTATCGCTGATGGCCGAAGGGTTCGGCGGTGGGACCGACATCTCGGGAAGCCTTGAGAGGTTTCTGAACGGATATGGTGCTCGCGCATTGAACGGGCGGACGATCGTATTGATCCTCTCAGACGGTTATTGCAGCGAGTCACCTGAGGCCCTGGGAGATGCTCTGGCTCGGATTCGGCGCAAGGCGCGGCGGATTGTTTGGCTGAATCCTCTTAAAGGATGGAAAGACTATCAGCCCATTGCCGCCGCTATGCAGGCAGCAGAACCTTATCTGGATGCGCACCTGCCGGCCAACACGCTCGACGCGCTGGCGGCGTTGGAACCCGAGTTCCGAAAACTGTGAAAGGACACGTCGATGGCAGGTTTCGACATTTTCGACACGATTGAGGAGTTGCGCAAAAAAGGCGATGCCTTTTGCGTGGCAACGGTCCTTCGCACTGCCGACGCAACTTCGGCCAAGGCAGGTGGCAAGGCCGTGATTATGCGGGACGGCTGTATATTGGGGCATCTGGGCGGAGCGTGCGTGCAGCGCGTTGTACGCGCATCGGCGCAGGAGGCACTTGCGGGTGGAACTCCGAAAATGATCCGCGTGAAACCTTCAGACAAGGTAGTGGCGATGACAGACCCGGATGGTGTTGAGACCTTCAAAAGCGGTTGTCCTTCGGGCGGAACGGTCGATTTGCTGATCGAACCCTATCAGCACGCCCCGCGCTTGATCATTTTCGGAGAGTCTCCGATTGCACACGCGCTTGCCGCGCACGCGGCGCTGATCGGGTTGCGTGTTTGTTTGCCTGAAGGTTCCGAAAGCTCGGTGGAATTCATCGGTTTTGATCCAAATGACCTAAACGCATTGGGGGTTGAACCACGCGATTTCGCGGTGGTCGCCTCACAAGGGAAGGGCGATGGCGCAGCGCTGAAATCTGCGCTTGAATCACCAGCACGACGCGTTTCGATGGTCGCGAGCCACCGCAAGGCCAAGGTGTTATGCGAGAGGTTGGAAGCGCAGGGATTGACCGCTGAGCAAACCAGTCGGCTCAAGTCACCGGCCGGTCTGGATATCCATGGAATCGACCCGCACGAAATCGCCCTGTCGATCCTCGCCGAGATCATCCTCTGGCGGAATTCAGACAATTCCGAGGAGACGTCGCATGATGAAAAAATGGCGTAGATGGTTGCAATCCCTTCGGACTGTGAAGCCGGAACAGACCCCGGAAGAGGCGACCGAGACCGCACTTCGCGTTTTCCCAAGATGCTGTTGAGTAAAGGACTCTCAAATGGAACTAAATGACGAAATCCGTATCTCTGCTCCGCGTGACGTCGTGTACCGAGCGCTGAATGATCCGGATGTGTTGAGAGAGTGCATTCCTGGGTGTGAGGAACTGATCCAACATTCTCCCGAGCACTTGGAGGCCAAAGTCGTGCTCAAAATCGGCCCCGTCAAAGCTCGGTTCAGCGGCGAAGTGACGTTGGACAACTCCAAAGCTCCGGATGAGTTTTCCCTGACTGGTGAAGGAAAAGGTGGCGCTGCGGGCTTTGCCAAAGGGGGTGCGGATGTCAATCTTAGCACGGAGGGCGAGGAAACAGTTTTATCCTATACTGCCAAAGTCACAATCGGAGGAAAAATAGCGCAATTGGGCAGCCGGTTGATTGCTGGGACTGCAAAAAAACTTTCAGCCAAGTTTTTCGACAAGTTTGGGGAAATCGTCGCCGAGCAACGCGTCGGCTAGGGTTTGGACTTCGGTAACGGGGCCATCCCAATCAAGCGGTTTTGCGCAAAATTGTTGATCCGCTGAAGCGGTGTTGTCAGGTCTATACTTGTCAGCCCTTCTATGGAAGTCGAACATGGATACTTTGAACCAAAGCGGAGCCGTTCCTCACAACCTGCATATGATCGACAGCACCGTGATCCGCGCCCATCATCCACTGCCCGGCAGGGGGTTACGGCAGCAATTTCCCAAGAGGGAGGCACCGGACGCCAAACCATGGCCGCGATGAGAAGTTACACTTTGGCACACACTTTTTGCTGATCAAGCGCTGGCTGCATTGTTTGCAGTGCGTGTAAGTGCACAACTACGAAAATGCAGTTGCAGCGAATGTCAGTAATACGGCTTACAGGCGCAGCATCGCCACTTTCGATTCAAGGGCCGCTTTGGGCGGTGACCAACAGAATCACTTCAATTCGATCAAAAATTGTAAGGTGTTCCCAAAAAAAGGGGTGAGATGGCCTAAACGCAGGTAAATTGTTTGGCGTGATTGCAAAGGTCAGTCTTCAGTTCATTCGAAGACGCCGAAATCCGACGCCCCAATGTCGCAAATTCTAACAAGATGTGCGCTCTGATCGACAGCCTCACAACGCCAAACTTGGTTTCTTCCGCAGATCATCACGGTTCTGGACCATTCCAAAGGAGGAGACCCATATGTCTGGGAATGAAGACAACATACGGCAGCCCGGCTTGGTGCTGGCCCTCGTACCAATAGTACTGACCCTGTGTGTGCTTGGGCTGCAACTATTCTATTTCGGTGACTTCACTCCACACATCCCACTGGCATTCGGAATCGCAATCACAGGCATCGTTGGCCTCATGTTGGGTCACAAATGGCCCAGTATCGAAGAGGGCGTGTTCCACGTTATCAATATCTCCCTACCGTCGGTCTCGATACTGATCACAGTGGGGATGATCATCGGAGTGTGGATCGCAAGCGGCACCGTCCCGTCGCTGATCTACTATGGTCTCAGGATTTTGTCGCCCGAGCTTTTCCTCGCCGCAGGAATGGTCCTTTGCTCTATTGTCTCCGTTTCTTTGGGCACTTCGTGGGGAACGACAGGCACCGTCGGATTAGCGCTGATGGGTATTGGAGCCGGGTTCGGCATTCCAATGTACTGGACAGCAGGGGCGGTAGTCTCTGGTGCATTCTTTGGAGACAAGATCTCGCCTTTATCAGATACGACAAACCTGGCACCTGCTGTGACGGGGACTAATCTGTTCGATCACATTCGGAATATGCTTCCAACTACAGTTCCTTCCATGCTGATTGCACTGGTAATTTATTTTGTCGCCGGCTTCACTCTGATCGACACATCCCAGGTATCGTTTGACCGCATTCACGCGATCACCACAGCGCTGGACGACGCTTTCTGGATTTCGCCGATCATGCTGTTTCCGGCCGTTCTGGTCATCGTGCTGGCGGTCATGAAACAACCTCCGATCCCGTCACTGTTCGCAGGCGCCGTTGCGGGCGGCATCATGGCTATCTTCTGTCAGGGGGCTGGACTGCATGAGACGTTCATCTTCGCCAACAGCGGCTATTCGATCGATACTGGGGTTCCGGAGATCGATCCCTTGCTGAACCGCGGCGGTATTCAGTCTATGATGTGGACGATTTCACTGGTGCTGCTGGCTTTGGGGTTTGGCGGAGCG